>CAWEAV010000029.1:0-139979 GCA_963806715.1 uncultured delta proteobacterium
CGGGAGGCGGCGAAGTTGATCGGATATTTGTTGAGCCGTCCGGGATGGGAGTATTCGGCGATTCTGGCCAGTCCATGGGAGGTTGTGGAACAGGGACGAGGTTAAGACACGGGGGTTGGGGGCCAAACTTCTATCGCTCCACGAGATCTGCCAAACCGTTTGGGAAGGGTTTAGCAAGTGCAGCCCCGAAAAAAGAAGGGGTCTTGACTCACTCATAAATCTGGCGATTGGCTCTGCCAAAGAGGTGGTCAAGACCCTGAGGGCAGACCCATGAAGTTCCTACGCAACCGTCAAGAGCTTGAACACACCTTGATCCTGATGCATCACGAAGGGGGGTCGATCCGTGAGTTAAGCAGACAGTTTCATTTAGGGCGCAACACGGTAAGGAGAATTCTCGGGCCCATGCACAGAGACGGGATAGCGGTCATGATGTATTGACAAAAAGGCTGAAGCGGACGAGCAAGCTTGACGGATTCGACCCGGAGATTAAGAAACTACTGAAGAAATACCCCAAGATCACGGCCCTCGGATCACGAGGAGTTGAAGGAAGCGGGCTATCCTGGGGGCATCAGCATTCTGAGAGAACGGCTCAAAAAACTGCGGGCGCCTGATCGAGAGCCGGTGATACGGTTTGAGACGAACCGGAACAGGGTCAGATGGATTGGAGCCCCTATACGATCCCCTTCACCCGTACCGGCAAGTGCCAGGTGCAGTGTTTCTCCTATATCCTGGGCTTCTCCAGGCGTCAATACATCGACTTTACGATACGCCATGACTTCTATAGCCTGATCCGAAGACATCAGTGCCTTCCATATTTGAGGGAGTGCCCAGGGAATGTCTTTATGATAACGAAAAGACGGTGGTGCTCCGATGGGAATGCGGAAGGCCGGTCTTCAATCCCGCTTCACCGCCTTTATCACGCATTATCAGTGTAAGCCCATTGCGTGTCAACAGGGACGGCCAGAAACCAAGGGGAAAATTGAGGCGCCGTTCCAATATGTGGAAGGCAACCTGCTGGGTGGAAGAGACTTTCAGGACCTCGAAAACCTAAGTCCAGAGCACGGTGGTGGCTCAAAGAGAGGTCCGATCTACATATCCACGACACGACCCGGCACGCTCCCCCTGGAGCTCTTTTCCCAGGAAACGCTTCAGCCCCTGCCGCATCATCCCTATGACAGCTCCGAAGTGGCCCTGCGGGTCTGTGGGCCAGACGGGTTCATTGAGTTTAACACGGACCACTATCCGTCCCCTCCGGTAACATCGCAGACATTCTGAGCCTTAAGGCAACGGAGCACGAGATCCTGATCTACACCCCCGAGATTGAGCTCATCGCCCGGCATCAACAATCCCGCAGGGCTTGGCAAAGGAAAAAACCCCGATCACTTTAAGACCCAAAAGAAACGCTACGGTCTGGAGCCGGTCCGTGAAGCCTTTTTGGAACTGGGAGGGTTTGCTGAGGCGATTCTCAAGGGGTTAACCCAAAGACATCCTCGAAACTGCGGGTTCCATGCCCGATACATCCTGCGCATGAAGGAACACTACCAAAGTGAGGATATCCACAGGGCGATCGAACACGCCATCCGGTATCAGGCCTTTGAGGGAAAAGCCATCGAGCGATACTGGGCCAGGCACTCCCCGCGCACCCTGGAGTCCGCACGAAACGAACGAGCACGGCAGGAGCTTCAAAAGGCCCTGCCCAAAATCATGCAGCGGCCCCTGGATCAATACAGCGAGCTGCTCAGAGAGGACCAAGACCATGCCGGAGGAAACCCTGACCAGGATCAGGCAACATCTCGAGACCCTGAAGCTTCTGGGAATACAGAAGGTCCTTGACCAGGAGCTTGCCCATGCTGCACAACAAGCACTGCCCCCCACCGAGCTCCTTGAACGGCTGCTTGCCATCGAGGCAAACGCCCGGATCCAACGAAGGATAGAGCGAAGGATCAAGGACTCTCGCCTCCCTGACCGCA
Source organism: uncultured delta proteobacterium (assembly GCA_963806715.1). Classification (GTDB taxonomy): domain Bacteria; phylum Desulfobacterota; class BSN033; order BSN033; family UBA1163; genus CAWEAV01. Next base: position 1,971 of record CAWEAV010000029.1, read on the forward strand.
AGCTCCTCTCGGACTTCGACTTTGGGTTCCAGTCCGGGGTGGACAAAGCACAGGTCCTGGAGATCGCGAAACTGGACTTTGTCGGGCGTAAGCAGGGGCTTGTGATTGCAGGCAACTCCGGCACCGGAAAAAGCCATATTGCCAAGGCCTTGCTTCTCATCGGATGCCGACACCTCTATCGCTGCCGCTATACCACCGCTGCTGACATGCTCACGGAGCTAATGGCAAGCCGCGCCGATCAGAGCTTCCACCAAAAGCTAAAACAATACACCTCCCCCAATATCCTCCTCATCGATGAATTAGGCTTTGACCGGATCGAGCAGCAAGACACTAAAAATGCCTCTCTGTTCTTCAAGGTCATCGACGGCCGTTATTGCAAGGGTTCGACACTTCTCACAACGAACATCGACTTCACGGACCTCGGCGATTACCTCGGAGACCCCGTTGTCACCACCGCCATTGTAGATCGCATGGTGCATCATTCTATCCTCCTCCATATCCAGGGTCCCAGCTGGAGAATGCACGAATCAAAAAAACTCAACACTCAGGCAAAGAAAACAAAATCAAAAACGTAGCTCCTGCTTCCCGCTGCCTTCTCTTCCGTCCTCAGTCGCTCCACGTTCATCGCTTCATGATGATCTACACAGGGCAGACGGAAACAACAACATCGGGGTGGGTCTCTAAACCGGTCTTTATCTCCTCTCAAACTCAAAAACATGCAACTTCGGGGTGGATCCACTTATATCGCTAAGGTGGGTCCATTCTTAATCGGGGGTGGCACAGCAGGGGGTGGCGGCTACAGCGGGCGACAGGCCTGTCCTCGTCGTCGCCGGCACGGGCAAGACTAAGACGCTTGCCTACCGCGTCGCTTGCCTGGTCTGTAGGGGCATCGACCCGGCCCGCATCATGCTGCTCACCTTCACCCACCGCGCCGCCGGGGAGATGATCCGGCGGGCCAATGGCATCGTGCGCATTGCCCGGCCCGAGACCGCTGCCCAAGCCGGCCGCGTCTGGGGTGGCACGTTCCACTCGGTGGCCAACCGCCTGCTGCGCGTCTATGGCAAGGCCATTGGCCTTTAGGAGAGGCGACGCGGAAGATCTTATAAAAATCCGTTTCGATCGGAATAAACTCTATACCGAAAAACAATAGAGGGAGTAACGGGAATACGTGGAAGGCGATCTCGTTATAGATTGACATTTATATCTTAAAAATAAATGTCCAGATTTTGTCATTTTGTCAAATTCGGGGGCCATTTGTTCGGGTTTTGATTCAATCAGCCAGTCATGCTGATGGTAATTATTTAATTTCTCAGGCAAAACCATCTGACACCTTTTGCCTCTCTCTGTCCGGAAATGGTCTAAAACTTGCAGCCCCTTGCACGAGTATCAGAAAATGAGGATACTAACCCAACTCAAACCAGGGAGGATTAGAGCAATGAAACGTGCTACCTATTTCCCATTATGGGCCATCATACTGTTGCTGACAGTCCTGGGAACAGTCTCTGCAGCGGATGCAGCGGTCTCTGTCACAAAGGGACCGTATCTGCAGAACGTAACCCCCACCAGCATGGTCATCATGTGGCAGACCACAGAGCCGGGTGATTCCCGGGTAGACTTCGGCCTGACCTCGGGATACACACAATATGTCTACGATGCAGCCCTGAAGCAGATCCATGAGATAAACGTTACAGGTCTCAACCCGAACACGTTGTACCACTACCGCGTAACCTCTAACACCGGTGCGCAGAGCGTGTCAAGTGGCGACAATCCCTTTCGGACTGCGGTGACGGCGGGAACGCCTTTTCGCTTTGCAGTCTACGGTGATTCACGTTCCCAACCCACAATTCACTCAGCAGTGGTGGAGGCGATCACTACAAGCGCCCCCCGGTTCGTGCTCCACACCGGCGATCTGACTTCCAATGGGACAATTGATAGTTATTGGCAAACCGAGTTCTTTAACCCGATCGCGTCCCTGCTGACTAAAACCCCGCTTTTTCCGAGTCTCGGAAACCATGAGAACAACTCGCTCCTGTATTACACCTATTTCGACCTGCCCAACGGCGGCGGCGACTACAATGAGCGCTGGTATTCATTCGATTACGGCAGTGTCCGTTTCATCGTCCTCGACACGGACACAAGCTACTTACCCAGTAGCGCACAGTACAACTGGCTGGTGAATGAGCTGCAGACGACCGCGGCTGAATGGATCTTTATTGTGCACCATCATCCAGCGTATAGCTCTGGCAGTCATGGCAGCGAACTGAACGTCCAGGCCTACCTTGTTCCTCTCTATACGACCTATGGCGTGGATATGGTGTTCAACGGCCACGATCACCATTACGAACGGAGTTACAAGGATGGGGTGTACTACATCGTGACAGGGGGCGGGGGCGCCCCGCTCTATAGTCCGAACCTGACCCCCAACTCCTATCAGCAATACGCGGAGGCAACCTATCATCACTGCACCATTGACATCAATGGCACAACAGCCACGTTTCGAGCGATTCACAACGATGGGAACGTCTTTGATACCATTACTCTCTCCCACCTTTCCCCGCCAGTTTCTGACTTCTCTGCCAATCCCACGTCTGGCAAAGCGCCGTTGACAGTCGCCTTCACCGACCGCTCGACCGGAAATCCAAATTCGTGGAGTTGGGACTTCAGCGATGGCGCTACCTCGACTGCACAGCATCCCAGCCATCCGTACACCAGCCCGGGCACTTATTCGGTGAGCCTGACGGTATCGAACACAAGGGACTCGGATATGGAGACGAAGATCAACTACATCACCGTTACTTCGGCAGGACCGCTGGAGTTCACTTGCACGTCGGCAGATGTAAACATCGGCGTCCTCCAATCCGGCAACCACGTCAGCGTCCATGCGTCAGATGACGCCTACCTGGTAGTTGCGTCGGCGAAGTCCGGCAGCAAGCAGACTGAACAGGTTACCTATTCGTTCGCTACCGGGCTGACGGGCCTTTCGTCCTTGAGCGTGACGGTTGAGGGCAAGGTCAGCGCGGGCAGCCAGCCCCAGAGCATCTCCCTCTATAACTATGCCCGAGGAAAGTGGGAACTGAAGAGCAGTAGCGCGCTGACTCCCCTGGACAGTACGGTCCAGTTCAATGTGAACAATCCTGGTAACTACATCTCCGGAGGGACCGTGCAGGTACGGGTCAAGACGGGTGGCGGCCGGACTGGCTACAGTCACCTGACCGAGCGGGTGAGCATCACCGCGGGGAATTAGCCTCACATTTTCGCTATCATAAATAAAACGAGGGATAACTCTCTATTCGGCGCGGTTTGTAGCTGAACATGGGTTGTCCCTTTTGTTCGCATTCATTTTTTCTCTTTGACCCGCTTCTCGTAGTTTGAGCGGACCTCCTTCAATTCCTCCGGGGTCCGGCAGATTTGTTCAGCCTGGATCGACTGGATGTCCTTCAGGATTGCAAACCCATACTGAGGGCTGTAGATCGCTTCTCCCCAGATAACATCCTCAACCACGGCATGGTCCTCCTTGAGCGTTGATCTCGTCCATGGCAAGCTCGACGGCCTGCTTCCCGTGCTTCCCATAGCCTCCCATCGGCCCGGACATGACAAAGAGGACCCCGATCCTGATCGATTGGTCCTGAGCCAGGGCTTCCCCAGAAATCAAAGCCAGACCTAAACAGTACACGATCATCCCCACCATCCATCTCTTTCCTTTCATAAGGGTCCCCTTTCACACCGATCTCATCCCATTTTATCTCAAAGTCCCAAGCGGTTTGCAAGAAAAAAATGGACATGCTCTCCTCCCAGACAGGAGACGAGGGAGATATGAGAGGGGCAAAAGGAGGGAGAAGGCTCCGAATGCGATCGAAGCTTCGAAAAAGAAAGGGTTCGCATTGGGTGGGCTGCGCAGCCTTGAAATGACCGAAATCTATGTTATCTCTCGAGTCTCTTCAACAGAGCAGGAGGGAGGGGAAAAGGTATGTCCAAGTGGAGGAAATGATATTACAGGATTTCAATTTCTTCTAAGATCCGGTCTTTTGTTTTGAGGGGGATGTTGTTCTGTCTGGCCTTTTCCACGATCTCTTTTCCAAGGAGGGCGGCGCCAAGGGCTCCGGTGATCAAAGGTTCCTCAGGCGTAAAAATTTCATGGCCCAATTGCTCTGATAGGGCCTTGAGCAGTCCTCTGTTCTTGGCACCTCCGCCCGTCACGACGATGGCCTCTTCCACCCTTAGCCGGTTGACCATTCTGCAGATCCTGTCTGCCAGGGATTGATGGACCCCTGCAAGCAGGTCTGGAATGGGTACCCCTTCCGCTAAGCTGGCGGCAACCTCTTGCTGAGCCCATATGGTACAGATACTACTTATCTGCGCAGGATTCTTGCTCTGGAGAGATAGTTCTCCAACCTGATCCAACGGGATGCCCAGGGTATCGGCGATCACTTCGATGAATCGACCACTTCCGGCCGCACACTTGTCATTCATCACGAAATCGGCGGTCTTGCCTGTGGCGTCTATCCTGATGGCCTTGACATCCTGCCCTCCGATATCAATGATCGTCCTCGCTTCAGGGAAAAGACTGGCGATCCCCTTGGCGTGGCAGGTAATTTCTGTGAACTGCTTATCGGTAAAGGGGACATTGATCCTTCCGTAGCCTGTCGAGACAATGTAGGTGATCGCCTGGAAAGAAAGGTCGGCCCTTCTGAGCACCTCTTCCATCACCTGATTGGCGAGACGGCGCTGCTCTGGGCCTGTAGGTCCTGTGATCGAGGCGATGACCCCGCCATTCAGGATCACCGCCTTAGTCATTGTGGACCCGACATCAATGCCCGCAAAGTACGTTGGGATTGTTTTGGTCATGAAATCCCTCCCGGCCCCCCTTTAACCCTTTAACCCAACGGGGGATCGGGGATTCTTTGAAAGGATCTCTTGCCATACGGTTACGCGGCCTTGTTGATTCGATTCGATTCCAGAGTCTCGATGAAGGCGTCGATCTTGTTTCTTGTGTCTACTTCTGAATAGGAGGTAATATCGATGATGTCACTTTCCAAAATGAGGGAGGGAAGTTCCCGGTAGACTTTTTCCTTCTTTCCGTCTTTTCCCATCACAAACATGGGGATGGGTTTATATATTTTTGCCAGTTGGCGGAGCTGCCAGATGAGGCCCACGTGCCAGGTTCGACATGAGAAGGCCTCATGCATCACAATCCCATCGATCTTGTATTCTTCGATCCAGTTGATCAAACGTTCAACATCCGGCTCTGATCCCGGCCGTTTCCTTGCCTTATCATACCAGAAGGTCCAGTATCCGAGCCACCTCCATGCCAGGTGCTCGATGGGATCTCTGGCCTCCGGGATATCCATTTCGTAAAGAGGCGCAACCATTCGATAGGTTGTCTCCACGGGGAAAGAAGCTCCCTTGCTATTGAAGTAGTTGAAATCGGTCAGGGCAAACCAGGAGGGCAATCCGCCACCCCACATGAGCCTGTACTTCTCTTCCTGGACCTCTCCTTCACCCTTCACGATCTTATCCTCTAGTTCCTTTTTGAGGTTCACGAAGAAATCGTACGCCGTCTGTGTGGCCATCATAAAACAGAGGGGAACCATGGTATTCATGGCGTCGCCTGTCCCCATGGGGGAAGGGACTGCCCGCCGGAGCTTATAGGTTTCATCGACCAGATTCCAGGTCCGATCGCTCAGATCGACCAACTCTCTCAGGCGATCATAATCCATCTTCTTCCCCGTCTGCTCTTCGACGAAGGCCACCAGTCCTCGTAACTGTTTGACAATGTACTTGTGGTAATAATCCCAGACGTCCCGGTGGTCCCGGTCCTTCTCAAACATGGGATAGGGAAGGTCGATATTGTAGATCGGGACATCCGGCATGAATTGCTGAGAAGCCTGGTACCACTTCGCTCTCGGGTCACAGAGAATCTGTCCGCTGGAAATCATAAAATCAGGCCTTGCCTGCCCGCCCCATGGAGAATCCGGGGGCATTTGACCCAACTCCTCCCTCCATTGGTCAAATCCGATCCCGCAAAGGGCATAGGTGCACAGAGAACGGGAGAGGCCGAGCGATTCCGCTCGTTGAAGGAACCTCTCCGAATCCCTCTTGGCCCCGCAGATCCCCGCAAAATTCTCTGTCCACAAAGGGAGGACATCCATGGCGCGCAAGATCTCTTCATGATGGCAGACGATAAAGGTGTAAGCGAGTTTCTGTTTCCCCTCTGCCCGTGCCCGGAGGGTGCCCGTAATAAATTCTTTGACCATGGGGCCGATGGAAGCGGCCGCCTGAGTGGCCGTCATCCTCTTTTTCGGCTTTGCCTCTTTCTGCACATCAGCCATTGTCTAAACCCTCCTTTGAAACGACTCATTGCAAAATGAAAAATGTAAAATTCAAATTGAAAAATGGAAATCCATCTGGAATTTGAATAGGCGGTAAAGTCTCAAATTTTGTCCCTACCGTTTGCAAAGAAATTGTGCCCTGCTGAACTTGGTTCAGCATCTCGGTTTGTCCACGGAGTGAGATCCTGAAACAAGTTCAGGATGACAAGTCTTAAGAATTCAAATATATTTGATCTCCATTTTGCATTTTTAAATAATCATTCCCATCAGCCGATCATCTCCAGAAAGGCCTGGATCCTGGTTTTGAGTTGACCCATCGTACCCGCAGAATAGACATCCTCCAGATGAAGAAGGGGGACCTGAATAGACTGATAATAGGCTTTTCTTGCGGGAACCTCAAAGCCAAAGGGATCGCAATATTTGTAAACATAAAGGATAGCGCCGTCCACCTTGAATTCCTTGGCATAGGTTCCGATGTCACCAAATCGAGACTCCACATCTCCCCGAAAGGTGCCGGCCTTGTTTTCCCTGTAGGTCTTGGGGCAGTTGATCTTACCCAGATACCGATGGGAAAGCGCATCGATGGGATCTCCTCCTTCATCGGTCCGGGGAAAATAATCCCGGGTGCCATTGCAGATGGTATCGGCCACCACGTTTCCTCCGATCTCTTCCACAAGCTTAATCAGTTCGATGTTATCGAGACAGGCACCGTCGATGAAGATGCGGGGGCCTTTATTAATCGGGGATTTCTCCCTTCGGCCAATTTCCGCCAAAACCTGGTCAAACAGGGCATTGGCTTCACCCATGGGTAAACTTGAGCCGACCGTCAGCACCCTTGTCAATTCCGTGCCGGAGATGAGGGGTGGATCGGCTTTTCTGAATTCATAGAGGCCTCTCACCTTGTCCCTGTTTTCATTATGGGCCCGAATGGCTTGAGCCAGATCTTCATCGGTGATCGCCCTCCCGACAAATTTCTCCAGACTCTTTCTGAACGTGTTTAACTCCGCATTAAGGAATTCAAAGGAGGATTCTCCACAGACGCTCGGGATGTTGACAAAATGGAAATAAGGAAACGGCAGGGCATAACTCCAGACACTATAGCTCCTCACCATGCTATCACAGCCGTGGGGGATCACCAGACCGGAGAGAAATTCATATTTTTGTTTTGCCGTGAGGTCGAAGCAACTGCGGTAATAGGGGCAGACGATCGTTTCCAGGAGTGTATCCCCCGTCGTAATAGGCTCGTGGATATCTCCTCTCACCCGAAAAGGGATACAGCCTGCTGCGGTAATGATTTCCAAAGGGACCATGGAGCAGATATAGCCGATGATCTTTTTCCCTTCAGCCTTCAGTTCCCTTGCCCTGAAGCCGTAATCCTTGTAATGTTTTTCTACCGTGTTTAAAACGTTATTCTGTGTTCCATTCATCGGCCTTACTCCTTGTGTCATATCAAGGGGCTTTTGTTTCAGTCTTATCGCCCTAAGCTGCCCATAGCAACGACTGCCGCACCCAACGCGGCCGTCATGTGCGGCCTCTGAGGCACGAGGATATCATGACCTCTGATTTCCTTTAATGCCTGAACAAGACCCGCATCTCTCGCACCGCCGCCCACCATGGTCATATCCTGTTCAACACCTATTCTCTCCGCTAAACTGTTGATCTGGGCTGCAAGAGACCTGTGGATGCCTGCCAGAAGGTCCTCTTTTTTGACCTCTTCAGAGATCCGGGATATTGCCTCCGACTCCGCAAACACGGCGCATCCCGTGTTAAAATCGACTCTCTTCTTGGACTTCAGAGACAGTTCACCTATCTCTTCCACCTTGACCTGGAGAACCTTTGCAATGACCTGCAGAATTCTACCGCTGCCTCCGGCACACTTTCCACTCATCAAAAAATGGTGTACACTTCCCTTGTCATCGATGCGGAGGACCCTTGTATAAAGATCGCCGGTATCAATAACCGTTCTCGCAGAGGGGAGAAGAGAAGAAACGCCCTTTCCATGACAAACGATGTCCGGCCGAACCCCATCTGCGAAGGTCACCAATTTTGACCCATATCCGGTAGCAATGGTTCGAGATATATTCCTTGCTGATATTCCAGCCTGGGAAAGTAACTCCTTTCTTATCCTATCTGCCGTAAGCCTGAAATCCCCCCCTGAAGGGCACTCAAATGAACCCAGAGGTCCCTGCTCACCGAGGGCGATTCCTTTTGATGAGGCTGAGCCAATGTCGATACCCAACACAAAAAACATTTTAGTACATCTTCCTGACTTCAAACCGCTTTACTCAATTCTAACCAAAGATGCTCGAAATTTCCCTCACCCACTCCCTTCCCCTTTCAAGATTACAGTTTTCGTTCGTCAAAGACCCTCTTCGCCTTGCCTTCACTTCGTGTGATCGACTTCGGCGGTACCAGCCGGATCTTCATCCCGATCCCGATGATCCCCCGCATCTTCCCTTCGATCATCTTTTCAACCTCAGAGATTTTCTGGGGCCCTAAATCATAGACCTCCTTCTTCGCTTCCACATCGGCATGGAGTTGATCGAGATAGCCCTTCTTCCTGACAATGATCACATATTGAGGTTCGACCTCTGGGATTTCTAAAAGGATGCTCTCAATTTGAGACGGGAAGACATTGACGCCGCCGATAATGAGCATGTCATCACTCCGGCCATAGATCTTGTCCATTTTGAGGAGCGTTCTGCCACACGGACACTTTTCCCTCCGCAGGGTGGTGATGTCCCGGGTTCGGTAACGAATCAGAGGCATGGCCTCTCGTTGAATGGCGGTGAAGACGAGTTCGCCTTTTGTTCCCACAGGAAGGATTTCTTCCGTCACGGGATCAATGACTTCTGCAATGAAGTGGTCTTCATTAAGATGGAGACCGTTCTGCTCGACACAATCGAAGCCAGTGCCCGGACCCCCAAATTCGGTCAATCCGTAACACTCCATGGCCTTGATCCCCATTCGCTGCTCAATCTCCTTTCTCATCTCGATCGTCCATGGCTCGGCACCGAAGCTACCGATTCGAAGGGGTAAGTCTCTCAGCTTGACGCCCATCTCTTTAGCCCTCTCCGCAATCGTCAGCGCATAGGTTGGGGTAGAGAAGAGGACGGTGGTACCAAAATCTTTCATAATGATGATCTGACGCTCTGTCTGTCCGGATGAGATGGGAATGACCGCAGCGCCGATCCGTGTTGCACCCTGATGGAAGCCCAACCCTCCGGTGAAGAGCCCCATCCCGTAGGAATTCTGGCAGATGTCATTCGATCGGACCCCGTGTGCATAGAGGGAACGGGCCATGCATTCGGTCCACTGGTCCAGATCATTTGGTGTGTACGGTCCGGTGATCGGTTTTCCCGTCGTTCCGGAAGAGGCATGAATTCGGACCACCTCGGCCAAGGGCACGGCACAGAGGCCAAAAGGGTAATTGTCTCTCAGATCGGTCTTGACGGTAAAGGGAAACTTGGAAAGGTCTTCAAGGGTATGGAGATCTTCAGGCTTTATCCCTTTCTCATCAAACTTATTCCTATAAAAAGAGACCCTTTCATAAACCCACTTAAGTCTTTTCCTTAATTGCTCCAGCTGAAACTTCTTCATCTCCTCTTCAGGCATTGTTTCGAATTTTTCATCCCAATACTTCATTTTTTCCCCTCCTTATGTATTATTCCCCCTCAAAATCAAAAAGAAGCCGATTTAAAATGTGAATAGTTTCACCATTAGAAGCTTTTAATATCATAACTGCCTTCATTGTCAAGCTTTTTTTTCGATATTCCTCCCCTCATCTTTGGCTATCCCCGGAGAGAGGGCGAGGTGAGGGATTTACATGGATGACATTTCTTGGGGATCAAAGCTCACCGGCTGGTAGGCCTTACGTAAAAGGTCTTTCAGGGAAAGGATACCCTGTTTCTGGGCCTGCTTCATCATCTGTTGAAAGATCTGCGCCGTGGTCAGGGTATCGCCAAGAGAAGAATGATGACCCTCAATATGGACATGATAACGCTCTGCCAACGCCGGCAAGCCGCTATTCACCTTCACGGTATCACTGGAGGAGGAGCCTTTCGTCGATCGAAAGGCCTGATCCAGGATGGCTGTATCCAAAACCAGGTTTTGAAATGAAATATGATAGAGGCGCACCATTTCTCTGTTTAGAAAAGTCATATCGAGCCAGGCATGGTGTGCTACCAGGATCGAGGACCCAATGTATTCGATAAAGTTTGGTAGAACCTCTTCGAACGTCGGTTTTCCATCAACCATTCTTGGAAGAATGCCGTGAATGACCGCAGCCTTTGAAGGAATATTCCGATTGGGATTGATGATCTCATGAAACGTATCGGAGAGGTCGATCCGGCCGTGTTTGAGCCGGACTGCACTGATCGAAACGATCCGGTCTCCTCCCTTTGCATGGAGACCTGTGGTCTCTGTATCAAAGACCACAAAATTGGTTTCCTGAACGGGTTGTCTCAAGTCGAGGCGAAAGCAGGTCTGGAGATGGTTCCTAATGACGGCTGGTAATTTTCTCCGCCGTAAGAGATAAAGATAATAAAATTTCTTCAACCGAACCCAGACCAATCTCATCATGGAAACTTACCGGCATAGGGCAAAGCGCAAAGAATCAAAACTTTTTGCCCTCAGGACTGTGAGCTTGTGCTTACCTGATATTGTAACGCAACTCAAGCATCCGTTGCATCTTATCGATCGTCTTAAAGGCCTCCTTTAGCATCGTCCGCTGGATGATGCTCAGCTCCTCCGGATTGACATAGTTATCGGGTTCTTTTCTCCGGTTGATTACGCTCACATGATGACGGATTCGCACGAGCATAATTACATTAAAGGCATCCCTGAGGTTATCTGCCTCTCCGTGGGAAAGAATCCCCTTTTCGACCAGAGCCGAAATACGATCGAGTGTGTTGGTCTCAAAGATCCTCTGATCCAGGGCGAGGGTCCGGATTGAATCGACCAGAGGCGTCAATCCATTGATCTTTAGATTCAAATGATTCTTGTGCTCTCCTGATTTCTCAACAACCAACCTTTTAAAAAAACCGAGCGGCGTTTCATGAAGGACCGAGGTCTCTGCCATATCTCTGAGAAAGCTCTGCCGTTGATTGAGACACTCGTTGATAAATTCTGTGATCCTTGTCAAAAAATCGGACTGCCCAAAGATGGGCCGAAAATCGAAAAAGATCATTGTCTGAAGGATCTCTTCCGGAGGGTAATCGAAATCGACAATCCAATGACGATAGTATCCTTCCCAGGCCCGATAGGGCTGGCACCACTTCGGATTGACGGCCATAATCCCTCCCTTGCAGCGGGGGAACCCACACCGTTCCAGGCCAGAGACCACCCTTCCTGCAAGGTCAATAAAGAATCGTTGAACCTCCTTTTCCCTTTCCAGAGGGACGTCGGCAAAGATGATCGCGTTATCCTGGTCGGTCCTCAGCGTCTGTTCGCGTCGGCCCTCACTTCCAAGGGCGATCCAGGCGTACGGGACAGGAAGCCGGCCTAACCCCTCCTTGAGCATATCCTTTTCGGCCAGAAGAATGATCTTTTGAGTCAGGGTATCGTTCAGGGTTGTAATTAATTCACAGATATCGTTGGCCATCCCTCCGTGCTCAAGGATGACGTTCATGGCCCGGTCGATGTTCTTTCGAATCACAACGACCTCATCGATACTGGTTGCCTGCTGAATGCCCTTGATCACGGCAACGGGGTTGTTTCCCTGAGAAACCATCAAGTCGTGTTCTGAGATGATCCCGAGCAGTTTCAGACCATCCATGACCGCAAGATACTTGATCTTGTTGAGGATCATCGAGAGAATCGCTTCAAAGCAGAACGACTCGGGAGAAATGAATTTCACCGGGCGACTCATGACATCGATCACAGGGACATTGGCCAATCTACCGGGGGCCAAAACCTTGCTTCTGAAATCACCGTCAGTGACAATGCCTATGGGCACTCCTATATCATCAACCACAATCACCGACCCGATGCCCATGTTCGTCATTCGACGGGCGATCCCCACGATCGTCTCGTCGGGCGGGCAAGTGAGCACATTCGCATGCATTACGTCTTTGACGCGGCCCGTGAAGAGGACCTGTTCGACCTCCAGTCCTTTGCTATTTAAAGGCTCAGGCGTGATGCCACCCGAATAGAATTGCTTAAACCCCTTGCTCGGGCCTGCTGTGAAATAGAGGAGAATATCGGGATAGGTATCGAGAAGCTTCTTGAATGCCTCTTTTTTGAGGAGGTAGCACAGGGTATCTTCCTCTGCGATGATGGTAAATGGGGACGCCTCGCCACTCAGGAGTGAAACGAGGCCAAAGAAGTCTCCCTCATCCCGGTAGTCATAAACCTTCTCCAGTCCTCCCTTTTCTTTCAAAAGGAATCTGACGCCCCCTGTGCGGATCATATAAAGAAACTGAGTCGGTGGACCCTCCGGGGTTAAGATGACCTCTCCCTTCGGAAAATATTCGATGATGAGGCCGCGAACCAGTTCGTCAACCGCACCTCCTGAGAGGAGATGGAAAGGGGGCACTGTTCTTATAAAATCCTTGAGCTGGTCAAGGGGTAATGGATCAGACATGGAGTAACCTGGGAATTTGGCTTCATTATAACACCACAGCGACAAGATCTTATAGATCGCAGATCACAAACAAAAAGAGGGGACCAAAGAAAAGGCCCCCTCTTTTATATACTCCTTTTCTCTATTTCTTTGCCGGGAAGAGAAGGCCAATAGTTTTCTCCGAAGGCGGTTTGGTCGCAAGGCTGACGACAAAATAGATGGCCATGCAGCCAAGAACGAGGATCCACTCCATCGTCCCCATGCCGATCTGTTTCTTAAACAGAACTGCCCATCCGCCATACAGGGTCATGACGGTTCCATAGATGACACAGCAGACAGCTCCCCATTTCGTCGCCCGTTTCCAGTAATAGGAGATCGCGGTGACAAAGAAGAAGACCGCCCCAAGTCCCATGGCAGCCATTCCCATGAAGATCGAGAGCAGTTCGGGCGGTCTTACCAGTGTCCAGTAGAAGGGCAGGAAGAGGAAGAGGGCGATCAGGAAGTATCCAAGCATCAACATGCTCTGATCTGAGGTCTTTGGCTTCCAGAGTTTGATGACGTCCCTTGTAATATTGGCGCTCATGATGAAGACCATCCCTGCCAGGGTTGACAGGGCTGCTGAAAAAAGGCCTGCTGTATATAAGGCCAGCATGCCTGATCCGCCCAAGGCATGAGCCAGCATCGGGGCAGCAAGGTCTCCCTTCCAGGGCTCAATCTTAAGAAGCTGCGGGACCATAGAGCATCCTTGCCACCAGCCCATTGCTCGAGCAGTCGAGCATGATGGGAATGCCGGTAAACAGCCAGACGATCGCCACCATCCAGAAATAGTCTTTCTTGCTCATCTTTCTCATCCCGAGGAACCGGCTGACATTATGGGGGAAACCTGTGGCCATGGTGAAGAAGATGACCGGGGTTGCGAGAATGCCGACCATGCTTGACATGAGCTGCGTAAACCCGAGCTTTGGCAGGTCAGGCCTGATCAGGCTCATCAGTTTCGGGTCCTGGGCCACCAGCTTGGAGGTGAGCTCATAAAAGCCGCCACTCTGTACGATCGCCACCACACCAATGAGAGTCCCAACAATGGCAAAAACGAGCCCCTGAAGGGCCATGGCATACTGGTTTCCAACATATCCGCCCATTGCCATATAGAGCCATGCGATAAAGATGGAAAGCAAAAGGCACCAGAGGGGTGAAAGCCCGGTCAGGGCGTACCAGACGCTTGCTCCAGCTTTCAGTTGGCCAACGGAATACATAAATAAGAAAAAAAGCATCGAAATGGCGATGACGGTCTGGAGCATTTTGGACTCAAAGCGCTTCCCGATCGTTTCAGGCACGGTGGCTGCTCCAAGTTTGACTGAAAATTCTCTTGTCTTAAGCGCTGCAAGCCAGATGCAGGGGATGATGCCGACAAGACTCCAGATGCCTGCGAACCACATCCCGGAAAAACCGAGGGTATAGACAATCCCTGTGCTCCCGCAGAAGGCCCAGCCGGAAATATAAGAGGCGGAAAGGGCGGCGCCGGTGATCAGCGGGCCGATATCTCTACGACCGACCAAATACTCATCAAAGGATTGCCATTTCTTCTTTCCCAAAACACCAAGAAGGGCAGAGAGGAGCAGCAAAACCCCAAGGGCTATGACACCGGAAACAATCATGCTTGTCGTTGGCGATGGAACAGGTATATATTGTGGACTCATTCTTCCCACCTCCCTTTCTTAGCGATGATCCATGTCCCAATGACGGTCATGAGAAACGTACCGACAAATATTGCACCCCATACATACCAAGCACCCATGTAAGCAGATACATCAACCTGTGGCATAGATACACCTCCTTTTCTTTTTGCTTAATGAAATTCTATTGTTATATCCTCACCTCCTTCTCCATTTTTTGGCAAGAAAAAAATAAAGCCCGGCGGTGCCATTTCGAATGCCAGGCTTTTTGAAGTTTCATGTCACCTCTCTCTCCCCCTTAGAAAGAGCGGTTAAATCACCTTTGGGTTAAGAACGCCGAGACGCTTGGGTGGACACCAATTGTATCTTTAGTGAAGGAAAGAAAATTTGAAGTGTATTAAATACTTAAAAAAAATTTTTGTCAAGACATTTTTTATTCTGGGTGAAAACGGATCCCGATCTCAAGGGTGTCGTCACCCAATTCCTTTGGGATGGGAGGAAAAGGTTCTGCTTTCCTAATCGCCCTCATAGCCATCTGGTCATAAAGGGCATTACCCGACTTTTTTTCAAACCACGATTTCTGAACCTTTCCTCCTTTTTCGATGATGACAACGATGATGGCCTCCAGATCGGTCTTTTCCTTTGGGAAGGTTTTCAGGAAGGGTCCATCCCTCTTTGATCTTTGCCCAGATCATACTGTAGTAATCGTTCAGTTTGGACTCCAATAAAGAAGAGCCCCAGGGTGAGCCTCCTGAGCCCGAACCCGTTCCCGATCCTGTTCCTGACCCGGATCCTGTTCCTGTCCCGGACCCAATCAAGGCCGAACCTCTCGAGGGCGAGGATCCCGAACCCTGGGAGGAGGATGTTCCCTCTGCCGTTCCCTTCTCCCCTCCGCTCCGGCGCGCTACTTTCTTCTGAAGCTCATCGAGGGCCACCTTCTTATGGATATCTTCGATCGCCTCCTGCAGAGATTTGTCAGAGCCTTTTTCTCTTTCAACTTTTTTTTCTTTTTTCTCAGTCTTTTTCAGACCTTCAACCAGCTTATCCTCCCTTGCCTGCTCATATTTCTTCTGCCTTTTAGTGAGCTCGGAGACCTCTCCCTTTTCAGCCCTTTCTATCTTTTTCTGATCTGGTTTTTTGGTTTCAAGGGTATCACTGCGTTTGGGAACTTCACCGGGCTTTGATTTTTCGGTTTTTAAAGGGGCAGAAAGAGCTTCAGGCGTTTTCTGATTGGAGCCGCCCGCCGGATTTCCATCTCCTGGAGGCGAAAAGGGTCGAAGCGTCACCCGATAAGCTTTGTGGCCGCCCGGGGTGAAGGTCGGCATCAAACTGAGAATCAGGAAGAGGACCAGGGCGAAATGAAGAAAGAGCGAGAAAAACCCTATTTTTACCAATCGGCCCTTCTCCTGTGGAGCAGAATCTATCCGGAGATGGATAGACTCCCTTTCCTGTTGCAACCTTTTCATTTCTTCAATTCTATTCCTAACCCCGGGTTTTTTACGCCGGCCTGTGTGATGATGTCCATGACCTGGATCACGGAATCGTATTTGACATCTTTATCCCCATTGATGATCACCGAGGTATTGGGTTTGCTCCTTACGGCCGACAAAAGCTTCATTTTCAAGGTACTTAAATCCATTTTTGTATTGTCGAGAAAGACTTCGCCTCGTCTGTCGATGGTAACGATCATATCCCGGGTGGTCTCTTCCGATTTCGTGGCCTGCGGGAGCTGGACGTTCATGCTGGATTGATAAATAAAGGGCGTAGCGACCATGAAGATGATCAAAAGAACCAGGACAACATCCGTAAAGGGCGTGATATTAATCTCCGCCATGATTTTGGGCTTTCTCGTTTTTCGATTCATCTGATTTTATTCTCCGCCGATCAGGTCGATCAATTCCGAAGCGCACAACTCCATATCGTTGATAAAGTGTTCCACCCTTTTCATGAAATAATTGTAGGCAATCACGGCAGGGATCGCCACGAAGAGCCCCGTGGCCGTGCAAACCAGGGCCTCTGCAACGCCCCCAATGACAATCGCCATGCCTCCGGCTCCGGCTGCGGCAATGTCATGAAAGGCCCGGATGATCCCGAGGACCGTCCCAAAAAGCCCGATGTAAACAGCCGTGTTTCCAATGGTTGCAATGATGCTGACGTACCTTTCTAATCTTGTTGTTTCGATGGTGATCTCTCGCTCCATCGCATTCGATATCTCATTGCCGTGGCGGTCATGGAGTTCAAGGCCGGAGAAGACCACATTCGAAAAGGGAGCAACCGTGTCTCTGCAGATCTCCATGGCCCTTTCCAGGTTCCCGTTCTTTAGAGCCCGCTTTATCTTCATCATAAATTCCGGTCTCTCTGCTTTAGATAGTTTTCTGTAATAGAGCACCCTTTCGAGAAGAATGGTGACAGAGATGAGAGAACAAAACAACAAGATATACATCGTGAAGCCACCGATTTGAAATATTTCCCAGACCGTTTTTCCTGCAAACATTTACCCTTCCTCCTTAAAAATATGGCCTTCCATCCCCCAGAGCCGGAAGACTTCTTGCGCATAATCATTACTTTTTTCTCTTATTTTGACAAGACGGACCTCCCCCCAACAATTACAGACATCCGGTTAGAATAAAAGTTTCATGAAATGATCGCGTTGATCTCATCCCTACTTCTGAACGGATCCTGCCGTTGCAAGGGGTCCTCTCGTTGGTTCAGGACCACATCAGTTCAGGCGGACTGAAACCACTTTGGAAACCCCTGGCGTCTCCATGGTGATGCCGTAAAGGGTATCGGCGGTTTCCATCGTCTTTTTGTTGTGGGTGATGAAGATGAATTGAGAGGATTTTGAAAAATCTTTGACCAGTTCGATGAAGCGATTGATGTTGGCATCGTCCAAGGGAGCATCGACCTCATCGAGCAGACAGAAGGGGGTCGGTCTAATCATGAAGAGCCCAAAGAGCAGGGCAATCGCCACCAGTGCCTTCTCTCCTCCGGAGAGGAGGTCAATATTCTGAAGCTTCTTCCCCGGAGGCTGAGCAACGATATCCACTCCTGTGGTGGCAAGCTCCTGTTCATCGAGGAGAATGAGGCTGGCCTGGCCACCTTTGAAGAGCCGGGCAAAGACCTCTTTAAACTTCTCATTGACGAGATGAAAGGTCTCTAAGAACCGCTTGGTCGTCGTTCGATTGATCCGAACGATCGTCTTTCGCAGGGCATCGAGGGCTTGCTGAAGATCATTCTGCTGCTCGGTCAAGAAGTCATGCCGGCTTTTGAGTTCCTGATATTCCTCAAGGGCCATCAGATTGACCTCTCCAAATCCTTCCAGGGCCTTCTTTAGCTCCTCCAGCCGCTTGGCCATCTCCTCCCTTGGAAAATCGCCCGCCACTGTTCCGATCGATGCAGAAAGAAGGGCCCCATATCTTTCTTTCATCGATTCCTGGAGGTGCTGAACCCTCATTTGAATCTCGGAACCCCGGATCTCCTCTTCATGGATCTTCTGCCGGACCTCCTCAAGCTCATGGCGAAGATATTTGGAAGAGGCTTCTGTCTCTTTCCATTCATTGGAGAGGGCATCCACTTTCTCTTTCTGTGCCGAAACGGTTTCCTCTTTTTTCCGATGCTCGGAAAGGACCTGGTCAAGGTCCCTTTCCCACTGACCGACCTTCACGAGAAGGGAGGCGTCTTTTCCCCTCCCCTCTTTAATGGCCCTTACTCGCTTAAGGATCTGTTCCTTCAGCGTCCTCTGCGTTTCGATAAGGTGGACGAGTTGGGTTTCCATCCCTTTCTGCTTTTCTTCAAGAGAGGCCAGGGAGACCTTCTTGTCGGTGATCTCACGGCCCAGCAGTTCGATCTCCTCCCTCAAGGTTCCGGCCTGCTGCTTCAGCAATTGGACCCTCTCTTCCCTATCCTTCTTAACTCCTTCTTGGCCCTCCATCTGTACCGATGTCTCTTGCTTTCCCCTCTCGATCTCTCCGCTTTCTTCCTCGAGTTGTTTTCCCTCAAATTGAAGGACTTCCATCTTCTCCTGGGACTGGGAGATCTCCTTTCCGATCTGCTCCAGATCCTTTTCTCTATGCAGAAATTCGATCTCCTTTTCTTGAATCTCCTTCCGCTTCTGGCCTAAAAGCGCCTCATGAAGGGTGACCTCTCCTTGGAGAACTCTCTCTTCCTCAAGGACCGATTGGCACTCTTTCTCTGCCTCTTCGATCCTTCCTTCCAGTTCTCTGATCTCCCTTCGTCGCTCGAGCAGCCCCAGTCCTTGATCCCTGCTCCCTCCTGACATGAATCCGGAGCGCTCAAAGATATCTCCTTCTAAGGTTACAATGGTATGAAACCTTCCATCTCTCTCCATCCAATGGAGTGCCTCTTCCCGGGACTCGACCACACCAATGCCCCCGATGAGAAAGGTTGCAATGGGACTGAAATCTTCTCTCACTTTCACAAAGCGGAGGAGAGGGGTGGGCGTCCCTTCTTCCCCTGAAAAGGCCTGCTCCGGTTGAACCTCGATCTCTCTCCCGTGAACCTCTCTTGGAATGAAATGGGCGCGGCCTAAGGACTCCCTCCGGAGGAAGTCAATAGCCTCCACGCCCTCTTCTTTACTCTCGATGATCAAGGCCTGTAATCGCGGGCCAAGAACCGCCTCTAAAGAGATCTCATATTTTGGCTCCGGCTCCAGGATATCTGCCACCGCTCCCAGGATCCCTTTCCAGGGGTCCTGAATCTCCTTCTTTCGGATAAGAATGGACTTCACTCCTCTTTCGTAGCCCTCAAAATTTTCTTGGAGCTCTTTGAGCGAAAGATAACGAGAGCGGTCTTGTCTCAATCGTTCTTCTTTTTCGAAACGATCCGACTGGCTCCGAACCAAGATCTCCTTCAGTTTTTCCGTCTCGCTTTCTAATCTCGTTTTTTCCTCTTGCAGGATGGAATGGATGGATTGGCCGAGTTCCTTCTCTCGAATCCTGTCGTTCAGGCTCTCTCCCAACTGGATGAGCCCGGCCTTCGTCTTTTCGGATTCGAGTTGTTGGGCTCGAATCCGTTTTTGAAAATCTTCCCTCCTCTCCTCCAGATGGGAGAGACGGTTCCTGAGAGAAGTCAGTTGAGTCAGGATATCGATCAACCCTCCCTTCTCATCCTCTAACTGATTCCAGGAGGGTCTGATACCCCTCTTTAAGTTCACGGAAGCGAGACTCCATCTCCAGCAGTCCCATTCCGCTTTGCTGCCACTCCTCCTCCAGTCTCTTCTGAAGCTCCTCGGCCCGCTTTCGCTCACGATGAGCCCCCCTCCAGGCACGGAAGGTCTCTCTTACCTCATCGATCCATTGGGTCTCCTGTTTCTGAAGGCCTTCTTTCTCTCTTCGTAAGAGTTCGATCTCATTCTCCAGCCGTTGAGCCCTTCGGCTCAGTTCAAACGCCTCCTGCTGGAGGGAGCGGAGTTTTTCCTCCTCCTCCAATCCCCTGAGTCTCATCCCTTCGGTGGAGACCTCCCGCTCGGATACTTGGGCAGAGATCCCCGTTTCTCTCTCCCGAAGGGCCTTGAGATAACCCCGGCTGGCCTCTCCCTTCTCCGAGAGCTCTCCATATTCCTGAAGGGCAAAGCGGAGTTCGATCTCCCGGATCTCCTTCCGGACGGCCTTATATTCTTCTGCCCGCTTCACCTGCCGCTCGAGCGTAACGATCTGTCGTTTCACCTCGGCGATGATGTCCTGAATGCGGAGGAGGTTCTGCTGGGCCGATTCCATCTTCATCAGGGCGAGTCTTTTGCGCTCCTTGAATTTGGCGATCCCGGCTGCCTCTTCGATCAGAAATCGCCGATCCTGCGGGTTGGCATTGATGAGGCTGTTCCACACGGCCCTGCTCCACAATGGAGTAACCATTCCCTCCAATCCCTGTGTCGAGGAAGAGATCGGTGACATCTCTCAACCGACAGGGAATTTTGTTGATGAAATATTCACCCTCTCCTGACCGATAGAACCGGCGGGTGACGGTGATCTCGCTGTACTGTTCGATACCCCTTTGGAGAGTAACCATCCTCATTGGAGAAGGTGAGACTGACTTCTGCCATGCCCAGTGGTTTTCTGCCTTCGGTGCCACCAAAGATGACGTCCTCCATCATCCGGCCCCGGAGGTGTTTTGCGCTCCGCTCTCCAATCGCCCAGATCACCGCGTCCACGACATTCGACTTCCCGCACCCATTGGGACCCACGATACTTGTGATGCCCTCTGGGAAATGAAGAGAGAGGCGATCAACAAAGGATTTGAACCCAATCGCCTCAAGAGACTTGATTCTCATAAGTGGCCTTCGGCTTAATGAGTCGTTGCTTTGCTCTCAATAAATTTGATCGCCCTTTGGATTCGCCCGACAACCTCATCCTTCCTAAGGGCCGCCATCACTTCGTCGATGGGAGGGCTCACTGTTTTTCCGGTCAAAGCCACGCGAACGGGCTGTGCGATCTTGACTAATGGTTCTCCGCGACGCTCTCCCAATTCCTGAATGAGGCGGTGACCACTTTCTTTATCTAAAATTTCCACCTTTTCCAGGGACCGGATGATCTCTTCAAAAACAGGGAGAGTCTCCTTCTTCAGGAACTTTTCCGAAGCCTTCTCCTCATAGACAATTTCGTGTAAGAAGTAAAATTCCATGAGGTCGGCCATCTCCACCAGTGTCTTTGTCCTCTCTCGTAGAGATTGAACCGCTTTCTTGAGAAGCCCGATTTCCCGTTCTGTTGGCTCAACGGTCAAGTACCCTCTGGCCTGAAGAAAGGGCAAAACCTCTCTTGCCAGGTGATCCAATTCCATCCGCTTTATGTGCTGGGCATTGAGCCAATCAAGCTTTCCGGGATTAATGGCAGCCGGAGATTTTCCCACGGCCTCCAGGCTAAATTTTTCTATCAGTTCTTCGAGAGTAAACTCCTCCTGGTCGCCATAGGCCCATCCCAGGCGGACCAAGTAGTTGACCACGGCCTGGGGAAGATAACCCATCTTCTGATACCCCATGACCGACTGGGCCCCGTGGCGTTTCGAGAGCTTCTTCTTGTCCGGACCCAGGATCATGGAGACGTGACCGAATTGGGGCAGGGGGTACCCCAGGGCCCGATAAATCTGGATCTGACGGGGCGTGTTGTTCAAGTGGTCATTTCCCCGGATGACGTGGGTGATTTCCATCGTGGCATCATCGACCACTACTGAAAAATTATAGGTGGGAAACCCATCGCTTCTAAGGATGATCAGGTCATCGAGTTCGGTATTGTCAAATTCGACTCGCCCCTGAATCAGATCCTCCACCACGGTGATTCCTTCATCGGGAGAGAAAAAACGGATGGCAAAGGAGCCCTCGGGATAGGGAGGCCTTCGATGCAGACAGGTTCGATCATACTTAGGCTTGATCCCAGCTTTGAAGGCAGCTTCCCGTTTTGCCTCTAACGCTTCTGGCGTGCAGTAGCACCGGTAGGCTTTCCCTTCCCTGAGCAACTTCTCTGCGGCCTCCCGGTGGGTCTGAACTCGCCGGGTCTGATAATAAGGCCCTTCATCCCAATCCATCCCTAACCAGGCCATGGCATCCAAGATCACCTGGATCGATTCCTGTGTGGAGCGGGCCACATCCGTATCCTCAATGCGAAGAACAAAGATACCCTGATGATGCCGTGCCAACAACCAGTTAAATATGGCGGTCCGCGCCCCCCCAATATGCAAGTCTCCGGTCGGGCTGGGTGCAAATCGCGTTTTTACCTTTGTCATCTCTTCGGCAAACCTCTCCCCCTCACCCCTGCCTCTCCCCGCTGTGAGACTGTGTCGTAATGTCATTCTGAGGCATTAGCCGAAGAATCTCTATGATCGATTCAGTTGAAATGATTAGATTCTTCATCCCGCCAAGGTGGGATTCAGAATGACAATCACAGCATTCGCCCCATTGTGACACAGTCGCTAAGAGGGGAAGACTGAGGGATAAATAAAAAATCCCCCCTTCCGCCCCCTTTCCTAAAGAGGGGTTGGGGGGATTTCAAACCCTGCTGCTTCGATGAACGTCTAAATAAGATCCTCAATGGCTTTTAGTGCCTCATCCAGTTTATCCAGACCCCCTCCCGCCTGGGCAAAATCAGCCCGCCCACCTCCTGTTCCTCCAATATGGACTGAGATCCTTTTAATCATCTCGCTGGCATTATAACGCTTTGTGAGATCGGAGGTTACACCCATGACCAGAGAGACCTTATTCTGGTTCTGTCCCCCGAGAAGGACGATGCCGGAGCCCATCTTCGATTTCAGTTGATCGACAAAATCCCGCATCTGCTTTGGATCCTTACCATCCACCTTGGCAGATAAGATCTTCACCCCTTTCACTTCTCTGATCTGTGAGAGAAGATCCAAGACCTCTTGATAGCCCAATTTCCCCTGTAAGGAGAGCATCTCCCGCTCCAATTCTCTCTGTCTTTGAAGCAATCGATCCAGCTTTTGAAAGACCTCTCCAGGATTGGATTTAAGGGCCTGTGCGATCTGTGAAAGCTCTTGCTCCTCTCTCCGGACGTGTTCATAGGCTGCTTCACCGGTCAAGGCCTCGATCCTCCTTATGCCAGCAGCCACACCCATTTCATACAGGATCTTGAAGAAGCCGATATCTCCACTTCTTGACGAATGGGTTCCTCCACAGAGTTCCATGCTGAAGTCGGAGGCCATGACGACCCTTACCTTCTCTCCGTACTTTTCTCCAAAGAGGGCCATGGCTCCCATCTGAAGCGCTTCTTCAACGGCCACAATCTTGGTATCGATTTTTAAATTCTCACGAATCTTTTGGTTGACCAGGGCTTCAATCCTTGTGAGGTCCTCCTTCTCAAGGGGAGCAAAGTGGGTAAAGTCAAATCTCAATCTATCGGGCGAGACCAAGGAACCCGCCTGCCGGACATGATCTCCCAAGACCTCTCTCAATACCGCCTGAAGCAGGTGGGTTGCCGTATGATTGAGAGCCGTCGCCCTTCGTCGTATCGGATCGACCCTTAAACTCGCCTCCATCCCCTCTTTTACCATCCCCCGCTTGACCCTTACCTGATGGACGATCAAATCCTCCACGGGTTTAAGCGTATCGGCTACCTCCAGGGAATACTTCTCATGAAAGATGACGCCTCGATCCCCCACCTGGCCTCCGGCCTCTCCATAGAAAGGCGTCTCTTTTGTAATGACCTCAACCTCCTCTCCCTCACGGGCAGAGGAGACGAGCTTATCACCTCTAATCAATTTCAGGACCTTCGATTCTGATTGAATCTCTTCGTAACCTGTAAAAATCGTCCTGACCCCCTCATTTGTCAATCGACGATAGATCTCCTTCGCCTTTCCTTCGCCGATCCCCTGCCAGGACTGCTTGCTCTTCTGCCTCTGCGACTCCATCTGGGCCTGGAACCCCGCTTCCTCATAGCCCAGACCCTCCTCCTGGAGGATCTCTGCGGTCAGGTCAGGAGGAAATCCAAAGGTATCGTAGAGACGAAACACCACTTCCCCGGAAAGGGTTTTCTCCCTTTCTCTCTTCAATCGTTCGAGCTCTTCTCTCAGGATCTTCAACCCTGAATCGAGGGTCTCGGAGAAGCGCTCCTCCTCATTCCGGATAACCTTGGCGACAAAGTTCTGGGTTTCCATCAATTCTGGATAGGCGATTCTCATTCGCTCCACCACTTTAGAAGAAATGCGATCAAAGAAAGGACCTTCAATTCCGAGCCTCTTTCCGTGGCGAATTGCCCGTCTCATGATCCGGCGAAGGACATAACCCCTGCCCTCATTCGAGGGAAGGACGCCATCGCTGATCAGGAAGGTGGTGGCACGGCTGTGGTCCGCAATTACCCGAATGGAGATATCGGCTTGCGGATCCTTTCCATAGGAGGTCTGACGGATGGCCTCGACCTCTCGAAGGAGGGGGCTAAAGAGGTCTGTGTCATAGTTGCTTCTGACTCCTTGGAGGATGGCAGAGATTCGTTCAAGTCCCATCCCGGTATCAATACAGGGCTTGGCCAGAGGATGAAACTTTCCTTCCTGATCCCGGTTAAATTGCATGAAGACGAGGTTCCAGAGTTCCAAAAAGCGGTCGCAATCACACCCCACGCTGCAATTCGGACGACCGCAGCCAACTCCCTCTCCCTGATCGATGATGATCTCCGAACAGGGCCCGCAAGGGCCGGTCTCTCCCATGGCCCAGAAGTTATCCTTTTCTCCTAACCGGACGATCCGGTCTTCGGGAATGCCGATCTTTCGCCAGAGATGAAAGGCCTCATCATCTTCGAGATAGATGGTGATCCACATCTTTTCCTTGGGCAATCCCCACTGTCGGATGAGAAGATCCCACCCCATCTCAATGGCACCCTCTTTGAAATAATCGCCGAAGGAGAAGTTGCCGAGCATCTCAAAAAAGGTATGGTGCCGTGCCGTTATTCCAACATTCTCGAGATCGTTATGTTTCCCTCCAGCGCGGACGCACTTCTGGGAGGTGGTGGCACGGATGTAGTCCCGGGTCTCTTCCGTAAGAAAGACCCCTTTGAACTGAACCATCCCGGCATTGGTGAAAAGCAGGGTGGGATCATTTTTAGGGACGAGGGAAGAGCTGGGCACAATCCGGTGTCCCCTTTCTTCGAAGTAGTTGAGAAAGGACCTTCGAATCTCATCTGAGGTCATTGTTTTAGACCTTTTCCTCCTCTCTCATTCATTCCTAAGTTTTCGGGCTCCCCTGGACTTCCTTTCCTCTCCACCTTTTTTGCTTTTTCTTTCTCCTTCTCCAGGACCTCAAAATCTTCCCAGGTGGTGTCGCTGGTCGCAAGAATACCCTTCACCCTGAGTGCAAAGTCATCGGGATTGGTACAGTGTTTGAGGGCCTCCTCATAGGAAATCAAGCGCTCCTTCATGAGAAACATCAAGGACTGATCGAAGGATTGCATTCCGTAGGACGTTTGCCCTTTGGCAATGGCATCATTGATCTCATTGGTCTTATCTTTTTCAGCGATACACTCCCTTATTCTTGCCGTGGAGATCAATACCTCAACGGCCGGCACCCGGCCAATCCCATCCGCCTTCGGCACGAGCCTCTGGGAGATCACCCCCTTCAGCACCGCCGCCAACTGGAGACGAACCTGTTTTTGATGGTACGGAGGAAAGACGGAGATGATGCGGGTGATCGTCTCCGTGGCATTCAGTGTGTGAAGGGTTGACATGACCAGGTGCCCTGTCTCCGCTGCGGTGAGGGCTGTCTCGATCGTCTCGAAGTCCCTCATCTCACCCACCAGGATCACATCCGGGTCCTGCCGCAGGGCGACGCGCAGGGCGCTGGAGAAGGTGCTTGTATCCGAACCGATCTCTCTCTGATCAATGATCGATTCCTTGTCCTCGTGGACAAATTCGATGGGGTCCTCAACCGTGATAATATGGCAGTTCCGGTGATTGTTGATGACGTCGATCATCGAGGCCAGCGTTGTAGACTTTCCGCTTCCGGTCGTTCCGGTGACGAGGATGAGACCCCTCTGTTCAAGAGAAACATCCTTAATCACCGGCGGCAGGTGAAGCTCCGTTAGTGTTTTAATCTGATAGGGAACGATTCGAAGGGCGATCCTGAGCTTTCCCCTTTGCTGAAAGACATTCACCCGAAATCGGCCGAGGCCGTAAACCTCGTAGCCCATGTTGACCTCCCGATTTTTTATGAATCGTTCTTTCTGCCAGTCGTTCATCAATCCAAAGGCCATCTTCGACACATCATTGTGATCGAAAGGCTTCAACTTGGTCCATGGCTTCAAGATTCCGTTCACCCGGAGGATCGGAGGGCTTCCAACCTTGATGTGGACATCGGATGCTTCTTGGGTGAGGGCTTCCACAAGAATCTGGTTCAAATCCATCTTCGTTACCTCCCTTGTCTCATTCCACGGACGACCCTACCTTCGAGGCCTGGAACTTCTCAAGGATCTCTTTTTCCATCGCCTCGAGCATCTTGGGATTCTCTTTTATAAACTGCTTCGAATTCTCCCTCCCCTGGCCAATTCGTTGCCCTTGATAGGTGTACCAGGTGCCGCTCTTTTCGACGATACTCTTATCCACGGCGAGATCGAGAACGTCTCCCTCTCGTGAAATCCCCTCTCCATGGATCAGGTCGAACTCCACTTCTCTGAAAGGAGGAGAGACCTTGTTTTTCACAACCCGGACCTTGGTCCGGCTGCCGATCACATCCTGGCCCTGTTTGATAGAGGCAATTCGTCGGCAGTCCAGTCGAACGGACGCGTAAAATTTGAGGGCATTTCCTCCGGTGGTCGTCTCGGGGTTTCCGAACATCACGCCGATCTTCATGCGAATCTGGTTGACGAAGATCACGATGGTATTCGATTTGCTGATGCTCGCTGTCAATTTTCTCAGGGCCTGGGACATCAGCCTCGCCTGAAGCCCCATGTGGGCATCCCCCATCTCTCCTTCGATCTCTGCTTTGGGGACGAGGGCCGCAACCGAGTCAATGACGATCACATCCACTGCCCCGCTCCGGACCAGAATCTCTGTAATCTCAAGGGCCTGCTCCCCTGTGTCAGGTTGGGAGAGGAGGAGGTCATCGACCTTGACCCCTAATTTCTTTGCGTAGTGGATGTCCAAGGCATGTTCGGCGTCGATAAAGGCCGCAATCCCTCCCTTCTTTTGGGCTTCTGCAACCACATGGAGGGCTAAGGTGGTCTTTCCCGAGGCCTCCGGGCCGTAGATCTCTATCACTCGCCCTTTTGGCAATCCTCCCACTCCCAGGGCCAGATCCAGGGAGAGAGAGCCCGTGGAGATTACGGGGATTTCTCCAGGCATGCCCCCTTCACCCATCTTCATGATCGCACCCTTCCCGTATTGCTTCTCAATCTGGGACACGGCAAGATCGACTGCCTTACTTTTACTTGGATCTGTCTTCATCTCCGTTTTCATCATCTTCCCCCCACTCCCGGCTCTGCCCGGGAAATCCAAAATTCTAAGTCCCGATTAAATCTCAATCCTAAAAATCCAAATGAGCGAAACATTGGTGTTTTGATATTTGAATTTTGGCCATTGGGAATTATTTGGAAATTGGTGCTTATTCTTTTTGGCCTCCTAATTTAACTTCCTTTAGAGGTGTGTAGATAGGACCCGTGGGCCTCAGATCGCTCTTAAAAAGGATAACACTCTTGACGCTAATCTCTCCAAAAATCTCCTCTCGATACCCCTCCATCCTCCGGATCAACTCCTCTTTTTCCCGGCTTGAATTGACTCTACCCAGGGTCAAGTGAGGTTGAAACGCTCTCTCCTCCGGTTCAAATCCAATCTTTTCTAACTCTGTTTCCAATTGTTTTTGGAAGGGAATTAAAATTCCTTTTTCATCGATCACTCCCATCCAGATCACCCGGGGGTTTTTCCAATGAGGAAAGGCTCCGATTCCCTTGGCCCCAAGGGAAAAAACCTGAGTGTTATGGATGGAGTTCTCGATGGCCTTGATAATGGGCTCAATCCTCGCTTCTTCAATGTTTCCAAAAAATTTGAGAGTGAAGTGGATCTTCTCAGGACTCACCCATCGCACATCGGCATGAGACGACTTTAAGTCCCCCTGGATCTCCTCGATCTTTTTGAGGATGGCCTTTGGAAGCTCAATTGCCAGAAAGGAACGGATCAATCAAAACCCTTTCATCATCTCTTCCAGCCCTCTTTAATGAATACCTACCTGACTGCAGATAGGAAGCAGGAATAAAGATGATTATTGGCTTTGATGTTAACACAAATTCCCCTCTTATTTCCAATACCGGTCGTTTGAGATTCGGTCTTCTATGTTGACTCTGTAAAAATCCTGAATGGGTCTGAGGATCTCTTTATCCTTCTCATTAACTTCTTTAAGCGCCTTTCGGATCACCTCGACTCCCCTGGGTGTCATCTTGCCAAGAGGGGGGCGACAGGGTCCGGATGGCATACCGAGTCCCCTCATCATGGTCTTTATCGGGACCGGATTTCTGAATTTCACAGGGACCTCAAACCCTTCATAAACTTCAACCGTATTGACGGTCACCAGTTTAAAGAAAGGGGCCAGGGTATTTTGGAGGCGATCAGCTCTTTCGAGATCACCCTGTTTGATCGCATTTACCATCGTGCTGATTGAACCCGGCACAATATTCGACAGGACTGAAATGACCCCAGAGGCTCGAATGCTGGGTCGAGTCATCATCTCATAGGTCTTATCGTCATCACCGGATAGGATATCGAAATCCTCTCCCAAAAGAGCTCTTGTCTTGCCCATTCTCTCCAGATCTCCGGTTGCCTCTTTCACCGACCTCACGTTCTTATATTTGCGATGGAGAATGGCCAGATCCTCAACCTCAAGCTTTGTTCCTGTCCTTCCCGGGATGACATAGGGTGTGATGAAGGTTTTGCGGAAGGCCTTTGCAATCACTTCGTAATATTGCGTTCTCAGTTCAAGAGAGGACGGACCATTGTAGTAACAATCGACAAGCAAGGCCGCTTGGGCTCCCACCTCAACGGCGTGCTTTGTCCCTCTCAGGGCCTCTTGGGTCGAGTTTGAACCGGTCCCCGCCATGACAAAGACTTTCTCTCTTGCTACTTTGACCGTCCTTGTGATGACCTTGTCATGCTCTCTCCAATCCAAGGTGGGAGATTCACCCGTCGTTCCTGTAGGAACGAGGTGGACCCCATGCTGGGCCTGAAAGTGGATATTCTTCTCCAATCCCTTAAAGTCGATCTCTCCCTTTCGATCAAAGGGGGTGATCATCGCCGTCCAGCAGCCCTCAAACCTCTCAAGCTTCATAGACCCCTCCTCTTTTGCAATATGATTCTATTATGAGGCAAAAGAATAAAATTTCAAGAAAAATTTGACCGGTCTTGTAAGAAGTCCTAATCTATTGAAAAATGGGGATATTATCCCCATCAGACAAGAGCATCTGGGCAGAAAGCGCTATGAAAAAGATCGTCGTTGTCGGTAGTCTCAATGTCGATTTTGTGGTGTGCACCTCTGCACTACCGCAAGAAGGACAAACAGTCCTCGGCCATTCTCTTAATAAATTTCCAGGAGGAAAAGGGGCCAACCAATCCACTGCCCTGGCCCGATTAGGTGCGCATGTTACCCATATCGGAAAAGTAGGAGTGGATGATCATGCCCAACTCCTGCAAAGTAGCCTTGAACGGGCAGGGGTCCACTTGAATGGGTTGATTGAAGATGACTCGACTCACACGGGCATCGCCATTATTCAAATTGCTGATAATGGAGCAAACACGATCGTCGTTATTCCTGGAGCCAACATGCGTCTTCTTCCCTCTGATCTTGATCCTTTTATCCCGCTGTTAAAGGAGGCCGATTTCATTGCCATCCAGAATGAAATCCCTGTGGAGACGAATCTTAAGGTGGCTCAAATTGGAAGTGAAGGAGGAGCCACGGTCATTTACAATCCCGCCCCTTTCCAGAAGGGGTCGGATCAAGTCTACCCGCTGGCCGATCTGATCGTGCCCAATGAAATAGAGTTATCAGAACTTACCGGTCTTCCCGCGGCCACAGATAGGGAGATCGAGGTCGCCGCAGGAAAGCTGCTGGAGAAGGGAAACACAAAGGCAGTGGTTGTCACTCTGGGAGCAAAAGGTTGCATGGTTAAAGACCGAAAAGGTGCAGAATTTTTCCCTGCGGTCAAGGTGAAGGCAATAGACACGACTGCAGCGGGCGATGCCTTTATCGCGGGAATGATCTGGTCTCTTTCGGAAGGAAACGACCTCAGAACATCCGTCCAACTGGCCAATGAGGTCGCAGGTTATGCCGTCACCATTTTAGGAGCCCAGTCCTCCCTCCCCACCCGTGAGCAGCTTGAACGATTCAGGGCTCAACTGAAAAAGTGAAAGCAGTGTAATTTTAGAGTGCGGCCATTTGTGCGATTTGCCTTGGTATCAAGGCCGGATCGCGACACACGATAAAATTCCATGCTCCCAAACGTCCCCAGTTATTGACCGCTGTAATCCAGCGTCTTGTGGCCTGGTGCTTGGCCCGGTCCTGGTCGTCCTCCTCCCCCTTTGTCTCTAAGATCAACGTCTTTCCTCTTCTGAGACGGACAAGATAGTCCGGCTCATAGTGGTGCTGAACCGCTTCATATTCGTAAGGGATCAGGAGGAAGGGATGGTCGTTTCTCACGTAGCAGAAAACGTGGTCGGTCTGTTGTTCCAGATAAAAGGCGGCGGTCTGCTCCCAGGAACTGTCGAGCACAACCGCATTGACGTGCGACCGCTGGGTGCTGTGGACGTTACGCTTGGTCGTGAAATCGACATCGACCGTTGTGCCGATCGGTTTATAGCGGTTCAGGATCGGCAGAATCGGCATCTCACCTTCCTGTTCATCTGGCAAAATTGCATCCAGCAGTCTTTCCTTGATACGGCGGACGTATCTCTCAAGACCGAGTTCGCAGGGGTTCATCCCGCGAAAGTCCACTTTTTCACTCACATATCTCCGGACAATTTTCAGAACTTGTGGAAACAACTGATGACGGGCGAAACCCCGCATACGGGCAGATCCTTTGACCGGCGCCTGAGATCCCTCTCCAACCAACGCTGCAACGATCTGCCGGGCGATCTCAAACTCAATCTGCTGCAAATGGTTTCGTGCGTAGTATTCCTGACGATTATGCTCGACGAATTCCCCAATGCCGCCGCCTCGCGTTGCTCCTTCAAGGTGGTCTGTAATAATCTTTAGAAATGTCGCTGTCGGTGTCTTTTCCGGCTCGATCACCAGGCGCTCAAGGTGCGCGAAGTCTGCCCTGACCGAGGGCTTACGAAGGGCGTAAACAAAGCCTTCGACATTCGGGAAGCGAATCTCATAGGGGATCCGTTCGGGCATTGCGTATACGTGATTGACAGGCCGGTCCGGCGGCGTCCGGGAGGGTTTGCCCTTGTAAGGAATGACGGAAAATGGAATGCCATAGACATCCACGTATTCCTCCGGCAGCAGTTCCGTTTGCGGGTCAGGCGTATAGTTCATGCGGCGCAGGCCGCGCCCGACCACCTGCTCACAGAGGAGCTGGCTGCCGAAAGCGCGGACACCGAGGATGTGGGTCACGTTGCTGGCGTCCCATCCTTCATTCAGCATCGCCACGGAAACAACGCACCGTACATCCTGTCCAGGTTTGCCGAGCTTGCCTACGGTGTTTACGATCTCCCTAAGTTCCTTTGCCGCTTCGTCGCGGGTTGCGTCGGGATCTTCACTTTCTATCTTATCAAGTCGCTTGCTGTCTATTCGGATCGTATAAAGGCAACCCCTGTCGTTCTGGAAGAGTTCGGGAAAGGATGTTTTGCTCGCCCCGTAGGACACTCGCGTCTTTGGAGCGTTTACGGCGTGACGCTGTCTCTTCTCCTTCATCGTCGTTCGAATCCTCCGGGATGTCCTCAACCTCCGACTGTCCCGAAATATTTTCAAAGAAGACCTGGGCAATGTCCGTGTTATCGCAAACGACGATCATGACCGGCGGGGCCTTCAAAGCAGTATCGCTCGCCTGTTGAATCGCTTCGAAGGCCTTTTTGTACTCGCCGGCTAATTGGACAAGCGCGTCCTGCGCACGTTCCCAGACCACTTCCGGCTTGGGTCGGTTGTTTGATAACCGTTGCTCCCGTGCAAGGTCCTTCGTGATGTTTCGCCAGAGGCGGAAATACTTCGGGTCGGGCTGGCCTGTCGTGTCGCTCACGGGCAGACGGGGAATCTTCGTGATGCCGCTCTCGATAGCGTCCACAAGGCCGAAATCGCTGACGATCCAGGGAAAGGGCTCCCCCTCGGGATAACCGCTTCCTTTGATGTAGAACGGCGTCGCCGACATATCCACACAAAACTTGATCCCACAGGCCTTGTTGATCCGGTCAAGCCCCTGAACCCAGACCGTCGCTTCCTCGCGTTCTTTCCTTTCCTCTGCACCGACCGTTCTTCGCCTCTTTCTCTGAGATCGGCGCCGGACGGTAAGCGTGATGGCCCTCGTCGTTCAGCACCATGACCGGGCCTCGCTCAAAAAGCTCTCCAAGGCGCTTAAGCGCAAAAGCCTCGTCCGTCTCCTCCCCTTTCTTGACCACGGCAAAGCTCTTGCCACCTTCGCTGTGTTCGGATTCAGGCGCAAAGAAATGCCAGTTTGTGACCAGCACCTTGCCGGTCCTCAAAAGGTCGCGATATTGCGGGGGAACCAGGTCAAATTGCGTATAGTAGTCATCGCCCTGGCTGTCGGTCCTCAGAACCTGAAGACGTTCCTTGATGGTCAGATTCGGACAGCAGACCAGGGCAGCGTTAGGAAACCTTTCGTCGCTCGGCACACGTGCCCGGTTGCAGAACGCCCAGGTGATGAGCATCGCCATGACAATCGTCTTTCCGCTGCCGGTTGCCATCTTGCAGCCCATGCGAAGTAAAGGAGTGTATATCAGGATCAAAAGGCCGGTCGAACAACACGTCAAAATCAGCGTCAGTAAATTCCGGAGTGTAGCGCGGCTTTCCCCGGTGCCCGTCTTTGCGGATGCCTCGAATTTCGTTCAGAAAGAGCATCGTCTCAGCAGCCTCAAGCTGGCAGAAGAAGAACCGGCGGCCTCGATCTTTGCGCCACCAGTGACGGAGAAGGTCTTTGGTGACGTTTGTTGCTCCTTCCCAGTTCGATTGACGCCACCGTTTTACATCGCTTCTCAGTTTGTTGACCAGAACAAGGTCTCGCCTGCCTTCTTCGAGCTCAAGACGCATCTGGTCTCCGCGCCTGTCGCGGAAATTGAGAGGGAGATTCCGCTGCCGCATCTCCTCGTCGCTCAATTTATACCAGTAGGCTGCCGGCCTGCGTCCCGGTTGTTTCACGGCGCGGCCACTGGTCCGGTCATATTCCCAGTAATGAGTCGGTTCGTAGTAGGGCTTGCAGATGACCGGACTTTCTACTGGTTGGATCAGCACGGGTTCCGACATGGAGTCCCTCGGGAATTTTGTTTTAAGGATCTGAGGTTCCTTTTCCGTCATTCCTGCGAAAGCAGGAATCCAGCTCTTTCAATGGTCTTTTTAAGTATCCCTCTAAATGTTCTCCGCTTGGCGTAACTGCTCCAGCATGTTTTTTATCTCTCGATAGCACTTATCAAACGAATCTGCGTGACGCGCCATTTCCATGTCAAAAACAGCGGTCATTGCAGGCTGATCCGTTGTTTCTGCGTAGCTTCGGCCGGGGGACATTCGATCGCTCAGCCATTCCTTTGCTCCACGGATCTCTTCCGGATCCGGGGGTGGCTCAAGACCTTCAGGAAGACCATGTTGCCCGCGTAAAGACTCTGCCGCGGCCAGAAACCAGGCTTCAAACTCCCTTTTTGCGAGGACAACTGCTATCGGCAGATCACTGCGTACAGAGACAGCTCTTTTCAAAAGCATCGGTCCGTCCTCTGCGGGACAGCCGTTTTGCCAGTCACAATCGACAATAATGACAATTCCACCTCTTCCCTGGAGCTTTCGGGCAGCGAGCTCGACAGATCGCTCTATCTCTCCTTGCTTCAGCAGTCGCGAAGCCGGAACACGGAGGGGTGGTAAGACCTTCGGCACAAGCCCCGGGTTAATCGTCTGTGCGATTCTGCGTATGAGGATGGGCACGGCCTCACATTCCCCGTATCCCTCAACGATTGCAGCAATTCTTACTTCTGTCATGGCTTGTTATCCGTGAAAAGATCGTACTGGTATGAAGGAATTTTCGCAATGGCCTCTTCATCCGGCTGTATCTGATTCAGCCTCAAAAGCTCCCCGGGTGTGTACAGGCGATCCTTTATCGCAGATCGTCCTGCTTCGTCGAGGGGAGCAACCTCTGTTTCGCCATTCCTATTTACTACGGATAGGATGCTTTCATCAGAAATCTCTTTGTCATCCAGCAGATCCGGGCTGTGACTGGTCACTGCGATCTGGGTTGTCTTTGACGCGGTGATGAGTCCATCTCTGAGCACACCCGCCGCGCCAGGATGTACAGCCACCTCCGGTTCCTCAATTCCTACAAAGGGGACTTTCTTTCCCGTTCCGTTCGATGCCTGAAACAGCGCCGTTAAAACACCTAATGCCCGCAGAGTCCCATCGGACATGTTCTCTGCCATGAAGTGCCAGGGCGCCTGGTTGGCTCCCACAAGTTGCCGGAATTCGAGGGTCTCCTTCCTTCCCACAGGCTTGACTTCAATACCTTGAATCCCCGTCATCACCTTAGACAAAAAAACGACAACTCGATCAAAGGCTTCCCTGTTCTCCTTCTGCATGATCCTCAAAACGCTTGCCAGATTACTCCCGTCCCGTTTCAGCACTTCTCCAGCATCAGGCGGTTGGAGTTCCCTGATTTCGTCCGGGTTCAGGTTATAGAACCCCATACGCGACAATGCGTCATATAGTGGCCTGAAAGGGGCAAGACCAGACGCCGCCACAAGATAGAGACGGTCGCTGGATGTTGAAGGGCCGACTTGAAAGCTTTTATCGATTAACGTGCCATCTTCCACTCTATAAAATTCCTTCACCAGGGGCCCGTGATCATAGACCCGACATTCTTCCTTTTGAATCTCGAACCCTCCTCTTGGCTGCGCGCCAACACGAAAAGCGTAAAGCCCCTGAGTACCATCCGGGAGTTCCCAATCAAGGCGGATTCCAAAATGCGTTGGATGCCCCGACGACCGTCGTCTTACTTCATTGATCCCTCCCCTTTCCCTGAGTGCATGCTCCAGAGAGGTATTGAGCGACTCTGTTACCAGACGAAGAGCATCAAGAAAGTTGCTCTTTCCAGCCCCGTTTTGGCCGACAAGAAATGTCAGTGGGCCAAGGCACACTGAGCATTCCTTGATGCTCTTATAATTTTTCAGAACCACCCGTTTAAGAAAGATTGGGTTAATCATAGTTGCCTCCAATCTTATGAACCCGCATGACTTCGTTGCCGCGGGGATCGATCACCTTGACTGCAATCCGTTTGTGGGGGCCGGTTGGAAACGGCAGCGAGACCGTTCCCGAGAGCCTGGCGAATGCTTCTGGATCAAGTGTGCCGCCGAGCGCCTTGCCGAGTCTTTCCCATGCGCTCTTGTCCGGGAAAAAGGCCTGACAGACGCAGAAGCAGCGTCCGTCATAGTCGCTGTCGAGAAACCAGGCAGCTACTTTTTCAGCGCCGGTTGAACGTACGCTGTTCGTCACCGGATCGTAGATGTCCACGCCCTCCATGTGGACAACAAACTGCTCACCATTCTCTTTTTCAATTCGTGTCCGCGGCGAACCTGAGACTGTAAAAAGCTGGCTTGAGACGGTGGTCTTCAAGAGGTCGCCCATGTTCACGTCGGGCCGGATCTGGGCCATGTGGAGCTTGATGTCCGGGTCCTGCACGTCCTGGATGGTCACCTGTGCCTCGCCCGTGAAGCTGAAGGCGGCGAAGACCAGATCGTCATAACCGCGCCGGGCGGCAATTCGAATGCCGTCTTCGACCATATGGGTGGTCAGCGAACCATACTGCGGACCGAACATGACGGCCACCTGTCGCTCCCCATCCCCATTTCCCCATGTACCCTTCGCATGGAGAATCGAGCCGTCAGCCAGGGCCTCCAGCGAAGTGAACTTCACGACCTTGTTATCGGGAACCGAACACCGTCCCCACGTAAGAGCCGGATCATGCGGTCAAGATAGGCTTCCGCATTCTGCGATTCGCTTTGAATGGAGCGTCTTCGCCAAATGTCTCGAGTTCATCCGGCGCTCCGCCAATGAGCGATTCTTGAGGTTCCTCGTCGTCAATGCTTTCCTCCGCAGGGATGACGCCCTCGACCGTAAAGGGACCGGAGACGCGCACTTTTGAACGCTCCACAAACGGCTGGTCAACAAGCTCCTCCTGATCGGCCCGGGCAGAGATGCAGGCATTGACCTCGTCCATCTTCTGCCGCCATGCCTTGCGGTAATCGATCAACGCTTCCTGCAATTCCTTTGGCCAGTCGGGATCGGTATCGAAAGGGACTTCCCAGTCCTTCCATTCCTTTTCGGGCAGTTTCCATCGCCGTTCATCCGCGTCGGTAATGGATTTCTTGCCTTCGGACTGGATTTTCTCCTGAAGCTTCAGGAGGAGCTTCTT
Organism: uncultured delta proteobacterium; assembly: GCA_963806715.1. Classification (GTDB taxonomy): domain Bacteria; phylum Desulfobacterota; class BSN033; order BSN033; family UBA1163; genus CAWEAV01. The sequence goes on from CAWEAV010000029.1 coordinate 38,578, forward strand.
TCTAAGGTCTTTCGTGACGGTCTTCGCAAGGGCCTTATTAAGGCCAGTGAGCTTTTCCGCAAGCACGGGCTCCCACTTCTCGAAGATCGGATCAAGGGCCTGATTCTGGGCAATGCTTTTGAGTGTGATGTGGGGCACGGTTTTGCAGTCAAAGGTGCACGTACCCTGAATATTGCCTTCCGGATCGGTCAGCCAGGGACCATTGGGGTTTCGCTGAACATCCTCGGCGCTCGTGGGCCGGAGCTTGTAGTAATCAAATTTCGCCGTCAGCAACCGCTGCCGTGCAATAGCAATCGCCACCCGGCTGACATCAATCGAAATCCACCGCCGTCCCCATTCTTCAGGTACATAAGCCGTTGTCCCGCTCCCACCCGTGGGATCAAGAACCAGATCGCCAGGGTCGGTGGTCATGAGCATGCATCGTTCAACCACTTTCGCGGACGTCTCAACAACATACTGCTGGTCACGGGCACCTATCGTGTCACCCCATGTCGTGGTAAGCTTGGCAAGATCGTAATCGCTCAAATGAAGCCCATACCGGAGATAAGAACCTTCGACCTCTAACCGGTCTGCGCTAGCTAATCTCCCAATTCCATCTGGAGTTGTGGGGTAACACTGTCCTGAGGGGGGTGACCATTTTCTACCTTTTAACTCCACATCAAAGACTGCGTTCTGACTGAAAGAAGGTGGCCACATTGAAACCAGTCGAAAGATGCTCGAATCCGCTGGTGGGCGTTTCCCTATCTCGATTTCAGCCTTAGATAGAGCCCCTCTAAAACCTGAAGCTGTTTCGAAATGATTCCAGTGGAAATCACCACTTACGTCTTGCTTCACAAATAGCTGGCGGTATTTTGTTCTAGTACTGTTTTTTGCATACCAGAGGATGTAGTCTCCCATTCGCTCAAGGACTGATCCTCCAAGAGGCATCGTCTTTTTGCGAAAATATATCAGAGCGATTGAGTTCTCCGCCCTAAACACTTCATCCATCAAGTCGCGAATGATATGAACATTCTCCTCCCCAATTTGCACAAAAATGCTTCCCGTGTCTGCCAGCAATTCCTTGCATAGCAGAAGCCGGTCTCGGAGATAGGAGAGGTACGAGTGGACGCCCAAGGTCCAGGTGTCGCGGTAGGCTTTGACCATTTCCGGTTCGCGGGTAAGGTCTTCGTCCTTATCCTTTACGTCGCGGCGGCCGACTTCCGGCTGGAAATTGCTGGCGTACTTGATGCCGTAAGGCGGGTCCATGTAGATCATCTGAACCTTACCGGCAAGGGCTTCACGTCGGGCCAGTGAAGCCATGACCGCAAAGCGAATCGCCAAGGATCATGCGGTTCGTCCAGTCCATCGGGTGTTTATAAAACTGGACTGCCTCGCGGTATTCCTGCTCGGGATCGGCAAAGAGGTTTCGCTGAACGTCCTCTCTCTTGGCTACTCGTAGAACGGCCTGGGTGGAAATACGCTCGTGAATGTGAAGGGCCACCGGATCGGCCACACACCATTGTTGTTCCCGCTTACCCGCCCATTCGAGCCACGGTTCATGATTCCTCAGGGCTTCCTGGAGGAGTTTGATTTCATGAGGTTCGAGTTTGCGGCGGGAGGCGTCTTGGATCAGCTTCTCGATGGAGTCCGCCTTGCCGGTGGCGTCGAAGCGGAGTACCGGTGCAAGGTGAGGGTTATAGGCATACCTGACCTTCTTTTCCCTTACGATTCCCCACGGGCCGTCAACCCCGCAGGCGGGATATTCAACCGCTTGACGCTCTTATGCCGGTAATCTACGACATTTTCACCGGCCTTATCAGTCTTCTTTTTTTGCCTTGCCATAAAGCCTCCCCGTATCGCTCAACAAAATCCCTCCCCACCTCCCTTTTTCAAAGGGAGGAGAAACAAAAACAGTTTTTTTTCTACACCCTTTCCTAAAAAGGGCGTAGCGGAATTTTTTGAGGCCTGTTTTCAAGATTATTCCAGAACGAAGCAGGGATTCCCAAAGCTCGCTCAAACTTAAGAGCAGTTTCTTTGGTAATCGCTTTTCTCCCAGCAATGATCTCGTCGATCCTTTTTTTGGAAGTCTTGTATGTGTTACCAGTTGAGCCTGGGTCATCCCGATGGTTCCAAGGGTTTCCCGAAGGGTTTCTCCTGGGGGAATGGCATAATTCGTCTGGCAGGAAGCTTTCATCATGGAATATTCTTATCAGAAATCACGGAAGGGGTCAAACGAATTCGTTGTGCTTCGAAGGCAGGGCTATGTTTTGATGATCGGGCGGCTTTCGAGACGATCGAGGATTTCAAGAAAACTCCTCTTCCTTATATTTGCCTGCCGGAGTTGGGACAAATAATCTTTCCACTCATTCTCTCTTTTTAGTTTTTTCAAAAGTGTGCGGACCTTCCTCAGGTAGCCTGCAGCCGTCTCGTAGGCATTCGGTTTGGTCAGGGCAATCTCTTTTTCGGCAAGATCTTTCCAGATGGCCAGAGCCCGGTCGGGATATCGGTCTGCTACTGCTCCTGCAATGCTGATCTTCTCTGATACCCGTCCCATCCCCAAAAATCGTCCTTCTTTGATTTACGATAATCGTACCATCGAAGAACATCTTCGGGCCGTTTCTCGGCAATGGCAATATCGATAAGCACAGTCGTAATCGGAAATTGGCTTCTCGCAGTTTCCTTGGCCTCCTCCACCCCCGTCTCAGGTAAAGGCCACGAGGCGTCTTTTTGAGGCAGCTTGCCTGTCTCCAGATAAAGGAGGGTTGCTGATCGAACTGCTGGCCACACCTTTACCCGCTCCGCCGCCTTTCGCATTTCTTTGAATCCCTCGATGGATGGAGCATGGAGAAAATCGTCAACCCTAAAAGCAGCGACCTTGAACCAATCTCCCTCTTTTTCTCTCATCTCCCGCAAAGTGTCCCGTAAGTGTTTAGCAATTCCCGGCAACTCTTTTTGAGTAGCTTTAATCCCTTTGTGTATCCATTGTTCAGCTTCTTCAAAGCGCTTAGCGCTTATGAGTGCATTTACCAGGCGTTCATAGCTTCCTGTCCTAATTGCCTCCTGTTCGCAGAGGGGGATAATCTCCTCATTCCGGCCGGAATTTTCGAGAGCGCGTATAATCCAGTTGCTCAGGCCGTCTCGACGGTAATTTCGAGAAAAACTGTCCTCCCCTTCGAAGGTTGCAACTTATTCAAACGTTCAATAAGGATATCGGCAACCGCACTCCAGTCAGAAGCCTTCTGTTTCTTCTTCCAGAAGGATTCTGCTCCATAGCAGAGATCGTATTCATCCTCTAATTCCGCATCAATTACCCAGAGCATCTGTTCGGCCGGTGGTAGGGAGGATCGAGGAAGTGCCCGAAAAACTATCTCCAGACAGGAAGAAATTTCTGTAGCCGTTTCTCCCTCATCATGGCTCATCTCCACCTGTTTTATGCCAGCTTCCAGGAGCTCTTTCCCGAGGGCAACGACCTCATCTGCGTGTCCTTTTGAAAGGAGAGATTCCAGGCGATCCTTTACCCGCGAGTAGTCTGGAATATGTCCCTCATCATTCCAATGGTTACTCCAGGCTGGTTCCGAACTCAACTCGTGGATCTCTTTCCTCACCGCGGTCACTATTTTTTTAACCGATCCCTTCGACAAATCAAGTCGGTCCTGCAGATCTTCCCGAACAATAGAATGTTTTCCTGCAAGGTCCTCCAGAAGACTGATAAGTTGTTCTTTGGTCTGATCTTCCAGAAAGCCTTTCAAGGCATCTGGAGTCGATTTCGTGCCTTTCGGGAGCGATGTCATCGGCCTCCAACTCTTCCTTCGTACTCTTCATCTTCTTCTTCATCCCACTCATCTTCATCTCCCAATCTTCTTCACCAATAAGAGGCGTTTATCCTGCCCAGCAATTTTCGGAACCTCCATGTTCTTCTTCAGGCGATCGAGGTATTCGAACACTACGGCCACAGCATGTTTACAGGTACCCCCGTAAGGACAGGTGCAGATCGAGATCAATTCTCCGCCCTTAAAATCAACCTGCGTGGCATATCTCTTTTCCCCTTGGACCCAGGCGACCAATTCCCCGCTTTCCGTCTGAGCCAATTCCTGTACCCGGTGGCTCCGCTGATAACTTTGTCCGCGAGAAAGAACTCTGCTTCCAGCCCAATCCTGGAGATCGTCCCAAGTCAATTCTTTAAACAAACCTGTCTTTGAATTTCTTCTGACCATATTTGCCTCTGCGATTATTTTTCGGTGTAAAGTCTCTTTCTTTTTGATGACGTTGGTGGATGGAAGCAGGAACTAAGCCATCGGCTGGCTGATCTTTAGCGATCTTTCTCGGACCACGGTTGAGGAAAGGGAAGAAATTCGGGGGTGAAGGGTAAAAAAAGTGACCTTATCTTTGTATTTCCTATTCTCTGGTTTATCAAAAAGCCTTACAAAAGCTGCTTTCTCATGGTCCCCTCGATTTGCGACCAGGAACCGGCACTGATTAAAGAGTTCATCCAGGGACCTCTTTCGGTGCGGGTAATACTTCTTGTCCATGACTCGAACAATAGTATCAAAACCAACGATGAAGAAAAATAGAATGGGGGAAGGATAATCTTTTCTCAAGGGTTTCAGTTTCTCGATAAACAGGCCACGGTTTGAGAGGCCGATTGAGACCTTCGGATCCCTTCCAAAGGCTCTTTTCAACATTGTCACGCGATCTTCGAATTTTGCCTCTACGGGCTCTTTATCCATGGCCTGAACGTCCAAAAGAACGAGGACTTCATCCAGTTTACCCTGTTTCTCAGCCTCCCTGATCAGGGCAAGATGGGCCATGGTGGGCGGATTGAAGGAGGCTGGAAAGATACCGAGTCAACCTTTCCGATTCGAAATGCCCTGAGGTGCCTTCCGGAAAATCATGATTTCTGACTCTTTAGAATGCCTCAAGTGCTCTATCCGCTGGGCTATGCCGGATGTGCCACCCTCGAACCGTGAAAATCCCTCCTTACCCCCCTTTGATAAAAGGGAGATGGGGGGACTTTTTGTAAGTCGGGCTAACTGCTCGTAAAGGAATCGGAGACTTTTCTCGGCTGCCTTTTCTTTAATCTTTCTTCGACTACCTCTCAAAATTAACTTCTCTACAAACGTTCCCCTTTCGCAAGCAATGCCAACGAAGACAGTGCCTACAGGAGTCCTTTTCGTCCCACCTGTCGGCCCTGCCACACCCGTCGTCGATAATCCATACGTTGTATGGAAAGCCTGCCTGACCCCTTCGGCCATTTTCTTTGCGACCTGGGGGCTCCCCGCTCCAAATCTTTTTATATAGTCTACTGGAATCCCGAGATGTTGAGCCTTTGCGCTGATACTGTATGAAACGATCCCTCCGTCGAAATAGTCAGAGCTCCCTGATATGTTGGTGATACAATCGCTGACCAGTCCTCCAGTGCAGGATTCGGCAACAGAGAGAGTCCATCCCATCTCTCTCAAACGTTCCCCGATCACCCGCTCTAATTTAGTTAATAGATCTTTCATTCGCCTTATCTATTCCTCGAGCTCAATCAAAATCCAAATGCCGAACGAAGAACTACGTCCACAGGCAAGAGGCTTTAATCCGAAATTCTCTAAAACTAAAACTGAGATCCCGAAACAAGTTCGGGATGACAGAAACGAAGACCACCCCTTAGTGTCATGCTGAATTCGTTTCAGCATCTGGTTATTTTGAACATTGAGCTTTGGCATTTGTCGTTGGAGCAAGCCACTTTAAGTTACCGAACGATCACCTCACTATCATATTTATGAGGCAGAGAACGAGGTTGGCGTACACTCCTGCCAGGACATCATCCAGGACAACCCCATATCCTGCCTTCACCCGCTGCAAACGCCGGATTGGGAAAGGCTTAAGAATATCAAAAAATCGAAAAAGTAAAAATCCAGCAATGATGAAGAGCGGGGACTTTGGAAGCCAGAGCATCGTGACGAGAAATCCCATGATCTCATCGATGACAATCCTTTGATCGTCCTTCTTTTCCCAGTATCTCTCCGCTTGGCCCGCGATCCAGCTTGAAAAGAAAAAGAGTGTGGCAAGCGTCAATTCATAAAGAGGCGTTGAAATGGAAGAAAGGAAGTAATAAATGGGAATGGCCATAAGGGTTCCCATGGTCCCAGGAACAATGGGAGAAAATCCCACTCCGAACCCTGTGGCAAAAAGAAGAACGAAGAAATTCATCTTATGGAAAGGATTTTCGATACTCCTAATTCCGCCTGTATCCTTCAGGCCGACAGATTGGGTTCCTCTTTTACACTCTCGGGTCAATGGCAGGAATGACGATCATGGTTTTTCCTCGAGTTCCTTGACCTCGGGTAATTTTTTGAGGACTTCATGGATGCCCACACCAGCCAGTTCTTCTGCGGTGAGCCATTTGGCCCCGTGCCTGAAGAAGGAGCCGATCTGAAAGAGGTTATCAGAGAGCGGTTTCTGAGTCTCATCAAATGTCGCATCCCAAACCCTTGCTCCATCTCTTAATCGAAAAAGGTGTAGGTCAAAGGCCACGGAGGCAGGCTTTTCCACGCCAATGGAAGACCCGACTCTTTCTTCAAAGCGGAAAAGAATGCCTACCATAACAAAATCAGCATTCAACGCCTTACCCAACTGGATCAAGGAAGGAATGTCGTCTGCTTCAAAATGGTTTCCACCCCCTTTGGGGAGGATCTTTTCAACTTTCTCCAAGGGGACAACCTTAAACGTCCCTAAGGCCTCCAGCTTCCCATATAATCCCTGCGTCAGTTTATTCTGCGATCCGGGAACAACTTCGCTGCTTGTATGAACACCTTTGCAAATGGAGCAGACCGCTCCGCGTGCCGGATCCTCCGCTTTCTCAACAATAAACGGAAGGATGGCGAGACTGCGTTTTTCCTCAGCCTTCACATCGGGCCCAGAGGAAATAATAAATAAGAATAGGAGAACCAAAAAAAAGGTGAGATTGGGGAATGGTTTTTTAGATCCTGATTTCGAAATCCGAAATCCCAAACAATCATCATTCCCGCTCCTCCCCTTGAGTAAGGGGAGGCTTGGGGGGATGAGATGCTTTTGTTTCGGACTGAGTGCTTTGAATTTAGAATTTAAGCGGGACATCTCTTCCTCACTTTCTGACGGAGATCTTCTTTGCATCCTCTAAGAATTGTGCAATCCCCTTATCGGTGAGAGGGTGTTTTGCCATCTGCTCCAGAACTGCGGGAGGAATGGTCACGATCTCTGCGCCCATCTATCCGGCCTCAATAACATGGATCGGATGCCGGACACTGGCCACGACAATTTTTGTATCGATTCCATCATAGTTTTGATAGATTCCCCGAATTTGCTGAATCAATTCAAGACCATTAAAACCAATATCATCGAGCCTGCCCACAAAGGGACAGACATAGGTCGCCCCCGCCTTGGCCGCCAGGATGGCCTGGCCTGCCGAAAAAACAAGTGTCACATTTGTTCGAATTCCCTTAGAGGAGAGTGTTTTCACCGCCTTTAATCCCTCGATGTTGATAGGAATCTTGATCACGATCTCCTCTCCCCAGCTCGCCATGACCTCGGCTTCCCTCACCATCTCTTGATGAGTCGTTCCTGTAACTTCAACATTCACCGCTCCTTTTACTTCCTCTGAGATTTTTCGGATCAGGGTTTCAGCCTTTTCCCCTTCTTTTGACAAAAGGGTGGGATTGGTCGTTACCCCATCGACCAGACCCAGGGCCTTTGCCTTTCGAATCTCATTCAAATTGGCTGTATCAAGAAAAATCTTCATGATTCCTCCTTCGCCAAATCCAAATGCCAAAATTCAAATGTCAAGTGAATGTCAAAGTTGTAAATCAAAAGCTTTTTGAAATTTGAACTTTCGATTTGGTTTGGACCTTAAAAGCTTTGACATTTGATATTGCATTAAACGAGTTCCCATCCCCTTATCATATCATGAATGGCCTTGACCTGCCGCAGAAGTCCCTCCATTTCACGAAGAGGAATCATGCTGGAGGCGTCACAGAGGGCTTGCTGGGGATCTGGATGGGTCTCAAGGAAGAGACCATTACAACCAACTGCGACCGCTGCTCTTGACAGGTGGGGAACAAATTGAGGACTTCCTCCCCTCGGGTCCTCACTTGGGATGCCGTAATTTCGGACCACATGAGTCGCATCGAAGATGACAGGACAACCGATCTCTTGCATAATGGGAATGGAACAATAATCAGAGATCAATTTATTATACCCGAAACAGGTCCCACGCTCTGTCAGGATGACCTGGCGATTCCCGGTGCTATGGATCTTCTTGACTGCCCCTGCCATACTTTCCGGAGCGACAAACTGCCCCTTTTTGATATTGACCGGTCTTCCTGCTCCTCCCACTTTCAGAAGAAGGCTTGTCTGCTGGCAGAGAAAGGCAGGAACTTGGAGGATGTCCAGAACCTCCTTTGCCGAATCCACGTCCTCCATCCGATGGATATCTGAGAGGACAGGAACACCTACCGCTCCTTTTATCTTGGCAAGAATTCTGAGACCCTCTGTCAGCCCCGGGCCCTTGTAAGATTTTTCCGAACCCCGGTTATCTTTTTCATAGGAGGCCTTAAAGATAAAGGGAATTTTCAGACTTGAACAGAGCCTCTTCAGTTCCTTCGCTGTTTCTAATGCGCTTTCCTCACTCTCGATCACACAGGGTCCTGCGATCAAAATAAGTGGATTTCCTCTCCCAATCCGAACCTTTCCAATCTGGACTTCATTCATTGCCTTCTCCTTAAACCGATTCTGCGAAAGTGTCCAGGATCTTCAACCCCGTATGCCGGCTCTTCTTTGAATGGAACTGGATGCGAAGGGCTCTCGTTCCCTTCAGAGGGGAACCTTTTTCTCCGTCTGAAGAAATCTCAAGTCGATTCCTCTTTAACTCTCTTAATGTTGGCTCCGAGGTTAGCCAGCTTCTTATCCAATCCCTCATAACCCCGATCCAGGTGATAGACCCTTGAGACCTCGGTCACCCCTTCTGCTCCCACCCCTGCCAGAATGAGGGAGGCACTGGCTCTCAGGTCGCTTGGCATGACCGGGGCGCCACTCAGATGCTCCACACCCTGGATAATCGCAGAATTCCCAACGATCCGGATATCCGCTCCCATTCTTGTCAGTTCACTCACATGGATGAGCCGATTTTCAAAGATGGTTTCAGAGATGACGCTCAACCCCTTGGCCAATGACATCAAGACCATGAACTGGGCCTGCATATCCGTCGGAAAACCAGGATAGGGAAGGGTCTTCACATCCACGCTTCGGATCCTCCGACTCCCGACCGCCCTCACCCCATCTCCATCCGGTTCAATCTCCATTCCAGCCTCTCTCAATTTTTTGACGATGGCTTCCATATGGTGAAAGGGGCAATGGAGGATTTTGATGTTCCCGCGGGTCAGTCCCGAAGCCACCATCAGTGTCCCTGCCTCGATCCGGTCCGGAATCACCGTGTGTACGGTGGCCTGAAGGGATTTGACCCCTTCGATCTCGATGACACTCGTCCCTGCCCCTTTGATTTTTGCACCCATTCCATTCAAAACATTGGCCAATTCCACGACCTCTGGTTCCATCGCTGCACTCTGCAGGGTTGTCTTTCCTCTGGCCATGACGGCTGCCATCATGAGGTTCTCGGTTCCCGTTACGGTGGGGATATCAAACGTGATTGAAGCGCCTCGCAATTCATGGGCCTCTGCCTCAATATACCCATGACGGATTTCAATCTTGGCTCCCAGGGCCTCCAACCCCATGAGATGGAGGTTGACGGGCCTTGCTCCAATGGCGCATCCTCCCGGAAGAGAGACCCTGGCCTTTCCCAGTCGAGCGACGAGGGGCCCCAGGACAAGGATCGAGGCTCTCATCGTCTTCACCAAGTCATAGGGGGCCTCATGGTTCGAGATATTGGTCGCATCAATCCTGTAAGAATCCCCTTCCTTCCATACCTTCACCCCGAGATTGCTCAGAACTCTGATAATGGTCCGAACATCCATCAGGTTAGGGACTTTGTGGAAGAGGTTTATCCCCTCGGAAAGCAGGCTGGCCACAAAAATGGGAAGGACGGCATTCTTTGATCCGCTCACCTCAACTTCTCCTATGAGTCTCTCTCCTCCTCGAATCACGATCTTGTCCATTTGACTCTCGATTTCCTTATGTGGAAGGTAGAGTAGCCACCTTCATTTTTTCTGAGCCTCCACAACCCTCTCAATACCAGAAAGATCCCTAATACGTTCGGATGGAGCAAATGTCTTCATCTTCTCCACGAACTCGGAAACCACCTGGGCCTGACCCTGGCCAACCTCTAAGAGGAGCCATCCCCCTCTTCGCAGATATTTTGGGCTCTGGGATATGATCATCCGATGAAAATCGAATCCATCCTTGCCCCCATCGATTGCAAGGGCTGGCTCAAAATTCTTCACCTCCCTGGCCAGCCTTTCAATCTCTGATCTGACAATGTAGGGAGGATTCGAAAGGATCAGGTCAAACGGTTCTCTTCCTTCAAGAAGACGAAAGGGACTGAAGAGATCTCCTTGAAGAAATCGGATTTTTTCTGAGACGCCTGCGACCTGGGCATTCTCCTTCGCTAATAGCAGGGCCTCCTTGGAGATATCGGCGGCTACTAAAGAGATCGCTGCTACCTCCCGGGCTAAAGCAATGGCAATGGCACCGCTCCCTGTTCCAATTTCTAAAACAGAGAGGGGGCATTCCGAAGAGATTTTTGAAAGAATAAATAAAGCCTGCTCAACCAAAAGCTCTGTATCGGCTCTTGGGATGAGAACCCTCGAATCGACTTTAAGGTCGATCGACCAGAACTCTTGATGCCCCAGAATATATTGAAGAGGTTCCCCCGAAACCCTCCTTTCTATCAACGCCTCCAGTACCTTCTTTTCTTTCTCCCCAATAGGGTCTTGGAGATGGATATAAAGCCCTTCTCTGCCGAGGTTCAAAGAGCGGGCCAAAAGAAGTTCTGCGTCCAGCCTGGGATTTTGGATTCCAAGATTTTTAAGGCAATCGATGGCCCAATTCAGAGCTTCAACTGTGGTCATCCTAAAAGCCAAGGCCTCCGTTTCAAATGTCAAAATCCAAATGAAATATGAACGATTCTTGATTTGGCATTTAAACTTTGGCTTTTGAAATGGGTCACTCTTAGTTTCCTTTCAGCACCTCTGTCTGGTAATGGGTCGTTAAGGCCTCGATGATCTCGTCCATGTCTCCCTCAAGAACAGCCTCCAGCCGATAGAGGGTCAATCCGATCCGGTGATCGGTCACTCTGCCCTGGGGGAAGTTATAGGTCCGGATACGCTCACTCCGATCTCCTGTGCCAACCTGGAGTCTTCTCTTCTCGGAGATCTCCGACTCCTTTTCCTGCGTTGCCTTATCCATCAATCTCGCCCGAAGTATTTTGAGCGCTTTTGCCTTATTCTTATGCTGAGACTTCTCGTCCTGGCACGAAACGACCAAGCCGGTGGGGAGATGGGTGATCCGAACAGCAGAGTCAGTTGTATTTACGCTCTGACCCCCCGGCCCAGAGGACCTGAAGATGTCGACTCGGATGTCATTGGGATCGATTTGAACCTCTACCTCCTCTGCCTCTGGAAGAATGGCTACGGTGACGGTAGAGGTATGGATGCGGCCCTGAGACTCGGTGACGGGAACCCTCTGGACACGATGAACACCGCTTTCAAACTTGAGGCGGCTGTAGACCCCCTTCCCCTCGATGAGGGCAATGATTTCCTTGAACCCTCCCACACCGGTGTAGTGACGGTCCAAGACCTCTATCCGCCAGCCATTCTTCTCGGCAAACTTGGCATACATCCGAAAAAGACCTGAAGCAAAGAGCCCTGCTTCATCTCCTCCGGTTCCCGCACGGATCTCAAGGATAATGTTCTTGTCGTCACTCGGATCTTTTGGAAGAAGAATGACTTTCAGGTCTCCTTCTACCCTCTCTTTCTCGCCGAGCAACCGGTCCAATTCTTCTTTAGCCAACCGTTTTATCTCCTCATCCTCTTCACTGGCCAAGAGATGCTGGCTCTCCTCGATCTCCACGTCCAACCTTTTGAACTTTCGATAAAGATCGACGATCTTCGCGAGATCCGCATACTCCTTGGCCACCTTCTGGAGCTCGTCTTGCTTGCTGATCACTTCGGGCTGACCGAGAAGGTGATAGAGGGTTTCGTATCGTCGTTCCACATCCGCCAATTTTTCAAACATCTTTCTTCCCTCAAAAACAAATTTAAATGAAGTCAAAATCCTATCTAATGACGGGGCTCAAAAATCAAATAACATCCTCTTTTTAATTATCTATCTTTCTCCCTCTGAGTGCAATTTGAAAATTGATCTTCCCCCTATATTATCGGTGCTTTTCCAACTCCAGAACCTCTTGCAGGGCGCGTAGGGCGACCTCAATTTGATCTTCTGAAGGCTCTCGGGCCGTGAGGCGCTGAAGCCAAAGCCCAGGTTGAATAAGAACCTGGACGCCTCGGCTTGCCCTCTTTAGATCGGCAAATCGGATCATCTCATACGAAAGCCCAGCAATCAGGGGGATGAAGACCACCCGAGAGGCCACCTTGTATCCAAAAGGCAGATGATGGGGAAGGAGTCCGAAGATAAAGATGCTCACCACCATGACGATCAACAGGAAGCTTGTTCCACAGCGGGGATGAAGGTAGCCATAACTTTTCACGCGATCGATCACCAGTTCCTCACCCGCTTCAAAGGCAAAGATCGACTTATGCTCTGCACCATGATACTGAAAGATACGCTGGATATCCTTGAGAAAAGAGATTCCCCAGAGGTAAACCAGAAAGATGATTAACCGGAGAATCCCGTCCACCAGATTGAAAAGCATGCCACTTTCCGAGAGCATGGGGATGGCAAACCGTAACCACCGGGTTAGAAAGAGAGGGACGAGAAAGAAGAGGAAGACGCCGAAACAGATCGCCACGGTCAAGGTAACGCCCATGGCCCATGAGCTATCAGGTTTCTCTTCTTCAGAGAGGGCCTGATTGGCAGAATAATTGAGGGCCCGAATCCCCAAGACAAGAGCCGAGGCCAGGGTAAGAATACCCCTGACGAGCGGGAGTTTCGAAAAGAACATCTTTTCGGAAAAGAAGCTCAGCCCTTCCCGTTTCACGACGATCTCCCCGCTGGGTTTTCGCACGGCAATGGCCATCGAATTGGGCGATCTCATCATCACCCCTTCGATGACCGCCTGGCCGCCGACACGAAGCGTTCCCTTCTTTTTTTCGGGAACAGGATTATGAAATAAAGCCTCTCCCGGACCGGGACTCTTCCTCATCAAGGTCATTTGAATGCTCCTAATAAACTAATGCTGTGTGATGGCTTCTGAATGAAGATCGGTGATAGGGGTGCTGTCTGCCATGCCTTTCAGGGAGCGGCCGGACAGCCGGCGGATCGATATCAAGTGGAGAGAAAATGGATCGGGACGTGAGAAGGAATCAACCATTCTGAAGCTTATTCCCATATTTTTTCTTGAACCGCTCGATCCTTCCAGCAGCGTCCACAAACTTCTGTTTCCCTGTGAAGAAGGGATGACAGCTGGAACAGATCTCAACCCGGATCTCCTTTTCTGTGCTCTTTGTTTCGAAGGTGGCTCCACACGCACATTTAATAACGGTATCAAAGAGCTTTGGGTGAATATCCTTTTTCATCTTTTAAGCCTCCTGAACACAAAAATTAATTATACTCAATTTCTCAAAAATTTTCAATTGCTTTGGTCGTTTTTATTGATTCATGGAGTCGAGGAAGTCCCGGTTACTCTTCGTAGCCTGCATCTTTTCGAGAAGGAATTCCACGCTCTCGACCGTGTTCATGGGCTGGAGCACTTTTCGCAGGAGCCAGATACGATTGATATCATTCCGATCCAGAAGGAGCTCTTCTTTCCTCGTTCCAGAGCGCTGAATATCGATGGAAGGAAAGACCCTCCGGTCCACCAACCGACGGTCTAAATGGATTTCCATGTTTCCTGTCCCTTTGAACTCCTCGAAGATGACCTCATCCATTCGGCTTCCGGTATCGATAAGGGCCGTGGCAATCACGGTGAGGCTTCCACCTTCCTCAATGTTTCGAGCTGCCCCGAAAAACCGCTTGGGCCGCTGCAACGCATTGGCATCGATTCCTCCGGAGAGAACCTTCCCGCTCGGCGGAACAACCGTATTGTAAGCTCTGGCGAGACGGGTAATGCTGTCCAGGAGGATCACGACATCCTTTTGATGTTCGACCAAGCGCTTCGCCTTTTCGATCACCATTTCGGCTACCTGAACGTGACGCTGGGCTGGCTCATCAAACGTGGAGCTGATCACCTCTCCATCGACGGACCGTTCCATATCCGTCACCTCTTCGGGGCGTTCATCGATGAGGAGGACAATGAGAATGGCCTCCTTATGATTGGCCACGATGCTATGGGCAATGTTTTGGAGGAGCATCGTTTTCCCGGTTCTAGGTGCAGCGACGATCAGACCTCGCTGACCCTTCCCGATCGGGGTGAGGAGGTCCATCACCCGGGATGAATAGTTCATCCGGTCATTGTCAATTTCGAGACGGAACCTGGCCTGAGGGTAGAGGGGCGTCAAATTATCGAAAAGGATCTTATCCCGGGCCACCTCGGGGTCCTCGTAATTAACGAGCTCTACCTTCAACATTGCAAAGTATCTCTCTGTATCTTTGGGCGGCCGGATCTGGCCCGAGACCGTATCCCCTGTCCGGAGATTGAATCGCCGGATCTGAGAGGGAGAGATGTAAATATCATCCGGACCCGGGAGATAATTGTAATCGGGCGCTCTCAGAAACCCGAATCCATCGGGCAGGATCTCAAGGACGCCCTCGCCAAAGATCAGCCCATTCTTCTCGGTCTGGGCCTGAAGGATGGCAAAGATCAATTCCTGTTTCCTCATCCCGCTGGCCCCTTCGATATTCAGGTCTTTAGCGATCCGGTAAAGCTCGTTCACCTTCTTCTTTTTTAGATCTTTGATATTCATCATCCTTTGCTCTTTCCCCCTTTATCGCTATGCGTAGGGCCCTGCTTCGCAGGGGTTTGTTTCTGTTTCTGAAGGGCCAATCGTTTTAATTGCTGAAAGACCTCCTTTGCCTTTCGCCTCGTCTCCTCGATCGATCCTTCATTTCCGATCACAAAGTCGGCCACTTTCTCCTTCTCATCGAAGGGCATCTGGGCGGAGACGATTCTCTGGGCCTCCTCCGGACTCGCTCCGTCCCTTTCCCTCAGTCGCTCAATCTGCTGGGCCTCCGCGGCGCGGACGACGATCAGCCGATCCATCTCACGATAATCTCCAGTCTCGACGAGGAGCGCTGCGTCAATCACCACAATAGCCTCGGGATCGCTCTCTCCGATCGCCGTCAATCGACGTTTGGTCTCTTCTTTGATCCGGGGATGGAGGAGTTGGTTTAACCGGCTTCTCTTTTCAGGATTGGAGAAGACGAGGGCCGCCAATTTTTTCCGGTGGATGGATCCGTCTTTTTGAAGAATGTTCTCTCCAAAAGTTCTGACCACCTCTTGCCATACAGGGGTGTGGGGCTGAACGAGGTCTCTGGCAATCCGATCGGCATCGATGAGATAAGCCCCCTCTTCTCTCAAGATGTTCGAGACCGTCAACTTCCCGCTCGCTACTCCTCCCGTCAACCCAACGATCAGCATCCCTCCAGGAGTCTCCTAAATGTCGAGGTGCTGGACAAACATGACATTCTCCTCGATGAAACGACGCCTCTGCTCCACTTCATCACCCATTAAGATGCTAAAGATCTCGTCGGCCTCCACCGCGTCCTCCACCTTTACCTTGAGGAGGGTCCGGGTTTCAGGGTTCATCGTCGTCTCCCAGAGTTGGCCGGGGTTCATCTCGCCCAATCCCTTATACCTCTGGATATTTAATCCTTCCTTGCCAATCTGGTAGAAGGAATGGAGGAGTTTCTCTTCGGAATCGATGGCCACTTCCCCTGCCTTCTCCATCAACACAAAGGGGGGAGGAGCCATTTCCTGAATCTCTCCGTAGCTCTGAATCAATTGGCGATACTCAACGGAAGCGATCAGATCCCAGTGAACTTTGGTTCGCTTCTCCCCTCTCCCGTTCCCTTCTTGAATTTCGAACCCAAAGAGGTTGTGTTCTTCATCCCAGTAGGTGTCAAAGACTTCAAGTCCACCCTTTTGCAACCGCTTCTGTAACTCGGCAAGCTTTCCTTTTTCTTCAAAGACGGCCTTCGTTCGAACGCCTTCTTCAAGAAGGACCCTGACCAGAGATCGAGGGTATCCCTTATTCTGGAGACGTTGCATAAAATCATGGTAGCGGGAAATCTTGTCCAAAAGGTTTCCCAATCTCTTGTCCGTCAATTTCTTACCGGACCGTTGAACCATCACCTCGCTCTTCGAGATGGCCCTTTCGATCAAATAGCGATTGTGGGCTTCTTCATTCTTGATATAGCTTTCCTGTTTTCCGTCGACCACCTTAAAGAGGGGCGGTTGAGCGATATAGAGATGGCCTCTCTCTATCGCCTCGGGCATATGGCGGTAGAAGAAGGTCAAGAGCAACGTCCGGATATGGGATCCATCCACGTCGGCATCGGTCATGATGATGATGCGGTGGTAGCGAAGTTTCTGGATGTCGTAGTCTTCTTCGCCGATCCCTGCGCCCAATGCGGAGATGAGGATCCGGATCTCTTCATTGGCCAGCATCTTATCAAATCGTGCTTTCTCGACATTGAGGATCTTTCCCTTAATCGGCAGGATTGCTTGGGTCGATCGATCCCGGCCTTGTTTGGCTGACCCACCTGCAGAGTCACCTTCGACAATGAAGATTTCGCTCAGCGCAGGATCCCTTTCCTGGCAATCGGCCAATTTTCCAGGGAGAGAGTTTCCTTCTAAAGCTCCTTTCCGACGGCTCAACTCTCTTGCCTTCCGGGCCGCGTCTCTTGCTCTTGCTGCATCGAGGACTTTGGAGATGATCTTTCTGGCTACGGTGGGATTCTCTTCAAAGTAACTTCCCAGTTTCTCGTTGACCAAGGTCTCTACCAATCCCTTGACCTCACTGTTGCCCAGTTTAGTCTTCGTCTGGCCCTCAAATTGGGGCTCTGGGATCTTTACGCTGATCACCCCGACGAGGCCCTCCCGGATGTCTTCGCCCGTCAGGTTCTCCTTAATCCCCTTGAGAAGGTTCGCGCTGGTTGCATATTGGTTGATCGTTCGCGTCAGGGCAGTCTTAAATCCGACGAGATGGGTCCCTCCCTCATGGGTATTGATATTGTTGGCAAACGAAAATAGAATTTCGCTGTATCCGTCATTGTATTGGAAGGCAATCTCGACCTCGAGACCATTCTTTTGGCCCTGGATATAGATGGGCTTTGAATGGAGACAGTTCTTGTTCTTATTCAGATACTCGATGAACGAGACAATGCCGCCTTTATAAAAGAAGTCATGCCGCTTTTCTGTTCGCTCATCCTCGATACTGATGGAGAGCCCTTTATTGAGAAAAGCCAATTCTCGGAGGCGTTGAGAGAGCAGTTCAAAACTGAAGCTGGTCGTTTCAAAAATTTCACTGTCGGGTTTAAACCGGATTTGGGTCCCGGTATTCTTCGTTTTTCCAATGACGTTAAGCTCTGTCTTTACCTCTCCCCGTTCATACATTTGATGATAGACCTTACCGTCCCTTCGAATCTCAAGTTCCACAAATTCCGAAAGGGCATTAACGACGGAGAGGCCAACCCCATGAAGCCCTCCTGAAATCTTATAAGAAAGGTTGTCAAACTTACCTCCAGAATGGAGTTTGGTCATGACCACTTCAACCGCAGGTCGATTCTCTTTTTCATGGAGATCGACAGGAATGCCCCGTCCATCGTCACGGACGGTCACGCTGTTGTCGATATGGATGATCACCTCGATTTTTTGGCAATATCCTGCGAGGGCTTCATCAATGCTGTTGTCAACCAATTCATGAACCAGGTGGTGAAGGCCTTCCGTCCCGGTATTTCCAATATACATGGCAGGCCGTTTTCGGACAGCGGCGAGGCCATCCAAGATCTTGATCTGTTCAGCCGTATATTTTTCCTCGGTTTCTTTCATTTCGTCTCCTTCCTCTTTGTCCCTTCCAATCCTCGAAGAGCACAAACAGGCAAGATTCATAGAATAAAATTGCCTTTAGATTCTCATGGGCATAATGATGAAGAGTTGATCGTTCGGTCCTATGAAGGGAGAAGTTTTCTCGGAAGATCCAACGGGTCTCAGGATAGCAGGGCTTCCCTCATCCTTCAATTCCATCCAAACCTCGCTCGTATCGACCACATTGAGTACCTCTAATAGGTATCGTGCGTTGAACCCTACCTCGAGAGGGGGACCTTCGTAGGCAACTTCTATCTCTTCCTTTGCATCGCCAAAATCCTGATTAAAAGAACTCCCTTCCATCATATTTTTTCTCAAAGAAATTTTGATTCCTTCTACCCTTTCGCTCGCCATGGTGGAAACCCTTCTTAGACAGGCATAGATCTTTTCCCTTTCCATCCGGATCTTTTTATCATTTTCTTTAGGGATAACCTGCTCATATTCGGGAAATTCACCGTCCACTAATCGAAGGATCATGAGCGATTTTCCCATTCTTAAAAACCCGTGGGTTCCATCAAAATAGATCTCAACCTCACCTTCTCCTTCTTTATCTCCCATGATTTTTTTGGCCTCCAAAACACCCTTCTTGGGGAGAATAATCCCTTTTTCAATTCCACGGATTCGATAACCTTCACGGTGAATCAGAGAAAGACGATGGCCATCTGTGGCGACCATCCTTAACACTTCTTTGTTGGCTTGTTTCGCCTGTAATAAAAAAATTCCATTCAGGTGGTACCGCGATTCCTCATTGGAGGCTGCAAAAACCGTCTTTTCAATCATTTCCATTAAGATCGATCTTGGAACCTTTGAAAAATGTTCTTCCCGGTAAGTGGGAAGAGAAGGAAATTCATCCGGGTCTAAACCGGCAAGATTGAAAGTTGATTTTCCACACTTGAGCGTAATCCAATGATTCTCTTTTTTTTCAATGTGGATCGTTTCATCGGGAAGCTCTCGAACGATTTCATACAACTTTTTGGCCGATACGGAGGCCTTTCCTTCCTGGTGAACATTGGCCGGTAATCCTTCTCGAATTCCTGTTTCAAGATCCGTTCCGGTTAGATAGAGCGAATCTTTATCCACTTCCATGAGGACATGAGATAAAATGGGAAGGGTTGTTTTTCGGCCAGCAATCCCCTGAACAAATACCAGCCCTTTCAAGATTTCTTTTTTATCAATATCAAAATTCATAATACTCCTCCTAACTAATTATATCTCTAAAGTAGTAGACATAGTAGATGGCTGTGGAAATGAAGAAAAGAGTTCTATTCTATGAAAAGAAAGAAGGTTTTGATGTATAAACCCATTTTGAAGAGGTGGGGAAAAGTATTTCCTTTTATTCCTTTTCCTTATCTCCTCTCACTATTCTTAAGCCCTCCACAGGAATTCAACCTCCTTTAGGATTTAATTCGACTCTTCAGTTTTTCGACAATTTCCTTAAAAGAAGGTTCCTGCGCCATTTTGTCTTGCACTTTTTTGATCGAGTGAAGGACGGTGGAGTGATCCTTGCCTCCAAATTTATCCCCAATTTCAAGCAAGGAAGCATCTGTTAATTTTCGAGAAAGATACATGGCAACCTGTCTTGGAAGAACAAAGCCCTTTAATTTCCGTTTCATTTTGAGATCAGAGATTTTTATATTGAATGCGTCTCCTACCACCTTCTGAATCGTATCGATCGAGATCAATTCTTCTTTGGGTTTGATGATATTCTTTAAAACTTCTTTGGTCACATCGATGTTGACGACCGTTTTAGTCAAGGAAGCAAAGGCGCCGATGCGGATCAGGCAACCCTCTAAGACCCGGATATTCGAATCGATCTGGGATGCCAGAAAGAAGGCGACATCATTTGGGAGAGAAATCTTTTCACTTTCAGCCTTCTTTCTTAGAATGGCAACTTTGGTTTCGATATCGGGAGGTTGAATGTCAGCGATCAATCCCCACTCAAATCGAGAGCGAAGCCTCTCTTCAAATTTAGGGATGTCCTTTGGAAACTTGTCACTCGTGACGACGATCTGCTTCCGGGCTTCGTGAAGGGAATTAAAGGTGTGGAAGAATTCCTCCTCGGTCCGTTCTTTTCCCGCGATAAATTGAATATCATCGATCAGCAAAATATCCATTCTTCTAAATTTAGTTCGAAACTCATCCATCTTGTCAAAACGGAGGGAATTGATTAGTTCGTTTGTGAACTCCTCGGCGGAGAGGTAACAGATTTTTTTCACATCCGGAAAGACCCGCTGCTGAATGATATGATTTCCGATAGCATGAAGGAGATGGGTCTTCCCTAAACCGACGCCTCCATAGATAAAAAGGGGATTATAATTTTTTGCCGGCATATTGGCGACAGCCAGGCAGGCGGCATGGGCAAACTGGTTACTTGCTCCTACGACGAAATTATCGAACGTATATTTCGTATTGAAAATCGTTCCAAGAGAATGGGCCCTTCCTTTTTCCTTCGTTTGAACCGTTGGGGTGATCAATTCCTTTCCGCTCACCCTATCATTCTTGATTAAAAATTGGATCTGGCAGGGCTTCTCCGTAATCTGAGAAATCACCTCTTTAATCTGAGAAGTATAGTGCTCATTAATCCACTCCTTGAAAAATCGATTTGGAACCTCGAGCCTTACCCTCTCTTCCTCGACGGAGACGAATTGGATCGGCTTTATCCATATGTCAAAATTTTGTTGGCCGACCCTGTCCTTTAGAGAGTCGATCGCCTTAGACCACAGATTTTCCATGAGCTGAACCTTGATGGCTTAAGAGACAAAACGAGGGCAATCTCCGAGATGGGCAGGGTTGGCCCAAAAATAAAAACTCTGTCATTTTAAGTGGTTATGAATCCATTTTCACAATATTTCCACAAATGTGGATAACTGAAACAACTCACAATAGATTCAAAGAGGGGTAATTTTAAGAGGATGGCGTTAATATAAACCCATTAAAAAAAAAATTCAAGTATTTTTTTACTCCTTTTCGGCCAACCTTCCCACGGCGACCACACGCTCTCCCTCCTCAAGGTTGATTAGCTTTACCCCCTGTGTGCTTCTTCCCTGAATAGGGATATCCGTGGCCCGTAATCGGATAATTTTACCTTGGTCCGAGATGACCATTAATTCGTCCTCGTCGGCAACGGTCTTAATGCTTACCACATATCCCGTCTTGGACGTCCGCTTCACCGTAAAGATCCCTGACCCCCCCCTATTCTGGATGCGGTACTCAGAGGCCTGGGTCCTTTTTCCATAGCCGTGCGCAGTGACGGTCAGGATCTGAGTGTGAGGGGCAACCACTTCCATCCCCACCACCTCGTCCTCTTTAGAGATTTTGATCCCTCGCACCCCTCGGGCCGTGCGGCCAATCTTCCTCACCTGACTTTCGGGAAAGTGAATCGCTTTTCCAAGTTTGGTACCGATAAAAAGATGGTTTTTTCCATCGGTTATTTTGGTCGAGATGAGCTCATCCCCCTGGTCGAGGGTGATGGCAATGATCCCGTCTGCCCGGGGATTACTGTAGGCTTCAAGGGTCGTTTTCTTAATCACCCCCTTTTTGGTCATAAAGTTGATAAACTTATCTCTTGTAAAACCTTTCAATGAGAGGATCGTGGTCACCTTTTCTTGCGGCCCCAAGTTAAGAAGATTGACGATCGCCTTGCCCCGGGTCAGTCGACCTGCCTGCGGAATTTCGTGAACCTTCTTCCAATGGATCTTTCCGGCATCCGTGAAAAAGAGGATGTAATCATGGGTGGAAGCAATGAAGAGGTCTTCGACAAAATCCTCCTCTTTGACATTGATGCCAACCTTTCCCTTTCCTCCGCGGTGCTGGCTCCGGTAGAGGCTGATGGGATTTCTCTTAATATACCCGGTATGGGTAATGGTGACCACCATATCCTCTTCTGCGATCAGATCTTCGATGCGAATCTCTGGGGCAACGTCTACGATTTCGGTTCTTCGCGAATCTCCGAAGGCATCCCGGATAGCAACCAGCTCTTCCTTGATTAAATTAAGCTTCAATCGCTCACTTTCAAGGATCGCCCTCAAACGATTGATCAGCTTGATGGTTTCTTCATACTCTTCGATGATCTTGCGTTGTTCGAGGTTAGTGAGCCGCTGGAGCCTCATTTCCAGAATGGCCTGGGCCTGTTGCTCAGAGAAGCTGAATTGATCGATCAATCGTTCCTTGGCCTCTTTGGGAGTTTTCGATGCCCTAATCGCTGCAATGACTGCGTCGATCTGATCAATCGCCTTTTTCAGACCCTCCAAAATGTGGGCCCTGGCCTCTGCCTTCTTAAGGTCGAAGAGGGATCTACGGGTGACGACCTCCTGTCGATGCTGGATGAAAAGTTGAAGCATCTCCTTGAGGGGGAGGAGTTTTGGCTGGTTCTGATGGATCGCCAAGAGAATGATCCCAAAGGAGATCTGCATCTGGGTGTGTTTATAAAGCTGATTGAGGAGAACCTCCGCCACTTCGTTCCGCTTTAACTCGATAACGACCCTCATCCCTTCTCGATCCGATTCGTCGCGGATATTGGAGATCCCTTCGATCATCTTATTTTGAACGAGCTCCGCAACCCTCTCGACCAATTTGGCCTTATTGGTCTGGTAGGGAAGCTCGGTAATAACGATATTTTCTCGTTCCCCCTTTCGATCTCTTTCAACGATCGCTCTGGCACGGATCTGGATCACCCCTTTTCCAGTCTCATAGGCCTGGCGGATCCCTTCTTTGCCATAGATGAAACCGCCGGTGGGAAAATCCGGACCCGGAAGATGGGTCATCAGCTCCTCCATGGAGACATCCGGGTTGTCGACTAGGGCAATCAGGGCATTGATCGTTTCAACCATATTGTGGGGAGGGATATTGGTCGCCATCCCCACGGCGATCCCAGAGGATCCATTCACGATGAGATTGGGAAATTTGGATGGGAGAACCGAAGGTTCGATCAGGGAGTCATCGTAGTTTGGCAGAAAATCGACCGTCTCCTTATCGATATCTGCCAGAAGTTCTCCCGTGAGCTTGGCCATGCGGATCTCGGTATAACGCATGGCTGCCGGTGGGTCGCCGTCGATGGAGCCGAAATTTCCCTGTCCATCGACCAAGGGATACCGAAGAGAAAAATCCTGAGCCATTCTAACGATCGCATCATAAACGGCCATGTCGCCATGGGGATGGTATTTTCCGATGACATCGCCGACGATTCTTGCGGACTTTTTGTAGGGTTTATCCCAATCGTTATTGAGCTCGTTCATGGCATAGAGTATGCGGCGATGGACAGGCTTCAGGCCGTCTCTCACATCTGGAAGGGCACGGCCAATGATGACGCTCATGGCATAGTCCATGTAGGACTTTTTCATTTCATCTTCGATATTGACGAGGATATTTTCAGGGATCATCGACAGGAAACTCCTAAAGATTAATCCATTAATTTTGTTCAAAAATTTAATATATAAACCTCTCTTCTGTCAACAAAATATAGAACAAGGCTTGACAATGAAGAAGAAATGTGATTAATTTTAAAAGTTTAAGTATTTCAAAGAATAAAACGCTTCCAGCAAGAGAGAGGGATTCGGTGAAAAGGACCTATCAGCCAAGCAATATCAAACGGAAAAGGACACACGGTTTTTTGGAAAGGATGAGCACCCGAGGCGGCCGCAATGTTTTGAGGCGAAGGAGATTGAAGGGAAGAAAGCGGTTGACAGTTTAAATCCGAAATTCCTGAAGGCCGCTGTGAAGGGACGGTTCCGGTTTACCAAGAGAGAACGAATCACGGATCCCCAGGATTTTAGAAGGGTGATGAAATCAGGAAAGAGATTTCCCTCCCGAAATTTCATTCTATTCTTCCAGAAGAACCCAAATCAGTTTCATCGTTTAGGCATTGTGGTAAAGAAAGATGTCGGACCGGCAACCTACCGAAATCGAGCCAAACGTTATGTACGGGAATTTTTCCGTCTTCACAAGGGCCAGATCAAAGGGTCTTTTGATCTCATCGTCATGGTCAAAAAAGGATGCAAGATCAGTCGGTATAGTGACGCAGAGGAAGAGCTAAGAGGCCTTTTTGCCTTATGAAAAAGGGATTGCCCCAGGATTTGGCCCAGAAAGGGCTTATCTTCCTGATCCATCTTTATCAAAATAGCTTTTCGATCGTCTTTGGACCCTGCTGCCGTTTTGTGCCTTCTTGTTCTTCATACACTTCTTTATCGGTCCAACGTTTTGGAATCTTGAGAGGAGGCTGGGTCTCCACGAAGAGGCTCTGCAGGTGCCATCCATTCCATCCCGGTGGATACGATCCAGTTCCAGAGAAGAGCGAAAACCTTTAGGAAGGAGACCCGGGCAAGGGAGACATGGAAAAAAAAGGTATCATTGCGATAATATTGACTTTTTTAATAATAATCGGTTGGAGCTTTATCCAATCAAAGCTCTATCCACCCCAACCAGCCAAAGAGGCGAAGAAGGAACAGGTTGTACCTTTAGAACATAAAAAGGAGAGCCATGAGGTAAGGCCTGCCCTTTCCAAAGAGGTTAAAACCCCCGCTTTAGCAGAGACGGTTGTAAAAAAAGAGGTTTCGGTCGAGACCCAGAACTATTGGGCTGTCCTCACGAACGAGGATGCAAGATTAAAGCAGTTCAAGCTAAAGAAATATAAAGATAGGGTGGAAGAATGGCCGATTACCATAAGGCTGCGTCAATTCGTTGAAGGCATTTTGGGTAAGACGGTTGAAGAACCAAAGAAACCGGAACCTCTCGATCTTATTAATACAAATGAAGAAGAAGGGCTACCTCTTGGGCTAACTTCCCAATCTCCGTTTGTTGCCGGAAACTGGGAAGTGGACAAGGAAGAATTAAAGCTTGTCAATCCAGGCGAAAAAGGAGAGGTCACCTTTGAAAGCAGGTTAGAAAATGGGCTGAGAGTTTTGAAACGATATCGATTTCATTCAGAGGATGACATCATCGATATTGATGTGGAAGTTCAAAACCCAACTTCCAAAGAGGCAACGCTTCAGTTAGGGCTTGAATGGATTGGAAGGATCGAACTGGCAAAGCTTGCCGATGAAGGAAACAAGGATTTTGGCCTAAACTATAGCTTTTTAAAGAGCCAAAAAGTGGAGAAAAAACAGTTTGGAGGCGCTTCTGGAGGCTGTGTTCCCAGTTGTGGGCCCCAGAATAAGACGGTCCAGCCTTTTGAGTTCTCAGACAGAGGGGATATTAAGTGGTTTTCCTTTGGCGGAGAATACTTTTGTGCCATGTTGATACCTCCTCCAGATGCGAAAGACATTGCCCTATCCGTAAAAGGTGATGCAAAGGACATCTTGCAGGCCAGGGTGTCCCCTGCCCTGTCTACCATTCCTCCCCAGCAGTCTGTCAAAATTCCGTATCGAGTCTATCTTGGGCCCAAAGCCGAAAATCAATTGAAGGCCATCGGTGTTGAGGCGGAAAAGCTGGTCGATTTTGGATGGTTTACGGTCGTTGCCAAACCGCTTCTGTGGTTTCTGAATCTCACCCACTCTGTGACCGGGAATTTTGGTATGGATATCATCCTTATCAGTGTCTTGATTAAGGTCATCTTCCTTCCCCTGACGCAGATGAGTTTTAAATCGATGAAGGAGATGCAGAAGGTCCAGCCCGAGATGAACCGGCTCAAAGAAACCTATAAGAACGATAAGGCGAGGCTTCAGCAGGAGATCATGCTCCTCTACAAACGGAGAAAGGTCAATCCGATGAGCGGATGCCTTCCCATGGTAATTCAGATCCCTGTCTTCATCGCCCTTTATAATGCCTTGCAAAACACGATCGAGATGAGACATGCCCCCTTCTTTCTATGGATCCAGGATCTTTCTGCAAAAGATCCCATCTATATTACACCGTTGATCATGGGAGCAACCATGGTCATTCAACAGAAGATGACGCCCACGGCGGGTGATCCAGCACAAGCGAAGATGCTCCTTCTGATGCCGGTCATGTTCACTTTTCTCTTCCTCAACTTCCCATCCGGACTGGTTGTGTATTGGATGGTCAATAATATTTTAACGATAGCACACCAATACTACCTAAACAAGAAATGATGAGGCCATGGTCTTGGAAGAAGGGGTTGAAATCGCAAAGCAGTTGATGGCGGGATTGCTACAGAGGCTGGGAATCGAAACCGAGATGGAAGGTTCAATCAAAGAAGGGGACCTCTACCTTGATGTCAAAAGCGATGAGGGAGGCATCCTTATTGGAAAACATGGTCGAACCCTGGAGTCCCTTCAATTCCTGATTAACCGGATGGTCAATAAACAGACGAAAAAACCTGTCCGGATTATTCTCGATGTTGCTGATTATAAAAAGAGAAGGGCCGAATTCCTCAAAAATATGGCAGATCGATCGGGAGAGGATGTAAAAAGAACAGGAAAAACCATCACGATCGGTCCCTTCAGTGCTCATGACCGGCGGATCATTCATATTGCCTTAAGAGATGACCCTTCCCTCAAGACAGAGAGCGTTGGGGAAGGGGATTGGAAAGAAATTAAGATTATCCCCACCAAAAAAGGGGAAGAGCATCTAACCCCTTGAACCGAACCGTTTCCACACATTCAAATGAAAAGTTCCCGCGGGAGGAAGAGACGATTGCCGCCATTTCAACCCCCTTTGGGGAAAGCGGCATCGGAATCGTCCGTGTGAGCGGTCCCTTGGCCGGACCGATTGCCCGAAAGCTGTTCAAGCCTAAGAAAGAGCCTATTAGCTTGATTTCCCATCACTTTCATTACGGAGAGGTGATCGATCCTGAGACAGGGCGCGAAATCGATGAAGTTCTTATCGTCCTGATGAGGGCGCCTAAGACTTACACCAGGGAAGATATTGTCGAGATTCAGTGCCATGGCGGGTACTTAATCCTGCAGAAGGTTCTGGAACTGGTCCTGGGTCAAGGAGCAAGGTTGGCCCAGCCCGGAGAGTTTACAAAGAGGGCGTTTCTCAATGGTCGAATCGACCTTACACAGGCCGAGGGAGTGATCGATCTGATCAGGGCGAAGACCGCAGCCAGCCTTGAGATCGCGAACCAGCAGCTCAGGGGCATCTTTTTCGGGGAAATGATTTGTATCAAAGAAAGATTAAGCGATCATCTGGCCTTAATCGAGGCCCATATCGATTTCCCGGATGAAGAGATTGAACCAGTCTCTCTGAGAGAGCTCCAGGGTGATCTGATGGAGGTGGGTCAAAAACTAGAGGGGTGGATCGCCTCCTACGAAGAGGGGAAGATATTCCGTGAGGGGATTTCCTGCGCCATCATCGGAAAGGCGAATGTTGGGAAATCGAGCCTTCTCAATGTTCTTCTTAGAGAAGAGAGGGCTATTGTAACCCCGGTCCCGGGAACAACGAGAGATGTGATTGAGGAGGTGCTCAATGTTCAAGGGATTCCGGTGAGGTTGATGGATACAGCCGGTCTAAGAAAGACGGAGGATGCCATAGAAAAGGAAGGGGTCAGAAAGACCAAAGAGCGGGTAGCAGACGCCGATCTCGTTCTTCTTGTCCTTGATGGGAGCCGAGAACTTGAAGAAGATGACCAGGAGATCATCGAAGAGATTGACAATAAGAAAAAAGTAGTGGTTCTAAACAAAAAGGACCTTCCATGGAAGATAACCACGGAGGATCTAAGAAGGTCATTTACGAATGCCCCCGTTGTTCATATTTCTGCTTTAAAGGAAGATAGGATCGAGGAGCTAAAAGCAACCATTTACAACACCCTAATCCAAAGAGATGTAAGGACATCGCCAGATCATCTGATCGTAGCTAATGTTCGACACAAGAGGGTCCTGGTTCGGGCAAAAGACAACCTTTCAAATGCCATTGAAAAGCTGGATGAGAGAAGTTCCTTTGAGTTCATCGCCTTTGAAATAAGGTCCGCCCTGGAAGCTCTTGGAGAACTGGTTGGAGAGACAACTACGGAAGAGGTATTGAGCCGCATCTTCGAACAGTTCTGCATTGGAAAATGATTAATGAGGAACTCCAAAATTTCCTTCTCCCCCGCAATTTGACATCCGAAATATTTTTACCCACCTACGCAGGAGACCACGGATTATACCCGTGGATGAATGCGTGGAGAGCAGTCGAATCATTCACGTGCCATAGAATTGGTGCTTCGGTGGATTCCGCTACTGGTGGATAACCCAACTTCCGCACCTCAACTTCATTCTTTGTCAAAATTAGGGCCTTTTGAGGAGAAAACGGGTAATTTCTCCAATGATTTCAAGGGGCGATTTTTTTAACAACGAAAATAGTGACTAATGCCTTTATAGTGACTGAAAAATTTATAACCTATTGAAATTTCACAATTTGGTTTTCCAGAGTGCGGAAGTTGGGATAACCCTCCGAAGCCTTGGCGCTCGCGCGCCGAAGCGCTTCAGTGCCCAGGGGCGTAGAAGGGTATTTTATGGAGGTACCACGGGCTCGCCCGTGGGGCTCCATGTTTCACGTGAAACATTCTGAATTTCAAGAAAATACTTTGGTTTTGATACAAGATTGCAGTATCTTCGCAAATTGACTGATTTTATTTCAAAATCCTCCCTTGTCGCTTTCAAAAGGGGTAGGGGTAGTCGGCCATATTCTGTTTAGTCGAATTACAATACAAACAGAGAATTGTACCCTTCCTGCCTTAGCCCTTGCACCTATGGCTCTGCATCCGGAATTCCAGCGTCGGGGAAGAGGGTCTGTACTTATACGAGAGGGATTGGGGCACTGTGGAAAGCTGGGGCATAAGATTGTCGTCGTCGTTGGCCGCCCAGGATATTACCCACGCTTTTTGGGTTCCCTTCTGGAAGGGCAAAAGGATTTGGAACTCCATTCCCTGTCCTAAATGCAGCCTTCATGGTTACGGAAGTGGTCCTTGATGCATTTCGTGGTATTTCCGGAATGGTAGTCTATCCAGTCCCTTTCGAAGGGGTATGAACTGGGGCACGATGAGCGGCGCGCTGGAGGCAAGGAAAAAAAGAGACCTTGTGCCTGAAAACGCTTAAGAGAAAGTAGACAACCGCTTATTTTGTGAGCGAGCGCGAAACACGGAACACGGTTACGCTATTTCAAGACGTTTCACGTGAAACATATCTCCCAACTTCGGGCATCTTCTCATTCGTGGACATTCCCCATAAATTTGGATTCAAAAGGCGTTAGTGATTGGATGGAAAAATTCCAATTCAGCTCTTATCCCCTTCTGCAGTTCAATTCTCTTGAAAATTCTTGGAGAAAGTCTAGTCCCTTTCCTCTTGACACCTGAACTTGATCTCGGTATCCTGTCACAAAGATGTTGGGTAAGGGAAGGTAAGAAGGAAACCCTCAGACCGAGGGGACAACGAAAACGTTGACGCTTTACAGATAGAGTAATTCCTATTAGTCAACAACGTCCCTCCGTTGTCCGTCCCATTCCCATTTCCGTTTTGAGTGAAAGGCTTTCGGAAAATTATCCAACAACGAAGGGAAAGGAGACCCATGAAGAAACTTGTTCATACGAGGGACATTTCAATGCGAACTTCCGATTTGAGGAATCATTATATACTTGTGGAGGGTAGCCTTATAGACCATCAATACCGGTCGCGGCGCGCCGAGGCCTCAGAGGGATCCGAACTCGTCCACCATATGGTTATTCGGTTAAAGGTCAAGGGTCCTGGGATGCGGATCGAACAAGCAGAGGCAGCAATGCCTCATCATCCGAGGAAAGAATGTACGGAGGTGCTTCCCTGGATTCGGAATTTGGAAGGGCTGGAGATCGCCCCGGGATACAGCATGAAGGTAAAGAAGGCCATTGGAGGTATCAAGGGATGCGCACACCTGACGAGTCTCGTCATCGCCATGGGAGAGTCCGCAGTCCAGGGATACTGGGCTGCTTACGAAAAAGGGAGAAAGGGTCTTCGCGACAAGACCATCAAGAAATTCATGAATACCTGTCATCTTTGGAAGGAGGATGGTCCTATCGTGAGAGCGCTCCGAGAGACTTTGAAGCCTCAAGGCTCCCCGGAATGAAACCTGTGGATTTACGAATGGACGGTGGCGGAGGGAATATTCACTAAGTGGAATAATTCTGGTATAAGAAGATTTTGTTTGGTAGAATCTTCCGTGAGGGTTTCATTCTGCTTGGAGTGGAGGACTTCTCTCCCCCCTTATTTTTCTATCCGTGTAATCAAGAGAGCTTCCAGCAGTTATCGGAACCTCTCTTTTTCTCTTGACACCTGATCTTGATCTCGGTATCCTGTCGCAAAGATGTGGGGTAGGGAGAAGTTAAGAGCGAAACCCTTAGACAAAGGGACGACGAGAACGCTAACGCTTTACGCCTGGAGTAATTCAACTTAGTCAACAACGTACCCTCTCCTCCCCTGACCCAAATGGCCTTTGCTCGTGGGTCCTATCCAATATTTCTCTGAGAAGTGGACGAATATAAATCTGGTCGAGATCAAGATGTTTCACTGCCTCCGATGAAATCTTGAACTTTTCCTTTGAAGTCGCGTTGGAGATTAACTATTATAATCGGCTGCCCTTTAAGCAGGCAGAAACCTCCTCGGCCCGCTTCCGCGAATTCTTCGATCATAAAGAGTTCTGATTGGGCGTCATAACTTCGATTTGAAGCCCTAACTCTGGGGCGGCCAATTCTTCAAGTAGGTCTACAATCAGGGGTTCGTCCATAGCGATTTTACCTTACAACCTCTCATATAAGGTTTTTTTGCCAACAGAGCATCTGCTTCCGATCAGATCATCGGCCCTTCCCTATTTATTTATCGAATTTCCCAGAACTTTCCCTCGAATGAGGCCGACTCAGTGGAATATCTGGAAACCCTGTAAGCAAAATTGCCCCCTGGATATGATTGACGTAGGCTTCAAAAATGTACTCGTTCCAATAATGACGACTTAATCCGTATTTCATGAACTCTTTATAAACTGCTGTGGCATTCTCTTTTCCGGTTTTTTTAAGGATTCTCTCGAAGAAGGCCTGCCATTCGGTTTGATCGCTTAATTGATAAAGTAATTTTCCCCTAACAATCCCAATAATGTAAGGAGTTGTAAATACAACCGAATAACCGAGAGGAAATTCCTCAAAAGGTTCTGGCATGATCCTCGCCAACCAGATTTCCCCCGGCTCCCCTTTGTAACCGCTCGCAACGAACGCCTTTATCCTCTCCTCTGTCAGAAGCTCCCGCAACATAACATGCTGCTCCGAAAACCCTTCGTGAACGTAAAAGCCCATTCGAGAGGTCTGCATTTTTTTGAATACTCGTATCAGCCCTTGATCAACGTTTAAGGATTTGCAGACTTCGATGGCAATCGAGCCAAAGGATTCCCTCATGGCCCCGACACAGAGATCGAAAAAGGCCCAGCAAGTAAAGTAAGAGTGTGTCAAAGGGCTTATGGGGGGACCAGACGGCATATATTCTTGCTCAGCCAGGGTGTAAGCTTCAGTCAATTCTGCCATCACAGGCAATTCCGCCAGCTGTTCGACAAGTACACTCATCTTATTCTGGCCGTAGACATAAACGGCATGAAGGGGGTCCAGGCGAGCCAGATCTTCTTGAGATGAAATCGTAGCCTCTAATTCCTCTGTCCGGATCTTGGCTTTTTTGATGTCGCTGATATTGATGACCTTTTTCTTAATGATTTCGGTCAAATCGGTGATGATGTTTTCGGCAATCGGAGAGCGATTCTTTGAATTCTTTCCAGTCTTCATATGGATATGCTCAATAAGATTTCTTTAGACAATATATATCGAACCGAATTTGGTTTAAAAGTGACCCTGTAAAAAAAGTTTTTTCACACCGGTACTTCTTTTGAGGTGCGACGGAAGATTGGCCCATGGGCCTGCAATATCATCTCGTGGTTTCAACGTCTTCAAGAGCTTCAATGGTGAACATAAAGCGGACGATCTCATGAATTTTGGTGTAGCTTTCGCCGTTGAGAGAGTCCCCGTAGGAAGGATCGTAATGCTTACAGTAGCTTGCAGCGAGGCGATAACCCTCTTGGGGTAAGTTTGAATGCCAGAGATATATGCGAAGCCCTTCCTCTATTAAGAACAAACGATGATTTTTAATGATGCGTGTGGTCCCCCACCGGAGTTTTTGATGCTCCTTTTGGAAGGCATGTAGACGGCTGTGCAGTTTTTCGGCTGTCTCGTGAGACACTTCTGGGCAGAGGATATTTGTGCCTTTCAAGAGAATCCGGGCTTTTTGGAACAGCTTACCGGTCTCCCCAGTGCTTTTTCCTTTTCTTCCGCTGGCCCGTTTGGCTATGAAGATTGCAAATGAGGAAAGGCGATCGGGTTTTTCGAACCACTTTTTTAGCACTGTCAATCGCGTGAGATTGGCGGAGCCCTGCTCTTTAATGTGAGCAGCAATGTCCAACAGCTTTTCTGGAATGGTTGTGCGCATAATTTCCTTCAGGGGGAACGATCAAGATGGTCCAAATGGGTCTCCTCAACCAAGATCAGGCCAGGTAGCCTCCGCGTGAATTTGATACGTTTGTGAGGCCTCCTGATTCTTCCTTTCTAATGTTCTGGGTGCCCTGTTTCCTCAGACCAACAATAGATATTCGTCCACTTCCTTTTGATTTGCCCGCGGAGAAGCCCTAAAGACTTGGTCCCAGGTTTGAGAACACGAAAATTCATTTTTGAATTTTAACATTAATCCATCAGCCTTTGACAGAGATGCGTAAACCTCATTTGAGGCTTGTTGTTTCTTATGGTAATCGCCAGGGCCTTCTTGGTCCCCACCAAAACAATCAGTTTCTTCGCCCTTGTTATGTCAGTATAGATCAGATTTCTCTGGAGGAGGAGGTATAATGCTGGGTCATGACCGGAAAGACTACGAGAAGCGGGGGAAGACACGTTGTTGACTAAGCGGAATAATTCTGGCACAAGAGGATTTGTTTGGGAGAATCTTCCCGAAGGGTTAAATTCTACTTGGAGTGGAGGACTTCTCTCCCCCCCTTATTTTTCAATCCGTGTAATCAAGAGAGCTTCCAGCAGTTATTCAGAAACCTCTCTTTTTCTCTTGACATCTGATCTTGATCTCGGTATCCTGTCGCAAAGATGTTGGGTAAGGGGAAGGTAAGAAAGAAACCTTCAGAAACAAGGGGACGACGAGAACGCTAATGCTTTACGCCCGGAGTAATTCAACTTAGTCAACAACGCCCTCTCCGTTTGTCTTCCCTAAGAGTAAATGATCATGTTTCGAGCCAGCAGCAGAAGCGCCTTTTAAAAAATCGACTTTTTCTACAGGCTCGTTAGGCCTTTTTGGGGAGGATAGAATATGTCTATAAAAGACCACCCACTGAGTAAACAAATTCCTCAAGAACTGTGGCCTACTATCGATCTAAGAGATGGGGCATCAAAACTCGTTAAAATATTGAAGGAGAAATATTCGCCAGAAACAATTTCAGTTCCCGGATATGAACAACAGGCATGGGAGTATATTGGTCTGTATTATCGGGGCATAGGACTCCTGTATCAGGCAATTATTGTTATCAATGCTCTATACGAACACATGTTAGATCATCAAATAAAAACCGAGTCTAGAATACATAAAGGCATGCCGCTAGTTTGGCTTAGAGATCTCCACTTAATGCTGGACCATCCTGTAACGGCAAAAACATACGCAATGTTAACACTTTGCGAAGACGCGATAGAGGACAAAGGCAAAGTAAATATTGAAGGAGGAGGCATCTACTTTCGGCTATCATTTGAACATGGGATGTCCGACAGTGAGATATTCGGCTACGCCCAGAAAATGTATGAAATCTACAATACGAATCAGCAAGATGGCAAATATCCAGAATGGATCCTACAAGATTTAGATAACAAATGGATTACTGAGTATCCAAGTAGTCGGGAGACATATCTATACGTTCCAAATCGAATATATATAAAACATTTAATCGCGAAAGTGGGTGAACCGACCGGAGAAATGCTTGAAAGGCTATCCGAATACATACTCTCAACAATACCTGGCTTTCGAACATATAGACGTCAACGAACTCCTTCTACGGATTATGACATTATATGTGCAATCGAGGGTTTGAATTATGATTTCCGATCAGAGTTGGGTAGATATATTATTTGCGAATGTAAAGACTGGTCAAGACCTGCCGATTTTACAACAATGGCCAAATTTAGTAGAGTTCTTGATTCGGCAAAATGTAAAAGCGGCATAATATTCTCTCGGTCTGGAATCAGTGGAGAGAACGAAACAAAGTTTGCTGAGCGAGAAAGATTGAAAATATTTCAAGATCGAGGAATGATTATAATTAGTATTGACGATGCAGATATTAATAGTGTATGTACCGATGGAAATATCGTTTCATTACTACGAAAAAAATATGAACAAGTAAGATTAGATTTGGCAAAAATGACCTAACTACCGGCTGAAGGTGACGGCTCGCCTGGGCTAAAATTTGAGAGATTATCCAGCCAATAGGAAGGGCGAAGAAAGAGCCAACATGAAAAATAGAACCGTCCCCTTTTCTTTTCATATCGAGAATGGTTTTAAACAGGCTCATTATCTTGGGGAACTCAATTTTTAAAATCCGATCTCTACTGATTACTTCATTTTGGCCCCCAAAATTTGTTGTGCATAGATGAGAAAATTTTAGACCGCGACAAACTGTGTAAAGGTAATATAACGCACATCCGATCAAACCTCTAAAGAGCGGAGGGGACGTTGTTGACTAAGTGGAATAATTCTGGTATAAGAAGATTTGTTTGGAAGAATTTTGAACGAGAAATACATTCTGTTTGGGATGGTGGGCAGTGAAAACAGAAAAGGACACCCTGGTCTATCAATTCAAGGTCACGCTTCGCAAAATTGAACCTCCGATATGGCGGAGGATACAGGTTCCAGGCAAGTACAGCTTCTGGGACCTCCATGTGGCGATCCAGGATGCCATGGGTTGGCTCGACTACCATCTCCATGCATTTCGGATCCACGAAAAACATAAACACAAGATGATAGAGATTGGTATTCCCGGTGACGAGATGGACGATGACAACTTCTTGCCGGGGTGGAAAATCCCCATTCGAGATTACTTCAGGGAACCCGGGGAATCGGTTCTGTACGAATACGATTTCGGTGACGGGTGGGAACACGAGATTCTGCTTGAAGGAATCCTTCTCAAGGAAAAAGGGGTTAAGTATCCAAGATGCATCGGGGGAGAGCGTGCCTGTCCCCCGGAGGACTGCGGAGGTCCTCCCGGGTACGATGACCTTCTTAAAGTTATCCGAAATCCGAAACATAAGGAATATGAGGATTTCATTCATTGGTTGAAGGGACACGCAAAGAATTATTACCCCTTTGAACCGGAGAAGTTCGAGCCTGAAAAGGTTCATTTCGACAACCCCAAGAAACGATGGCAAATTGCCTTTTCCCAGAAAGACAGGCGGTGATGAGAGGATAGTTATGCCGCGGCAGGCGAGACTGGATGCCCCTGGTACGCTTCACCACGTCATCATCCGGGGGATTGAGAAGAGACAAATCTTGATGATGATGAAGACAAGAAGACTTTCCTCTCCCGTTTGGGTGGTCTTGTCACGGAGACGGGAACCAGGATCTATGCCTGGTCCCTGCTGACCAATCATGCTCATCTTCTTTTAAGGACCAGTTCCTATGGTCTTCCCCGTTTTATGAGACGTTTACTGACAGGATATGCCGTCACGTACAACCTCCGCCATCACCGCCACGGCCATGTGTTTCAGAATCGTTACCATTCCATCGTCTGTGATGAGGATGTCTACTTCCGAGAGCTTGTCCGATACATTCACTTGAATCCTCTTCGTGCGGGTTTAGTCAAGACGATCGCGGCGTTGGATCGCTACCCCTGGTGTGGGCATGGAGTCTTGACAGGCCGGACGAAATGGTCATTTCAGGACAGGGATGATGCGTTACGCTGGTTTGGGAAAAGAGAAGGGGAAGCACGCAAGGCGTATCGACGATATGTGGAGGAGGGGATTTCGCAGGGCAGGCGGCCGGAGCTTGTCGGAGGAGGATTGGTTCGATCCTTCGGGGGTTGGTCGGCAGTGATTTCGATGAGGAGAACAGGAGAGGAGGCCCTAACAGATCAACGGATCCTGGGGAAAGATGATTTTGTGGAAAGGGTATTGAAAGAATCGGACAGACAACACCAAAATCCTCTATCTTCTGTGAAGCTCAAAAAAGAGGTGCGGATTGTTATAGACAGGAAATGCAGGCAAGAAGGAGTAAACCCAAAGGAACTCCAGATGGGAAGCCGTCGGGGACGACTTCCCCGGATCCGGTCGGAGATTGCAGCAGAGTTAGTCAGAGAGCAAGGGGTGCCGTTGGCGGAGGTAGCGCGGGAATTGGGGGTTTCAACGTCTGCCATATCGAAGATCCTCAGACGAGCGGAGCAAGCTCGCTCTGAGTAATTCAACTTGGTCAACAACGTGCCACGGTAACGCGGATGTTGTAACACTTAATCAGGGTGCAGGTGTGTTGATTAGGATTGTTAGAATGGTTTATATGTCCTACCAAAGCCTGCCAAAAGAAGTTGGGTACTTTACGTGAAAGATACGTCTCCCCATATCCTGTTAATTAATCCCTGGATCACCGACTTTGCTGCCTATAATTTCTGGATCAGACCGATCGGCCTTCTTTATATTGCCAGCCTTTTAAGAGAAAACGGCTTTCAAGTTACCCTGATCGATTGTCTGGACTCCTATTCCAAAACAAAGAAGTATGGAGATGGGAATTTTTTCAAGACGTGGATTGAGAAGCCAAAACCACTTGAGTCCATCCCGAGGCATTACAGCCGATACGGAATTCCCGAAGGAGTATTAAAAGAAAGGTTGACTTCCATAACGAAGCCCGATGTGATCGCCGTCACTTCAGGAATGACCTACTGGTATCCAGGACTATTTGAGCTTATTCGAATTGTGAAACAATTTTTAAATGGTGCACCCATTATCCTCGGCGGCATCTATGCCACCCTCTGTTATGAACATGCCGTGAAATATTCAGGAGCGGATTATGTGGTCAAGGGCAGAGGAGAGACAGATGGCTTGAAACTGATTTCTGCGATAACCCGTTCTAAAATTGCTCCGAACTCCGAACTTCATACGAGTCCCTATCCTGCTTTTGACCTTTACCCTCAACTCGGCTTTGTCTGTATCGCCACTTCACGGGGCTGTCCGCTTCGATGCACCTATTGTGCTTCTCATGTTCTATACAATGGTTTTGACAGGAGAGAACCTGACGAGGTCGTCGAGGAGATCGAACACTGGGTAACCCGGCACAGGATCAACAATATAGCCTTTTATGATGATGCCCTTCTCGTAGACCCCTCCAGGCACATCATGCCGATTTTGAAAGAGATAATCAAAAGGGGAATTCAATGCTATTTTCATACTCCCAATGGCCTTCATGTCAGAGAGATGGGTGAAGAGCTGGCGGAGCTTCTCTTTAGGGCAGGATTCAGGACCATTCGTTTGGGTTTCGAGACGTCTAATGAAGGCATGCAGATTGATACAGGAGGGAAGGTTGGAAACCAAGATCTTGTAGATGCGATAAAGAATTTGAAAAGAGCGGGTTATTCCTGTGACGAAATTGGGGTTTATATCATGGTTGGGTTGCCCGGGCAAAGGGCAGGGGAGGCTGAAGAGAGCATCACCTTTGTGCGAGAGGCCGGAGCAAAACCGATCCTCGTGGAGTATTCGCCCATCCCGCATACCTCTCTGTTCGAAGTGGCAAAAAAGGTGTCCCAATTTGATCTCGAAAATGAGCCCTTATATCACAACAATTCGATCCTTCCATGCCAGCGGGAAGGATTTAAGATGGCAGACTACAGGAGATTGAAGGCGGCCCTGAGGCAAGGATGATAAGATGAAGCCCCATGAAATTATTAAAAATATATTCATTGTGGGAGGCCCTGAAATCACGGATGGCAGGGATGGCTGCATCTATCTGATTGATCTTGGAGAACTGGTCCTGGTTGACTCGGGAGCAGGGTGGAGTGTAGATAAAATAATTCATAATATCAATAGCTTAAAACTCGATCCTCAAAAACTCGGAACGATCCTCCTTACCCATTGCCATATTGACCATATTGGAGGTGCCCCGGAAATAAGAAAAAGGTATGGAAGTAAACTCTGTATCCACAAACTGGACGCCGCTCCACTGGAAAATGGAGATCCGATCTTAACAGCGGCAAATTGGTATCAAACCACATTTTATCCGACAGAAGTTGATGTGAAATTAAATTCCCCCGAAGAGGTACTGAAGATTGGTGGAGAGAGGATCGTATGCCTCCATACCCCAGGCCATACACCCGGGTCAATTTCAGCTTATATAGACAAAAACGGCAAACGAGTTCTGTTCGGTCAGGACCTTCATGGTCCCCTTCTTGAAGAATTCGGTTCAAATCTTGATGACTGGGATCGATCAACAAGAAAATTGCTCGACCTCAATGCGGATATCCTCTGTGAGGGTCATTTCGGGATATACAAAACAAGAAAAGGGGTGAAGGATTATATTCTGTCCTATCGTCAACAATACGGGGTGGATAAAAAGACTTGATGATTTCTCATTTGGCCGATTTCGTGATCAGAAGTAAGAAAAGGAGGAAAACGATATCCCTCCATATCAAAGAGGATGGAAGAATCATCGTTCATGCTCCCTATCGTACACCCGAATCGGAGATTGAAGAATTCGTCAAAAAAAAGCAATTATGGGTTTGTCAAAAGTTAATGGAGAGTGCAAAAAAGGTGAAGCCGGTAGAGAAGAAATTTCTCTCCGGGGAGGAATTCTTTTACTTAGGGGAGCGATTTCCATTAGATATCAAGGATCAACCTCCTGGGGAACCTCCTTTGAGATTGTCTTTTGGCAAATTCGTCCTCAGCGAGAATCGCATTGAAGAAGCAAGAGATCTTTTTGTCCGGTGGTATAAGAAAGAGGCCAAGGATAAGCTGGCAGAAAGGGTTGATTATTATAGTAACAAATTCCAGCTCTTTCCTAAAAGTATAAAAATAACAAGTGCCAAATCCCGTTGGGGGTCCTGCTCGCGAGATAATCAGTTATGTTTTAGTTGGAGAATTATGATGGCCCCTTTGAACGTCGTTGATTATGTCCTGATTCATGAACTGGTCCATGTAAAGGAGAAAAATCACTCCATAAGGTTCTGGAACCATCTGGAGTCCATCATCCCTGACAGCAAGAAACATAGGCGCTGGTTGACTGAGCATGAGAACCAGCTCAGGCTCTAAAAAGATGACACCCTGCCCCAATCTCAAAGATTCCCGCCCTCTCTGTTATGGTTTCTCTTCAAGGGGTAAGCTCCTCCTGAAATTCATTTTTTCCTGGGATTGCCAATTTCATGACAGATGCGGACAGAGTTCGATGATTCATTCTTCATCTAAAAACTGTATTCGTATTCCCCTTCATGCCCAGGAGAGACTTGAAATTTTAAAAGGGCGTGATTATTTTTTTCGAGAAATCAAAAAATTTTGAAAGGAGGGATTGAATATGGCTATTATCCGATGGCAGCCAAATCCGGGCGGAATCTCAGAAGTTGATCGGTTACGTCAGGAGGTGGATCGTTTATTTAACACCTTTTCAGCGGGCACTGAGCCCTTCTTCAGCCGAGTCTATCCAGCCTTGAATGTCACAGAAGATGCCGAGAATCTCTATGTCCGGGCAGAACTTCCAGGAGTCAAATCGGATAGCATGGATATTTCAGTAGTGGAGGGTCGGTTGTTGATCAAGGGAGAGAGAAAGATCGAAGCGGAGGATCAAAAAACAGGTTATCACCGGAAAGAGCGTGAGGCTGGAATTTTCAGGAGGACCATTGCTTTACCTTCCAGGGTTGACCCAGGCAAAGTCTCTGGGACCATGAAAAATGGAATTCTGACCATCATTTTGCCAAAGGCTGAGGAGGCAAAGCCCCGGAAGATTACTGTCAAAGCAACCTAATGTCTGGGTGAAAGGAGGTGCTTGAGATGAAAGAGAAAGAGATGGAGCTCAAAGAGAAAAAAGAGGTGAAGCAAAGTACAGGAGAGGGTACTCGGCCGGACCGGTCTTCATTCCTGCAGTGGATATCTTAGAGAATGAACGTGAAATCGTCGTTTTAGCGGATATGCCCGGTGTGGAGAGCAAGAATGTTGACATTGATCTGAAGGAGAATCAGCTGGCGATCATTGGTCGGATCGATCCCGTGGAGAATGAGAAGGAGGTTCATCTCTACAGAGAATTCGAATGGGGCGATTATTATCGGCAATTTACCCTTTCTAATGTGATCGATCAAACTAAAATTACTGCCAAAATGGAAGAGGGCGTTCTCAGGCTGACTCTGCCTAAGGTTGAAAAAGCAAAGCCTCAAAAGATCAGAGTTACAGCAGGATAATTTAGATTTAAGGGGAGTAATCCATCATGGATTACTCCCCTTAAATATTTTGATGGCGAGGATCAAGAATGGAAAAGAATTTTTATAAGACCATTCCCCCGAAGGTAGAAGAAGACACAGAAATAGAGATTCCTATTCAGGTTTCAAATGGCCACGATGAACCGCTGATGATTGTTGTGAGAACAAGCTATCCTTAAGACAATTATTCCTGCCTCGCAAAGTTCGTAATAATCAAAGAAGCCTTCTGTCTTTAGATCTTTGGGTGAGTAAAAATGAGTGTATAATTTTATGATTTTTTATAGCCTTTTTGTATAGAGTTATTATTCTATTAAAAATCAAATTATTTCAAATGGTTAGGGAAATCACCCGTTTTTTATTCTTCAAAACTGCATACCAAAGATATTCTTATTTTTCAATATATCCTTTCATTTTTATTATAAACATAATAATTTCAATTAGTTATATAAAATAGGCTTTCTGGCATATTTGATGCAGTCTTTCTGGGTAACTGAACAAGAAAGGAGAATGAACATGTTAAAGGCCAAAGGAGCATTAAAAATAGGTTTTATGGTTGGTTTGATCACCTTGATTGCTTCATCTGCATTTGCAAGATCGATCAGCTTCAAGGAGGGTGGAACAGCTCTCTGGATTTTTCTCATCATCGGCGTCGTTATTGTCCTCCTTCAATTAATCCCGGCTATGATTTTGTTCTTCAGTTTTATTGGAACAACAACAGCGATGGTTTTCAAGAATGGGAAGGGCGTGAAAGAGGAAGTACTATTGCAAGAGCCTGAGCCAGTAAAAGTTAAGGAGTAAGGGTTTAATCGAAAAGGGGGATCAAAATGGCGAATCACTTGAAAATATTGACTATTTTAAGTATGGTTCTGCTTTTCTCATTTATCCTTATGTCTGTCGGGATTGCCTATGCAGGCGGAGTCAGAGGAATTGGTCTCGTAGGAGTGGCCTTCTTCCTTGGCCTTGGGATCACCTTGGTTTTAGCTCAATTGATCCCTGCAGCAATTCTCTTTTCCTCCATGATTGGAGCGGCTTTCTCTTCTTTACGAAAGGGCGAGGAACCTA
This sequence comes from uncultured delta proteobacterium, assembly GCA_963806715.1. GTDB lineage: Bacteria > Desulfobacterota > BSN033 > BSN033 > UBA1163 > CAWEAV01. The sequence continues at coordinate 80,090 of CAWEAV010000029.1, forward strand.
TTCGAGCGAGTTAGCATGGAAAAAGGAGAGATGAACATGGGACCCAAATCAATTCTCATCGCCTACCCGGACGAGCCACCCAGTAGAGTCCTTTCGACCTTTTTTCAGGATCAGGGATATAGTGTTGAGACCACAGGTACTGTGAGCGAAATCCTTCAAAGGGTTCGAAAAGGAAGGAATCGAGTCATCCTTCTTAACAATGAAATTGAAGGAGTAAAGGCCTGCGATTTGGTTCCCCTATTGAAGAAGAATCGAAAAGTTCAGGTGATTGTCATCTCGTCTGAACAATCTCTTGAGTCAGTGAAACGTCTCCGGGGAGCAGGAATTTTTTATCATGCGATGAAGCCTATAGATTTGGAAGAGATCAGGTCAGCAGTCGAAAGTGCTTATAAGAAGATTGAGAGAGAGTTTCTCAAAGAAGAGGTTTTTCCACTACTGATGCCAAGATGGGTCCCGGCATAGCCGTACCTTCAGATGTCCATTCCTTTTTGTTTGTGTCAATCCTCAAATATTTTCCATTTTTTCTTTGAAGATCCACCGAATGCCTCAACGATCTCAAGAACGACCTATTTTCCTGCCTCTTGAAATTCTCTACAAAGTTCTGACCAATGGTACATTAGGATTATTAGGATAAGCCGTCACTGTGAAGTACTAACCCAATTGACAATCCAAAAAAAATTAATTCGGATCAATAGATGGCACTACAAAGGCCAAAGGAAAGGTATTCATTAAAAATCATTAAAAATCTTTTGTTGACATCGTTGGTATGAAACAGTAAAGTAATTTCGAAAGAAAAGTAACCGTAAATAGACAGGAAAGTTCGCGAATCCCTCGAACTCTCCGACCGGGGTTATGTTCTCCAAACCGGCCGCACCATTTACACCGGCACTGGTAAAGACTTGCTGAACACCGAAGTGATCAAAAAAGCATTTTTAGGACTGTAAACCCGATAGTTGCATAAATTTCGCGGACAGGTAGGCTTTCAAACCCTTAAAACGCGGTCTCTTTTAATATTTTCGGGTTCGTCCTCAACTTTACTAAAGGGGAAGTCCAGAAAATATGGAATCTCATCAGTCAATTAACCTGTCAAAGGTTTCCGCTTTAATGGTTTTCAGCCCACCTGTCCGCTTCTCCACGGGAAGGTTTTTGCAATATCAGGGTAAAGACCAGGCTTTCACTGTTTTCCCACTCTACGAGGAAGGAAGGAAACCCCCTTATCACCGCAGACTATAGAAAGGAATGTAAGTTTAAACGAATCCAAAGGTGAATCGTTAGAGCGATCGGGAGAAAAAAATGCCTAAAGCTATCATTTTTGTCATAGTTTTTATTCTTAGCCTGTCTTGTTGGATGGTTGCCCATGGGCAAGATCAAGACAACATCTGGTCTGAGTTGCTTCAAAGGACACCCTATCCACATACCCTGCCGCTTCCTCCGCCCAAAGCAACTCCGATTGATGGTACCTACACCAAATTCGAGAAGAAGGAGGGTGAGCCTGTCCATTGCTTGCGTTGTCCGGATTATGCACCGGAAGGTGGGATATGGAAGTTAAACCTGAATAAGGGCGTTTTTAGAATATTCCACAAAGTGACAGGCTGGAAGGATATCGGGTCTTTTTATCCTTCAGTGGATCAACTGATCCTCGCCAACGATCCCGTTTGCCATGAAATAATCGGCGTCTATCGATGGAGACTGGAGGAGGGAAAGCTCATCTTAAACGTGATTGATGACAAGTGTGCAATTGGTCTTAGGGCCATGAATTTGACGAACCTTCCATGGCTCTCATGCCAGCCTCCGAATAAAGAAGCCGCAACTACCGAACACTGGCCAAAACCGCTTGGCTGCGACGAATAATAGTTGAGGATTGTTATGGCAATTAGAGAAATACTCTTACTCGGGAATCCCAAGCTATATGAGATGTGTGAGCCAGTCAAAAGAGAGGAGTCGCACACTCTTAGCTCTACTATCCAGGACCTCCACGATTCGCTCATGGACTTTCGGAAGCGATATGGAGCGGGCAGGGCGATTGCTGCTCCTCAAATCGGTGTGATGAAAAGAGTGATTTACATGAATATAAAGAACCCTGTTGTTTTTATTAATCCAATTCTCGATCAAAGAAGTTCGGAGATGATGGAAGTGTGGGATGATTGCATGTGCTTCCCGGACTTGTTCGTTAAGGTCGAAAGACATCAACGCTGTCAAATGACCTTTAGAGACCTCGAATGGAAAGAATGCAGAATCCTTCTGGAAGGCGATTTATCAGAATTGTTGCAACACGAATGTGATCATCTGGATGGCATTCTGGCTGTTTCACGCGCCCTTGACAAGTTTTCCTTTGCCCTCAAAAGTCAGAAGAAGGGTCTGAGTTAAAGATCCAATTGCATGACACGAAGGTAAGTCGTTGTCAAGAGAAGTTACGGCCCCGATGAAGCCGATTGTTTGGATCGTTGTCTGTGAGCAATGGCCCCGTGCCAACTTGCGAGCCCTGTTGATAGATCGGGGCTTCGATGCGATCGGTTTCATAGAGCTCGATCAGGCATTGGAGAGATTGAATCATCCTCGTTATCCGAAGCCTCACGTCATCGTGATCGAGCTTCACGCCTTATCCCCTACAGATAAGCAACTGGATGTCTTAACCCGTCTTCACATTCCGATGGTTGCCCTTGCCGGAGCTATGGAAATAAGTCAGGAGTGGGTCGGCAAGGTTAAGTGGGCAGTGCTGATTCGGCGTCCGATCACAATTGGGCAGGTTGCCGATGCGATCGAGAAACTGATGAGGATTCCATAGAGGAAAAACAGCGAATAAAAGCCATTTGTAAAACCGGACATGGATGGGGCTCGGGACGCATCAGCGCTCATACAAATCGGCTTACGGAAACCCCGTAAGGTCCTCATTTTGCAAATAAACCCCGATTTCTCAAAGATGAATATTCGTCGAGGGATCTCAAGGACAGCCTCCGGGCGCCTTTTTGAATAGGATATCCCCATAATAGGCAATTGCTGACTCTCCTGTGTTGTCCGTATCGGTCATGATCGCAACACCAGAGATCATTGAAGGGGTTTCACCGAAGGCCTTTTTATAGTCTTCATAGACATTTCGCTCTTCACATACCCACTGGTTGACCTTCTCCTCACCGCTCTCCACAACGATCATCATGGCGCGGTTAGCGTAAGGATTCGGAACAATCGTTCCTACGGGTGCGTGACTTTCCCAGATATAGTTGATTGCCGCAAGAGGTAGGTATTGCCCATAGAGCAGCCGCACTGCATCATACTTTACTTTCTCAAAAAAGCTCAATTTCGAAAAGTCATATTCAAAGGTGATGTAAATCCGAGCCGGGTAGTCATCCCCCTCCTTCTTGTGCACATCCGCCTTTTTGAGGACATTGCTGACTTTCCAGCGCCATTGCACAACCGGATATTCGTCAGTGTTGATTCGAATCTCCCTGACCAGTCCTGAGGCTGAGGCATTGGCGATTGCTTTGATGACGACCGTTTCTTCATCTTTGACTAGCGTGTAGGTCGTATGTTGCTCGATCTTCTTAAAAGTCAGAGGCTTCCAACCGGTTGGAACGCCTTCCCCCGGGTTTTCCTTAGAAAACATTCCCGCTTCAATCACGGAAGGGGTTTGAGAGTAAGCTGTCGGAAAAAAAACAAAGAGAGTGACAATAAGAACCAAAGATCGAATCAAATTCTCCATCCGATTAGACATTCTCCCCTCTCCCTAAAAATTTTATGGCAGAAAAGACCAATATACAAGAAATTTTTCGACTCCAAACTTCGTTTTTTGGGCGTTATGCCAAAGCACCGCTCGGAGTCACCATTGAACGGCCCGAGTCTTTGTACGGGAGTCGAAGGGTTGACTCCTGAGAATCACTATAGTTATCCTTAAAGAATAGAGAGGTTTGCGAGAGGAGAAGACGGTGTTTCGTCCATCACCTATCATTCTCAATTCAATGAGAACGCGACATCTTCCGATGGAGCAACCCATCGATATTGCCCTGACACTGGCCATGGCTGACCTGAAGGCCCAGTTTATCGATATCGAGAAAGGCATCGTCCACTACGGTAAGATTCGGGGCTCTCCGGCCCTTGAACATTATAGGAATCTTGCCGGTGAGCTCCAATCGTTCGACCTCAGGAGGCTTCAAACTCGGGACCAAAGACTCTCTTTTTGGATCAATATCTATAACACGGCTGTGATCCATGGAGTCATCGATCTCGGTCTTCAAAAATCGGTCAAGGAGTTCCCAAGTTTTTTTGACCGGGTCACCTACAAGGTTGGAGGCTATCCATTTTCCTTGAATGATATCGAACACGGTATTCTTCGCGGAAACAGAAGGCATCCCTATCGACTTTTTAAACCCTTCCGTAAGAAAGACCCTCGACTTCCATTTTCAATTTTTCCCATGGATCCAAGGGTTCATTTCACCCTGGTCTGTGGGGCGCGCTCTTGTCCACCGATTGGCTTTTATGAAGCAGGGCAGATCGATTTCCAACTTCAGCTTGCGGCAGCGAGTTTTATTAACAGCCCCCAGGTGAAGATATCACCCCAAGTCGGAACGATGCATCTCTCCATGATTTTTAAATGGTATCGGGTCGATTTTGGAGGAAACAGGGAGTCACTCAGCGAAACCATTCTCAACTTCCTCGACGAAGGGGAGTCTAAAACTTTCCTCAAGCAAAATCGGGATCGGATTCGGATCAAATACCTTCCCTATGATTGGAAATTGAATGAGTAAAGTTCCTTGCTCCCGACTAACGTTTTTGCTATAGTTTGAAAGTCTGCCGAGGAATTCCAGAATATGTCATTCTGAGGAGTCCCGCCACATCGGGACGACGAAGAATCTCAAAAGTCATTGCTTTTTTTGCATTCAATCAAAAAGGGCAATCCCCAAGGATTGCCCTTTATCTTCCATTCACCTTTGTCCTCTGCTCTTTAACCCTGGCTCAAAGCTCGGTCAAGAATGGTTATAACCTTTTCCATCTGATCCTGGGCAATGACCAGGGGAGGTTGAATTCTCAGGACATTGTTAAATACCCCTCCAAGACCGATCAGCAATCCCTGGCTAAGACAGTTATCTCTCACCTTTTTAGCCTCTTCGGATCCCGGCGTCTTTGAGGAGCGGTCACTGACAAGCTCGATGCCAATCATCAGGCCTTTGCCGCGAACTTCGCCGATCTTGGCGCATTTGGCCTTCAGTTCCTCAAGCTTACTCTTGAGCCACTCTCCCTTCTTCGCGGCGTTCTCCACCAGCTTCTCAACCTGGAGATAAGCAATGTTGGCCACTGCGGCAGCACAGGAGACCGGATTTCCTCCAAAGGTGGACAGATGGTCTCCCGGCTTGAAGGCATCGGCGATCTCTTCCCGGGCAATGAACGCGCTCAAGGGGAATCCATCGGCAATCCCCTTTGCCATGGTCATAATATCAGGTTCGACGCCGTAATGTTCAATGGCAAACATCTTTCCCGTTCGGCCAAACCCTGACTGAACCTCATCGATCAACAGGAGGATTCCATGTTTCTTTAGAATTTTGTCGATCTCTGTGAAGTAGTCATCCGGTGGAACGATGATGCCTCCCTCTCCCTGAACAGGTTCCGCGATAAAGGCCGCAACACTGTCATAGGTATTAAACCGGATGATGTCCTCAAGAGCCCGGGCACAGCGGAGATGACATTTGGGATATTCGAGCTCAAAAAAACACCGATAGCAATAAGGAGAAGGAAGAAACGTGCATCCCACCATGTAGGGACCACCCCTTCTCTTTCTTGCGACATTTCCAGTTACGCTCAATGTTGCATAAGACCGCCCATGGAAAGAGGCCTGGAGGGCAATGAATTCTGTTCTTCCAGTAAATTGCTTGGCCAGTCTCAATGCCCCTTCGATGGCCTCTGCCCCACCGCTCCCGAAGAAACTCTTTTGAAGCCTTCCTGGAGTAATCTCCGATAGCTTCTCTGCCAGGTCTGCGGTAGGCTGGGAATAGTAGACATAGGAGCAACAATGGATCAATTTGTCCATCTGGGCTTTCGCCGCCTCGATGACCTTCTCATTGCAGTGGCCTGCATTGACGACCGAAATGCCAGCAAAGCAATCGATATACTGCTTACCGTCAACATCGGTGACCGTAGCCCCTTTGGCCTTGCTGATCACCACCGGTTCCACCCTCGCTACCATGCTGGTATTGACATACTTCTTGTACTTTTCGATGGTATTCATCCTTCTGTTCCTCCTTCAAATGGGTAATTTTCAGTAAAATTATCATACACCAACTGAGCCTTTGAATTCAATCGCCCTGGCCAGGAATTTCATGGGTGATTTAACAACCGGTGAAAAGCTGAAACCAGGACTTCGGTGGCGATGAGAATATTGTCAATGGCCACCCATTCAAAAGGATTTCTGCACATCGGCGAGTATCCCCCGGAGGATTGATACTGGGAGTCCGGACGAGCTCCTTCGTAAACTCAATGATCTCGTCCTGGGTGATGTGGTTAGTCATCTGTTCTCCTTTCCAATTCCTCAACAGATTCTATTTGGATCAATCGGTTTATAAATTTTGTTCAATGTCAATAGAAAAATGGTGGTATTAATATTAGCCTCTTCTTGACTTCCGATTTCCTATCGACCATAAACCATATGGATTGCCGAGGAAATAGCAAATTGCATAGGGCATAGCGCATCGCGTAACTTCAAGGGATTTAGAACATTTTCATATTTGTTGGGTGGCGCTCCTTCATGAAACATTGCAAAGAAAGGGGCAGGAGAAAACGGACAAAACGATGGACGGGAAAGCACCGGGAGTTGGATCAAAGGATTTCAGCAATTTCAGAATCAGGGCAGCGGTCGAAGAGGATGTTCCTCTAATCCTCCGGTTCATCAAGAAACTGGCCCACTACGAGAGACTTTCCCATGAGATGATTGCTACGGAGGAAACCCTGCGGAAAAACCTCTTCGGAGAGAAAAGGGTGACAGAGATCATCCTGGCTGAATATCAACAGGCGGCTGTGGGCTTTGCTCTTTTTTTCCACAACGTTTCGACCTTTCTCGCCAGACAGGGAATCTACATCGAAGACCTTTATGTCAACGAAAGTTATCGTGGACACGGTTTTGGCCGAGCCATGTTTGACCATATTGTGAGATTGGCAAAGGAGCGAGGATGCGGCCGTATCGAGTGGTCCGTCCTCGACTGGAACACACCGGCAATCCGGTTCTACGAAAAGCTGGGTGCCGTGCCCCTGAGCGACTGGACAACTTACCGGCTAACCGGCGAAGCCTTAAGAAAAATAGCAGAGTCACCAGGGTAGGATGGGTAAATTATGTGAATCCATGACGAAGCAGATCGCGGAGGGGCCGGAATCCTATTGTCCTTATTCCCTGCTCTGCAACGAACTCCCGGAACGAGGGATCGATCAAGAGTCGATACTCATCGGTTCGGAAATGGGCCCTTGCAGGCACGATCGCCTCAATATCACCGCCCTTCGTAGGATGAAGGGCAACCAGGGTCAAACCCAGCGGGAGTTTCGCTACCAGGTTCTGGTAAGCCTCAACACTTTCGGATGATGGAACCCATGGCGTCATGCGAAAATAATCGACCATAGGCCAGCCCGCAGCCTCCAGATTAGTTATAATCCTATCATAGCCAATCAATGAGATTCCTCCAAAATCAAGGACCGAAGTATAATCAGCAAGATGTTTAGGTAAAAGAACAGGAAGCCGATACTCTCGGCCAAGACGTAAATAAATTTCTATCAATTGGGGCAAGATAGCAGCGCCCATGTGAGTATCGAGATGGGTTACATCAATACCAGAGGCAAGAACCCGGTCAATCTGGGCTCGCATTTCCATTTCAGCAGCTTCAGGAACGACGTTTGCAGCGAGCATGGGCAGCCGACGCCAAAAATAGCCGTTCTCGTCGATCAGGCCTGAACTCTTGCTGGTAGTTGAAATAGGGGCCCAGCGGTAGGTCTGCCATTCGCTGGTCAGCGTCAAATGAACCCCTAAATCGAGACACGGATTGGTGGCAACCATTTCTGCTATCTCAGTAAACCAGGGGCAGGGGGCCATGATTGAACCACAGTTGATTGTCCCCAATCGTGACAGCTCTTCAAAGGCCGTATTGGCCCCATGGCACATGCCCGCATCATCAGCATGAAAGATGGCTATCCGGCTTTCGAAATCAAAGCCGAGGGTTTTCAAGACGGGGTTTGGAGTTGAGGGTTTAAAAGCCTCATGGATCGATAACATTTGTGATTATGCTTAATAGAACAGATGGGAGGTTAACTAAATGCCCTTTAAATGTCAATAGATAATCGGGGAGAGCGGTTTGACAATTTGGACAGATTCAGATAGGGTTTCGAATATCACGACCCGCAGGATAAAAAAGAGTTCGCATGGTCCAGGATTGGAGTGATCAAGTGAAATAATTAAAGACCTAACCCATTGAGCCAATTGGTGCGTAGTGGTAGACTTATAATTGTGCTTAAGAAAGGTTTTTTCAAGAGACTCTTGAACCGTGGACCCCTTGAATCCTCGACCCCTAATTTTTTCAAAGGAGTGACACATTGAACCTTGATCGTGTCATGAAGGAGTTGAAGAAGGAGGAATTGATTCGTCTTACTCAGGACCTCATTCGAATTCCAAGCGTCAGGCGGGAAGGAGAAAAAGAGGAGAAGGTGGCCCTTTTTCTTGCCCATCTCCTTGAAGAGATGGGACTCGACGTCGTTGTTGAAAGTGTGGAGCCAGGTTCTCCAAATGTAATCGCTGTGCTTCATGGCCAGGCAGAGGGGCCCTGCCTGATGTTTGAATGCCATACGGATGTGGTCACGGAAGGGGACGCCTCCGAATGGAAGTACGGACCTTTTGAGGGAAGGCTCGTGGGAAATCGGATTTATGGCAGAGGGGCCTGCGATACAAAAGGGAATTTAGCAGCCGCGGTAAAAGCCGTTCAGGCAATCAGTCAATCCGAAGCCCCATTCAGAGGGAAGATCCTTCTTGGAATCCTGGTCGATGAAGAGAGGATGATGACTGGGGTTAAGCACTTCATCCGGCAGGGGTGGGCCAATCGTGTGGATGCAGCGATTATCTGTGAGCCAGTGGATAATCATCTCTGTCTGACGCAGAAAGGAGCGCTCAGGGCAGAGCTGGTCACTTCTGGAAAGATGAGCCATGGCGCCATGCCGCTGTCTGGTCTCAATCCTATTCCTCCAATGGTTTCGCTCTTAGAAAAGATCCGGCAACTGGAAGAGGAGGAGATTGAGCGATCGGGTAAGGATCCTCTCCTGGGATACCCAAGCTTTACCCCGACCGTGCTTCAGGCACCGGTGAAAGGGGAGCCGCAACTGAATGTTATGCCCTACCAGTGCAGGGCCTTGCTGGACATTCGCACCATTCCCGGACAGTCCCATGAAGTCCTGAAGAAGCAGTTGGAGGATATTGTCGCGGAGGAGGAGAAGACAATCCGTAACAGTCTTGAATCGGGGTTCTTAAAAGAGATTCGGGAGAGCCTTGAAAAGGGTCTTTCAAAAGGAATTTCCTTCGAGGCAAGGCTCAATATCTTTGAGGATCGACCCTGGACCAAGACCTCAGCCGAAGAACCGATTGCCAAGGCCGTATCAAATTCGATCCAAGCCCTTACAAGGCAGGAACCCGTTTGTCGTGGCGTTCCCGGGGCAACGGATGGCACTTTCCTTACCGCCTGGGCTGGAATTCCTATTGTTACTCTCGGGGCCGGAAAGTGGACGATTCCTCATCAGAGGGACGAGTGGGTCTCTGTGGACGATCTTTACCTGACAGCCAAAATTTATGCAGCCAGCGCTTTAGAGTTCTTAAGGTGACGTGTTCGTGTCTGTGCCGCGTGTCCGCAAACAATCGTCGCGAAGTCATTTATGAGTGTAGAATTTCATTGTTCGCGGGTGACACTTCGTCATGACCTATTAGTTAGGAAGAAGTCCTCACTTTCTCGGAACATTTCGCTCCTGCCGCCAAGGTTAACGCTTGCACCAAGTGCTTACGTCAAATTGATGAAGCTGATGACGATTTCTAATTGAAAGGGAGTTTTGCGCTCCAAATTCTTAAACTTCTCGTGCCCCATTAAAAAGTTCAACGCTCGATTTCTCGACGGTGGCATTTACGGGAATGCGGACTCTAATATGGCCCATCAAAGCCGTCCAAATTAGCCGGATTTCTTATGTTTACCCATTGAAATTATTAGCTTTTTTACAAGTTTTGGCTGTTTGTAGAATCAGGTTTCCTTTTTCTTTTTTTATGCATTCATTTTGCTGTCCAAACACTCATGCCCGACAAGGGCACCACGAAGGATGAAAATTGTTGAACTATAAGGTCATACATTATAACCTTTCTGTGGAAGGAAGAAGGTCGTAAATTTTTGGTGGTCATACCCCGATGTCCAAACTGACCTGGGTAGATCGGAAGCACCACGAATTGTTGTCCCCATGGGGAGCACGCGTGTTAAATTTTTCAATCATGATCTGCCCCCTTTCCAGAAAGGAGATTTCCTATGGAAGCCATTCTTGAAAGGTGTTGTGGGATTGATGTCCACAAGAAAACCATTACTGCCTGCCTCATGGTTGGGAAACCTCATGAGAAAGCCCAAAAGACCGTTAAAACGTTTACCACCATGACCCGAGACCTTTTGGCCTGTAAGGACTGGTTAGAGAGTCAGGGGTGCACCCACGTTGCCCTGGAAAGTACCGGGGTCTACTGCAAACTTCTCGCTCAGATACCCGGCGACCTCTTCTCCTACCGGATACCCTCCGGCCATCGGCAAAAACTTGTACCGTGAACCCAGATCCTGCGTATTGTGCAAATAAATTTTACCAGCCATGCCCAGATCATATTCCATGAAGTCCATGGCCCACACCACTCCCGGCGTCAGCCATTCGATCCGTCGAAGATGGGCACGCCGATCTGACTCCAGGTCCTGCCACACCCGCTCCACCATCTGCCTCAGCTCTCGCCGTGACAGACTGAAACGGTACCGTCGGTATAAGTCTGTCGTTCCCGCGCTTCGCTTCACTCCATGATCTAATAATCGAATCTCCGTGTCAAGAACCGATGGATCAAAGGGCTCCACCTTCTTCGAACCCGGACCCTTGATTAAGACACCGTTTCCCGCATCCTGCAGCGCCATCGGTTCAAACTCGCCAAAGGGAACTGAAGCGTCTTGCAGATCATCCCGTAAGGCATTCCTGTTCGTTCCTTCATACCCTCAATAATCTCCACCACCCTTCTTATTCGACTTTCTCAAACCGTTTTCTTTCTTCTGCTCGCAGTTCCCGCCTTAGAAGTTTCCCCACTTTTGACTTCGGAAGCATGTCGCGAAATTCAATGTATTGCGGGATTTTATAAGCACTGAGCCTTTCGCGACACCATTTCATAAGCTCATAGGCACTCACTCCCCTGATATCCGCCTTGAGAACGACAAAGGCCTTAATCCTCTCTCCTACCTTCTCATCCGGAATGCCAACAACGCATGAAGCGACTACGGCATGGTGTTCTTGAAGCACGGCTTCGATCTCTGAGGCCGCCACCCGGTAGCCTTTGTGCTTGATCGTATCGACAGACCGATCCAGGTAATAAAGCCATCCCTTTTCGTCGATGCGAACAATATCGTGCGTCCTGTACCAGATCCTTCCTTCCGTCCTGACAAAGCAATCCGCGGATTCATCGGGTTTGTTCCAGTAAGCTGTAACCATGTGATCGGAGGAGACGAGCAGTTCTCCCGGATTGCCTGGAGGAACAGGCTCAAGGGTGTCCGGGTCCACGAATTTGACCTTCTGAAGAGGCGTTACCTTGCCAGCGCTTCCAGGAGGGGCCTCTTCACCCATGGGAGCGAGAGAAACCCTGCCACACGTCTCTGTCGTCCCATAGCCTTGGTAAATGGGTTCTCCAAACTTCTTGAGCCATCGCTCAGCCACCTCCGGAGGCATGACATCCCCACCAGAGAAGCAATACTTGAGGGAACTCAGATTATACGAATCCACCCGGTCATGCTCAAGAATCATTCGATACAGGGCAGGGACACCAAAAAAGGTCAGCGCTTGATATCGTTCGATATGGTCAAACAGTCCATCAAGATTAACCTTAGGAAGCAGGACCAACGTGTCGCCGGAGAGAACACCTCCCAAACCAACGGCCTGGCCGAGGATATGAAAGAGCGGGCCTCCCTGGACAACGATATCTTCTCCCCTGGGAATGTGACGTTCGCTCATTGACCTCTGCTCAGCCACACTCTCCAGAAAGAGAATATTTGAAAAAGGAACGCCCTTGGGCACACCCGTTGTTCCACCGGTATAGAGCATCTCAAACATCTCATCCGGCCCTGCCCTGAAGGGGGGTAACGATGACGAATCTCTGGTCTTAAGCAGTTTCCAAAAAGCGAAGATATTTTCACCAGAGCTATACTTTCCGCTTGGGATCTTGTTGAGGCCTATGCCAATCCACTTCCTCCACCAGGGAAGAGGATCGGCAATATTGGTGACGATCACTCGTTTCAAACCGGTTTCAGGAAGAACTTGAGTTACATAACCAAAGTTCGTATCCAAGCAGAAGATGGTCTCTGCAGCACTATCATTGGCCATGTATTTGAGATCAAGAGGGGTATAAATAGGAGAGATAGGTATGGCAACAGCGCCCACTCGCAGCAGGGCAAACCAGGCTATGACCCATTGAGGACAGTTTGAAAGATAGAGGACAACCTTATCTCCTTTGGATACACCCAGTCGATGTAAACTCGCAGCCAGGTTTTCTGTCATTTCGTGTAACTGGGAATAAGTAAACTTCTTTCCTAAGTACACGAGAGCAAACTTTTCAGAAAAAACCCGACAGACCTTGTTGAATTGCTCATAAATTGTAGAAGGAGGAATCTCCACGGCTACCCTAAAGTAATCTCCCCAAAAACCGAGATCCCGAAACAAACCTGATCTTCATCAGGCCAGGGTTCGGGATGACAAAAACAAAAGACAACCCTTAATGTCATGCTGAACTTGGTTCAGCATCTCTCTTGTTTGGGATTTCGAATTTCCTTCATTGGGATTTATTTGTTATTTTGTGTTCGGGATTCGATGCATTCTGATTATACTCCAAAATACGCTGCCTTCACCTCTGGGTTATCCATGAGTTCCTTTCCTGTTCCAAAGAGGACGGGAATCCCATTTTCGACCACATAGCCACGGTCAATGACGGGCAACAGGGGCCTTGCGAACTGCTCTGTGACCAGGATGGTTACACCTTCCCATCGAATCTGTTTGATTGCCCGGATCAGGTCACGCTGAAGCAGGGGAGAGAGCCCAAGAAGCGGTTCATCCATCAGGAGGAGCCGGGGTCGGGTCATCAAGGCCATGCCAATGGCAAGCATCTGCTGCTCGCCCCCGCTGCAAAAACCGGCCTTTCTCTTCTGAATCTTTCTCAGGTGAAAAAAGATGTCGTATATGAAATCGAAGCTTTTCCTGATCTCCGAATCCTTTCGGAGATAGGTAGCAATCTTGAGATTCTCCTCGATGCTGCTCTCGGGGAAGATCGGGTGCCGCTCACGGCTCAAGACAATTCCTTTTTTGACCCTCACATCCGGTTTGGCATTTGTAATATCTTCACCCTCAAACCGGATCTCGCCGAGGATGGTGATCCTCTCGCCCCCTCTCCGGTCTTCTTTTTTCTTGATGTCGATCATCAGGCCCGAGATCGTGTTCATGAGGGTTGTTTTTCCAGCGCTGTTTGAGCCGAGAACGCCAACGATCTCCTCTTTACGGACCTCCAGGCTGAGGTCGTTAATGGCCAGGGCATTCTCAAAAAAGACCATCAGGTTCTTCACTTCAAGCATCTTGGCCCTCTTCCTCGCTTCCAAGGTACGCCCTTTTCACAGCCTCATTCTCCATCACCTCCCGGGGAGGACCATCGACAATCTTTTCCCCAAAATTGAGGACCATGACCCGATGGCAGATCCGGAACAACTCCTTTAGCCGATGTTCCACCATGATGATACTGAGGCCTTCCTGATTCAGCTTTTCGATGATGGGCAAAGTACTGGCCACTTCGGACATCGACATCCCCGAAAAGAGCTCATCCAGAATGAGCAGATCGGGCCGAAGGGCAAGACAGCGTGCCAGTTCAAGACGCTTGAGATAGCCGTGGGGGAGGCTCGAAGCCACCTTGTAAGGCACAAAGGAATCGCGCTCGAAGCCGACATCTTCCAGAAGATCGATGGCCACCGCATCCCGATCACCGTATTTCCCTCCCTTCAATTTTTTAACCCGGGAGGAATATAAAGGGATGATGAGATTCTTGAAGGCGGAGAGTTGATAAAACGGTTTGACCATCTGGAAGGTCCGGGCAATTCCCAATTCAGCTATCTTATAAGGCATTTTACCGGTAATATCCCTTCCCCGATAAATCACCTTTCCAGAATCCGTTCTCACAAAACCTGTCAGCAAATTAACCAACGTAGTCTTTCCCGAGCCATTCGGGCCTATGATTCCGAGAAGCTCCCCTTCTTGTAAAGAGAAGTTTACCCTGACGATAGCCGCCACGCCACCAAAATTCTTAGTGAGCCCTTCAACTTTCAAAAGCGTTTTGTCTTGCATCTTATCCAACATCCACCATTCTTTCGAATTGGTGATACTTTCTCCTTATGTAGTGAAAGACTCCTTCAGGAAGTCCCACAACGCAGATGATGAGAATCGCGGAGTAGAAGACAACTCTCCATGACCCAACCGCACGAAGGGATTCAGAAAGAGGATTCAGAATAAAAGCACCTATGGTTGGACCGGCAAACGTGCCCACTCCACCCAGAACCGCAGAGGTCAATGGCAAGATAGAATAATCCATTGCAAAGGCAGCCATTCCCACGACCTGGCTGTAATGTGTCATGAAAGCTCCAGCAAATGCCCCTGCCACACCAGCAATGAAAATGGCTTGGGCCTTGAACCAGTAGATATTGATCGCTCCACTCATGACCGCCCGATCATTATCACGAATCCCTTGAAGAACCAGCCCATAATCCTCATTGATCAATCTGCGAAAACCGAAAAGGCAAATGAGCAGTGCAAGAACAGGAACATAAAGTTCAACCCATATGTTGGGAAGAGGAGAAAGGGCACTCATTCCCTCAGTTCCTCCAAGAATTTTTGTTGTCTCAATAAATCGTGCGAGCAGTAAGGGTAAGGTCAAAGTGACGATGGCAAAGTATACCCCTCTTAATCTCAGAACTGGCAATAGCAAAAGGGTACAGAAAAATGCTCCACCCAGAGTGCCCAAAGGAATGGTTAAAATGGGTGGCAATTTAAAGGTGTAATTTAAAAAGCCTGTTATATAAGCCCCTGCACCAAAGAAAAGGGCTTGACCTAAAGATATCAATCCCACCGAAGCCATCAAATCCCAACTCAAGGCAAGCAGTGCGATTATACAAGTATTCATCAAGACCTTCTCCCAATACAGTCCAATAACTCCTTTCAATAGCGGAAGAATGAGCAAGACAAGGACTGGCAAAACTCTGGGGAACATCAGATAGAGTATTTCTCTGTAAGATGAAAGGGCGAAGATATCCTCGCATCTTGCCTTAATTCCCCGATCCAACCTTTCTCTACGGAATTTCATAGATACCCTAATCCCACATAGCTGGTGCCAAGCAGAGAATGATAGACGATGAACGATAAACAATGAACGATGAACAGTTTATGGTTCGTTGTTCATTGTTCATGGTCCATAGTTATTGTTAGACCCTTTCCTCCAGTTCCTTAAACTTCCCAAACAGACCTGATGGTTTAATCGCAAGAACCAAGACGATCGCTGCCAAATAAACAACCATCATCCATTCAGGCTTAAAGTATGTACCGGTGATGATTTGAGCATATCCAAGGATAAGACTTGCTACAAGAATTCCTGGAACGCTTTCCAGTCCTCCAACAATCCCAACTGCGACGGCGACCAGCAACACCTCATATCCTGTATTGATTGAAATGATACCGAGAGGAAGAATGACAATGGCAGCGACAGAGGCCATTGCCGATCCAAAGGCCAAGCTGAGGGCAGCGGTAAAATCCGATTTGATACCAAGTGAGATCGCTGTTCGCTCATTCTGGGCGATCCCTCTGAATGCCAAGCCAATTCTGGTGTAATGCGTAAAAAAGTAAAGGAAGAGGACTAATGCCAGTCCAATTCCAATCATGAAAAGACGTTGATAGTCGATAGGGACTCCGGCTATCATCACCATGCCTTTTTTAAAATAGGGTAGCGTGAACTCGTATGTCACAAACCCCAACGAGCGGAATAACTCAAGTATTCCAACCCCTAAGGCGAAGGTGGCAATGACCTCGGATAATGGTATCCCCCGTACCCTTAAAAGGATGACCCAGTAAGTAACAAATCCTAAAAGTCCCACAATACCTATGGTTACAATGATGGCGAGGATAAAAGGAAACTTGAGATAATTGAGGAGCATCCAAACAAGGAATCCACTGAGGATATAAAAACCTCCATAGGCAAAATTAGCCACCCCACTGATACCGAAGGTGAGGCTGAAACCTATGGCGATCAGGGCTAAATTGACACTATTCACTAAACCGTAGATGATGATGCTTGGTAACATTTTTTTCTAGACTCTTTCCCTCCCCCTTTGACGGGGGAGGGTCTGGGTGGGGGTGACAAAAATTTCCCCCTCCCCTTTATCCCGCTCCCGCCAAGGGAGCGGAGGATTTTTTGTTGGTTGTTTTAGTAATAAAAGGGGCTACCTTTCATCAGAAGATCGCCCTTGAAATTTTAAAGCAAATTCTTATTTCATATACACAGGGAGCTGAATCTTCGCCTCTGCAACGGCCTCTGGGAAAACAACCACTCTCTTCCCCGGGTTTACCCACTGAAAACCCACACCTAAAGCTGTCTCTTTAGGATCAAAACCATAGACGACCTGGTGATCTTTTCCAAATCTTATCCTTCCTACGACACCCAACATATCTGTTTGTTCAAGAGCCTTAACCACCGCATCGGGTTCAACGGTCTTGGCACGTTCAAATGCATTGGCCAAAATATAGATCGAGTCGTAGCTTGGTCCCGGACCATGACCGGAAAGGTTCATCCATGCTTCTTTTCCCCATTTTTTACCGAAATTCTCGTTAAAAGCGACGGACTTTGGCACGGCTTTCACGGGAATCGGCCCAATTTCAAACACATAATTTACCATCCCACTCACTTCTCCTTCAAATACCTGCCACGCATTTTCAGGAGCAACAGGGCTGATGAAGCCTGCAAGAAGAGCTGGAATCTGCATCGCACGGGCTTGCTTTAGCAGAATGCCACTTTGAGGCATGTCAAAGATGGGTACGATCACCTTTGCTTGTAGGGCTCTCACCTTGATCATGGAGGGAGAGAAGTCAGAAGCCCCCGTTGCATAAGTATCGAAACCGGCTACTTCCCATCCATTCTCTTTGAACCACTTTTCAAGGCCTCCACCGGTCCCCTTAGCCCACAACACATCTTGCGTGATAATGTAGGATTTGTTAAAGCCGAACTCTTTCTTTATGAATCCCATGACTCCGCCCAGATACATGGCGAGGTAGGGAGCATTGATGGCATTCCGAAAGCAATATTTATATTTGTCATATTCATCCAAGACCTTCTTCTGAAACAGCGGGGTCATGGCAATGGAACAAATATAGGGAAGTTTATACTTGGACATGATGTCCATTGACGCCAACAGAACTTCGGATCGGAAATTACCCAGCGCAATCGCATGGGGTTTTCTCTCCAGGATGAGCTTCTCCGTCGCTGTCAATGCATCCTGTACCGGGATTCCGGGCTCATGTTCCCTGGTATCGATGGAAAAGCCTTCAGTGGGTGTTTTGTCTCGCCTACCTGCACCCCTCCCTTTGCATTGATCTCATCGACAGCCATCTGGACCGCCATCCACCCATCTCTTCCTTCGATCGAGCCCAGGGCAGTTGGAACCCCGATGACAATGGGCTCACCCGGTTTTAGCTGGGAGTGGGCGGACTGAGGAAAAACGGTCAAAAGTGCAAATACAAAAAACAGAATGGCAATAGACAACTTTTTCTTTCATAACCCCACCCTCCTTCTGAATTGGTTTTGAAATGCGACCATACTATTAATCGAATCTATTTGTCAATGAATAACTTTTCACAAGAATTTTGAAGGTTTGATCCCGATGACTTGCGGCCCCTCCCAGTCTTGTTGGAGATCTCATTGGTGGCTGGCCGATATGCGGTTGTGGAGCCAAGATAGAACTTGTCGCAAAAGTAAAAGCGTTTCCTATTCTTACCGCTTAACGATTGAAATAGCCCGCCGGAGCACCCACCGTGAGTCGAAAACAGAAAAGGATATTCCCGGTCGGGTTGATTTACTCGTTAGCCCCGCTCTTTAATCATTCTTTGGTACTCGTCATGTGTTCCAATCCAGAACCATAACAACCCTTCGGGGACCTCGACGGCAAGTGCGCGATAGTGCAGGCCGACTCTCACCGAGCGGTACTTTCCGATCTTCTTGAAGTTAAGAGAGGGATATCCAAGGTTTGATTTTAGGATTCCGTAGCATTGGTCAGCGAGCTTCCGGATGTTCACGGGAAGTCGTTCGTAGCTTTCCCAAAAAGAAGGGGCGGCAAAATGCTTCAAATTTCTTTCGTCCTTCCAGCTTTATGCGTCGCAATCGCCTCTTCTGCTAACCTGTCCAGTCTACCAGCCAAAATATCCCCTTCAATCTCCTTGTCCCATTCATCAGAGTCGTACTTTCGAAACCACTCCCGGAACGCGGCGAGTTCATCTGGGTTGAGCTGCTGGACCTCATTTTCTAATTTTTCTACTTTTCTCATAACCATATGCCTCCATTCCTATTTTATCATGTCATCATTTATTAATCACGGGGCTAAAGTTCCGCGTCAGCCGCTTTGCGAAGCGTAGCGGAGCAAAGTCGGCTGCACGCGGGCTTTTCCCATACCCCTGCCTGCATCAGACAGATGCCATAGACCATATCACCCATGAATGGTTCGTTGGTCTTTATTTGTTATGAGAAGATGGGGACATGAGATACAGAACGATTCTCGTTATCCCATAACCCAGAATACCTCCTGCAATCACATCGGTGGGATAATGAAGGAATAAATAGATTCGTGTCCACCCAATGGACCCTGCGAGGACATAAAAGATGACGCGGTATCGGGGGAACCAGTAAGACAGAAGGGTGGCCATCATAAAGGCATAAGTGGCATGGGCACTCGGGAAACTGGGGTCGATCACCTCTCCCCGAGTTTGATAAAGTTGTGAAGCCATTCCCAAAGCCTGAAAAGGCCTTGGCCGTTGGATAAGATACTTCAGGCCGTATACAGACCCGGCCACAATTCCATAGAGGAAGAGAAGAAGGAGGATGACTCTTTTTCTTCTTAGGACAGCACAAGCGACAAGGATGAAAAGGAGGACTGCAAGAAGACTTCCGAGATGGGTGACCCAGGGGATGACCTGATCAAGAAACGGTGAAGACCACCATTCCTTCCCCCACTCCATGAATTGTAATTCCCAGGTCATTTTGTTTTGGTTCTTCTCAGCGCTATACTCTGTGCGTCAAGCGACTTGCGTTTCTTATCAAAGTGGCAATTTCGGGATGATGTCAGTGAGATTTTGGCTCTGAACACAGAGCGTTGCAATCTGATCAAGGTCCTTACAGGAAGAATTGAAGGCAATCGAAAAACCGACCGTCCGAAACATCTCGAGATCACCAACGCTATCCCCGATGGCAATGCTTTCTTCAGGTTTTACTCCAAACTGGTTCAAAATTTTCCTTACCCACTCTGCTTTCTGATCGTAATGGACCTGGATTCTTACCTTTCCCGTTAGGATTCCATTTTCATGGAGGAGATCATTGGAGATGGAGTAATCAAACCCATATCGTTCATGGACCCAGTTGGAAAGAATCGAAAGACCAGAAGACACCAGAGCAAGTTTCAAGCCCTTTGTCTCTAAGATGGTGAATCAGGTCATCTACCCCGGGGTGAAAGGGAACCGTCTTGGCAATCTCGATTAATTTCTCGATCCTCATCCCTTTCCAGACATGGGCATCGCGTTCACAAAATTCATCGTAAGAGATCTCTCCAGCCAGAAATTGCTTTTGATAATTTTCCGCAAACCCATACCATTTCCCGAGCTTCTTGTGAATGTATTCCCAGATCGACCGCTCCCGGGTGAGGGTCCCATCCAGATCAAAGACCACCAATCTAAAACGTGAATTTCCTTCCATTGACATTCTTTTTTATAAATGAAAAGCCCTTCGGATTCAATTATAGCGAACTTTATAAATAAGGTGACATCATAACGTGTCATTGTGAACCCCTCGCACCTTGTCATTCTGAGCGAAGCGAAGAATCTCGTTATTTTGCTCGGGGTAAACTCCGTGTAGTCTCAGGAGATTGCCACGCCTGCGTGCCGAATCGCACTTCAACGTGCAGCCACATCACTTCGCTCCTCGCAATGACCACTATATTAAGCCATTCACCATGATACTCTCACGGGTTCAAAACTCCCGCGAGGCGGGAAGAAACGTGGTTGACCCATCTTATCCGTTCTGGCGGAGTGGTTGGGCAGCTTCATTCGATTGGGCATAGGGAACTCCTCATTGAAGCGTTTCCTGATAGTTGTTTCGAATGGCTGCCACACTAACGCAACCTAAAGGTTTTGCGCCTACAAGCCTATTTCGCTCCGGTAAAACCGCTGCGGCTACAAATACTTGCCATTGCTACGGTATTTTGCAAACGATCTTCTTATAGCTCTTTGCGGACAAAGGGTCGACATTGCTGTGTAAAGGCAATGAGCTGCTGGAGTTTCTCCTTGGCCCGGCCGGAATCAATGGACTGCTTTTGCCCGCTCGATCCCCTCTTTAAAACCACTGTCGAGACCAGCGGCAACAAAAGCGGCTGCCGCATTGAGGAGGACGATATCCCTCTTTGGGCCTTGGTGACCATCCAGGATCTCACGGATGATCCGGGCGTTCTCACGGGCATTTCCTCCCTTTATTGCCTCTGGGACTGCCCTCTTTAACCCAGCCTCTTCAGGTGTCAGGTCAAAGGTCTTTATTCCCCGCTTCTTCAAATGAGATATGCGGGTAGAACCGCAGATGCTGATCTCGTCCAATGTCCCTTCCCCGCAGACCACAAAGGCCTCTCTGCGTCCCAAGTCTTTTGAGGACATGGGCGATCTTCTCCGTCAGAGCGGGGTCATAAACCCCGATCACCTGGGCAGAGGCCTCTGCCGGGTTCGTCAGCGGACCCAGGAGATTAAAGATGGTCCGGATCCCTATCTCCTGCCGCGGACCTGCAGCATATCTCATGGCCCCGTGAAAAATGGGGGCATAGAGAAACCCTATGCCTATCTCCTTGATGCATCTTTCCACTTCAGAGCTTGAAATCTCCAGCTTCACCCCAAGGTTCTCGATCACATCTGCGCTTCCGCACAGGCTGGAAACGGCCCGATTGCCATGCTTGGCCACATTGACTCCGGCTCCTGCGGCCACGAATGCGCAAGCCGTGGAGACATTAAAGGTGTTCGTGCCGTCTCCTCCCGTGCCACAGGTATCGAGAATCGTTTCTTCTTCAACGTTGATCTCGTCCCGATCAAGATTGACCAGATGGTTATTCAGATTAATCTTGATGCCCTTCTGCCGCATGGCCCTGGCAGCGCCTGTAATCTCCTCCACGGTTTCGCCCTTCAGTCGGAGGGCAGTCGCGAAGGCGCCGATCTGTGCAGGCGTGGCTCTCCCGGCCATGATCTCATCCATGGTGCTTTCCATCTCAACTTCTGTCAGGTGATCCCCCGAACTACTTTTCCAATTGCTTCTTTGATCATGATTTCTTGTTCCTCCTTTCGCTGATCTTGTTCTGTATTGATGCTTTAACCTCTCTCTTGATGAGCGGATGAAATTCCTGATCAAGAAGGCCTCCAGAGGGCGTCAAAATCGATTCCGGATGAAACTGGACTCCTTCCACCTGATGGTCCGGGTGTCTTATCCCCATAATCTCGCCTTCCTCTGTCCACGCGCTTATCTCGAGACATTCCGGAAGCGTCTCCCTGTCGACGATGAGAGAATGGTACCGTGTTGCCTCAAAGGGGTTGGACAGGCCGCTGTAAATGGTTTGACCATCATGAAAAATGGGGGAGGTCTTGCCATGCATGATCCGCTTGGCCCTCACCACCTCGCCACCAAAGGCGTATCCAATGGCCTGATGCCCCAGGCAGACCCCCATGATGGGAACGGTCTTGAAAAAATGTCTGATCACCTCTACCGAGATTCCCGCCTCCTTGGGCGAACAGGGACCAGGGGAGAGGAAGATGGCCGTAGGTTCCAACCGTCTGATGTCTTCGAGACAAAGGGCATCATTTCGCTCGACGATCACTTCCTCCCCAAGCGCTGCGATAGAGTGCACAAGATTGTATGTAAACGAGTCATAGTTGTCGATCATGAGAATCATCTTAGTCCCTCCTCCGCAAGTCGAACGGCGCTAAAAATGGCCTGGGCCTTGTTCAGGGTCTCTTCGTATTCTTTTTCTGGCTCAGAATCGGCAACAATTCCGGCACCCACCTGGACGTAAGCCTTTCCATCTTTGATCAGTATCGATCGAATCGTGATGCAGGTATCGAGATTTCCAGTGAAGCTGAAGTAACCGACGGCTCCGGCATAAGGTCCGCGCCGGACAGGCTCAAGTTCTTCGATGATCTCCATGGCCCGAACCTTGGGGGCCCCGGAAACGGTCCCGGCAGGAAAGGTGGCCCGGAAAAGGTCAAAGGCATTCTTTTCGGGTGCCAGAGACGCCTCGATATTCGAAACGATATGCATGACATGGGAATAACGTTCGATCTTCATCAATTCTGTCACCTTGACCGAACCGGTCTCGGCAACCCGACTCAGATCATTTCGTCCAAGGTCAACGAGCATGATGTGCTCTGCTTTCTCCTTCTCGTCTGCCAGAAGGTCCCTCTCCATGGCCAGGTCTTCCTCCTGGGTTCTTCCTCGCCTGCGAGTCCCGGCGAGGGGCCGAAGTTCCATCTTCCCTTCTTCCAGGCGCACCATCACTTCCGGGGACGCCCCAAGAAGGACGGTGTCATCCATCTTTAAGTAGAAGAGGTAGGGTGAAGGATTGACACTTCGCAGGGCACGATAAACATCGAAAGGTTCGCAATGAAGATCGGATGAAAACCGCTGGGAGAGGACGACCTGGATCGCATCGCCTGCCTGAATATACTCCTTTGTCCTCTCGACCAATTCCAAAAAATCCTTTTTGCTCAGGTTTGAAGGCGGGGAGAAGGAGAGAGAGGCTTCGAACTGGAAGGGAAGGGGGCATTGCTTTGCAGCCTGGCTACGACCCTCCTGATCTTATCTTCGGCTTCCCGATAGACCTCTTTCAAAGGGCGATGATCGTCTAAGAATACATTTGAGAAGACCTTGATCTTATGCTTCACATTGTCGAAGACCAGCAGGGTATCGGTGATCATGAAATAGGAATCAAAGAGGTCGAAGATCGAGGGAATGGAGATCAGGAAGCCTCTCAAAAGATCGAACCAGGTCATAATTCGCATAGCCAACGGCTCCTCCAGAAGAATCTTGGCAGGGAATCGTAGGCCACGGGCTTGTAGTTGGAAAGAAAATCTTCGAGGACGTTAAGAGGGTCCCGCGTCCTTTCCTGTTCGAAGGACTTCGCCATCTTTGAGGATTTCAAAGGCGTCTCCTTTGCTTCGAAAGATGTAGGAAGGGTTTGAGCCAAGGAAGCTGTAGCGCCCCCATTTCTCTCCTCCCTCTGCGCTTTCAAGTAAAAATGAAAAATGACCCTCATCGATCTTCCGGAAGGCGGAAATCGGGGTCTCCCAGTCAAAATGGACTTCTTCAAAGACAGGGATGAGGTTGCCCTGAGCAGCCAGCCTCTTGAAATCTTCTAGAGATGGAATCGCCATGTTTGACCTCCTCCATGATGTAAGAGCTAAAACAAAAAAGGCTATGGAATTCCCCATAGCCTTTTTGAACGCCGTCTCTCAGAAGAGACAAAAAAGGCCATGGGAGACAGGGAAGCCGCCCATGGCCTTTTCTCTGAAATTAACTGTTTACGAGGGCACTGGGCAGACCTCCACCTCTTTTTTCTCCCAGCACCACCAATTATTTTTCTTTGATGTGAGGATACTTTCCATTTTAATCATTCTCTTTAAGTTTCGTCTTTGTAACCAATTTCGAATGGTTTGTCAAGGCCTCCCGATCATTCTGGTTTTGAAGCCCACTATATCTGCCTTTATCACCTCTTACCTTATCCCCCTATGAACTCCGAGGATAAGAACCGAGGACCTTTAGGAAAAGGACGCTCTTCTCCAGTTCCGCCAATAGCTCCTTGATAGAGTCGTCTTTTACATGGCCTTCAAAATCGATAAAAAAGACGTATTCCCATGCTCGATCTCTAACAGGCCGGGATTCGATCTTCGTCAGGTTAATCCCTCTTTCAGAAAAGTGCTTAAGGACCTGATAGAGTGTTCCAGGGGCATGGGAGATGGAGAAAAGAATGGAAGTCTTATCCTTTCCGGTTCTTTCTGCACTCTGCCGGTTAAGGATTAAAAAGCGCGTATAATTGTGATAGTAATCTTCGATTTGAGATTTTAATACTTTTAGCCCATAGAGTCTGGCGGCAAGGGAACTGGCAATGGCCCCTGCGCTCGAATCCTCAGTCGCCATCTGGGCTGCCTTGGCCGTGCTTACCGTTTCGATGAGTGGAACAAAAGGATAATTTTTTCTTAGCCACTTTTTGCACTGGCCGAGGGCCTGTGAGTGGGAATAGATTTTATGGATGCCTTCTGGTCTTCCATCTAAAGAAAGAAGATCATGAGAGATCCTCATCATGATCTCCCCGCATATCTTTACGTCCGACTCAATGAACATGTCCAACGTTCGGTTCACTGATCCCTCGGTGGAATTCTCGATGGGCACCACTCCATAACTCGCCTTCTCCCCTCTCCACGGCTTCGAAGACATCCGGAATACTCTCCTTGGGCAATGGCCTGGACCGAGCTTCCAAAATGTTCAAGGCATGCCAAGTGGGTGTTCGTAGCTTCCGGACCAAGGTAGGCAACATCGAGTTTAACCTCCAAGGAACGACAGGCCGAGATGATCTCATGAAAGACAGAAGAAATGGCATCGATAGGGAAAGGGACCAGGATTTTGCGAGGTCAACCGATTGAGTATTTCCGATTCCCGCTTAGGGTCATAGAAATTCAATTTCCCTTCAGATTTAACCTTGCCCACTTCCAGGACGATTTCTGCCCGCTTATTCAGAAGCCTGAGGATCTCATCATCCAACGCTTCGATCTTCTCACGAAGATATTTAATCTTTTCTTTCTCTTCCATCTTTATTGCCTTTCTAATGCTTTCTGTCTGAGCAGGTGATCGGCCAGAACAATGGCTACCATGGCCTCACAGACCGGAATAATCCGGGGGATAGCAGAGGCATCATGGCGACCTTTGATCTGCAAAACAGCAGGTTCCATGGAATCATTCACGGTCTGCTGCTCCAGATCGAATCGAAGGGATAGGCTTTATCGCCACTCTGAGCAAGATATCCTCTCCGTTGGAGATACCCCCTAAAATTCCTCCGGCATCATTCTTCTCGAATCCTTTTGATCCCATGGGATCGTTGCATTGCGATCCAAGCATTCTCGCCACGCCAAATCCGGCACCCACTTCCACTCCCTTTACCGCTCCGATGCTCATCAGCCCTTTGGCCAGGTCTGCCTCCAGTTTGTCAAAGACCGGTTCCCCCAAGCCCGGAGGGCAACCTCTGACGACAATTTCCACAATGCCTCCCAGGGTGTCTCCTTGACCCTTAACTTCCTCAATCCTCTTCTCCATGGCGAGGACTGCATCCCGGTCCGGGCACCGCAGAAAATTTCTCTCGATTTCTCCCTCCTCCATCTTCTTCGCTTGAATCCCGCCAAGCTCTACGGTATAAACCATAACTTTAATCATTTCGTTCTCAAGGATCCTTTTGGCCACTGCGCCTGCAGCCACTCTCCCCACTGTTTCACGGGCTGAGGCTCTCCCACCGCCCCGATAATCCCTGATGCCATACTTGGCCTGATAGGTGAAATCGGCATGGCCGGGTCTGAAAATGTCCTTAATTTCCTCATAAGGGATGGAGTCAACATCTTCATTCCACACCAGGATCGAGATGGGTGTCCCAGTTGTCTTCCCTTCAAAGACTCCCGAAAGAATCTGTACACGATCGCTCTCTTTTCGTGGGCTTGATCCCTTCCCTTGACCTGGTCGCCTTCTATCCATCTCTTTCTGGATGTCTTCTTCGGAAAGCTCGATTCCTGGCGGACATCCATCGATGACCACTCCCAGGGCTTTTCCGTGGGATTCTCCCCATGTGGTCATCCTGAAGAGGGTTCCAAAAGAATTCCCGGCCATTTAACCCCTCCCTAACCTCTTCTGAAGAATGGACTGCAAGGTTTCCACTACGATTTCCATGTCAAGAGAGGAAGTGTCGACTTGAACCTCTGCCGCCATCTCATAAAGAGGATCCCGGTGGGCCATGATCTCCCCTAACTCTTCCAGGGTCCCTTTTCCTGTCAGTGTTGGCCTCTGCCCGGAGTTTCGAGGATCCTGATTTATTCTTCCGACAAGGACCTCCTGATCCGCCTTAAGCCAGATGAGGAGACCATTTTTTCTCAGCATTGCAATATTCTCGGCATCAAGCACTGCTCCCCCTCCGGGAGCAATAATCAAGCCGTCATGGGTTGAGATCTCTGCAATAATTCCCTTCTCCATCTTTCGAAAATGGTCCCACCCATGGGATTTCACGATATCGACGATCGGAGTACCACAGCGTGCTTCAATGAGATGGTCGATGTCCACAAACCCCATCTGCAGGCGAGGGGCCAGTTTTCTACCCACTGAGGTTTTTCCCGCAGCCCGGCATCCAATCAATACAATGTTCATGAGTAAAGCCTCCGAAAGGTTCTCCAAAAATCGGGAAAGGATTTGTTGACACATCGTTCCTCATCGATTCTAATCCCCGAAACGGCCAGCCCGGCAATGGCGAAGCTCATGGCCAAACGGTGGTCATTGTAGGTTTCAATCTCTGTCCCATGAGGGTTTCCTCCCTCAATGCTCAACCAGTCTTCTCCCTCTTCTACGCGGATACCCATCTTCGTCAGCTCGCCAGCCAGGGCTTGGATCCGGTCTGATTCCTTAAGGCGAAGATGGCCGATATTTTGAATGACTGTCTTCCCCTTGGCAAAGGCCGCCGTAATCGCCAGGGTTGGAACCAGGTCAGGCACTGCGTTCATGTCGATCTCTATCCCCTGAAGCTCTCTCCCCTGGACTTCTACCCAGCCCTTTCCCCGAGCCACCCCGCACCCCATCCTTTCCAGGATGTCGAGAAATCCTGCATCCCCTTGGATGGAAGTGACGAAGGGAAATTCTCAACCCTCACCCTTCCCTGGGTGATTGCTGCCGCAGAAAAGAAATAGGAGGCATTGGATGTGTCCCCTTCGATTCGATAGGTCTGGGGCGAATAACATTGCCCTGCCTTCACAAAGAAAGATTGGTACTCCTCACATTGGACCTCTACCCCAAAGGCAGACATCACGCTCAAGGTCATGTCCACATAGGGACGAGAGGCTAAATGGCCGGTCACTGTTAACAGGACATCATGCTGGGCATAGGGGGCTACCATCAGCAGGGCCGAAAGAAACTGGCTGCTCTCCTCACCCCTGATCTTCGCAGTCCCTCCTGGAAGACCCCGGGACTCCACTATCACAGGCGGACAGCCGTTAGATCCTTGAGAATACGCTTTGACCCCAATGGATTCCAATCCCATAAGTAATTCGCCTATCGGCCGCTCCCTCATCCGCTTGCTTCCGTCGAGCACTGTGAGGCCTTTGGCTAATGCAGCAAGAGCTGTCAGAAACCGCATGGAGGTCCCAGAATTGCCGACAAAAATTGTTTCTTCCACCGCCTTCACCATTCCGCCCCTTCCCAGAATAATAAGGCGATTCCCTTCCCAAAAGATGGGAATCCCGAATTTTTCGAGTGCCCGAGTCGTGTGTTCCGTATCTCCACTTCGCAAAGGATTGATCAGAACAGACTCTCCATCAGCTAAGGCCGAGATGACAAGGGCTCGGTGGGTGTA
This sequence comes from uncultured delta proteobacterium, assembly GCA_963806715.1. Classification (GTDB taxonomy): domain Bacteria; phylum Desulfobacterota; class BSN033; order BSN033; family UBA1163; genus CAWEAV01. The sequence continues at coordinate 108,256 of CAWEAV010000029.1, forward strand.
GCTCTTTGACCCTGGGATGGTTACTACGGCATCACATCGTTTGAGCGGCCTGATCTCTATCATGCGTTTCTCCTGACGAGTTAATATCAGCCTTCAATACGATGCGGAGGTCCTCTTTGATCTGCCCAACCTCTTGCCTCTTCCCTGTCCAGATTTCGAGTTGAGCCGCTCCCTGACGGGCAAGCATCTCCAGGCCATCGATCGTCAGGCAGCCCTGTTCTTCAGCTTCCTGCAGGAGTCTGGTCTTGAGGGGCTTGTAGACAATATCCATGACCACCATTCCTCCTCTCAGAACCTCTTTCGGAACAGGGCTCTTGGGATCAAATGGATACATGCCCACAGAGGTTGCATTGACGCATATATCCCCTTCCATGTCTCTGAAGGAGGTAAGAGGGCGATGCATAAAGCCCAGTTCCTTGGCCAAAACCTCAGCCCTATTCTGAGACCGGTTGAAGATGACCACCTGGCACCCTTTCTCTTTCAGACCGAAACCAATGGCCCGGGCAGCCCCGCCGGCGCCAAGCAAAATCACTCTCCTACCATTTAAATCCACCTTTTCCTCCAGCGCTTCCAACGCTCCCCGGCAATCGGTGTTGTAGCCGATCAGCTTTCCCCCTTCATTAGCAATTGTGTTTACTGCCTTGATCTTGCCTGCCAAACTTTCGACTCTATCAAGGAAAGGTATCACTTCAGTCTTAAATGGAATGGTCACGCTCACTCCACGAATTCCCAACCCTCTAATGCCGTTCAGAGCTTCCCTGAGATTCTTGACTTCGAAGGCCAGATAGGCGGCGTTCCAGCCCATCCTTCTAAAGGCTCCGTTATGAATGATTGGGCTCAGGCTATATCGCACCGGATTCCCAATGATTCCATAAAGCTCGGTCTTGGCATCCATCATCTGAACCTTTTCCAGATATCCTTCAATTCCAAAGCGGTCAATTGTCCGGGAGCTGAAATTCGCTTCTTATCTAAGGAAGCATAGGTCCAGGCCGCTCCTATCTGGGGTGCAAAGATCCGGCTCATCTTCCCTTTTTCCCCCATACAGAAAGCCACGACCGCCTGTTTCCTCTTCCGGGCGTAAGGGATGAGAGACAGGATCTTAAGATTGTCTTCCCAAGATCTGGCGAAGGTTACGATCTTAGCCACGTCTGCCCCAAATTGAATCATCTGGTCACAAATCTTGCGCAATTTTCTTTGAGAGGGCGTTCCGTGAAAATCATGGAAGGACAAGATAACCTGCGTCTGCTTCTTATTTGCTATCAAATCCTGAAGCAATGGCCTTTCGGTTCTGATCTCCACATCCACGTATTCAGGGCCTTGATCAAGAGCTTCCCTCAAAATCAATATCCTCTTCCTTTCATCTCCTGCGTACTTGCCCCCCTCCTCCCTTCTTCGGTTGGTAACGATGAAGGGCCTTTCTCTTCCATTCAATAACGGTGCCAGTTCCGTAACTCTTAAATAATCGACTCGAAGTTCGATGAGGTCCGCCACCTGGTTAGCCTCTTTGATGACTCCAAGAGCTTTCGCAACAGTCGTCTCAGTGATGGGTATGCACACCTTTACCACTCTTACCTCTCCAAGATGGTTTCATCAATCGGAATCCCAAAATGTCTTCCCGATCTCTCCCGGTAGACCAGAACCTCGCTCCCCTCTTCGAGATCCACCAGAGACACCGCTTTTCCATCCGGCTCTGTGAGCCTGATCGTCTCTGCATTTTGTAGGATGATCGAGAGGTTCTGGCCATTTTCCTCGGCCTCCACGAGAGCCAGGGGCCGTCTCTCCATCTTGGCTCGTCCCACAATGGCTGGATAACTCCTTCCCTCAAAGTTCACGATCAGAACCTTATCGCCAGACCTCACCTCAGAAAGATATTTGGTCTGCCCATTGGCCAGACGAACATAGGCGTGGACAGGCCCGGCATTCACCCGGAAAGGCCTCGTATTGACAAAAGGGTTCTCAACGCTTTCAGAATGGACAAGAAAAAGGGCCTGACTGCTATTGCCGACCAGCATCCCTTCACCCCGGATCATGGAAGAGCAGGTATCCACGCAGACCCGATCCCCCAACCCCAAGGACTCGATGTGTTTAATCCTCGCTGCAAGGAGTTCAAATCTTTCGGCCTCCCTCCTGAGGGACCGAAGGATATGCCGAACCGTCTCCGGATCGGAGTTTTTGATCACAACCCCATCCACCCCCTTCTCCAGAATGGCAAAGGCCGTCTCTCCTTCTTGAAGGCGTTTCGATTTCAATAAAGAGGTTATTCCCTCTGCTCAATAAGTTCTCCAGAGGGATGATCTTCCAGTCTGTTGCCCTGACGACCACCTTCTTTGAGAGACTGAGGGAAAGGATCTCTTCTTCGTCCTTCTTCTCTCGGATCTCTCTTTCCACAACATCGCGGCCGAGCAGGATATCTCCATCCTCTGCCACAGTGGGGATGATCCCCATCTTTTTCACCTCCGATCCCATGCCAGATGGAACCCAGAGGGCATCGGCCCCGTTCTCAATGGCAGCCAGCGCAATCTCCTTCTTCCACGGTACGGCCTTCACCCAGACCTCTTTCATGACCTCTCCTCCCTTAATTCCTCAGCCCTTCTTTCATTCCGGAGCCGTTATGAACGATCCTGCAAATGGCCTGAACGATCTTTGCCGGATCCTTGTGTTGAAAAACATTTCTACCAATGGAGACCCCGGCTCCTCCTGCCGCCACCGAGCCCTGGACCATGTCTAAGATATCTTGGTCATTCCCCATTTTCTCTCCGCCGGCGATGACCACAGGAACAAAACATCCCTCCACAACCTCCCGGAAAGTTTCAGGAGAACCGGTGTAAACCACTTTAACAATATCCGCTCCCAATTCTGCCCCTACCCGTGCGGCATGCTTCACCCATCTCACATCATATTCGTGATCCACCTTGGGTCCCCTCGTGTACATCATGGCTAATAGAGGCATTCCCCATTCCATCGCTTCCTTGGCGATAGCACCTAAATCTCTAAGCATGGACCTCTCATCCTCAGCTCCGAGATTCACGTGGACGGAGACGGCATCCGCTCCCAACTTGATCGCCTCCTCCACGGTGCATACCATGATTTTGCAGTTTGAATCGGACATCATTCGGGTGCTTGCCGAGAGATGAACGATCAGGCCCAAATCCTTTTCCGCTCCTCCGATGGCCCATCTCAACCAGTCCTTTGTGGATGACGATGGCGTTCGCTCCACCCTTGGCAACAGCATGGATCGTCTCCTGCATATGGATCAACCCTGCCATGGGTCCCACCGTCACTCCATGATCCATCGGGATGATCACGGTCTTGCCGGAGTTTCGGTCCATAATCCGTTCCATACGAATCCGTTTGCCTATCATGATCTACGTACCTCCTATTGTTCGAATTGTTCGGCAACAAAAAAGGCCGTGTGAGGAATTTCCTCCACGGCCTTAAAAGAAAAAAGGCCGTGGGTCTTTCCATCTACCCACGGCCTTCACTGGCGAATTCTAATTCTTAATGATCAGCCAGTGACAGTGGGTAGACCCCGGCATAAAAAAACCAGTAAAAGTAATACCCACTGCTAAAATTAAAGACTCGAAGCTGATCCATTACCGATCCACCAGATTTTTTGTTGCTATTTAACACAACTAAATTTCATTGTCAAGAATTTTTCTCAAAGTTTTTCTTCTTCCGCCGCGATAAGGTATTCCATATTTCCGACGCCACAGGCGGGCATCCTTGGATGAAGACACCCTCCTTTTTCATTTTAGATGCACAGTTTCCTATCAAGATTGTTCCCTTCGGAAAAGGATTCAAGTGTTTGCCGATGCCGATGTGAATCTCTCCATCCTGCAAACGGTAATCAGAAAGTTGGGGATAATAATTCTGAAGAAACACCAACAGGGTTGAAAGGCAGGCACTGCAGGACCCTTCATCATGGACGACAACATCAGGGAAAGGGAGGGCGAGTTTGAGGGAGGAGGATCGAAAGGGGCCTCCCATTTTAAATAATCCTCCGGTTGGATGGAAACCTTTTTAAGCTGGATTTCTCCGAGCCCTTTTTCTGCCGACAATTTGAGATGGGGGACTTTCTCGGGATCGAACCCCATCAGGCGGGTGGCCACGGCATCTGCGGAAAGAGGATTATTCCCCACCACGATGATCCCCATTTTTTTAGGTGTTCCATAAGCAGGTCCCATTCCTTCCATTCCCACTGTCCCATCGATGATGGCGAGATCGGGAAAAAGGACAGAAGCCATCTCTGAAATGGCCATATCCAATTCTTTATGGCCCTTCGTGATTGTTTCGTCAAAGCGGAGTTGATGAAATCTTGCTTTTTCTCTTCGCCAGAGTAACCCCTTCATGTTTTTGAGGCTTAATGTCACCTGGGTGTGCATGTGGGTCTTCATCACCGGGATGGAAATGACAAAATCAAATCGTTTTAAAATAGAAGGAACTTTTATCTTCTTTATGACCTTTCCTCCAGGAATAGGAATCTCCACTGGATCGAAACAATCCAAGGTCGATGAGTTTGACCTCCTTCTTTTCAGAAATCTCTTTCATTCCCGTCACCTGAAAGGCTTCCTGCGCATTCACTCCAAAAATACAACTCTCACCGATCGCGATATCGGCCGCCCCTAATTCTTTCAAATGATCGATGGTCGCCTCAACCACGGAAGGATGAGTCGTTACCCCTTGACCCGGCAATGCCACGCGTCCTGCATTGGGTTTGATTAAAACCTTCCTTCCCTTCAAATTTGGTAAAGGAGACTGCTGAAGGGCCCGCTTGGGTGGTCTGATAAGGATCTTTTCCCTTTGAAACAATGACCAGAGAGTTCATCAATGTTACCCCAAAATTCTCGATCCAAAATAAAAAAGGCCATGGGTTTTGATCACCCATGGCCCTTTCCCTTGACGATTCGTCAGGATCTATGCGCACGGGTGCATGGCTTTAAACCAAAAATAATAATAGAAGCCAAACACCCTGCCGTCCAGATTCATTTCGTTCACCTTAAACTTTATTAACACAAGCAGAAAACGTTTTCAATAGAGGCTCGATTATTACTCGATGGGCGTCTGGAGGGTTTCAATCGGAGAGGGAGGCTGCTCTGCCGCCCGAAAGAAGATGATCCCAAGGATGACATCCGTGATGGCTCCAACCAGGATTCCCACGGGTAATAAAAGGATCGTAATAAAACATGCCCCGCTTACAATGGTAAGATAGCAATAGGGCTTTAAAAGGCCATAGAGGCTATAAGGCAATCTTAATAGTCTGTGCGCAAACAGGATAGAGAGAATTCCAAAAAAGATGTAGGCCAGGATCGATAAAATGCCCACGGCCGATTCGAACTCTTTATTGACCAAGGACAGGAGGTGGAAGAGAGAAAGAGACACGTTTCCCCATAGGAGGTATGAGATATAGATGTCTACATCGTGAAACCGAAACCTTGAATTGAGTAACTGTTTCAGGGATGAAAGGATGTAAACGAATAACCCTAACCCGACGACGAGCAAAATCGCCTGCGCCAGTCTGGCTCCTGTTCCTTCCATGGATTCCAGGAAAAAAGACATGGCAATAGCGGGAATTGTAAAAATGGCATTGGCAACAGAAACCCACCCTGCCAGATGGAGTTTTTCTTTTGTGAGTGACACGAATCCTTCCTCCGCTTATTCCAAAAAGCTCCTTACACCGCTTCAAAAGAGACGCAACGACCCCTGCATCTATCTTTTAAGTCCTGTTTTAGCTTCAGTCATTGAATCTCCGCTCAGCATCCTTTGATAGGGCTTGGCCAGGATTTCAAGGACCCGGAAATCAAAAAAGTTGTTACAGTGGGAAGGCCATACGACCAGGGCGCAGTCGGCACCCCATTCCGTCCCTCCAACCGCAATCGTCTTTTCAATGGGGATGGCCCCGCTATCGGCGGCCATGACCGTGCACTCAATCGCCACCTTTATTCCCACTCCAAAGAGAGAGCGGAGCGTTTCCGCCAAGACTTCCGTATGGGAGATTCCAGAAAACTTGTTTGTAAAAGAACGTTCGAGCCCCGAAAGAATGTGACTCTGTTTCACGACTTTACAGCCCAGGGCTTCGAGTTCTTTCAAGGCATTCGGATCAAAATTCCAAACTCCAGGTGAAGAAAAACCCACATGAGAGCTGACAACGACCAAGTTCGTTTCTCCAGCCATTTTTTTTGCAAACTTTAGCCCGGTCCCTCCGGTTGAACTGGCCACGACAATACTCTTGATGCCACCTTCCTTTAGCCTCTGGTAGACAATCTCGATGATCTCATCGGTATTTTCCGAGCCCGGTTCATTGAAATAGACGATCCTTCGGTTCGTTCCCTTCATGAGTGCCTCCTATCAACATCTTTGAAGTCTTTGGATGCGTTTGACCAGTGGAGGATGAGAGTAATAAAACCATGCATAAACGGGGTGAGGAATGAGGTTCTCCAGGTTGTCCGCAGCCAACCGACGAAGGGCGCGGCATAAGGGCTCGGCTGTCTGCATCAGTTTGGATGAAAAATCGTCTGCTTCACGTTCAAACCTTCTTGAAATGGCCGCTCCCAAGGGTTGAACGAAAAAGTTCAACGGGCTGAGAACCGTCATGATGAGAAACAGCCCGATATAGTCGTTGGGCTCCTGAAATCCAAAAGTTTGATAAAGGAGAGGCGCACCGAGGAATTTGCCCACCCCATAAAAAACGACAAAAGACAAAATTTCGACAAGAAGGACTTGCTTGAGAATATGTCTTCTCTTCCAATGCCCTGCCTCGTGGGCCGACACAGCAAGAAGTTCCTCCTCTGGATGAGATTGAAGCAATGTATCGAAAAGAATGATTCGTTTCGTTTTACCAATCCCTGTAAAAAAGGCATTGGTGTGTCTGCTCCGTTTGCTGGCATCCATCTTAAAGATGCCTTTGACCCGGAGCCCCACCTTTTCCATTAACGTCCGGATACGAACCTCCTTCTTCCCGTCCTCGATCGGTTCAAATTTATTAAAGAGTGGGGCGATGACGACAGGAAAGAGCCACAGGAGCAGCAATTCAAACCCGGCGACCAATAGCCATGCCCATAGCCACCATATCCTTCCTCCGTAAATCACGAGGGTGAGAAGTGTTCCAAGAACTAAGCCGCCCAGGAGGATAAACAGGACCAAGCCTTTTGCCAGGTCGAGAACCCATGTTTTCATCGTCATGGTGTTAAATCCATAGCGCTCTTCGATCACAAAGGTATCGTAAAGGCTGAGGGGGATCCGAAGCAGGTTCGCCAACGCTGAGAGAGCACCGAAAAAAAACAGGCCACTGACCACCGGGCTCCACCGCCATCCATGGATCATCCGATCGAGCCATGGTAAAAATCCGGAAAGCAAAAGGGCCAAGAATACCCCTTCATTCAAAAGACTTCCAAACAGACTCAAGCGATCGGAGTCAAGGGAATAGCTTGAGATTTTTTCAAAGGTTGCTTGGTCAATCACTTCCTTAAATACGTCGGGGATATGGGATCGATGGCGACGAAGGTTGAGAAGATTCACCTCAATGAGGTAGACCTGCACCATGGATCGTAATATAAAAAAGGAGAGAAACGCCTTCAACAAAAAATTAAAGTGAATCATGGAAGACGAGACAGCTTCATTTCGGGTCTCGGGTAAAGACGGAGGCTTCCCCTCTCATTCTTCCAAGAGACGGTTCGCATCGGCTGACCAGAAATGAATGGAGGGGAAGCGAAAGGTGTTATCTTTTAGAAGTTCTCCTCCTTGTTTTCCTTTCGGCCCTTGGATTTCTCTTCGGTGTCTTCTCAGCACTTTTTTCTTCCAATATCTTCCTTGCCTCACGTCGTCCAAGCTTCCGAAGGGCCACCAGGATCTTCTTCTTTTCGCCCGGGGCTCAAAAATCCCTTTCTCCCATTGGAAAATGGCCCCGACCGTCACTCCCGCAAGGGTGGCCATTTCCTTCTGGGTCACTCCAAGGTGTTTTCGCAGACTTTTGATCAATCGCGGAGAGAAGCGGGCTTTCTTCACCTCTTCCGGGGCAGCCTCCAAGGGAATCTTCTGCCCTCGCACCGCTTTTTCCTGTTGGGCCGCAAATCGTTGAAGACCCATGACAGCTTTTGCGAAGCTGAGAAATCGTCCCTTTCAAGGACCGGACATCCCGGCTCAAAGGGATAAAACTCTTCTTCATCTCCCTCTTTGCCAAACGCACAATTTCCGATTTGATAATGCTCTCTACTTTTCCCATAAAACCCTCCTCTTGATGATTTGAATTCACTCCATTCCACCCAAAATCTCTCTCAAGTGATCTGCTCTCAAACTCCCGAGCATCTCTCCATGCGGAGATACCAACGCCTTCGCCCTTTCAACGCTCTTTTTCTGACGGGCGTACCAATTCTGATCCTGTTTTAACTGCCCTCGAAGAGAGGCGAGATGTTCCTTGACTCTCTTTTCCGAAGGCATTCCAATGGATTGGGTCTGAGCTTAATATTCCGTCGGGTTGCTGGATTTCTCTGACGGAAGTCGGGTGACCGCGGAGAGATCTTCATTTCCTTGAAGGGCCCTTCTTAAACTCCTGAAGGAGACCTCCCTTGCCCCTTCCGCTTCAGAATATTTTACCGCCCTTTCCATCACGATCTTTGCCTTCCGCAAAGGAACCCCATGGGAACGAACCATCCATTCCATCAAAGAGGTGGCACCGACAAATTCGCTCTGAGCCTGCTTCGCCATCTGGTCCCTGTTGACCTGAAGGAGTCGAATGATGTCTGTCATGACGGAAAGGGCCGGCTGGGTTTCTTCCACCAAGTCCATGATCCAGTATTTCGTCCACTGCGTATCCCGATTGTATCCCACGAAGAGGGCCTTGCCGATGGAAAGGAAACTCGTCACCATCCCATGGGCAAGAGAGGTTTTCGCCTTGATCACCTCCAGAGAATCGGGGTTTCGCTTCTGAGGCATGATCGAGCTTCCGCTGCAGTGGCGATCATGGAGTCGAACCATATTGAATTCGCCTGTCGATAAAAGGATCAGGGTTTGGGCCAGGGTGGAGAGATGGTTCATCATGACGGCGACATCATAGGCCACTTCGGCTTCCGGCTCCCAGCGCTGGGTGATGGGATCGGTCACATTTTCGGTTGGACCGTCAAACCCCAGGAGCTTCGATGTCAGCTCCCGGTCCAGGTTAAAGGAAGTCCCATAGCCCGCCGCAGCCCCGAGAGGATTCTTATTGAAGAGGTGAAACCAGTGGATGAACCTCTGAACATCCCGTTCAAGGGCTTCCGCAAAGGAGAGAAGGAGGTGACCAAACGTGGTCGCCATGGCCCGCTGATAATGGGTATAACCGGGCATGAGGGTCAATCGGTGTTCCTCGGCCCGTTTGAGAAGCGCCTCGATCAGACGGATCAATCCCCCGATGAAACCCGAAGACCTGATCTCGAAGGTAGAGGCGCATATCCAAGGCAATCTGATCATTTCGGCTCCTTCCCGTATGGATCTTTCCGCCGGATTCAATGCCTATTTTTTGAATCAGGAAACTTTCGATGTTTGTATGAACATCTTCTTTGGAGGGATCCAGATGAAACTTTCCTTTTCGATGGAGGGTTTCCACCGTCTTCAGGCCCTTAAGGATCTTTCTCCCATCCTGTTTGGAAAGGATGCCCTGCCGGCAGAGCATGAGGACATGGGCCCGGCTTCCCCAGAGATCATAGGGGATCAATCGTTCGTCAACCGGAGGCTTTCCTTTAACATCTCTCCCGGAAAGAAAATCCACAATCGTCCTGGGAAGGCATCTCTTTAAATCGGCCTCCCCATAGTTTTTCAACCTTCATCGCCATGACCACCTGCTTCTCCTCTTTTGATGAAAATCTCTGAAACGAAAATAGATCTCCTCCTGTTTCCCGGGTTATACGTTGTTCAGATTGACTCACCATCATAACACAAATCCCCTGATGCCAACAATCTGTTTGGCCTTTCCAAGAGAATGAACCTTTCGCTATTCTCATAGTTTTTCCCATAGTGACTGTTTTGTCACTCAAACCATCTGTATTCATCTATAGCAGCAGTATATTGCTTTTTGTTCCTGCATGTCAAATAAAAAGTCTTCTGGATTCGATCATTTCTGTATGAACGAATACCGGACGGCCAACTGTTAGGAAATGGATTTACAGACGGATCATGTCATTTTCGGCTGTAAAGAATGGGGGAAAAAGGCAGACTAATCCTCGAAGTACCAGCAGTGGGGGTCTTCTGCAAGATAATCTCCGGTGGTTGAGAGTGCTAAACTCCGACAGCCCCGACACGCTTTAATCTCACAGCTTCCACAGTTCCCCTTTAAGTTCTCTTTTCTTCTTAATCTCTCCAAGAGTTCCGACTTTTCCCACAGTTCTCTTAGCGGTTGATCCAGCAGGTTTCCAATGGAAACGGGAAATCTTCGGCAGGGGAAAACCTCCCCTTCGGGCATGACGCAAAGTCCATCGACACCAATGACACAAGGGGCACCCATCAGTTCCGGGTCCCTTCCTCATCGAATTTAATCTGAAATGCCTGAAAGGGTAAGAAAGGATCGTCTTGCCCCTCTGTGGACAAAAAGGCAAGCAGCATCTTTGTGACAACCTTCCATTGCTCCCTGTTCAGGACCTCTTCCCGGATCTCCCTTCCTTTTCCCCAGGGGATGAAACGTTCAAGGATCAATCCGTTCACCCCTAACTCCCGGGCAGAGGCTTAACAGAGAAGGCAGACTCTGATAGTTTCTTTTCATCACCGTAAACATCAGAAGGGTTTCAAACCTTTCCTCTCTTTGGACCAGAGAGAGGTTCCGTATCACCTTCTCAAAGGTCTCTCCGAGGACGGATTGCTTCATGGGTCCGAGCATCGCCACCGTCCAAGGAAATCTTCATCTTCTTTAATTTGGAAAAAACCGAGAGCCTTTTAATCATTTCCGGATCGATGGGAAGGCCATTTGTGATGATTCCCAGTTCATCAATGGCAGGTTGGGAGTTCAGGTAATCGAGAAGTAAAAAGAACTCCGATTTTAATAAGGGTTCTCCTCCGGTAAGATGAATGCAGGCTGTCCGACCCCATGCCTTTAGGGTGTTCAGGATGTTATCACAAATCGTCTTCAGCGCCGGCCAACCCAGATCATCCTTCCTGGAAAAGTCATCTTGGTAGCAATGGTTGCACCGAAGGTTGCAAAAATTGGTGATGTGCCATTGAATATAGAAGGGTTCCTTCACAGGAATTTTGGACGAAACCATCAAGTTAATCCTTCATAAACGAAAGCTGCGACGGAGAAAGCGGCTCTCCGGTGGGTCAATCATTGTTGATTCTAAATACCCCGCTTACTACCAGTATAAAACTATTTCTCGTGCTTCGAAAATGGAGGTCGAAGCTTCCGTCTCACAATATACAGTCTTTTCCCGAAGAAAATACTTTCTTCGCCCTATTTACTTCTGGCCTCATTAGCAATACCTTCAATCGAGAATCGGTCTATGTTTGTAGAGTTGCTCCAAGCGCCCCATGGGAGGCATCCGCCGCACGGGTCACGAATCAACTTGGGTCGCTACGGCAGCATCGGGCTTTCTCATAGCCTATCCTCATTTAGACCCAAGTCTTTGGAAAAAGGGGAGACAAAGAAGAGCATCACCACGAACGATGCCATCGTTCCTTTGAATGTCCAAAGTCAACATGGAGGTAAACCATGTTTGGCAGGCGGATCAAGTTGTTTAAGCTATTTGGCTTCGAGGTCCGGGTCGATTTGAGCTGGATCATCATTGCAGCCCTGATTACCTGGTCCCTTGCAGTGGGATTTTTCCCATTCCGATACAAGGATCTTTCGCTCGAGACCTATTGGTTGATGGGAGTGGTTGGGGCAATCGGATTCTTTCTCTCGATCATCCTTCACGAGATGTTTCACTCTCTCGTTGCCAGAAGGTTTGGCATCCCGATGAAGGGGATTACCCTGTTCATTTTCGGAGGGGTCTCTGAGATGGGCGAGGAGCCCACAAGCGCAAAGGCCGAATTCTGGATGGCCATCGTAGGACCGCTTTCCAGTATCGCGATCGCATCTGTTTCTTATGGAGCCCATATTCTGTGTGTGCAAAACGAATGGCCTGAATCCGTCAACGGCGTTCTTCTCTACCTTGCTTATATGAACGTCCTGCTGGCTGTCTTTAACCTCATACCTGCTTTCCCTCTGGATGGAGGCCGAATGTTGCGGGCTGCGTTGTGGGGTTTGAAGAAGAACCTTCGATGGGCCACCCGACTCTCGTCCGGAATAGGATCCGGGTTTGGTATCCTGCTCACCCTTCTGGGTCTTATCCAGTTCTTCGCAGGAAATTTTATCGGAGGAGTCTGGTCGTTTTTGGTCGGGATGTTTCTCCAAAATGCCGCCCGAACGTCCTACCAGCAGCTCCTCATGCGCAAGGCTCTGGAAGGCGAGCCGGTTCGTCGCTTTATGAAGACTGATCCGGTGACCGTGCCTCCCTCGGTTACGATTCAGCAGCTTGTGGAGGATTATATTTACAAATATCACTTCAAGATGCTTCCAGTGGTGGAAGACAAGGATAAACTCGTTGGTTGTATCACGACCAAACAGGTGCAGGAAATCCCACGGGAGGAGTGGAACCGGATAAGGGTGGGAGAGGTTGCCATCCGGTGCTCGCCGCAAAATACCATCGAGCCGCAGGTGGATGCAACGCAGGCACTCTCGATCATGGCTCGAACCGGCTCCGGTCGTCTGATCGTCATTGAAAAAGGGCGCATCGTGGGCGTGATCACACTAAAAGACCTGCTGAAATTTCTCTCCTTGAAATTAGAACTTGAACAATAGACAAAAATCATCTGGTCCTTGACGGCCTTTGCGGAAATAGATTCCTGGACTCTCCCTAAGCTTCTGAGTGGCTCCTCATTGGTCACCGTTTCTACTCAATCTGCCATTATCAAGCCATAAGAAGGTGTGATTGGATAGGGCAACGCCGATAAAGGCAGGACTTCCAGCAGGCCAGTCTGATAAAATTAAATCTGCGTTTTACAAAGAGGGACATCAAAGGTAATTGATATCTAAGTTCTTATTTGTCATGGAATGACCGAAAATGCTTTGATGTTGTTGCTTTTTAAGTGCGGTGATGTGTCGAAAGGAAGCAAAAGGGATGGATGTTAAAACCTGGAAAGATAGGTTATTGGCGAAATTGTTTACACGATATCCAACCCTCGTTAAGAGATGGGCAGAATCTCACGAATTTATAATCAACCTGGATGTACCTTGGTCAATATTAACTAAAGAGCCCAATAAATGCCGACTTGCTCTGGTCACCACTGCAGGAGTTCACCTCCGATCCCAATCTCCCTTTGATATGAAAGACAAAGAAGGAGATCCCTCGTTTCGTACGATTCCATCTTCGGCGGATCCTAAAGATCTGACAATTACCCACAACTACTATGACCACCGGGATGCAGATCAAGATATCAATGTTGTTCTTCCAATTGAGAGGTTGAGAGACCTTGAATCTGAGGGTTTCATAGGTAAGATTGCCTCACAACACTTTTCCTTCATGGGCCATATCATTGGACACTATATTAACACACTGATTCATCACACAGGGCCGGAGGTGGCAAGGACACTGAAAAAAGATGGGACCGACATTGCCTTCCTGACACCCGCCTGAGGGATCTGCAATCAGTCCGTGGGGCTGATCCAGAGGGCCATCGAGGCAGAGGGAATTCCGACAATCTCAATCTCTCTTAATCATACAATCACTGAAAAAGTGAGACCACCAAGGGCACTCTTAGTAGGTTTTCCATTAGGCCACCCCATGGGAAACCCTTTTGATAAGAAACTTCAACGCCAAATCCTAATCGAAGGGTTGAAGTATTTGAGAGAGATTGAGAAACCCGGGACCATCGTGGATCTTACAGGAAACTACCGAATCGATGGGAAAAAATGCACACTTTGCCAGGTGTAGGAATTTAGTCCGAAGGATATGGAGATCTTCCTGCTATTGAATATATACCTTATATTTTTTCTGTAACCTTTTTGCCTCCTTATTCGTCTATAAAAAACAAAAGACAGATAAACATGAAGAGACTCAGAGAAACCAGTTGGATTAGGTGATGGAATAGGTTGTTATTTCTATCCACACTATTGAAATCGAGGCTGAGTTTAGGAAGAAGTCGATTATAGAAAAATCAGGACTATCTATTTGGGAGGTTCCTATTAGGTCTCAAAACATGGGGTTAAGGTGAAATCTTTAGGTCTTTTATTTATCCTGGCAATCCTATTTTTAGGAAGCTGCACTCCCCGTTTAGCACCGGGACCAACGCATCTCATCTACCCAGAGACTTCCCCTTTTGATTTAGAATTAAGAAGTTTTTCCTTCCAACCGAATCATATCGCGGTCCTTCAAGAGTTGCAAGATCAGCCTCTCATCACACTCCGCTTAAACAATACTGCTCGGATAAAACATAATTTCACCTTGATAGACAATCGCAAAAATATCCTTGTAAAGATAGATTTGATGCCGAAAGAGTCCACTATTATTACTATTAAATCCCCTGATCCCGGAAATTATGTGTTCTACTGCAGTCGATTTCTTCATCGTTTTTTAGGCATGGAAGGGGCGTTCATGGTGGACTGAGATCGATAGGTTTTGAGGAAAAATGAAATAACATTATAAAGATCTTGAACATGCTGGATCAAGGAGAATACAGGGTAAAGGTAGCATCAAATACATTATTTTTCTTCACGAAATACAGTAATCAACTTATTTACTTCATATGCATTTTATGCAGAGAATAGATAGGTTCTTTTCTTCTCTCCAATAGAATCAACCCATGGAAAAGATCCTTTGTGTAGATGATGACCCAAGCCTTCTAAGCCTCTACCAGTTAGAGCTCTCCGAAGAAGGATATGAAGTTATTCTAGCCAGAGATGGGAAAGAGGCGTTGATGAAAATCGAGGAAGAATCTCCGAATGTGGTGGTATTGGATATCTGCATGCCCGGGAAAGATGGCATTGAAACGTTGGCCGCCATGCTAAGCAAAAACCGCCAGATTCCTGTGATTTTGAACACGGCCTATCCGCAGTATCAAGAGAATTTCATGACCTGGGGGGCTGAAGCCTACGTGGTAAAATCATCCGACCTGACAGAACTCAAGCAGAAGGTCCGAGAAGTCCTGGATAAGCGAAAAAGGAGTGAAATCTAAATGGTTAAAGACCCAGTTTGCGGAATGACGGTTAGGGAAGAAGGGCTAAAATCTGACTACCAGGGTCAGACCTACTATTTTTGTTCGGATTTTTGCAGAAACCTGTTTGAAAAGGATCCGGAAAGGTATGCCGTTCTGGTCCGACCTTGTGCGGCCCCTGGTATGGAAAAGGAGAGAAGCATCGCCTATTTCTCCATGGAGATTGCCGTCGATTCACGGATACCAACTTATAGCGGTGGTTTGGGAATCCTGGCGGGTGATACCCTCAGGTCCTGCGCTGACTTAAAAGTGCCTGTTGTTGCGAGTCACCTTGTTATATGAGAAAGGATATTTCTATCAGAAACTGGATGAACAGGGGAACCAGTACGAATTGCCTGTCCAGTGGAATCCTAAGGATTATTTAAAGCCTTTGACTGAAAAGATCGAAGTCCGGATTGAGGGTAGGCCTGTGGAGTGAAGGCCTGGCAATACGATATTTGTGGGGATAACCGGACTATTCCGTTCCTGTCATCTTTTTAGATACGAATCTTAAAGAGAACAGCGACTTTGATAGAGGACTTACCTCATACCTTTATGGTGGGGATGAAAAATACAGGCTTGCCCAGGAAATGATCTTGGGTATTGGGGGAATAAGGATGCTCCGTAAGTTGGGTTACACGGAGATCAAGAAATATCATATGAATGAGGGACATGCCAGTTTATTGGTCCTGGAACTTTTAAAAGAACACAAAGGAAACGAAGAGGCTGGTTGGGATTTTGAAGGGGTGAGAAAATCCTGTGTCTTCACTACCCATACCCCGGTTTCTGCTGGTCATGATCGTTTCTCCTACGATTTAGTCAAAAATGTTCTGCGGAGAATATCTGCCCTTGGAGATTATCAAAATGCTCGGAGGCGATGATAACTTGAACATGACATATCTTGCCCTTGAATTTGAGCCATTATGTAAACGGCGTGGCTAAAAAGCACGGCGAGGTTTCAAGAGGGATGTTTCCCGGATATACCATCGATTCCATCACCAATGGGGTCCATTCGTATACCTGGACTTCGGAGAGTTTTAGACAGACTCTACGATAAATATATTCCCGGTTGGGCCATAGATTCTTTCACATTAAGATACAGCCTAGGCATCCCGAAACAGGAGATCTGGAAGGCCCATTTGGAGTCGAAGAAGTTACTCATTGATTATGTCAACAAGGAAACGAATGTTGGGATGGACTATGATACATTCACAATCGGATTTGCCAGGAGGGCAACCCCATATAAGAGAATGGATTTAGTATTTTCTGACATCGAAAGGCTCAAACGCATTGCAAGGGAAGCGGGAAAGATTCAGTTCATTTTTGCCGGAAAGGCGCATCCAAAAGATTGGCCGGGGAAAGAATTGATTAAGAAGATATTCGCATGTTTCGAATCAGCTAAAAGATGATGTCAAGATTGTTTATCTGGTTAATTACGACATGGAAATCGCCAAGATGCTTATCTCCGGGGTTGACCTCTGGCTCAATACTCCTCAAAAGCCTTTGGAAGCCTCTGGGACTTCCGGCATGAAAGCAGTGCATAACGGTATCCCTAACTTTAGCGTTCTCGACGGCTGGTGGATTGAAGGGCATATTGAGGGGATTACCGGATGGTCCATTGGATCAAAATCAATTGAAACGGGAAATGACGATAGAGATGCCCAGGAAATCTATGATAAGTTGGAGAACATCATTCTTCCAATGTACTACAAAGACAGGGAAAGATGGATGGATATCATGCAGCACAGCATCGCCTTTAACGCCTCCTTTTTCAACACCCAGCGGATGGTACAGCAATATGTCTTGAATGCATATCTTCACTGATTTTTATAAGGAAAAACCATCCGGAAGAGGAGAGTAACATGAAAGATATTGTCTGTGGAATGGAAGTCCCCAATGACTCCCAATACCATCACCAGTATGGGGGAAAGCTTTTTCTTTTCTGTAGCGAACACTGCTTGCACAAATTCATCGAAACCCCGGAACAATATCTGAACAAAGAAGCCCCGGCATCTGAGAATATGAGTGACGGGGCGGCTATTTACACCTGCCCCATGCACCCAGAGATCCGACAGTCCAACCCGGGCAACTGTCCTAAGTGTGGTATGGCCCTCGAATCCACCGGAGCGCCCCGCCCTGCAATCAAAACCGATTACGTCTGCCCGATGCATCCGGAAGTGATACAGGACCATCCCGGTAACTGCCCAAAGTGTGGCATGACCCTGGAGCCCCGCACGATTGCCACGGGAGAAGAAAACCCCGAACTCGTCAACATGACACGGCGTTTCTGGGTCAGCACGATACTGGCTGGACCGGTATTTCTGCTTGCCATGATGGCCGATCTTTTTCCAAATCTGCTGCCGGAAGGTCTTTCTATGCATTACGTTCAATGGATAGAGTTCGTATTGGCAACGCCTGTGGTTCTATGGGGTGGGTGGCCATTCTTCGTGCGTGCCTGGCAGTCGGTAAAAACCTGGAACCTAAATATGTTTACCCTGATCGGCCTCGGTGTGTCTGTAGCCTGGGTTTACAGCGTGGTGGCGCTTTTATTTCCACATATCTTTCCGCCTATCATGCAAATGGAAGGTGGCATGGTAGACGTCTATTTCGAGGCGGCAGCAGTGATCACGGCGCTGGTGCTCCTGGGCCAGGTACTGGAACTGCGCGCCAGGTCACGCACCAACGCCGCTATCCAGATGTTGCTTGGGTTGGCACCCAATACCGCGCGCATCGTCCGCGATGACGGTAAAGAAGAAGACATCCCGCTGGAACAGGTCAAGCCGGGCGACGTGCTGCGCGTGCGTCCCGGCGAAAAGATACCGGTAGACGGTACGGTGATCGAAGGCGAAAGCAATGTGGACGAGTCCATGGTCACCGGCGAACCCGTTCCGGTAGAAAAAGCCCCTGGGGGCAAGCTGATCGGTGCAACCATAAATGGTACGGGCAGCCTGCTGATGCGAGCCGAGAAGGTGGGCGCCGATACGCTTTTGGCACAAATTGTCAACATGGTCGCCGAAGCACAGCGGTCACGCGCTCCCATTCAAAAACTTGCGGACGTGGTTGCGAGTTACTTTGTCCCCGCGGTCGTAATCATTGCCATTGTTACCTTTGCGATTTGGGGATTGTTGGGACCAGAGCCACGACTGGCCCACGCCATCGTCAATGCCGTGGCCGTACTGATCATCGCCTGCCCATGTGCGCTGGGCCTGGCTACGCCCGTCTCGATCATGGTGGGTACCGGCCGCGGGGCCATGGCCGGTGTGTTGATCAAAAATGCCGAGGCGCTGGAGATCATGGAAAAGGTAAACACCCTGGTAATCGACAAGACCGGAACCCTCACGGAAGGAAAGCCAAAACTGGTCACTGTAAGAACGGTCAACGGTGTCGAGGAACAAGTGGCGCTCCGGCTGGGCGCCAGTCTGGAGCGGGCCAGCGAACATCCGCTGGCTGAGGCTATCGTGCGAGGTGCACAGGAGAAAGGCATTGTGCTGGCCGAGGTTAAGGACTTCCATTCAGTGACTGGCAAGGGCGTTACCGGTGATGTCGATGGGCACAAGGTTGCGCTGGGTAATCTCAATCTCCTGGAGAGCATAGGCGTTGACGCTGGCGATCTGCCCCAACAGGCTGACCATCTACGCGCCGAAGGTCAAACCGTCATGTTCTTAAGCATTGATGGCAAGGCCGTGGGTCTGTTAGGTGTCGCTGATCCCATCAAGGCTTCGACACCAGAGGCAATTCGCGATCTACACGCTGAAGGGATCAAGGTTGTCATGCTTACGGGTGACAGCCGCAGGACGGCCGAAGCCGTTGCCAACAAGCTGAGGATTGACCAGGTTCAGGCAGAAGTGTTGCCGGAACAGAAAGCGGAAGCGGTCAAACAACTCCAGGCTGCAGGACGGGTAGTTGCCATGGCTGGTGACGGCATTAACGACGCACCAGCACTGGCCCAGGCTCATGTGGGCATTGCGATGGGTACAGGTACGGACGTAGCCATGGAAAGTGCCGGAGTCACCCTGGTTAAAGGCGACCTGCGCGGCATCGTGCGTGCCAGACGCCTTAGCCGGGCGACCATGCGCAATATCCGTCAGAACCTGTTCTTCGCCTTTATCTATAACTCGGTCGGCGTGCCGGTAGCGGCGGGGGTTTTATATCCCGTTTTCGGACTGTTATTATCGCCCATTATTGCGGCTGCCGCAATGAGTTTCAGTTCTGTGTCAGTGATAAGCAATTCCCTTAGACTCAGGAAATTGCACCTATAAGATTCTGATAACAATAAGAGGCTTGTCATGACAATCTCTCCAAAACCATCGGATCGGAGGGGAAATTTCCCCCAAGAGGAGTTGAAAGAAAAAGTGCGAGAACTCTTTGAAAAAGTAAACTTCGATCATCTGGGATGATTCCTTTCAGGGGGCCATGGGCAAACACCTTCGTACACTCCTTGTTTGTTTATTCGTCGTCATGATCGGCTACGGGCTAACATTGACCGTGCTGCCATTTTATATAGAGCGGTTGGCGTTAGCCCAAGGTGCAACGTCTCAGGAGGCATCAGCACAGGTAGGTACATTGACGGGAGTGTTCGCACTGA
Organism: uncultured delta proteobacterium; assembly: GCA_963806715.1. Taxonomy (GTDB): domain Bacteria; phylum Desulfobacterota; class BSN033; order BSN033; family UBA1163; genus CAWEAV01. Next base: position 128,027 of record CAWEAV010000029.1, read on the forward strand.
TGCAATTTTTCTTTGGGCCGCTGTGGGGCAAATGGTCAGACCGAATTGGCCGTCGCCCACTCTTTATCATCGGGCTGGGTGGTAATGTTGTCTCTAATGTGCTTTTTGGTTTGGGAACCAATATGACCATGCTTTATGGCGCAAGAATCCTGGGAGGAATTCTTTCCTCTGCCGTAATAACTGCAGCAACTGCCTACGTTGCCGATGTCACTTCAGAAGCAGAACGTGGTAAGGGATTGGCGTGGTTGGGCAGTGCAACCGGATTGGGTGTTATGGTAGGTCCGGCATTTGGTGCATGGCTGTCCCGGCTGGAATGGGGCTTCAGGTACCGTTTCTTCAGTCACTTTTATGTTGATGATTTTTCGATACCATTCTTCGCGGCGGCGCTTCTCTCGTTTGTTACATTAGTTGTAGCTCTGTATAGGTTATCCGAATCCTTAGAGTCTGCCCAAAAGTCGAATGGCCAACCATCCCATAAACAGCGGACAATAGAGGCCACATCACAAGGGAAAACTCTCTGGTGGTTGACAAACAAATCACTTAGGGAATTTCTGGTTATATCGTTTCTCGGTCAGTTTGCCTTGGCTCTCTTTGAAGGCACCTTTGCACTTCATGCACAGCGAGTCATGAAATTCGGGCCTACACAACTGGGACTGGTCTTTACGGTTTGCGGTTTGGTCATGGCTGTTGCACAGGCTGGCCTGGTAGGCCGCCTCATCGACCGCTTTGGGGAAAAACCTTTGCTGTCGATTGGTTCCGGGTTGATGGGTATCGGGTTAGTGTTATTGATGATAACGCAAACAATGATTGTTATCTTGATTTATGTTGGCCTTTTTGCCCTCGGCATGGCAATGTTCAACCCCAGTGTGACGGCGTTGGTGACAAAGAATAGAGGGAATCGCCTGGGGACGGCCCTAGGCCTTCAGAACGCTGTCAACAGTTTGGGACAGACTGGTGGTCCATTCCTGGGAGGGATTTTACTCGGTTGGTACGTTCATGTACCGTACTTATTGGCAGCATTACCGCTTATTGGGGTTGGAATATTTACGGGGGAAAAGGATGGCTACGAAAAAGGCCTTAGCAATGAGGAGGCCGATAAGAAAGGGAGGGGAATAACATGGAAAGCATCCTCTGGTTTTTGATCATTGGGGTTCTGTTTTTCTTTATGATGAGGTTCGGTTGTGGGGCTCATATGGGAGGAGGACACATGGGACATATGGGAGGTCACGAACCTGAAGGAGGGCCTCCAGCCACTTCCCAAAAAGTCAAAGACCCGGTCTGTGGATTGGAGATCGATAAGGATCAGGCTTTTGGCATGACGCAAAAGTGGGGAAAACAGATCTATTTCTGTTCGGAAAATTGTCAGAACAAATTTAATGCCGAACCTAAAAAATATCTTTAATCGAGAAAGGAGGTGGGATCGATGAAGCTCTTATACTGGAAGACGGTTGGGGTTTCCGTGGGGTTATTCTTCACCATTAGTTATGTCTTGTGCGTCATTTACGACCTACTTTTCCCAGGGCAGACCATGTATCAATCCTGGATTCGACTTCTCCCCGGGTTTAAATGGATCACCTGGGGAACCTTCTTTCTCGGCCTGGTGGAGAGCTTTCTCTATGGAATCTACTTAGCTCTTGTATTCGTTCCTCTGTACAACTTTTTTAAGAGCAAGTTTGAGAAGGCGGGTTAGGAGGCAAGTTTGTTCCGTAGAACGAAGACGATGTCAGTGATGATGGAGAAAATGGCCGAAATGGTGGCTCAGATGACAAAGTAAGGACGTAAGTCTGATGACTTCGAGTGTTTTGATCTTCGCGCATGAGATGAATGGAATCAAAGGGGATGGGAAAGGTTCAAACACAAATAAATGACACAGGAGGGATTAAAATGAGTGTGCCGAGCAAAGCGTATGAGTTCTTGTAGGTGCAAGTCCTATTTGGGTAAAGGTTAGCCACCAGCCCAACACTTAATCCCACATTTAGCCTGTTAAGCAAGTACGAAGCTTAGCCGGCTGGATGGTGCGGGAAGCGGGAGATATCGAACCATAGCGAAAGCGAACCGATTGAGCCCCGAAATCTCCAACGTGTCGGAGGCCGATACTGTTCATTGAGGAGCAGGCAGCATTCTTACAACCGCAAGAGGCGAGGGGGTAAGAACCCGACGGGGTCTGAGAGGATGGTGAGATATCAAAGGGAACTCATATGAACTCGGGAGGGCCGATGTATTCCCTAAGAGAATGCTGTGACAAGCCTATAGACGGTAAGGATCGGCAAGACATTATACATTGGCCGTCGGACTACTTCATAGTATCGAGGAAGTCCGCGAAAGCGGATGGAGAGAAGGGGGTAGCAGTAATGCGAGGGGATACAAGGGAGACATCTGCTGGGCACACAGAACTGGAGGACAGGTGACAACGGAACTTGAGTCCCTAACTCTACGAGCCAGAGAAGATCCGAAGTGTGAATTTACCTCATTAGCGCATTTGCTGTCGGAGGATTTTCTCAAGGAATGTTTCCGGGAGCTGAAAAGGGACAAGGCTTCAGGGATTGATGGGGTAACGGTTCAGGGGTATGAGGTCAGCTTAGAGGAAAACCTCAAGGATTTAGTAGGGAGAATGAAGGCGAAGCGGTATCGGCCCCAGCCCGTGAGGCGGGTCTACATTCCCAAGCCTGACGGGGGTAAGCGGGGTTTAGGGATACCGGCGGTAGAAGACAAGATTGTACAGATGGGGATCAAGAAGATTCTTGAGGCGATCTTTGAAGTTGATTTCATGGGTGTATCTTATGGATTTCGACCTAACCGGAGTTGTCACGATGCCTTGGATGTGTTGGACAAAACAATTATGACTAAGCCCATCAATTATGTGGTGGATATGGATATTGAGACATTCTTTGATACCATAGACCACGGATGGCTAATGAGATGTTTGAGGGAGAGGATCAAAGACACAAGCTTACTACGGCTGATAGGGAGGTTCTTAAAGGCTGGAGTAATGGAAGAGGGCAAGTATGTAGAGGTTGACAAAGGGACTCCCCAGGGGGGTATCATCAGCCCGATACTGGCAAATATCTATCTCCATTACATTTTAGATTTGTGGTTTGAGAAGGCCGTTAAGAAGCAGTTCAAAGGGTATGGACAGCTGATCCGATATGGAGATGATTTCATTGTTTGCTTTCAAAGTGGCAGTGAAGCAAGAGTCTTCGAGGAGAAGTTGAAGCAACGGCTGGATAAGTTTGGGTTAAAGATCGCCGAGGGCAAATCGAGGGTCATCGGGTTTGGGCGTAAGGAGTGGGAGAAGGCACAGCGAGAAGGAGGGAAAGTGGCGACTTTTGATTTTCTTGGATTTACCCATTACTGCGATAAGACCAGGAGAGGAAAGTTCAAGTTAGGGCGGAAGATCAGTAGTAAGAGATTCAGGCAAAAGATGAAATCTGTGAATCAGTGGTTAAAGAGGGTACGAAACCAAGTGACGTTAGCGGAATGGTGGAAGGTCTTCAGGTTAAAACTGATTGGGCACTACCGTTATTATGGGATAAGCGGAAACATGCAGGCATTAAGGGAGTTTGCTCATGAGACTTCAAAGCTTGCATACAAGTGGATCAACAGACGGAGCCAGAAGAAGAGTTTCACCTATGCCCAATACTGCAAGTTTAAGAAATACAATCCTTTGCCTGCGCCGAAGATATATCACCTGACGTATACTCTATCATCGTATTGAGGAAGTATTACTGAAGAGCCGTGTGGGGGAAATCTCCAAGCACGGTTCTGTGAGGGACGTTAAGTAACCAAAAGGAGGTTATAAAAGATGTCTACTCGACAACGCTTGGCGATGGTTGTGTTTGTCATGGGTATTTTCCTATTATGGAAAATCCCAATGGCGAGTGCTCAAACCCAATTCGTAGAGGCAGGGGTGGAAAAGTTCAGGGTGCCTGTTGAAGCTCCTGACTTTACATTAACGGACGTGGGTGGAGGAAAAGTTTCTCTCAAAGAATTAAGAGGCAAGATCATCCTCTTAAACTTTTTTGCATCGTGGTGACCGAGTTGCCGGAAGGAGTCTCCTTCTTTTGCCAAACTATCTGAAGAATTTAAAGGGACGGATTTGGTTCTTCTCAAAATCGCCATAAAGGATGAAGAAGAGCTTGTAAAGAAATACAAGAGTGAATTCAAGATCTCCTCTCCTATTATGATCGACGATGGACAGGTTGCCAATGCTTATGGTGTATGGAGCCATCCTGAAACCTTCTTCATTAATCGTGAGGGGAAGATCGTTGGAAGGGTGCTGAGGGATGCGGACTGGGCGTCAAAGAGCATGAAGAACCTCATTCAATATCTGTTAAAGGAGGGTAAATGATGAGTCTAGGAAATTTGAAAAAGACTATCTGTTTATTCTTGCTCATCACCCTCGGTTTTCTTGGGGTTCGGTGTGCCACCACAAGAGAAGAACTTCATGCCCACGGAGACATGACCCCTGTAAAGACCTATCCCAAAGACTACATCCATCCAATCACGGAAATCAACCTCGAGAAGGTGATCCAGGAGAACAGGGGTCTGAAGGTCCTTGTGGAAAATGCGACTGCGGTCCATGATTTCTATCGAGGGGGAGTTCAGGAGAAAGAAGAAGGTGAGTCTTTGATCCGGGAAGGAAAGTGGGAGGAAGCACAGAACCATCTTGAAAAATCGAACCAGTTCTTAAAGGTTGTCCTGAAATATCTTTCAGAGGATGAAGCCTACCGAAACATTTACGGGGATCAGGTGGTGATCTTTTTACCGAATCTGCTGGTGGCGGACAATTATCTGAAGCTGATCACCGCCTACAAGAAGATGGGAAAAGAGGACCAGGTGGTTGGAGCAAATAAGGATGGGATGGAGTATCTTGCCCGATCTCTAAAGAATGTCAAAACGGAGTGGGCATTTCAGATCCAGAAAGGATTTGAAGAGGCGTTGCCCAAGAAATGAGGAACAGATGAAAAAAGTCTGGATTCTGGGCTTAATTCTCTTCCTGGTATTCATCCTTCCCCAAATCAGTTTATCACGGGACCCGGTGAGGCTCTATCTTTTCTATTCAGAAGAGACCGGGGGATTGAAGATCGAAGGGGAGACCATCAAACCTCTCTCAGAGAAGTACCCTCTTGAGGTTAAGTCCTTCTCGGTCAACCAGTTGAAAAATTATGACCTCCTGGTTGCATTCGAAAAGCAATTGAAGACTCAGGAGAAGGAGCTGCCCGTTATTGTCATAGGAGAAAGAGTTCTTGGAGGAGAGGCTGAAATCCGAAGAGATCTGGAGGAATTGGTCAAGGGTTATGCAGAAAAGGGGGGTACTTCCTGGCCTTCGCTTCAGCCAACGGGAATGGTGGAAGAAGGGTGGATTCCTCGTGCTCCAACAGAGGAAGAGAAAAGGTCCGGAAAAATTATTTATGCGGCCTTTCTCTACATGCCGGGTTGTCTCCACTGCGAAGAGATGAAGGCTGAACTAAGGAAGTGGGCTCCTAAAGTCCCTGACCTGAGGATTCGAATCTTCAACCTGGCCAAAGATGAAAACAAGAAACTGGATGAAGCCCTGTCTCTAATCTATCAGGTCCCGGAGGCCAAACGGCTGGCTGACCATAAACTCTATATGGGCGAGGATTATCTCTGGTCGGAAGAGCTTCATCTTGAGAGTTTTCAGAAACTTGTTGCGAAATACGAGGGAAAGGGCGCTCCTCCTCCCTGGGAGAAAGTGACAACGGAGGCTCTCCAGAAGGGAGAGAAAAGCATCATTGAACGGTTCAGGAAATGGAGTCTCTCCGCCATCCTGATCGCAGGTTTTATGGATGGGATCAACCCCTGTGCCTTTGCCACCATCATCTTCCTTGTTTCCTACCTTACTTTTGTGGGAAAGAAAGGCAGAGAGATTCTCGTCTACGGGATCATCTTCACCTCTGGCGTCTTTATCGCCTACCTCCTGGCCGGAATGGGGCTCATGGCTTTTCTTCACCAGTTGAGAAGCTTCCCGTTGATCAGCAAAGGGGTTTATCTCCTTATTGCCTTTTTTGCCTTAATCCTCGGCATTATCAGCCTCTACGATTATGTCCTTTTTCTGCGTGGTCAGGTGGCCAAATGGAAACTCCAACTCCCAATGGGCATGAAGAAAAAGATCCATGCAATCATCAGAGAACAGTCTCAATTCAAAGGAGGGCTCGTGGCCACCTTTGGCGCTGGATTCGTCATTGCGCTCTGCACGGTGATATGTACCGCGCAGGTCTATCTTCCCACAATTGGATTCATAATGAGAATCCCTGAACTGAGGGCCAACGCGATCTTTAATCTCGTTCTGTACAACGTTATGTTCATCGTTCCGTTGGTGGCTGTGTTTGTATCCACCTTTTTTGGTGTCACCTCTGAGAAGATGGCCCTCATGACAAAGGAACATACTGGAACGGTCAAGCTTTTAACTGCGATACTGTTCCTTGCTTTAGCTGGACTCTTATTTTCACTGCACTAAAAGGAGGGGCTTATGAGAAAAAATCTGATTCTTTCATTTGTTCTTTTCGTTATCCTTTTACATTTGGGCGGCTGTGCCGGAATTCCTGTAAGGGAGGAAGCCCGGGTAGATCTCTCCCTTCCAGTAGGGAAAATTGAGGGGAATACCTTTGAAGGAATTCGCTTTCCCTTCAGGGTTTCCTTTCCCTCCTCCAGTTGGAAGTTCTCTACAGAGATTCCCGCCTTTATGGAAGGATTGGGGTTTAAGAGGCCCGGACTGGAGGAGGACCAATTGTTCATTATCAATCCTGCTACAAAATCGAACGTGCAGATCGACCTGACACCGGCAGGGAGAACAGCGAGGTTTAACGAGAAAGTGATTCGGACGATCACGGGAATGGGCGCTGGAAGTCTGGCAGAAGAGTTAAAAATGGAGCATGGAAGAGATTTTCCGGTAGAGGTCAATCCTGTCACTCCTTACTCGCTTAAAGGAGTTCAATATGCCGCCCACCGATATGTAAGATATAAATTAGGGGAAACTCCAGTCATTCACGGGTGGGTGTATGGGTTCTCGGAACCCTATCAACTCTTCATCATCTATATGGTTCTTGAAAAAGAAGGATTTAATGATTTGAACGATATTAAGAAAATACTGGATTCTTTTGAGATGCCTTCAAAGAAATAGATCTTGCAGCGGCCTTTCGCTGGAGAGCAGGACAAAACGTTCAGGGAGGGGAGAAAATGAAAAGAGAAAAGAGATTAGCAAACGCGTTGGTTCTTATTGGGTTAATGGTGGTTCTGTTGGTTGCTTTAACTGGCTTTGTCCATCCCTAGACGAACGTGTGATCCAAACCTCGGTTAACGCAGGAAGACTGGCAAAAAGAACGGGTTAAGATGAAAGATCAGGTCGAAACAAGAAATGGTTTCCAGAAAACTCTGACTGTGAGGAAGCTCAATCCAGAGGCAAAGGAACTCGCAGACATGTATTTCTTTGAAACTCTTGTTCGTATTCACTGGGCTGGAGAAGGAGAACCTTACACGGGTATTCAACCTGCCGGCCGTGATCTTGGCCCTGCCATTCCCGCTGCAGACAAGGCGATTGCCGAGGGCAAAATTAGAGCCCCTCTATAAAATTCTCATAGACAAAGTACATGAGGGCCTTCACGAAAGATTTAAAGGGGTGATGAAGAAAAAAGATTTTAAAAAGAATGATGTGGATTCGGGCAGGGAATTTGTAGAGGCTTATGTGCCCTTCGTTCATTATGTCGAGGCTCTTTACGATGCCGCTGCAAAAGGAGGAGGCCACGGCCATTCCCATGAAGCTGAGAAGGGAAGCGAGCACAAGAATTAAGTAGACCTTTAGATCCCTGGATATTTCCAGATATGAGGTTGCGAAAGATGAGTATCTACATTAAGATGCTGGTCCTTCTTATCGTTGCTGCGTCACTTACGATGTGCGCCACTGCCCCAAGAAAAGTGGAACCGATCGATGTGGGATTCTGTATCTCCTGCCACCAGGAAAGGACACCTGGCCTTTTTCAATCCTGGGTAGAATCGAAACATGCGAAGAAAGGGGTCCATTGCATCACCTGCCACATCGACCACCAGGCTGCTTCCGATCAGAAGGCCATGGTTTTCCCGGAAAAATGCGGTGAGTGTCATCCGAAGCAATTGGAAGAATTTCGGAAGAGCCGACATTCGATAGGGTTTGATCGAATGCGGATTCAGGGAGAGTATCTTGCCATTCCTCAAGAAATTCGAGCCGCCTTCTGCGAGCGCTGTCACAGCATCCAGAAAAGGTGTAATAGCTGTCACACCTCTCACCGGTTCTCATTGGTTGAGGCGAGGGATCCAGACGCCTGTGGAACTTGCCACCTCGGTCCTGATCATCCGCATAAAGAGATGTACGAGACTTCCCTTCATGGAACAATTTACAAGATGACTCAGAATCCCGATCGGGGACCTCGTTGTATTACCTGTCATATGCCTAAGGGGACCCATAATTCAAGTTTTGGTATTGCAAGGGGTCCTACAGGAACCCGCTCCCAAGTGGTTAACTTGAAAGAGGTTCCTATATCAAAGGAAGAGGAAGAAAGGAAACGGGACGAAATGATCGGGGTCTGCACAGGGTGCCATTCGGGACGGTTTGCTCGGGAGCAATTGGAAAATGCCGATCAGGTGAAGGAGGAAGGGTTTAAACTGATGGAAAGCGGCAAAAAGCCGATTCAGGAAATGGAAAAAGAGGGCTTACTCTATCCATCTATTGCAGAGAGAATGCCTCATCCTACTGAGGGCAGGACACTGGTCCTGGCTGACCCTCAACTCTATGTCGGGACTTCCTATATTGAAAGACTCTTTTTCACCATGTTTAAGTTTCACACCATCAGGGTTTGGAAGAGTGGTTACCATTTCAGCCCATCGTACACCCATGGATATGGCTGGACAGAGATGCAACTCGATTTAATTGACATCAAAGAAGAGGCCAATAAATTAAAGGAATTATTGAAACAAGAAAAGAAATAGCTGAGGTATGCCATGGTAAAAAGAATGATGCTTGCCCTTGCCCTTTTTCTGTTCTTTACCTCCTCTTCCTTGGTACGAGCAGAAGAAAACATTGGAGAGTGTCTGGCTTGCCATCAAAAGGAGACCCGTGGAATCTTTTTGGCCTGGGTCAATAGCAAGCATGCCCAAAACGGGGTCGATTGCATCACCTGCCATAAGAACCATGAGACGGCCAAGCCGAAAAAATCGGCAGTCGACCCTCAGGTATGCGGCAAGTGCCATTCGGAAAAATATGACCAATTCCAGGAGGGAAGGCATTTTGTCTCCTGGGACCGAATGAAGGACCACCCACAATACCAAGCTCTTCCCGACCCCCTCAAGAAAGCATTCTGTGAACGGTGCCATAACATCCAGAACAAATGCAATAGCTGTCACACCTCCCATGCCTTTAACCCTGAAGAGGCCAGAGAACCAGAGGCGTGCAAGAAATGCCATACAGGTTTGGCAGGCCCTCATGACGAAATGTATGCCTCCTCTCTTCATGGAACCATTTATGCTACGAATAAGAACACAACAAGAGCCCCAACCTGTGTGAGTTGCCACATGTACAAAGGAACCCATAACGTCACCTTTGGAATCGTCTATGATTCATGGGGGAATGCTGTAGATAGGAATGGGAAGTCCCTATCGAAGGAAGAACAGGAAGAGACTCGAAAAGAGATGATAAAGGGGGTCTGTTTCCAGTGTCACATTAAGTCGTTAACCCTGGAACGGTACGAACTGGCGGACCAGGTAAAACAGAGAGCAAAGGGAATCCTCGAAGAGGCAGAAAAGGTGATCCGCGAACTCCAACAAGAAGGGATTCTCCAAAAGGACATCACTCTTGGCAAGGACCAACTCTATCAAGGAACTTCTCGCATCGAGGCCATCTATTACCGGATGTCCCAGTTCCAGAATGTGTATACCTGGAAAGGAGCCTATCATTTCAGCGCTGATTTTGCTCATTGGTATGGATGGGCACACCTCCAGATGTCTCTGATTGAGATTAAGGAAGAAGCCAGAAAATTGAGAGAATTGAACAAATTAAAAAAACAAAAATGAAGGGAAGCATCATAGAAACCTCCGATTCCGATGTTTATCTCTGCATCGGAAGCAAAGATGGGGCCCCTGTGGGTCAGGAACTGGATGTCTATAAGGTCATTGCGGTCTCGAGAGCAAGGGCAACTTTCAGACGAGTTCATGCTGGAAAGGTAAAGATCACTGAAATTATCGATGAGCACTTTGCAAAAGCAACGATTATTTCCGGAAAAACGGAAAAGAATGACATTGTGGAACTGACCCTTTCATAACATAAAATAAAACATATTGCAATGTTACCTTGGAATCATAATACTATGCGCACCACGAGAAAGGGCAGGCCGATTGGCCCACCCTTTTGTTCGATATCCTAACCACTAATCACTTCCTATTCCCAATAGGGATGCTGTGCATAGTGTTTGAAGATCATTTCAGCATGTATCCGATTAGCCATGTCCGCCCATGTGTGGGCCGGCGCCGCCTCTTAGATCTTCTTTGGTAGTTTTCAGAACAAAGGCCTTTTCACCGCTTTTTGACAGAATGCTGAAAGGAATACAAGCCATTTTCCCTTCCGTTCCACCGGCATGGGAAACGACTAAATGACCAATACGCCCAACCGCGAAGTCGATTACCAAGTCATCGATCCACCCGAGATCTTCTCTTTTGGGAGTTTTCACAGGGGCACCGAATCAATTCTCTGCTTGTATAGCTCCCCACTGGCTTTTGATGTTCGGAGTAAAGGTAAAAACCCCAACGCCGATAGGGGGCTTCCCTCCGAATTGGCTGATCCCTTCAGGAGCGTTAAAGATGAAGATGGTTTCACCGGTTTTTGACACAGCGTTAAACGGAATGACCACAGCTTTCCCATTCCCCGAATGCCGGTAATGATGACGTCGGAAACACGACCGTCCACGGGGTCAATAACCAAATCGCTGATCTCCGCTAAATAATCTCCTTGCGGAGTCCTGAGTTGACTCGAAATCATTGTGCCTGCTGCACCTGTATCCCAGACAGATGCCGTCGGCCGGCTATAGCCTCCCTGTAAAGACCCCCCGGCGGGAGAAGAAGGCAGAGCCCTTTGTATTGTAGTAGAATATGGGGATGGTATAGATGGTTGTGCAAATGAATTACTTGGGAATGACCACCCGACGGGAGGAGGAGGCAGAGCCCTTTGTATTAGAATATTAGAATATGGGGATGGTATAGATGGTTGTGCAGATGAATTACTTGCCATAAATACAAGGCTAAGAATAATTAACCCTAGTAGGTAATAAGTGCCTGACTTCATTTTTTTTCCTCCTTTTTTCTTTTTGTTAAGGTTTGATCCACCGTTAATTGCCAGATTTGGGTTAACGGTGGGTAAATGTGGGCTTTCACCAATCCTGCTTTTCCCCTATTTTGTTTTAAACAAAGAGTCTGGAATGAAACCGAACAAGGAACTTCTCAAACAAACGAAATTCAGTTATCTTCTGAGGTGAAAAAGTGATTAGGAGAGGGATCGAGGTGGATGATACAGGGATCGAGTGATTTCTAATGGATAGAAAACTTAATTAGATTTATCGGAAGGAATCTAAAATAAAGAGATAAGATAGTGTAACAGCCTAAGTGGCCAGATTGCAGCAGCCATGATTGGTGGGGATGGGACTCTTGCTTATGAGAGGTAGTTTGATGATGATTGAGATGAGTAGGATGATTCTCTTCGTGATAACACGAAATCTCACCTATTCCGGGTGAGCGATCGGTTGATAAACAAAGATTAATCGATCTCGGGTTCAATAAGATAATCAATGAAAAGATGGGAATTAAAATTGTTCTGATTTTACTAGTCGCCAATATAGACGAAAGAAGTGATTAAAAAGTTACGCAAAAACTATTAATTATATTATTTCTAATCAGAAGGCCCCATTTGCCCATCGGC
>CAWEAV010000030.1:0-86878 GCA_963806715.1 uncultured delta proteobacterium
TACGTCGGAGAAGCCTAACGAAGCAACGCCTATTGAAATCCTTAAGAGTGTGGGATTAGCTGAAAAGGCAAATTTATTGGCCGCCGACCTTTCCCATGGAGACCTCAAACGGCTAGAATTGGCAAAAAGCTTAGCGAGCAAACCTGATCTTCTACTCCTAGACGAACCATTTTCAGGACTGGCAACCAGAGAAATCGAAACACTGATTTCTTTGATTCGAAGCCTGAATGCAGAAGGTCTCACTATAATAATCATTGAACATAAATTGAGAGAATTAATGAAGCTGGCCGAAGGGTAATCACCTTAGATTTCGGTGTGAAGATCGCCGACGACACGCCTAAGAATATCGTTAACAATGAAGCGGTCATAAAGGCGTACCTTGGGGATGGAGGAGCGAGATTTGTCACTTCTTGAAACCAAAGGGTTAAGAGTCTTCTATGGAAAAGCTCTCATTCTGGATGGCATTAATCTGAACGTGGGCCAGGGTGAGCTTGTGGGTATAATAGGCCCAAATGGCGCCGGCAAGACTACCTTGCTCAGAGCCATATCCGGAATCGTTTTTAGGGAAGGTACCGTCTTTCTTCAGAGGAATACGGATTGATTCTCTAAGCCCAGACAAAATCGTGAATCTCGGCATTGTACACACTCCAGAGGGTCGCCATCTTTTTCCTGGTTTGTCTGTTCTGGAAAATCTTAAGTTAGGTGCATATCTGAGGAAGGACAAGGAGGGAATTGAACAAGACATTCAGGATGTTTATGAAATGTTTCCAGTTCTTGAGATGAGACGGAACCAATCTGCTGGCACATTGAGTGGCGGTGAACAACAAATGTTGGCCATTGCACGATCCCTTATGGCACGACCATCGCTTTTCCTCTTGGACGAGCCCTCGACCGGATTGGCTCTCTTGGTCAAGGCGGCTATTTCAGAAAAGATTAAAGAGATTCAAAAACGGGGCGTCACAATGTTACTAGTGGAGCAGGATATCCAAATGGCTTTCCACGTCGCTCAAAGGGTTTATGTAGTTGAGCAGGGTAAGATTGTTCTTGAAGGGGATGTTAAAGACATTGAATCCGATCACTACGTCGAAGAAGCTTACCTGGGATTGGCATAATACCGAAAAGGATCTCGACGGCGCAGATATATCCAAAGTTCTTTTTCACGCTTTCAGTTGAGGTTTTCACCGATGTTTTCCAAGAAAAAAACTGAAATGTTTTGGGTGTACTGCTGGCCCACGAGTCTGGTCGGTTCATAGATCGACTGGCCTAAGAGATAGGTACCAGAGGGAGCATATGGACCTCACCTTTATTACAATGAGCTGCTCAGCGCACTGGCTTCTCGAAGGTATTGCTCCTCAACGAAGCCGTGAAACTCAGGAGAATCTACTCTTTGCCAAGTAGGTGGTGGATCTAAGCAATTGCCCGATTTTATTACTTGTTTGATGTTTGCGCAGATCTTATGGTACCCGGAAAGGAGGAGATGCAATTATGCATGAAGTCGGCAGTCATTTTAGAAAAGGAATTCCCGAGGCAGAGCCTATGGAAAAACTGGCTCAATTCATAGTAAGCACGGATTACGAAGATCTATGTCCTGAAGTAGTTGAGCATGTTAAAAAGCTCTTCTTGGATACCTTGGGCATCACTATCGGCGGTTCTTCGCAAGAAGTTATCCTTAAAATAGTTAGTTTGGTCAAAAGCTGGGGAGGTGCTGAACAAAGCACAATTCTAATATATGGAGGCAAAGTGCCGGCTCCGAATGCTGCTTTTGCGAATGGACCAATGGCACGTGCGGTCAACATGGGTGATACGCATCCCCAGGCTTGTCATATAAGTGAGTATGTGGTTCCAGCCTTGCTTCCTGCTGCGGAATTGCGTGGTGGTGTGACCGGTAAGGAATTCATTACTGCGTATGCCCTGGGCGCTGAGATCGGAAGTAGATTTGGCAATGCCTGTCGTGCGATGGAGACTGCATATGTGGCTGGCCGAGATCCCCAGTTTGGGATCTTTGAGGCAACCGCGGCAGTAGCGAAACTGCTGGGCCTCGGAAAGGATGCTATGCAAAATGCACATAGGCATAGCCTACCATCTAATGATCACTACGGATCTACCGATGTATCAGGAGAAAACGATGATGGTGCGCGTACACCACGGTTTTGTGTGTCATAATGCAATTAATGCTGTGTTGCTGGCGCAAAGTGGAGTTACTGGAGCGCGGAAAGTTTTCACTGGAAAGGGTGGCTTTTTCGACCTTATCTATTTTTGGGACAGCGAATACGAACCGCTGACGGAAGCGCTAGGTACAACCTGGGAGTTTCTCAAGGCTGCTGTAAAGCTGTACGCATGTTGCTATTGTAGCCATAGCCCCATTACCGGCTGTATGGAACTTATTTCGAAAAATAGAATTGATCCTGAGGAGATAAAGGAAATAACTATTGAGTTAGACCCTGGCAGCGAGAAAACTGTTTGCGATCCTCCCGGAGTCTGTTGGAATCCTCAGACCATGGTTGAAGCCCAATTTAGCCTGCCCTTTGCCGTGTCGACTGCGATAATAAAAGGAAAAGTCTTTTTGGATGACTATACTCAAGAGGAGATACGAAGCGAAAGAGTAAGACAATTCATGACGAAAATTAAGGCGACAGCTAATGAGACGCTACGAGGCTTTGAGTCAATTGTTACTATTGCGCTGAAAGACGGGGCTAAACATACACAAAGAACCAATGTTAATGAGATTAAAGGTGGATTTTCGAATCAGGCCAGCTGGGAGGAGATCGTTAACAAATTCAAATCGTTTCTGCCATATAGTGCAGTAAAAATTCCTCGGAGTAATATTGACGAGATAGTTGAGAAATGCGAGACTTTGGAGCATGTTACTAATATGAGACAGATAGTTAATTTGATTTGTAGTTCCCCCCCAAATTGGTATGCCCCTGAGTGTTAATTTTTGGTGGTATAATGGGCATCATCAAAGGGGATCTGAGCCATTGTTCAAAATAGGGTCAGGAGGCTGTCCCAAAATACTGTTTGACCATCTTGTTCTGTAATTCCACAGATTAATGAGAAAAAATTCTGTTTTCGCAGCCAACGGAGGTTTTTATGGATTTAAAACCTAGAACAAGATCGATCCTATATTGTTAAGGGTAGCAACCGGGAAATAGGGCCTATTGCCCTTATATATTTTGCTATCTTTTTCAGGGTGTGGGCGATACACATGATCAAGAATTCTCCCTAGGCCTTTATTTTCCCTCTCAGCAGAAAACCTCTCATATTCCGATTCACTCTTGTCCAAATTAACTTCTTGAAAAAAATAGGCCCTCAAATGACTTTGTGATAGAGTGATTTCTACCAGGAAATCCTACCACAAAAGGAGGGCCAATTATGAATAGATTTTGTAGCATATTCAGCCATCTCTTACAACTGTTTTCTCGAATCGAGTTCCAACAAGCAGTGACGGAGACAAGAGCTGAACGACATGCTCGGGGATTCACGTGTTGGGGCCAGTTTGTGGCTATGCTTTTCTGTCAACTGGGTCGAGCTCATTCCCTCCGGGAGATTACCGGGGGGCTGCGAAGCTGCGAGGGCAAGCTCAAACATCTGGGCATCACAGCTCCCAGCCGTTCCACCTTGGCTTATGCCAACGAGCATCGTCCCTGGCAACTCTATCAACGCGTCTTCCTCCAACTGCTTCAACGCTGTCGGATGCAGGTCGGAGGGAGAAAGAAGTTCCGATTCAAGAACAAATTGGTCAGCCTCGATTCCAACACCATCGACCTGTGTCTGAGCATGTTTACCTGGGCCCATTTCCGAAGAACCAAGGGGGCGATCAAATTGCATTTGGTCCTGGACCATGATGGATATTTTCCCGAGTTTGCCGTCCTGAGCGAGGGGAACGTGGCCGATGTCAGGGTGGCCCGAGAATTGCGCTTTTCCCCCGGAACGATTGTCGCTGATGACCGGGGCTATACCGATTATGCCCTCTGGGGCCGATGGTGTTCCGAAAAGGTTTATTTTGTCACCCTCATGAAAGACAATGCCCTGTATGAAGTGATTGGAGACAAAAGGGTTCCTCAGTACCGTCAGGTCGTTTCAATCCTTATTGGTTAGGCGGCTTTCTCCCTTTCAATCACCTGACTTATGTATCGGATAAGAGGCGGCATTCTCAGTCGTAAAGCGATATCGAGCAAGGTATTGAAGTTTTCTGTTTTAGCCAACCCTATTAGAAGTCTCTCTTTGTCTGACACAGGGATTCTAGCCCGCGATACGGCCCTGAGAAGCAGGTCTACCTTGTCGGCCCGATTCACAAATGCTGGAATGTCTTCTTGGATTAGAAGAGCGATGACTTCAGCCTCTCTGTCTGGTAGCTCATTTGCTTTATAGACACTTTCTGCCCATTCTGCAATTGTTGGATGATATTCCGGATAAAGAAGAAGGCCGTTTACCAAGTGAGTAGACTGCTTGTAATTCTCGACAAGCCATTGAATTTCTTTATCATCCAGAGTCTGCCCCTTTATGAGAACACTTGCTGCCCATTGCCCTTCCTCTGGGATATCGAAAATGAGGTTCTTGTATATTTGAAAGAGCAAATGAACAGTCTCGGATTTGAAGTTGGGAATTTCGTCTGCGTTTCTGATGATTGCTCGCAGTACCTTCAAGCACTCAACTCTGCGAAACCTCTTGTGTGTCTCGATGGCATTGAGGACAATTCTTGCAAGGTGTTCGATGGAGTCATCTGAGCATGGCAAGTGTTTAAGCACAAATCAAATGTCACGTGCCGACTTGATGAGCTTTGGCAAGCTCTCTGAGGGTTCAAGCAAAACTGAATATTGTTGTAGTTTAAACTGAACTGAATCAAGTTCGTTGGGCATTTTCTATGTCGTTTTCGTTGGGCCGACTAACAAGTATTATGTTGCAATTTATAATTTCTTAAAAATCCTACCCATTCGAGTGCCTTTTGTCAATGAGATTCCAGAAATCTCACACTTATATAAGGTGAATCCCTATTGAAGTCAGCGAGTTAGCAGACTTTTAGAATTTTTGCATTCAAATAATTTGTTAGAAATGAAATTTTCCGTTAAAGGTGGCCATCGGAACGTCAAGCGCAACGATCGTGATTACGGCCTTCTTTTCATTGGTCGGTTATTTCGTGAATGGATTAGGCCGTACAGATCTGCCCCGCTGGGCCCTGGGTTTTGTTGACCTCTGGCACGGGGCAGCCCTTGCCATCGGTTCTCTCTTTTTTGCAAGGGTAGGAGCCTATGTTTCTTTTAAGACGCACCCTTTTCGCCTCAGAAAAATCTTTGTTCTCTTTGTCCTTTCCGTTTCCATTTATATGTTGGCAAGATAAAGAAGGATTCGAGGGTTCCAGGATAGGATGGAAGTCGTTGATAGGACCTTTGCCAAACCTTTAGTCCTTTATCATTCCTTAATAGTCCATTCAAATTCTTGACCGCTTGAATCCGGTTGTTCTAACCGACTTTTTGGTCTTGACTCCCTAAAAATTTTGATAAAAAAATCTTGACAGTTGACAAAGAATGGAGGATAGTGGATATCGTCTTTTGCAAAAATGCCCTCCCTTATACGGGGCTTTTTCCAAACGCTGTTCCATGAAAACCATGTCAATGATGTTTGATGAAACCCGCTCAGCACACTCGGCTTGCCTAACGAATCTCCTTAAACCACTCTCTTGTGAAAATATTCTTCAGCCACTCAATATCACTGTTTCTAAAATTGATTCCATTCAAGAATAAAGGAGGTAAAATCATGGGAAGAAGATTTTTGTGCATGAGAAGAATGGGGATCGTGGTTTTCTTATGTTCTTTCATGTTCTGTTTCCTAACCGTTGGAACGACGAACGCCTGGCAACCCAATAAGCCCGTTGAATGCTATCACCGCTTAAGGATGAACCCACCCCCCACCGAAATGCGGACCCATTGACTGGTTTTTGATGGACTGAAGGATCACCGGAATGAGGACCCACCCCTAATCGTTTTGGTGAACGATTCTTCTTAATAACATCTCTCATCCCGTTGCCTATTTTATTCTCCGGATGATCTTCTATGCTTTTCCATATCGAGCGGTTGTGGAGGAGATATGGAGAAGACGTGCCTGTGCTGCAAGAAACGATTTATTGTTCATCCTGCGGTGCGCCATCAGCGGTATTGTAGCGACCCTGAATGTCAAAAGACACGCAAGAGAAATTGGCAGAAGGAGAAGCTGGCAAAGGACAGTGACTACCGAGCGAACCAGGCTGAAGCCCAGAGGCAGTGGCGGAGCCGGAATAGGGATTACTGGAGGCGGTACCGAGAGAGGAATCCGGCCTACACAGAGGGGAATCGTATACGTCAGAGGGAGCGCAACCGGCGCAGGCGATCAGGGACTGGGATTGCAAAGATGGACGAGCTAAAGGGAAAAACGGTTATCAGATCAGGCCGTTACCGGCTTGTGCCTCTTTGCAACGCAGGGATTGCAAAGATGGACGAGCTGATCGTGGAACTTGGAGTTATTTCGAGGGGTTGTGTTTTTAGGGTGCAAGGGTCGTGATTGCAAAGAGAGGACTTGCTCGCATTTGGAAGAGGGTCGTTATAAGCTTTCTGAGGATGAAAGAGCAACTCTACATAGAAGAGATAGCGGTTTCTGAGATCGGAGAAAGATACGGGGCGTTTCGGATCGTGAGTCCCCGGGCGGATGCGGCCATGGTCCAATCGATACGGAAGTACGGGCAGATGTCGCCGGTGGTCTGTGTGAAGGGGGAAGGCAGCTACGAGATGATCGACGGATTCAAACGGCTCAGGGCCTGCCGGAGACTGGACAAGACGACGTTAAGCGCAAAGACGATGGAAGTCAGTGCGAGGGTGTGCAAGGCGGCCATGATCCAGTTGAACCGCTCGGGCAGATCGATCAACGAGATGGAAGAGGCGCTGGTGGTTCAATCCCTTCACCGTGAAGACGGATTGGCGCAGATCGAGATCGCGGCCTTATTAGGCAGGGATAAGAGTTGGGTGAGCCGGAGGATATCGCTGATCGAGAGATTAAGCGAGGAGGTGCAAGAGGATATCCGGCTGGGGCTGATCTCGGTCATCACCGGCAGGGAGCTGACGAAGTTGCCGCGCGGCAACCAAAAGGATGCTGCGGATGCCATCTTAAAGCGCCGGTTCACAACCCGGGAGGCGGCGAAGTTGATCGGATATTTGTTGAGCCGTCCGGGATGGGAGTATTCGGCGATTCTGGCCAGTCCATGGGAGGTTGTGGAACAGAGACAACCCAGGCCCAGGGGGTTGGGGGCCAAACTTCTATCGCTCCACGAGATCTGCCAAACCGTTTCGGAAGGGTTTAGCAAGTGCAGCCCCGAAAAAAGAAGGGGTCTTGACTCACTCATAAATCTGGCGATTGGCTCTGCCAAAGAGGTGGTCAAGACCCTGAGGGCAGACCCATGAAGTTCCTACGCAACCGTCAAGAGCTTGAACACACCTTGATCCTGATGCATCACAAAGGGGGGTCGATCCGTGAGTTAAGCAGACAGTTTCATTTAGGGCGCAACACGGTCAGGAGGATTCTCCGGGCCCATGCACAGAGACGGGATAGCGGTCATGATGTATTGACAAAAAGGCTGAAGCGGACGAGCAAGCTTGACGGATTCGACCCGGAGATTAAGAAACTACTGAAGAAATACCCCAAGATCACGGGCCTCCGGATCTACGAGGAGTTGAAGGAAGCGGGCTATCCTGGGGGCATCAGCATTCTGAGAGAACGGCTCAAAAAACTGCGGGCGCCTGATCGAGAGCCGGTGATACGGTTTGAGACAGAACCGGGCAACAGGGTCAGATGGATTGGAGCCCCTATACGATCCCCTTCACCCGTACCGGCAAGTGCCAGGTGCAGTGTTTCTCCTATATCCTGGGCTTCTCCAGGCGTCAATACATCGACTTTACGATACGCCATGACTTCTATAGCCTGATCCGAAGACATCAGGATGCCTTCCAGTACTTTGAGGGAGTGCCCAGGGAATGTCTTTATGATAACGAAAAGACGGTGGTGCTCCGATGGGAATGCGGAAGGCCGGTCTTCAATCCCGCGTTCACCGCCTTTATCACGCATTATCAGTGTAAGCCCATTGCGTGTCAACAGGGACGGCCAGAAACCAAGGGGAAAATTGAGGCGCCGTTCCAATATGTGGAAGGCAACCTGCTTGGTGGAAGAGACTTTCAGGACCTCGAAGACCTCAAGTCCAGAGCACGGTGGTGGCTCAAAGAGAGGTCCGATCTACATATCCACGACACGACCCGGCACGCTCCCCTGGAGCTCTTTTCCCAGGAAACGCTTCAGCCCCTGCCGCATCATCCCTATGACAGCTCCGAAGTGGCCCTGCGGGTCTGTGGGCCAGACGGGTTCATTGAGTTTGAGACGAACCACTACTCCGTCCCCTCCGGTAACATCGCAGACATTCTGAGCCTTAAGGCAACGGAGCACGAGATCCTGATCTACACCCCCAAGATTGAGCTCATCGCCCGGCATCAACGATATCCCGCAGGGCTTGGCAAAAAGGTAGAAAACCCCGATCACTTTAAGACCCAAAAGAAACGCTACGGTCTGGAGCCGGTCCGTGAAGCCTTTTTGGAACTGGGAGGGTTTGCTGAGGCGTTTCTCAAGGGGTTAACCCAAAGACATCCTCGAAACTGCGGGTTCCATCCCCGATACATCCTGCGCATGAAGGAACACTACCAAAGTGAGGATATCCACAGGGCGATCGAACACGCCATCCGGTATCAGGCCTTTGAGGGAAGAGCCATCGAGCGGATCCTCAGGGCCAAGGCACTCCCGCGCACCCTGGAGTCCGCACGAAACGAACGAGCACGGCAGGAGCTTCAAAAGGCCCTGCCCAAAATCATGCAGCGGCCCCTGGATCAATACAGCGAGCTGCTCAGAGAGGACCAAGACCATCCCGGAGGAAACCCTGACCAGGATCAGGCAACATCTCGAGACCCTGAAGCTTCTGGGAATACAGAAGGTCCTTGACCAGGAGCTTGCCCATGCTGCACAACAAGCACTGCCCCCCACCGAGCTCCTTGAACGGCTGCTTGCCATCGAGGCAAACGCCCGGATCCAACGAAGGATAGAGCGAAGGATCAAGGACTCTCGCCTCCCTGACCGCAAGCTCCTCTCGGACTTCGACTTTGGGTTCCAGTCCGGGGTGGACAAAGCACAGGTCCTGGAGATCGCGAAACTGGACTTTGTCGGGCGTAAGCAGGGGCTTGTGATTGCAGGCAACTCCGGCACCGGAAAAAGCCATATTGCCAAGGCCTTGCTTCTCATCGGATGCCGACACCTCTATCGCTGCCGCTATACCACCGCTGCTGACATGCTCACGGAGCTAATGGCAAGCCGCGCCGATCAGAGCTTCCACCAAAAGCTAAAACAATACACCTCCCCCAATATCCTCCTCATCGATGAATTAGGCTTTGACCGGATCGAGCAGCAAGACACTAAAAATGCCTCTCTGTTCTTCAAGGTCATCGACGGCCGTTATTGCAAGGGTTCGACACTTCTCACAACGAACATCGACTTCACGGACCTCGGCGATTACCTCGGAGACCCCGTTGTCACCACCGCCATTGTAGATCGCATGGTGCATCATTCTATCCTCCTCCATATCCAGGGTCCCAGCTGGAGAATGCACGAATCAAAAAAACTCAACACTCAGGCAAAGAAAACAAAATCAAAAACGTAGCTCCTGCTTCCCGCTGCCTTCTCTTCCGTCCTCAGTCGCTCCACGTTCATCGCTTCATGATGATCTACACAGGGCAGACGGAAACAACAACATCGGGGTGGGTCTCTAAACCGGTCTTTATCTCCTCTCAAACTCAAAAACATGCAACTTCGGGGTGGATCCACTTATATCGCTAAGGTGGGTCCATTCTTAATCGGGGGTGGCACCGTTGAATTCATTGTCCCGGCAGGGTCGGGTGGCGGAGCGGATGTGATGGCCCGGTTTATCTCACCACTCGCCTCAAAGTACAACCTGTCTCCCAAACCCTTCATTGTTGTCAACAAGTCGGGGGGGGCTGGAGCAGAAGGGTTTATGTATGTCAAAGGGAAAAAGGGAGATCCCAATGTTATCGTCATCACCTTATCCAATCTCTTTACAACCCCTCTTGCTACAGGTGTTCCTTTCAACTGGAAAGATCTTACCCCAATTGCACGCCTTGCTCTTGACTATTTTGTACTCTGGGTCAATGCCGAGACTCCTTACAAGACTGCAAAAGAATACCTCGATGCGGTTAAGAAAGAACCGGGAAAATTCTTGATGGCTGGGACAGGCACGGCCCAGGAAGACCAGATCATCACGATCATGATGGAGCAGGCCTTCGGTGTAAAATTTACCTACGTTCCGTTTAAGGGCGGTGGAGACGTGGCGGTGGAGCTCGTTGGGAAACACGTCAATTCAACGGTCAACAACCCCGCGGAGGCGGTGAGCCACTGGAAGGCAGGAACCCTGAGGCCCTTAGCGGTGATTGACCATGCACGAATTGCGCTTCCTGATTGGGATAAGATTCCAACCATGAAAGAGGCTACGGGCGTGGATATGAGTTACCTGATGCTTCGTGGAATTTTTGCCGCCCCGGGCATTACGAAAGAGCAGCAGGACTTCTATGTGGATGCCTTAAAGAAAGTGACAGAGACGCCGGAGTGGAAAAAATATATTTCTGATATGGGGCTTAAGGAAGCCTTCCTCTCAGGCCCCGATTATGCAAAATGGGTTGGAGAACAGGAGATTTTGCATAAGGAGTACCTGACTCAAGGAGGATTGATCGGGAAGAAATAGAAGAGAGGGGTTTCAACCTTCCCCTGCGATGAATCATTAGACCGAAGAAAGTTCGCAAAGGAGGCTCTATGCGAAAGGCGGATTTGATCGTGGCCCTCGTCTTAATCGGGGCGGGACTGATTGTTCTGATCGATTCGATCAGACTCGGCTTCCAATGGGGAATGAGCGGGCCCGAAGCGGGCTTCTTACCATTCTATCTGGGGGTAGGTGTGATCCTGTTCAGTCTGAATGTCTTTTTTCGGGGAGTTAAAAAATTAAGGAAAGAAGGGAAGGGAGCCCCTCTGGTGCCGAAAGGGGGATTGAAACCAATCCTCTGGGTCTTGTGTCCGTCCGTAGGGATGGTTCTCTTAACAGAACTCATCGGACTTCACTTGGCGGCTCTCATCTTCCTCGTTTTCTATATGCGCGTCGTGGGAAAGATCCGTTGGGCCACCGTTGTTCTTGTAAGTGTTCTGATACCCATGTGTTTGTACATTGCATTTGACAAATTATTTCTGATCCCTCTGCCTGAGGGATTATGGGGGAAGACGCTTATTCCATTTTAACCTTTGACCGGAAGGAAGGAGAGACTCTATTGGATAACCTTTCCAATTTGATGATGGGTTTGAGCGTTGCCCTGCAACCCTATAATCTATTGATCGCTGCGGTCGGCCTCATCTTGGGAATCATCGTGGGGGTGCTGCCTGGCCTGGGCGGAGCCAATGGCGTGGCCATCCTCATTCCTGTGACCGTGGTGATGCCACCCACGACAGGCGTCATTTTGCTGTCGAGCATTTACTGGGGAGCTCTCTATGGGGGAAGCATCACCTCCATTCTATTCAATATCCCGGGGGAGCCTTGGGCAGTGGCTGTCACGTTTGATGGGTATCCCATGGCCAAGAGTGGACGGGCAGGCAAAGCCCTTGTCCTCTCGTTCCTGTCCCATGGGGCGGGAGCTCTGCTAGGCGTCGTCATGCTCAGCTTTTTTGCCCCCATCATTGCAGCATTTGCCCTGAGGTTTGGCCCCCCTGAGACCTTCTCTGTCATGGCCCTTACCTTCAGTGCCTTCGTCGGACTGGGAGGAAAATCTCCTACCAAGACGATCATTTCCATCTTTCTCGGTTTCATTCTGGCAGCAGTCGGAATGGACATTGTCAGTGGAAAACTTCGAATGACCTTCGGCTCTGTTGATCTGATGGGAGGATTCAATTTCATCGTTGCAGTCATCGGACTTTTCGGTATCGGAGAGATCTTTCTGACGGTCGAGGAAGGCCTGAAAATGGAAGGGATAAAAGCCAAGGTAACGTTAAAAGACATAGGAGACGCCCTGAAAGAGATGGCTAAATATCCCAAATCCCTCATCATGGGATCTCTGATCGGATGCTGGATGGGACTTAAGCCAGGGGGAGCAACGCCCGCTTCTTTTATGGCTTACGGGTTTGCCAGACAGGCAGCTCAAGATAAAGATGCCTTTGGAAAAGGGGCTCCTCAAGGCATCATCGCGCCTGAAGCGGCAGCCCATGGCGCCGGGACCTCCGCCACCCTCCCCATGATCACTTTGGGAATTCCAGGCTCCCCCACCATGGCTGTTATAATGGGGGGCCTGATGATCTTCGGCCTTCAGCCCGGTCCCATGCTTTTTAAGGAACACGCTGATTTTGTCTGGGGGCTAATCGCCAGTTGCTGGGTGGGTAACGTGGCGGGCCTCATTCTTGTTTTAGTCTGTGCTCCGATCTTTGCGGCAATCCTTCGGATCAGGTTCAGCATCCTGATGCCAGTGATTATCTATGTCTGTGCGATCGGAGCTTATGCGGTAAATAACCGAGTGATAGACATCTATTACATGATTATCTTCGGCGTTATCGGATATCTGTTCAAGAAACTCGACTACCCGATCGCTCCCATGGTATTGGCCCTAGTCTTGGGAGATCTGGCGGAGGCGGCCATGAGGCAGGCCCTCATTATGGGCCGGGGCAACCCGATCATCTTTCTCAGGCCGCCCATTGCACTGCCCTTGACGATTGGGGCAATTATCATTTTCTTCTGGCCTACTATTTCCAAGTGGAAACGGAAGATATTCTCAAAAAAGGGAGTGGTCCCGGCTTGAAAGGGAGACTCCTCATCCGGCGCAAAGACAAGGGGTAAAATCCCTTCAAAAAATGAAGGATTTTACCCCTGCTGCATCCGTCACGCAAGATTACCAGCCTATGATTTTCGTTTGCGTGTTGGAACAGGAGCCTCAACAGCAATGGCTTTGATTCGCTGCACCTTCGCGTCCACAAAGGCCTGAAGCTTGGCAACATGTTCCTGTTTCAAGTGTGAAAAGCGCCCCTGAAATTTCATATATTCGCTTACGGGTTGATATTTCTTTGGTAGACGGGAATATTTGTATTGACCGTTCTCCCACTCGTAAAGGGTCCACATCCCTGTTTCAACGGCCAGACGGCCCATTTCTAAAGTCAGTTTCTCATCGAACTTCCAGCCCTTTGGGCAGGGCGCCAGCATGTGAAGAAACGTCGGACCGTCATAATTGAGTGCCTTTCGCACCTTGTTCATCAGATCAAGGGGATAAGAGACACAGGTGGTAGCGACATACTTGACGGCGGGATGGCCTCCAATCACGAGCTGTGGAGGATCCTTGGGAAAAAGTTTTTTGCCCTCGGGAATCATCTTGCCCGGAGGGGTAAAGGTCGTATTCGCGCCATAAGGTGTGGTGGGTGACGTTTGAATCCCCGTGTTGGCATAGGATTCGTTATCGTAGCAGACGAAGAGAGCGTCATGGCCGCGGTACATCATTCCCGACATGGCCTGCAGGCCGATATCCACAGACCCGCCATCCCCTGCCATACAGATGACGTTTGGAAAAGGTCCATCATATTTACCCTTACGTGCCAACGTTTTATAGGCGGCCTCTATCCCGGATGTCACGGCCCCGCCGTTGGTGATCTGAGAATGGATCCAGGAGACGGCATAGGGGGTGCAGAGATAACTCGAATTGGCGACGTACATACAGCCCGTAGGTCCAATAAAGATGGTGTCTTTGCCAGCCGCCTTTGCTACGAGACGGTAGTTCAGTGCCGGACCGCAACCGGAACAGGTCCGGTGTCCGGGCAGATACATCTCCTCTCTGGGTGCGCCACGGAGAGACTTGATTGGTTCCAGGATTTGCTTTTTATAATTAAATGCTTGCATCATTGAACACCTCCTTAATTTATCGAAAGGGATCTATATTTCTTCTTCAAAACCAACCCAGTAAACAAGCTGCTGGGTCTTCTTATCTTTGGCCATCTGCGTTAGGATTTTAGCCATGTAGTAGAAATCATCAAGCATGATGACATCCCCACCCAAACCGGCCATAAAAGAGGTAACCAGTGGTCTTTTATCCAAATCATAGAGAGAGGTCCTGACTTCATGAATCAGATTTCCACCTCTCGTTGCACCACCGTAAGAAGTGCTGCTCTCTACGCAACCCACTGCTTTCACATGAGAGAGAGCCTCCGCAATTTGTTCGGTCGGCCACGGACGGACCCAGCGCGGCCTCACCATTCCTGCTTTGATGCCCTGGCTTCGAAGATGACGAATGGCTGATTTGCAGGTATTGGCGTGGGCTCCCTGGATAAAGAAAGCGATCTCCGCATCCTCCATCTGATATTTTTCCAAATAGGGGTCATAGGTTCTTCCAAAAATGCGATTGAAATCATCGATCGCCTCTTTGATTACCTTTGGAGCTTCGAGAAAGGTCATCGCCCTCTGCGCATCCATCGGTGCACCCTGATCGGGCCGGATTTGCGGACCGTGCGATACGGGGCATTGAAGGCTGAGAGGATGAGGAGCTCTATAGGGAGGTAAAAATTCCCGGACCTGGGATAGCTCGGGCAGGACGACTTTATCCGGAATATGCGAAAGGAAGTAACCATCCTGACAGACAAACTGGGGCAGCATGATCCGCGGGTCTTCTCCCACGCGGTAATTGATCAAGGTATTATCAAAGACCTCCTGTGGGGTCGCGGCCCAGCCCATCAACCACCCCTGATCCCTTGCAGACATGGCGTCGGTATGTTCCGAACCAAAATCACCCGGAGGATCAAGGGTTCGATCCGCAATGGCCATCTGGAAAGGATAACGGCCGCCGGCTGCAGGGCTATAGACTTCAAACGCATAGGTCACACCCACT
Source organism: uncultured delta proteobacterium (assembly GCA_963806715.1). Classification (GTDB taxonomy): domain Bacteria; phylum Desulfobacterota; class BSN033; order BSN033; family UBA1163; genus CAWEAV01. The sequence goes on from CAWEAV010000030.1 coordinate 14,967, forward strand.
CCGGAACTTCCGGTATAGGCACGGGCGCCGGCTGCCGAAGCGCCAAGCGCCACGGAGACCTGGGCGTGCTCGCCTTCACCATGAACAAATTCTGCATCCAGTTCCCCACTGGCGACCATTCTGGCAAGCTCCATCATGATGGCCGTATAGGGACGGATGGGGAACGAACAGATGACCTCTACTTCTGCAAACTTTGCTCCTTGAGCTGCTGCTGCGCAGCCGCTGAGCATCTTTTCTTGAGCCATAATTTTCCTCCTTCATTAAAAAGGTTTTTCGAGACGAACAACCCCATCCTCAAAGTCAAGCTCTGGGGAACTACTCAGGGCATCCGCCGGACATTCGTGGATGCAGATCTGACAGCCTTTGCAAAACTTCCAATTCCATTCCATCTTTTCTTCTTTTTCATTGAAAGACCAGCAGGAATCAGGACAGGCGATATAGCAGGTAAAGCAGCGGGTGCACTTTTCGTGGTCAATCACCGGACGAACGATCCGCCAGTTTGACGTGATGAAAAGCTCCTGCTGTTTGACCGGGGCAGGCGTAATTGCCCCAAAGGGTACTTCTCTGTCTCTTGGAACTTTTATAGGCATAACCTTCTCCTTTCATTCAATTTGTTTATTCTGGATTCCACATTCCGCATTCCAAACTGTGTCTCAGCCCCCCCAAAAATACTCGGACCGTTGTTTACGAAACTTTTCAAATTTTACTTCATTATAGCCACGATCCAGGGCTGCAACGTCGCTCACAATCTTTGCCAGGCTCTCTTTTTTGGCCAAACCCGTCACCCTCGCCATCGCTCCGAGGATGGGGGCGGCAATGCCGGCTCCGATGCCTGCCGTGTCCACTCCTCCTTCTGAACCGGAGAAGTCAACCGTTTTTACCCCGGAGATTCCATCGGCGTCCACGGTGGCAATGGCAGCCAGCAGGTCCGCATTCGGAATAAACTTGAGCATATAATCGATCGACCGGTTCGTATTGATGATCAGGAGGCCGCCTTCAGGCATCCCTTTGAGCACATTGATCCCTTTAACGATGGTGGGCTCAACGATCACCACCACATCCGGGTGAGCGTTCGTATAGAGATATTTCATCTCGATCTCTTCGTCACTGATTCTCGCGTATTTCCGGGTTGTTACGAGCACGCGGTCGGGCAGGTCTTCGTAATTGTCAAAGGCCTGGACGAACTTGCCCTCCATCTTTGCAGCCTGGGCAAAGGCATTGGCGACATCGCGGGCCTCTTTGTCCATGACCACCCCTCGTGTCCAAACAGTTATTTCGGTTACTTTACCCATAGACAACTTCCTCCTTCTGCGTAATATGGATCAGTCACACTGATCGTTAGTCTGAGTCCCGATATTGTAAAGAGCGCTTCTTTTGGGAACGAGTGCCTTTTCCCACCTCCTTTCTCTTCTTAAACAAGATATCCTCCACGCCCTCCAAATGGCGGCGCATGGCCTGTCGGGCAGCAGGACCGTTACCACTCTTGATGGCAGTGAGGATCTCATGATGGCCTTGAAGGGATTTCTGTTTTCGTTCCTCTGTCTGGAGGTACTTCTCCCGGGTGTTCCCGAGAAGATCAAAAAGGGCAAGAAGAAGACGTTCTAAAACCCTGTTTTTTGCCATCCGGGCCAGCAGGCGATGGAAATCGGAATTGGCGCTGAATGGGGTTTAGGCCGCCTGCCACCTCTTTTTCGTGTTCCTTCAGGATCTCTTCCAACTCATTCATTTCTTCGGAGGTCCGGTTTTCTGAGGCCAGATGGGCAACTTCGGGTTCGATGATCTTGCGTAGAGCGAAGATATCGATCATATCATCCTTTTCATGAAAGAGGGAGGTGGCCAGGGGCTGGACAAGAGCTTCTTCACTGGAAGCGATCACATAGGTCCCATTGCCCTGGCGTCTCTCAACGAGTTTCATCGTTTCAAGGGAAAAGATGGCCTCCCGAACGGTGGCCCGGGAGACCTTGAAGGTTTCGGATAATTCTCTCTCTGTGGGAAGTTGATCCTCCCGTTTTAATTTCCCCTTCTCGATGAGATGGCGGATTTGTTTAACGATGTCCTCATAGGCTCGTTTTTTCCTTACCGCTTTCAACATCAAGGCTTTTTCTCCTCCTTCTGCATACTCTTTATGGCCTCTTTGAAGTGCCGGGCAGCGATTAAAAGCTCCGGGGATGGTTTTTCTCTGGAGGACTGAATGGACTCCGAGATGGCCATCATGGTCGCACTCCTGCAGATCGATGCAATTTGAGAACCCACCATCCCTTCTGTTAAACGGGCCAGCTCTGTCAAATCAACATCCCTCGCTAAGGGTTTTTCCTGCGTATGGACCTGAAAAATCTCGAGTCGATCTTTTTCATCGGGGACAGGAAATCGGAGGACATAATCAAGCCGCCCGGTTCGCATCAGAGTGGGATCGAGCAAATCCTCACGGTTCGTCGCTCCGAGGACAATGACCTGGGAGAGATCGGTTAAATGGTCGAGCTCGTTAAAGAACTGACTGGCCATGCGCTCCGTTGTCCCTCCGTCACTGGCCAAAGCCACGGGTGGATACCAAGCCATCAATTTCATCGAAGAAGAGGATGCAGGGTGCGGACTGTTTCGCTTTCTTGAAGATCTGGTGGAGCGCTTTTTCCGATTCTCCCAGCCATTTCGAAAAAAGGGTTGGGCCACTGATGGAGATGAAGTTCAAACCGGTTTCGCCGGCCAGGGCCTTTGCCATGAGCGTCTTCCCCGTGCCTGAAGGTCCGGAGAAAAGGATCCCTCTCGGAGGATGCACTTTGCCTGCGGCAAAAAGATCGGGATATTTGGTGGGCCAGTCTACGATCGAGACGAGGGTCTCTTTAATCTTCTTTAATCCGCCGACATGATGCCACTTGACCGTTGATCTTTCGGTATAGAATTCCCGCGTGGCTGTAGGTTCAATCTCCCGGAGGGCGGTCAAAAAGTCTTCCATCGTGATCTGCAGCTGTTCGGAAGTGGAGAGGATCGCATCGAGATGATTTTCACCTTCGAGAGAAAGGTATCTCCTTAAAGCGACCATGCCTGCCTCTTTGCATAAGGCCTCTAAATCAGCGCCGACAAAGGCATGGGTGATCTGGGCCAGACGGTCCAGATCAACGTCAGGGGCCAGAGGCATCCGGCGGCTGTGAATCCTGAGGATGGCGCGGCGGCCTTCAACATTGGGGACCGGAATCACGATCTCCCGGTCGAAACGGCCCGGCCTTCTCAGGGCAGGGTCGATCATTTCCGGGATATTGGTCGCACCGATGACCACCACATTTCCGCGGGAGACCATGCCATCCATCAAAGCGAGAAGCTGCGCAACCACCCTCTTTTCGACATCCCCCAAAACCTCTGCACGCTTTGGCGCGATGGCATCGATCTCATCAATAAAGATGATGCTGGGTGCTTTGAGGGATGCCTCTTCAAAGATTTCCCGGAGCCTGGCTTCGCTTTCGCCATAAAATTTATGGATAATTTCCGGTCCATTGACCCTGATGAAATGGAGTTTGGTCTCGCTGGCGATGGCCCGGGCGATCAGGGTCTTTCCCGTTCCAGGGGGACCATAAAGAAGCACGCCCTTGGGGGCTTCAATGCCCAGCCTTTCGAAAGCCTCTCCATAACGCAGGGGAAGCTCAACCATCTCCCGGACGAGTCTCAATTCGTTTTCAAGTCCACCCACATCCTCATAGGAGACATGGGAAGGGGCCTCCAATGGAAAAATCGGGTTTTTTTAAGAGAAATTGGGTCTTCTGATTGATGATCACCCCGCCGGTGGGAGAGGTTGCTTCGATCTGGAAAAGACGTTCCTTCCCCGCTAAAAAAGGGATATTGATCTTATCTCCTATGATTACAGGCAATCCCTGAAGGACCTTTGCAAACTGGTCGAGTTCGCTCTCCCCGGGCAGGACATTTGAAAAATCGAGGGGGGTAACAAGGACCGTGGTGGCTGTTTGGCGGGAAATTTTCCGGACCTTTACCTTTTCCCCTAAATTTACCTTGGCATTGCCACGGGTGATCCCGTCAATCTGGATCACTTTTTTCCCGTAAGACTCCGGAAAGGTTCCCGTGATCCTGGCCACCGTCTTTTTTTCCCCACTGATCTCCACGACATCACCGAGGACAGCGCTCAAGGTCTTCATATCCTCTGGATCAAGACGCGCCAGCCCTTTTCCCACGTCTTCAGCCAGGGCCTCCGTCACCCTTAACTCAAGATCTGTGTTCATGGAAAAACCCGATATTTAAATTTTGACGACTTCGTTAAAAGCTAAAAAAACATAAAAAATTCACGCTGAACTTGGTTCAACATCTAACAAAATGAAAAAATTACGAGACCCTGAAATCGCGCTATGGGCGGGATTCAGGGTGACAGAAGAGAACTTCTTATGAAACCATTCGTTTTAAAATTGGTCTGATGACTGGATCATTATACAACTCAATCATAGATGATTGGACTCTTTTCGTCAAGGCTTTTTGGAAAGATTTTGAATCCAACCATTGATTGTCAGCCCCCAGTCTGGTATCTTAAAAACCGGGCCAACCCACCCGGAGATTACCGAGGCATCAAATGATTGGAAAGGAGTACATTCAATGAAAGTAGTTGCCTTCAACGGAAGCCCCCGGAAAGAGGGAAATACGCACCTGCTCATTCAACGCGTTTTTGACGAGCTTAAGACAGAAGGGATTGAGACTGAATCCATCCATTTCGGTGGCAAGCCTTTAAGGGGATGTACCGCCTGTCTTAAATGTGTAGAGAATAAGGATAAGAAATGTGTTCTTCCTGACGATGGTCTCAATGACTATGTCGCGAAGATGGAGCAAGCGGAAGGGATCATTCTCGCGTCCCCGGTTTACTTCAGCAATGTGACGGCGGAGATGAAGGCCCTGATCGACAGGACCGGTTATGTTTCAAGAGCCAACGGAGGGCTTCTCAGGCGGAAAGTGGGTGCTGCGGTTGTGGCTATGCGAAGGGCTGGAGCCACCATCGTCTATAGTGATCTCAATTTCTTTTTTGGCATCCAGGAGATGATTATCCCTGGCTCCTCCTACTGGAACTTAGGCGTTGGGCGTCTGCCGGGAGAAGTCCTTAAGGATGAAGAGGGACTAAAGACCATGGAAATCCTGGGCCAGAACATGGCCTGGCTCCTGAAAAAAATATACGCATAGGGCATAGAGCAAAGTGAAAAAAAGAGCGTGGGAACGCTATGCGCTTTGCGATTCTGATTTACTAAGCGAGGTTCTATGGAACAGGAAAAGAAGATTGTTGATGGGTTTCGATTCTTGCCGCCAGGGCTGAAGGCGTGGATCCGCACCTTCATTCCGGAAGAGGATTTCAAAGGGCCTATCCCATGGACGCCCCTGAGAAAGCCATTGAACCAAACGGTCTTTTCCCTTGTGACAAGCGCGGGGATCAGTTTAAAGACCGATCCACCCTTTGACGTGGAAAGGGAAAAGAGAGAGCCTGTCTGGGGGGACCGGTCGTTTCGAGCCATCCCGAGGCAGACCACTGAAAAAGAGATCGCTGTGAACCATCTCCATATCAACACCAATTATATCAAACAGGACATCAATGTGATGCTTCCTCTCAGGAGGATGGCAGAGCTTGAATCAGAGGGGATCATTGGCCGTTTGGCCCCGACTGCCTATTCATTCTATGGTTTTCAATGGCAGAGCACCGATTTCCTGGAAGAGGCCATTGAACCCATCTCAAAAAAGATGAAGACCGAAGGGGTGGAGGCGGTCCTCCTCACCCCGGCCTGACCCTTCTGTTGCCAGTCCGTGGGACTGGCTGCCCGATCTCTGGAGGAAGCCGGCTTCTCTACGGTGGTACTCTCCCCAACCTATGAATTTCATCGGGCCGTAGGTATTCCCCGTTCAGTAGCCATTGAATATCCTTACGGAAGACCCATGGGCCAGGTTGGAGACAGAAAAGGACAGAGAGAGATTCTCTTAAGAACTCTCTCCTTCTTGGAGAAGGCCCAGAGGCCGGGGGAGATCTTGCACCTATCCCTTATCTGGCCGGAAGATCCCAAGAAGACCGACTGGCAACCTCCGGAGATGTCTCCCCTGATCAAGTTTTACCTAGAAGAGATCAAGCAGGCCCGCCAAAAGGAGTCAGAAAGAGAGAAGGGTAGATAGCTGTTGATCTCCCTCCTTTGAGGATAGGTGGGGTAAGGGTGTCTTTTCGCTTGCCGTTTACAGGAAAGCATCTGTATGTCGCAGGTAATGCCTAAGGCAGATGGAAAAATTCTCCAAAATATCCTTTTTGCTATTGATGATGAAGATGCGATTCCGGACATGGAAGAGTTCTTCCACGAGCCGATTCACCGGGTAAAGCGTTTTCGATTTTCTTCCAAACCTCCTCTTCAGTTCCTCTTCAAACATGACGACGAGTTTGTCTTTCATTCTGAGCTGGGTATCATTGAAAAGGATTGCGACCTCGGGTAAAAGCTCATTGATCCTGGAGAAAAAAGTGGCAATCTCATTTTGTTCAACCCCTCTTGGAGGTGAAGATTTCACTTCCACATAGACTAATCTTCTGTTCCAGGAGGCGATCACATCATAATCGCCACCAGAGGCTGTCTCCTTTACGCTTACCCCATAGAGGGCGGGGGATGCAAATTCCCTCTTGAACATCTCGGCAACAAACCACTCCAGCGTTGGACCGAAACTGTAGAGGGGAGAAATGCGGGTTTGATAGGTTCCAGTTCGATTTTTCTTTATCATTCCGGATTGTTGGAGAAGATCACAATAATCTTGGGCCACCTCTGGGCAGCAATAGTGCGTGAGATCCTCCACACGAAACAGGTTCTGATGTTTGATCATATCTCTCAGGACGAGACGGAAGGAATATTTTTTCATCATTTCGTAGAAATGAGATCTGTGGGGAAGGGAAAGGTTGAAGGAAAGAAAAGCCGATCTGCAGGATTCTTTCGAAAGACCTTTAACCCCCGCATCTTGAGCATGTTTTCCACTGCATATGGGTCTTTCAGGGCGGCAGTCTTGATGGATTCGATCTCCCGGGAGAGTTTCCGGACCTCTCTTTTGAGGGAATGAAGCTGAAGGAGGATTTCTTCCGATTTCATTCCTAAACTCTCCTCTCCCCATGACGGAGAGGATAAATGTGAGGTGGGAAGGACAGTTAAAATCCCCGATAAAGGCCAAGCTGTTTGGCGATCTGGATCGCCTCCAAGTATTCTTTGCGGGTGATTCGACGATCAATTTCCGGATCCTCATTGGCCCGGAACTCAGGCCGGTATTGTTCCATAATATTGATGTAGGAGTGGACAGAGATTCTTTCAGCGATGAATTGAAGAACTTCTTCGGAAGAAGAAACCCCATTGGGCATGACGAGGTGGCGAATGAGGAGGCCCCTCTCCGCAATCCCATCGGAATTCATGAGTAAGATCGCCTACTTGGCGGTGCATTTCCTCAAGGATATTTTTGATCACATCCGGATAGTCCGGGGCATTGCAGAACTTCTCAGAATACTTCCCTTTCATAAATTTCACATCAGGCATATAGATGTCGACGATGTCTTTAAGCAGCCGAATCACCTCAATTGATTCGTATCCGGAGCAGTTATAGACAATCGGTAGCCGAAGCCCATTTTCAATCGCTTCAGGGAATGAAGCGACGATTTGGGGGACATAATGGGTGGGGTGACAAAGTTGATATTATGACAGCCCATCTCCTGGAGCCGAATCATAACCCTTGCCATATCAGAGAGGGTGAACGGGTCACCCCTTCCCAGATGGGTGATGTCGTAATTCTGACAGAAGAAGCATCTCAGGTTGCAGTGGGTGAAAAAGATCGTTCCTGAGCCGTGCCGTCCGACAAGGGGAGGTTCTTCTCCGAAATGGGGAAAGGCGCTGGAGATTTCCAGCTCTGATCCGGCTCTGCAGTATCCGAGGTCTCCCTTCAGACGATTGACCCGGCATTCTCTGGGGCAGAGACGGCACTCGCTTAAGAATTCATTCAGGAGCTGAATTCTTTGCCTAAGTTCTCCCTTTTCATGGAGACGGATATAAGATGGAGTAAAAGCCATTTTCAGACCGTTCGCTAAATTTTAAGAACGCTTTTCTCGATTTTTCCTTTTTTCAAATTATAATCCATAACGAAATTTTTGGTAACGTTCAAAAGGTGAGACATTTTGAATGACCGCAAGGGACAAGTAGACTTTTCTCAGGTCATGTTAGGGGAAGGGAAAAGGGTAAACAAAAACTATAGAAGTTTTGTCAGTTGCTCATTATCTGGGGGAAGAGAATTATCTCTGTTCGTAGAAACGAGAAGATCATGGTACATGGCCACAATTTTCTGATAGAAATCTTGTGGGACCTTCCGTTTTCCGTCGATCAGGCCTTTAACATAGGTAGGACCATAATTGTATGCTGTCACGGCAAGCCCAGGGTCCTTAAAATCGAGGAGCAGCCTGGAGAGGTAGTGAACTCCCATCTTTATATTAAGGAAGGGATTAAAGAGGGTTCGATCTCCGCTCCACTCGATCCCCAGTTCCTGGGCAATAGACTCTGCCACATAGGGCATGATCTGCATCAATCCTTTTGCCCCACGTTCGGAGACGGACCAGTTCTGAAAAGAGCTTTCGATGGCGATAAGGGCAAGGATGAATTTTGGATCATGATTATTACGGGTTGCCTCTTCATAAATGACTTCAGCCAGTTCCTCTTTCGTCACCTGGCCAACCCTGTCTCGTGCTTTTCCAGGACAGCCAAGATTTCCTGGATTGCCTCCTGTTTCTTCTGAATCTCAGGATCGATTAAAGAATACGTCCACCTTAAGCGCCGGATAGTTGTCGATCGTCTGCTGGATATTCTGATAACAAGCAGCTACATATCGAATGCCGGTGAGATAGGGGAGGCGAAAACGAAGGGAAAAAGCTAAAATGAGAAGGATAGAAAAAAAGATTATAGATGATAAGTGACGGCTCTTCCTTTCAGGATGGTCTGCATGGGGTGGATGGTCAACTTCATCTATTAAAAGATCGGTTGACATGGACCTCCTGTCCTTGTGAAACATTTTCACATGCTAACATTTGAGACCACGTTTTGTCAAGCTTTTTGAAAAATTTGTTGACGTCTATGTATGAAATTTAGTACACTCTTAACCCATCCAGAGTCAAACAAATGAAAGGAGAAGAAGATGGCTAAACGGAATCGAGTCAAGATCACGGTCCTAAAAAAGCTAAGTTCTAAGGAGGTCTATGGCGGGCCTCTCCCCGAGGTTGGGGAGGATATGGCTCCCTATTGCGATCGGCTTCAGGTCAGCCAGGAATTTATAGTGGACGAGTCGGGTACAATGCCGCCTGGTTTTTGTACCTGGGCCTGGCACGATATCTATCCGGCAGTGACCGGGCTAAGATTTGGGGGAAACTTCCCCTGGATGAAAAAGGAGGGGATGATCTATTCCTGTTGCAGTGACGGAGCCCGACCTGTCTTCTTTAGGATCGAGCGGCTGTGAGTGGACACAGGAAGGCAATGGTGGCGCCCCACCCCCCTGCTTCAGAGGGAGCGTCCTTGAACGATTCGACAAGAGGACTCTTTTTGAGGAGGGAGCGGACGATATTCATCTGGACCCCTTTTCCTTTGCCATGGATGATCCTCACTTCCCTGAATCCTCTCTTCTGGCATTCGAGAAGGTAGTCTTCTAAAAGAAGGGGGATCTCCTTCGGTGAGAAGGTGTGGAGATCGATCCACTCCTCAATAGGGATAGGAACAGCATCATGGTTTTCGTCCTCAGTCCTCAGTTCTTAGCCCTCCAATCTGTTACCTATCATCTTAAATACTTGATGAAACATCGCTTTTGTCAGCTTACCGGTCTGAGTGTTTTGCTGGCTTGGGTGGTAGGTTATGACAAGCGTGACAGTTCGGAGTTGCGAGTTCGGAGTTTGGAGTGCTTCGCTTCTTGAAATTTTGTACACCTTGCCGTGGCCAAAGGTCAGCCGGGGGATTTCATAGCCCATCAGACGTAACGATTTTAGGGTTTGTGTGAAGGCGATCTGTCCTAAGGGTACGATGATCTTGATGTTTCTTAATAGATTGAGTTCCTCTAAGAAATAAGGGCGGCAGTTCTCTATCTCCCCAGGAAGTGGCTTATTTGCCGGGGGTGCGCAACGAATCGTGGCCGTGATATAGCAATTTCTCAAAGCGAAGTCATCGTCCCGATGTGATGAGTTAGGATAATTTGCAAAACCAAATTCATGGAGGGCGCCGAAGAGCCATTCTCCACTGCGGTCTCCCGTAAACATTCTCCCTGTGCGGTTACCGCCATTGGCTGCAGGGGCCAGTCCGACGATGAGAACCCGGGCATTTGGGTCTCCGAAGCTGGGAAGAGGTTTTCCCCAATACTCCCAATCCCGGAACCTTTTGGGTTTATGCGTGGAGAATTTCTTGAGGTAGGCAACCAGCCTTGGACATTTCCGACAACGGATCACTCGATTCTGGAGTTTTTCCAAATTCTCTTTTCTGAATAATCACATCCATAAAGTTCTATCAAGCATAAAATTGCCTCAAGATACTAACTTTGCTTTAAGAGAAAAGCCCCGCGCTTCAGCGCGGGGCTTTGGTTCTCCAGAACCGCGGGGCCTGAGCGCCAGGGTCGAAGGTTGACCCGCAGGATTCAGGTCCCGATGGTGCTTATGTGATCACCAGGGCCCGCATCATGTCGTGCTCTTCGTGCTCAAGGATGTGACAGTGATGTACGTACTCATGGCCGCCGGTCCGAGGGCTTACAGGGTCACCCATAACCGCCGGAAACTTCGCCAGGTCGAACCTCATGATCACCCGTGTGATCTCACCCGGGTTCATCCGGACGGTTTCTTTCCATCCACGCTGATTGGGATCGGGAGGGGTGAGCTTGCCGGGATTACCATTCAAGTCGGTGAAGGAGCCGAATACCGGAAGGGTTATCTCTATATCATTAACATGGACAGTGGTGGTATCGAAGATTCCTCGCCCCACTATCTGGACATTGACCAGGTGGAAGTGCCAGGGGTGTGTATCGCCCGTGTTGTTGTAAAAGTCCCAGGACTGGACAGCTCCGGCGGCTACTTCCTCTGTGATCGAATCCAGGTAGCCCTGTCCGAATGTGGGCAGTCCCTGATTATTGGTGAATTGCTGGTCCGTCCCAGCCCCTTTGGAGCAAGCGGCCAAAGTCATCGAAATCCTCATTCAAAGTTTTGTTATTTATCGGCGTCCCTGGAGGGATTTCGAATTGGCCCGTTGACTGATTGAACGGAGCCAAGAGCGCGGCTTGCTGCGGGTCCACCCCCGGGTTTCCGCCGGTGAAGTTATTGGCTAAGGCCGCATTCATCGTGTTCATGAAATTCTGGTCGATGGTAATGCCTGCGGGACCATGCGCCACCACGATCTTCAGGATAGTCCGGATATTGGGCCCGTGGCCTAACTGTGTTGAGGGTGCGCCGCCAATGGCGGTCTGGTCTGGATCACCCGTGAAATAGTCGTTCCGGATGTCACCGCAGGGGAACGGGGCCGGGGCGTCATTGTACAGAATGAAGGATTTACCATTCAAGCCCGTGAAGTCGATGAGCACATCTGCGCGCTCCGCCGGGGCCAGCAGAAGGTTGAAGGGACCGACTGGATTGGCGCAATCTTCCGATTCAGGAGGAAGGAATGGCAAAGGGTTTGTATTGTCGTGCTTCACAACCGCCGGCAGAAAACCGCCTTCGGTGCCGATCTGGTACATGGCGGGGCCAGGTACAGGTTTTCCGCCGCTTATTAGAATTTCGCCCGGATTACTCGGGTCTTCCACATAGAGGCTCAGGTGCCAGAACCGGGCCTGGGAGCCGTTGAGCATCCGGAACCGGAAGACCTTGTCCGTCACGTTGACCTTTGGGTAGGGAGCGCCGTTGACCATGGCCGTGTCGGCGAAAAACTCGGGCAGGCACGAGGGATCAGGAAGAGTGTAGAAAGAAGGACCGGGAAGGACAGCCGGCGGTTGGCCATCGCAGGGGCCATAGTCCACCCTGCCATTGTTGTTAACGGGACAAGAAGGGAAGGGTCCACTATTAGACTCATAAACGTGGGGGTACCAGAGGTTGCTCTCGTGCCCCCACTTCCACCACTTCCAGGTAGGATCCTGATTGCGGATGTTTGAGGCCACGAAGGTCTTATCCTGGATGATCAGCGGAACCCCGACGAGATCAGGCAGAAGCCCTTGGTTGAGTAGATAGGTTTCGAAAGCGTCCGTGACGATGTAGGCAGAGGCGATCCCGGCGTAGGCATTGAGGCGCGTGATGCCAATGGCATGGTCGTGATACCAGACCAGCCTGGCACTCTGGTTGTTAGGATAATAGTAAGTCGCCGTGCCTTTTTTCGGGTTTGTGCCGGGGACGTTCATGAAGCTGGCGCCATGGTGCCCGCTGGGGGTAAACCACTGGAAGGGGGTGCCGTCGCTGAACCAGGGAGTAAGGCCGCCGTGGAGGTGGGTAGCGATACGGTTGTTCGGCAAATCTCCCACCATTAGCCCAGCGGGCCCCGCCATGATGGTGGGGTCCACTGGCAGGATGTGGTTTGTGGGCAGCTTGTTGGTAACATTGAGCAGGACCGGCGTGCCCCTGGTGGCCACGATTACCCCGGCCAGATATTTCCGGTCATTCGTGGTTAGGTCATGGTATCCGAAAAATTTGGTTTTGTGTTTCAGATCTGGATGCATCTGTTGGTCAAATTTGCCCACCGCGATGTTGTAAACGTCGGTTGACAGCCCCGCAAACGTCTGGGTGTTTTTTGTGGCTAGCGGTATGTACTGCCCGATGTTGTTGGCTCCCGCAGGCCCCACACCGGGGAGAGTGGTAACGAACTTCCGGATATTTGTCGGGCTTTGAGCAAATGGATACGCGCTACGGATGGCAAACTTCAATGGCATGGCAAGACCAACTCCTGCCACCGCAGCTCCTTTCAAAAACTGCCTCCTGGTAATTTTCAATCCCTCTTTTTTCTTTTCCTTTTTCACAATTGCCTCCTTTATAATAAAGCTTGACGGTAAACGTCTTTTTTTAAAATTGTCTGGCGAGAAACTATTCTTGAAATCTATTTTTTCCTATCGGATCCAGACTCTGTGGACTCTGTTAGCATTACCTCCTTTCTCCTCCATTTTGATTTTTTTGTCTCTGCCAGCGCCACCCCCAGGGCGACCCAATTTGGTTCAAAATTCGAAATTACAGCATGGTACAAAGTCGTCAATTTTATGCAGGGCTTTTTTAGTGACCGGCAGGGAATGTTAACAGCGCAGGATGGTATTTTTGACAGAAGGGGTTTTTCTTGTTAAAAATAAATGTTTACCTAAGAAACGAACCGCTCTTATCTTAAGAAAGGGAGACAATGCCTACTTATTCCCATTCCCAGCTTTCCACCTATGAAACCTGCCCCCATCAATATAAACTTGCCTATATTGACAAGATCGAGACTGAAACAGAAAGCATTGAAGCCTTCATGGGCTCAAGGGTCCATGATGCCCTGGAGAAACTCTACCGCGACTTAATGAAGGTGGATAAACTTCATACCCTTCAAGAGATCCTCGACTTCTACCATCAGAGCTGGGAGAAGAATTGGAAGGGTACGGTTCAGATTATTCGAAAGGAGTACAGTGTCGAGAATTACCAGCAGCAGGGCAAAAAATGCATTGCTGAGTATTACAGGCGTTACCACCCCTTCGATCATGGAAAGACGCTTGGCCTTGAAGAGTATATCAACTTCCCGCTAAATGGGGAAAGAGACTACTTGATTCGTGGATATATCGACCGATTGGTCCTGGTAGATCATTCCATTCTTGAAATCCATGACTACAAGACCTCCGGAAAGCTTCCTGCTCAGAAGGAGGTTGATTCAGACCGGCAGCTTGCCTTCTACCAGATGGGGGTTGAGGAGAGGTGGAAAGAGATCAAGGAGGTGAAGCTGATCTGGCATTACCTTGCCTTCGATGCGGAAATGAGGTCTTCCCGGACGCCTGAAGGTCTCGAAAAGATTCGCCAGGAAACCTTCGATCTCATCCAGAGGATCGAGGCCGACCGGCATTTTCTCCCTAAGGAGGGTCCCCTCTGTGACTGGTGTGATTATCAGCCCCTCTGCCCAAAGCGAAAGCACCTGGTTGCTGTAGAGAACCTCTCTCCAAATGAATACCTTCAGGAAGAAGGTGTTACCCTGGTAAACCGGTATGTTGAATTGAAGGAGAAAAGGAGGATCCTTGATGAGGAGATCGATGCGGAGCTGGAAAAGATCGAGGAGGCCCTCTATGCCTATGGCCATAGGGAAAAAGTCGGAATCGGTCTTTGGAAGCGATCATGTTGCAAAGATCATTGTTGAGATGAAGGAGAAATACCCCTTAAAGGGAGATCCAAGGCGAAGAGCCCTCGATGAGTTGGTCAGAAAGGCAGGAAAGTGGATGGAGGTCTCTGATCTGAACCCATGGATGCTTTCGAGAATCCTTGGCCGGGGAGGTTGGCCTCCTGATCTGATCAAAAAAGTGAAGGAATTTGCCGCGACGGAGGAGAACCGGTCGATCACCATTAAGAAGCTGAAAGAAAGAGAATAACAAAAAGAACGTAAGGCGCAAGGCGTCAGGGGTAAGGGTTAAAACCGCTTACGACTTACACCTCACGCTCTCACGGAATTTATGATCAGGGGGAGATGATGGATATCCATGTTGAGCAAGGGAGGGCAGAGAAATATCCCTGTGAGGTTCTTCTTCTTTTCTCCTTTGACTCCCCTGATGATTGGGAGGGTCCCATCCGGACTATCGATTCCGAGTGGAAGGGGTTCTTATCCAATCTGATGAAACAAGGGGATTTCAAGGGAGAACTCTATCAATGTCAACTTCTTTACACCCATGAGGCTCTCCCAGCCAAGCGAGTTCTTATAGCAGGACTGGGCAAGAAGCAAGACTTTGACCTCGAAAAATGGCGGGGCGCTTCTGCAAAGGCGGGGAAATACATCCGGGATTCGGGACTGAAGCGTTTTGTCATCGCCTATCAGGAAGTTCGGCGGTTTTTCCGAGGAGCAAGTGGCTGAGGCCTTTGTGACAGGACTTCTCCTCGGAGTCTATCAATTCAATGAGCTGAAGACCCTTGACCGGGATAAAATCAAAGAGATCGAAGAGGGGATTCTTCTCGGAGAGACCGCTGAGGAGATAAAGGAGATTGAAGAGGGCCTCAAACTGGGCGGGATTATTTCGAAGTCGGTCTGTATGGCGAGGGACCTTGTCAATGGGCCGAGCAACAGGGTTACTCCGATGGTCCTGGCTGAGAAGGCCGAAGGGATTTCAAGAGAAAACGGGCTGGAGCTTCAGGTATTGGATTTGAGCCAGGCAGAGGCTATGGGTATAGGGGCATTTGTGGCCGTTGCAAAGGGAAGCCAGGAGCCTGCGAAGTTCATCATCCTCGAATATAATAGGGATAAAGGGTTCGATACCATAGCTCTGGTCGGGAAGGGAATTACCTTCGACAGCGGCGGAATCTCCCTTAAACCCCCCGAGGGGATGGACCGCATGAAAGACGATATGTCAGGCGCCGCTGCCGTTCTGGGGACGATGGAGGCTGCTGCCAGGCTCCATCTCTCACTGCATCTGGTCGGAATTATCCCGGCAACAGAGAACCTGCCGAGCGGAAAAGCCTACAAACCTGGAGATGTTCTAAAGACTCTCTCCGGGCAAACGGTAGAAGTGATCAGCACCGATGCCGAAGGGAGGTTGATCCTCTGTGACGCCCTTGCCTATAGCCTTCGATATCACCCCAAGGCAATCCTTGATGTGGCAACATTGACAGGAGCCTGCGTGATCGCCCTTGGAGATTATATTACTGGTATGCTGGGGAATGATGAGACCCTTATGAAACGAGTCGAAGAGGCATCGGCCAGGACTGGAGAGAAAGTCTGGCGCTTGCCGCTCTGGGATGAATACTTCGATTATCTTAAAAGCGATACGGCAGATTTCAGGAATGTGGGAACCCGGGCCGCAGGCGCCATCATCGGTGGTATCTTCTTGAGTAAATTTGTGGAAAAGACACCCTGGGTCCATCTCGATATTGCCGGACCTTCCAATATTGAGAAGGAGAGGCCTTACATCCCGAAAGGTGGGACAGGCGTCGGAGTAAGATTACTCATCCAACTGCTCAGGGACTGGAAATGAGAATTAAGGACCAAATTACAAACAAATGCCCCATGCCCGGAGGGCACCCTCGAAACATGGAAAAAAGGGACTTCCTCTCCCGCTGGCGCCTGCCTGCGCGAAGCCGCTTCGGCGAAGGCTGGGGAGAGGGTAATTAAGGTTATTTTCTGACTATTTGGATTTTGGTATTTGAGATTTGTTTGGGATTTGGTAACACTTTAGTGCTTTGAAAAAGAACGTCTAATCCCCCTTCATCCCCCTTTGTCAAAAGGGGGAGATCTCCCTCCTCCCTTTAGGATCCTTTTCCTGTCGTTAGATAGGCAAAGGGAGGTGGGAGGGATTTGAAAAAGCGATTTCAAAGGGCTAAATTGATACGTGATTTGGAATTTAGATTAGGATGGATATGATGAAGGAAATGAATATCCGTTTCCCTTTTCTCATGGCCTGCCAGAGAAAGCCGACCCCTTATACCCCCATATGGCTCATGCGCCAGGCTGGCCGGTATATGAAGGAGTACCGGGCACTCCGCAAGAAATACTCCTTTTTAGAGATGTGCAAAAATCCTGAGTTGGCCGCAGAGGTCACCCTCCAACCCATTGAACGGCTTCGGGTCGATGCTGCCATCATCTTTGCAGACATCTTGCTCCCCCTGGAGCCCATGGGAATACATCTGGAGTTTGCGAAGGACGAAGGTCCTGTCTTTCGCGAACCGATCCGAGAGATGAAGCAGATCGAAAAACTGCGGATCATCGAGGCAGAAGAGGATCTTCCCTTTCTGACGGATGCGATTCGTATTGTACGCAGAGAGCTCGATGGCAAGATCCCTCTGATTGGCTTCTCTGGGGCCCCCTTTACCCTTGCGAGCTATATTATCGAAGGGGGCCATTCAAAGAATTATATCCTCACCAAGGGGATGATGTATCAGGACCCTGTGGCCTGGGATCGCCTCATGGAAAAGCTTTCGGAGGTGCTGATCCGATATTTGAATGCTCAGATTCGGGCCGGGACTCAAGCGATTCAGCTTTTTGACTCCTGGGTTGGATGCCTCAGCCCGACGGATTACGAAAGATATGTTCTGCCCTACTCGAGGAGGGTGATGGACGGAGTGGACAGGGGCGTTCCTCTCATTCACTTTGCGACGATTTCCTCAACCCTTTTGGAAGGGATGAAGCGGGTAGGCGGAGATGTCATCGGTGTGGACTGGCGGGTGGACCTGGGAGAGGCGTGGTCCCGCATCGGGTATGATGTGGCCATCCAGGGGAACCTCGATCCTGTGATCCTCTTGAGCTCAGTCGATTTGATTGAAAGGGAAGTGAAAAGGATTCTCGAAAGTGCAGGGGGCCGGCCCGGTCATATTTTTAACCTGGGCCATGGGATTCTTCCAAATACGCCCGTCGAGAATGTAGTTGCATTAGTCGAAATGGTCCATGAGTACAGTAAAAGATGATACTTCGATTAAATTGCTTGCCTATTCACAATTATTTCACCTAAAAAAATACTTCAAAAAATTCCCTCCCCCATTACAGGGGAGAGGGGAACATATGAGCCCCGATTTAGTTTGAGATAAGTTATGAAAGCCCTACTTCTTTTGGCCTTTGGAGGACCGCGATCTTTGGAAGAGGTGGAGCCATTTTTAACCCGCCTCTTCAGGGGTCGAAGACCTTCAGCAGAACAGATCGAGAAGGTTAAGGAGCGCTATCAGTTGATCGGAGGTTCTTCTCCCCTTCCGGAGATCACCTGGGAGCAAGCAAAGGCCCTGGAGAATAAACTGAATCAAAAGGGTTATTCCTTCAAATCGTATGTGGGAATGCGCTATGGACATCCCCTGATTGAAGAGGCCTTGAGAGAGATTCATGGGGAGGGTATCAGGGAGGTTGTTGCCATTCCTATGGCTCCTTTTCGATCCCGTGCGAGCACAGGAGCTTATATGGAGGAAGTGAGTCGCACTCAAAGAGATTTGGAGAATGGAATAAACGTTCTGTTTATCGCAGGATGGCATGACCATCCTCTTTTTGTCGATGCGGTCAGGGGAAAGATAAGGGAAGGGTTATCAGGGTTTACTCCGGAAGAGAGAGAACGGGTCCATCTTATCTTCACGGCTCACAGCCTTCCGAAATCAATCGTTGACAAAGATCCCTATGTGCATGACATGCAGGAAAGTGTCAAGAGAGTTCTGGAAGCGATGGAACCTTTTCCCTGGCACATCGCCTTTCAGAGTCGCGGGGGTGGACCCGAGGAGTGGATCGGTCCGGACGTGGAATCGGTTTTAGTCGAACTTTCGAGGGACAAGGTGCGGGAGGTTCTGATCGTTCCAATCGGGTTTGTCTCGGACCACATTGAGATCCTTTATGACATTGATATCCTTTACCGGAATAAGGCTGAATCTCTTGGAATGGTATTGAAACGCTCCCCTTCCCTCAACGATTCAGAAAAATTTTTGGAAGCCCTTATCAAAGCGATTGAAGAGAAACTTTTTCAGAATTAACCCAGACATTGCCTTTTAATGGGTGCAGAAAAGAAAACGGACAGGCATGCTTCCAAAGCTTTCAAAAGTGCCATCCATGAGATTTTTTTTATGAGGGTAATTTGACGAAACGTATCATCATTATCGGTGGTGGTGTCTCCGGGCTCGGTGCGGCTTACAAGGTCGCTCGTGCCGCATCAGAAGGTCATGACGTCGGATTCGTCCTCTTCGAGAAGGACCCGCGTCTCGGCGGCAAAATCTGTACGGAGATCGTATGGAATCCGTTGGATGGGGGCAAGTTCATCGTGGATGGTGGTCCGGATTGCTTCCTGACTGAAAAACCTGCCTGTCACCGCATCGCGAAGCTCACGGGGATTTTCAATGATGAACTGCCGACCGACGAGTCACGCAAGCGTACGTGGATCCTGTCGCGCGGCAAGCTTCATCAGATGCCCGATGGCATCTTCATGTTTGCGCCCACGAAGTTCTTACCCTTCGCTACAACCGGCCTCTTCTCGTGGCCAGGCAAGATCCGGATGGCCATGGACCTCTTTATCCCGGCGAAGAAGGTTGTGCCAGAGAGCTGAACGACGAGACGCTCGAGAGCTTCGTGGTCCGTCGCATGGGCCGCGAGTGCCTGGATCGCCTCGCTGAGCCACTCGTGGGCGGCGTACATGCGTCAGATCCAACAAAGATGTCACTTGCCGCGACGTTCCCGCGCCTCCTCGAGATGGAGCAAACGTATGGGTCCCTCATGAAGGGCTTCATCGTAGCCCGACGTAAGGTTGAAGAGATGCGGCGAAAGTACCCGGCGAAGCCGGGCGATAAGCCCCGGACGTTTTTCACTTCGTTTCTAAATGGCATGCAGGAACTCACGGACCGGATAGCCGATGTGGCAGGTCGCAAGAGGATGCGAACGGGTATGGTCGTCACCGGACTCAGGCACAATGACGGTGGTGTATGGAGTGTCTCGCTCTCCGATGGCTCCATGATCGACGGTGAGGCGGTGATCATTGCTACGGAGTCATGGGCTGCCGAACCGCTCGTCCGGCCGCACGACAAGGTGATCGCAGATGCACTCGTCAACATCCCCGCTTCTTCCTCGGCGACGGTCTCGGTGGCCTTCAACGAGAAGGAGGTCGGATTTGATCTGAATGCGTTTGGGGTCCTCTGTCCCCTCGTGGAGGGCCGTGCGCTCATGGCGGCTACGTACTCGTCCACCAAGTGGCCGGGCCGCGCGCCTCCGGGGAAGGTGCTGCTTCGCGGTTTTGTTGGAGGGCCCCACAACCAGGAGATTCTGAAGCGCTCCGATGAAGAGCTCGTCCAGACAGTCATCACCGAGTTCCATGACATCTTAGGACTCAACCCCTTTGCAAGGCCGCTCTTCTCGCGCGTCTTCCGGTGGCACCTCGGCATGCCCCAGTACACCCTGGGACACCTCGACCGGATTTCACGGATCGATGACCGCTCTGCCCGTATCCCCGGCTTCGCCATCGCCGGTGGCAGCTACAGGGGTGTTGGCGTGCCGAATTGCATTGAGAGCGGCGAGCGGGCCGTTTCAAAAGTCCTTGGTGAGTGGGGCATCGACCTCGCTGAGGACCGTGCCGAGGAGAAGCGATACTACTAAGGTAGCCTGCGAGCCAAGAGGAGATAAAAAGATGATAAAGTCACTTCTTCTTTTTGTATCTCCTGTTAAAAGATTTTTTTCCGGTGGTTCCATGAAGAAGAGATGGGAACTCCATAATACTGGTTAATTGGCCTTAATCTTATTAAGATCGAGATCGTCAAGGATGACCACGCCTTTGGCGTTCATCTCTTCGAGGGCCCTTTGAGAAGTATCCGGGGCAACTCCCCGGCACAGGTTTTTTATCAGGATGGTCTGAAATCCTGAAGCTAATGCATCGAGCGCTGTTGCTCTCACACAGTAATCGGTGGCAATACCGTAGACGACCACCTTACTGATCTTATCCTTTTTGAGAAGGCTATCGAGGCCGGTCCTTTTCCCGCCATCATCTTGAAATCCAGAATAACCTTCAAACTGAGGATCGGTCGCAGTTTTCACAAAGGCCTTAAATGATTTTTTGTCTAACAGCACTTCCGCTCCAGGGGTATTTTGAACGCAGTGAGGCGGCCAAAGGACCTGGTCCTTTCCGCGAACTTCGATCACATCAAAGGCCTTCTTCCCTTTGTGGCTTGTAAAGAAAGAGATATGGTTGGCAGGATGCCAGTCCAGAGTCCCGAAGATTGGGAAACCGGCTTCTTTCAGATTCCTCGTATTTTCTTCAACCCGTTTAATAAAAACCTCGTCGGTTCCCTCTACTGCCAAAGAACCATTTTTAAACTCTGTAAAATCTGCCTGAAAATCAACAACAATAACTCCGATTTTTTCTGTTTCTTTTGCCTTCACCATCCCTCCAAATTACCCCCTCACCTTCATCCTCTCCCCCCAATGGGGGAGAGGATAGGCAGGGAAAGCCTTTTTTAAATTATAAGATTTTTAGTCTCGGAACTCCGCAGGCAGGTGAACTCCGAACTTATAACTTATTCAAGTTTGGGCCATTTCTTCTGCCACCTCGCCAGCAGCCTCGATGATTCTCCGGATGTCTTCATCCGAGTGAGTGGTGGAGAGAGCGCCACCGCCATGCATGAGATGAACCCCTTTCGCAAGCATCCGGATCCGGAACTCAACCTCCCTCTTCTCAATGTCTGTGAATTGGCTGATGGCATTGGGGGAGTTCAAAATCGCCCCCTCTCTGGCGGGGGAAGTTGGTTTGGAAGAGAGAGCCAATTCCTGTCACCGTTGCCTTGACCCCATGGCGGCGCAATGCACCCTGAACGCCCTCGCGCACCTTTTCACCCTTGGATTCCAGAAGGGGATAAACCTTCTCCGAATGATCTCTTAAGTAACGAAGCATTGCAAGCCCTGCTGCGACGGTCAACGGGTGACTTGAAAAGGTGCCGCCGCCGATCATGATCTTTTCCCACTTATCACCTTTTCTCTCAGGCGAGGTCTTCTCCATGATCTCCCTTTTTCCAACGACTGCGCCTACCGGCAAGCCTCCTCCCATAATCTTACCCAGGGTGGTCAAATCCGGAGCGATTCCGAATCGCTTCTGTGCGCCTCCTAAGGAGAGTCGAAACCCTGAGATGACTTCATCAAAGATCAGGAGCGCTCCCGAGGTTTTCGTCTCGGAACGGAGCATCTCCAAGTACTCGGTAGTGGCAGGGATAAATCCGCCTTCCCCAATGACAGGTTCAAGAATAATCCCGGCTAAATCCTTTTGGTTTTGATGAATGATCTCCTTCGTTCCAGAGATATCATTGAACGGGATGGCTTTTGTATATCGCTCAAGGTCCGGTGAGAGGCCGAGACTCTCTCCCTTTTCATAAGGGGCCTTGATGGCAAAAGTAAGATCCGCATTCGCACCGTGCCAGCCACCGGCGATCTTCAAAATCGTATTCCTTCCCGTGTAGGCCCGGGCCACCCGGACAGCATACATCGTCGCCTCTGTTCCGGAGCAGCAAAACCGGACCATCTCGGCGCAGGGGATCAGTTCCCGGATCAGTTCGGCCCACTCGATCTGCTTTTCAAAAACGATACCCCAGTGAATCCCCTCCTTCAGTTGCCTTTCGATCGCTTCGGTAATCATCTCGGGATGATGGCCAAGGATATGAGTATAGTGACCCATCCAGAGATCGACGATCTCATTCCCATCCACATCCCAGACCCTGGAACCCTTGGCGTATTTTACAAAGAATGGATAGGGTGGGAAGTAATGAATACTGTGGGAAATACCTCCGGGCATGACCTCCCTGGCCCTTTTGAAGAGAGCTTCGGACTGAGGTGTTCTTTGTCGATAAGGGTCAAAATAGTGTTTCAAGGCAGATACCTCCTAAGCATAATGAATTTTAAATTTCTTTTGCGATAATAACTCTTCAATCCATACAGGTCAAGTTCTTGTCCGCCTCCATTTTTCGGTCCGTCACTCAGCGCCGAATTGTTCTCTGCCCAAGAAAGGGCTTGTCAAGTGATCGAAAGTTTATTATAAAAAGGACGGGCAGGACAGAAATCAATGGCGAATATTATTATTAAATTTGATAAAGTCAGCAAGATTTTTCCCGATGGGACAAAGGCGGTTGACGATGTCAGCTTCGAGATCATGGACGGTGAATGTGTTACCTTTGTCGGTCCATCGGGATGTGGCAAAACGACAACCGTCAAGCTTTTAAATCGCCTGGTTGAGCCAACCCATGGATCCATCTATTTAAACGGAGAGGATACAGGAAAGGTGGATGTCATTGCTTTGCGGCGAAGCATCGGCTACGTGATCCAGGACGTGGGTCTTTTCCCCCATATGACTGTGGCCCAAAACATCTCTCTTGTTCCTCGACTGATCGGTTGGTCAAACGCAGACAGGGAGAAACGAACAGACGAGCTTTTAAACCTCGTTGGCTTGGAACCCTCGGCCTTTAGAAATCGTTACCCCCACCAACTCTCAGGGGGTCAGAGACAGCGGGTCGGGGTGGCAAGGGGCTTGGCAGCAGATCCTCCTGTCATTCTTATGGATGAACCTTTTGGAGCCCTCGATCCCATCACAAGGGCGCAACTGCAGGACGAGTTTTTAAAGCTCCGTTCCAGACTTAAAAAGACCATCCTGTTTGTCACCCATGATATTGATGAGGCAATCAAGTTGGGGGACCGTATTGCGGTGATGAGGCGTGGAAAGATCGTTCAATTTGATACTCCCATCAAGTATCTTAAGGGAGCCGGTTGATCTGTTTGTGAAAGACATAGTGGGAAAAGAATGTGGATTGAAGCTGATGAAGCTTTCGAAGGTCTCCGACATCATGGGCCCCCCAGAAAGTGTCACTTAGAGCGAACTGTTCTTGAAGCTAAGAGACGGATGACCGAAAAAGGAAATGACATCCTCACCGTGATCGATAACCAGGGGCGTTTCTGCGGAGTAATTCAATTCGAATCCCTTTCCCGTAAGAGTGAAGGGAATATCTCAGAGGTCATGGATCAGGATATTCCTACAGCAAGAGAGCGGGGAGATCCGGGCCACTTTAGAGATGATGCTGAAAGGGAAAAGAGTCTGGTTGCCTGTCGTTGATGAAGAGAAACGTTAAAGGGAATCGTGACGATGACCCATTTTGCCTGTTTCTTTACCCAAGAGGCACAGGGTCGAGGAAAGAGCTCTTGAGTATTCTCAACTATTTTGTAAACAACCCGAACTTGATTCTTAAGCTCACCCTTGAACATATCAGATCACGGTGATCGCCGTCTCGATTTCCACCCTCATCGGGGTCGCAATAGGGATCTTGATCACCCGGTATAAGAGGGCCGCCACACCGGTCATTGGCATTGCAGGAATCCTTTACACGATCCCAAGTCTTGCCCTTTTCGGAATGCTCATCCCCTTTATTGGCATTGGCATCAAACCTGCCTTGATTGCACTTATCCTTTATAGTCAACTCGCGTTGATCCGGAATACCTATGTAGGAATTGTCCATATCGATCCATCTATCCGTGAGGCCGGGAAAGGAATGGGAATGAGCCCTTGGCAATTTTTGAGAATGGTGGAACTTCCTGTTGCTCTTGCCAGTGATCATGGCTGGTATTCGAACGGCAGCGGTGATGAATATTGGCACAGCCACGATTGCTGCCTACATCGGAGGCGGGAGGGCTGGGTTGGCTGATCTTCAGGGGGATTGCGAGTGTCAATACGGAACAGATCGTGGCGGGGGCTCTGCCGGTTACCTTACTGGCGATAGGGGTCGATTATTTGTTCGTTCTCCTGGAAAGGGTTTTAACTCCGGCGGGTGTGCGCCACATGAAAACAGGGTTCAAGAGAATTCAAGGGAGTCGAGAGGTTCAAGTGAAAAGAGAGTCTTAAATTTCACTTGATCCCATGTCAATCCCTTGACCCTATCGAACCCACGCCTTATTTGGAAGGAGGTGACATGGAGTTTTTACTTTATTTTTATGAAAAGAGGGGGGTCGTCCTTCTCTCGACGCTTCGACATATCGAGGTCAGCCTGATTGCTGTGATTCTCTCCATCGTGATTGCCATTCCTCTTGGAATCCTCATCACCCGGTACCGGAAGATGGCTCACCTGGTGGTCAATTCGGCAAACATGGGTCAGACCATTCCAAGCCTTGCCATCCTTGGAATGGTCATTCCTGTCCTCGGGATTGGGTTAAAACCGGCTGTGTTTGCTCTGGTCCTTCGAGGGGTGCTCCCGATCATTAATAACACCTACTCTGGGATTGTGAATGTGGACCGCTCTGTGATTGAGGCAGGACGGGGAATGGGGATGAGAAACCGGGAGATTCTACGGCTCGTTGAGCTGCCTCTGTCCTTTCCAGTCATTATGGCGGGCATCCGGACGGCGACGGTGTTGAGTATCAGTGTGGCGACTTTGGCTGCGTTGATCGGAGCAGGCGGGTTGGGGGATCTGATCTTTCAGGGGATTGTGATGGCGGACAGAAATCTTCTTCTTGTGGGGTCTATCCCAACGGCCATATTAGCCATAGGAGCAGATCTTCTGTTAGGGTGGATAGAAAGAAGATTAAGGAAGGGACGGCTCAATAGAAATTTTTCGAATGAAAAGGAGGAGGGTTATGAGAAAGAGAAAATGGTTTTTTGTGGCAGTGATTTTATTGGCGGTTCTATTTGCGACTTCATTTGAGGAGGCCATAGGGCAGGAGAAACCCGTGATCGTGGTCGGGTCGAAGGGATTTACGGAACAACTCGTTCTGGGCAATATGGTCGCCCTGATGATGGAGAATAATGGTTTTAAAGCAGATCGAAAGATCGGTCTCGGGGGCACGGTGATCTGTCACGAGGCCATTGTCCGCGGAGACATCAATGTTTATGTGGAATATACGGGGACAGGCCTGACGGTCCTTCTTAAGAAGCCAGTCGTGAAGGACCCGGAGGAGGTCTATCAGATTGTTAAGAAAGATTATGAAGAGAAGTTTAAGCTGACCTGGCTGAAACCCTGGGGGTTTAACAATACCTATTGCATTGTCATGCGGAAGGATGATGCAGAGCGGCTCAAGGTCCAAAAGGTATCCGACCTGAAGTCCCTTGCCAAGGATCTCATCTTTGGGCAACCATTGAGTTCTTAGCGAGGCCTGACGGGGTTCCAGGGCTGACGAAATTTTATGATCTCAAATTCAAAGATCAGAAGGGAATGGACGCTGGCCTCGTTTATAAAGCCATTGCAGAGAAACAGGTCGATGTCATTTCAGGGTTTGCCACCGATGGGCGTATCCCCGCTTTTAATCTCGTTGTCCTGGAGGATGATCTTAAATTCTTTCCTCCCTATTATGCGGCCCCAGTGGTGAGAATGGATCTTCTTACAAAAGCGCCGCAAGTCGCGAATATTTTGAATCAACTGGCTGGAAAGATCAGTGACACCACCATGGCGACCTTGAACTACACGGTGGATGGGAAGAAGGTAGAAGCCGAGACAGTGGCACGAGATTATCTGAAGAATCAAGGTCTCATCAAGTAATTTCTTAGTTAGAAAATAACACTAAAAACCTCCTCTCTCCCCCGGGGGAAGAGGATTGAGGTGAGGGGCAACCAACACACCCCACCCTCACCTGCCTGCGCGGCCGTAGCCGCTACGGCGCGGCGAAGGCCCGTACCCTCTCCCGCCAGCGGGAGAGGGAGTCTCTTTTTTTCATAGTTCAAGGGTGCTCTCTGGGCATGAGGCATTACCTTTCACGCACTTTCCCTTCAAAAGGGAAAGGAGAAAAAGGAGGAAATGATGGAAAAGAGAAACGTTATCTACTTGATGTTAGCCCTTTTTGTTTTGGGATTGCTGGTTTTTGAGGTGGCCGTAGCGCAACAATTGGCAAAGGAGCAGGTTCTGAATATCGCCTTTGATGCGGGCGATCTCCAGACACTCGATCCCCATCGGGCCGCCACCACCGTTGATCGGGCCACGGTGGATATGATTTTTAATGGCCTTGTTCGCTACCCTCCAGGGGATCAGGTGAGGGTGGAACCGGATCTGGCTACTTCCTGGAAGGTCTCGCCTGACAAGAAAGTCTGGACCTTTACCCTCCGGAAGGGTGTATTTTTTCATCCCTATCCGGGGAATCCCGGCGGTTATGAGCTGACCTCAGAAGATGTGGTGTACTCGTTCAAGCGGGCGGCCGATACGAAACGTTCCTCTTATGCTGGAGAGTACACGGGGATGACCTTTGAGGCCGTTGATCCCTATACGGTGCGGATTACCATTGATAAGCCCATCTCAGACACCCTGTTTCTTGCCAAAGTGGCAAGCTATGCCGGTGGGATGATCGTCTGCAGAAAGGCGGTTGAAGAAAAAGGAGACGATTGGATCAAGACTTACCCCGTGGGGACCGGACCCTTTATGTTTGAATCATACGAGCCCAGACAGAAGACCCTTCTTGTCGCAAATGGCAAATATTTTCGGGGAGCGCCTACTTTAAAACAGGTTGTCGTCCGGTATATCGCTGCCGTCAATTCCCGAGAACTGGGTCTTCAGAGCGGGGAATTACAGATCATCGAAGGGCTTAAAGAGGATAAATGGTTAGAAAAGGTGGCTACGTTTCCAGATGTCACCGTCAAGTCGTTTGGTCCCTGTGAAACCCAGGTGCTCAACTTCAATATGACCAAACCCCCATTTAACGATATCCGGGTCCGGAAGGCTTTCTCCTATGCCGTCTCCCGTGAAGGGGTCGCCGCTTTCATGGGAAAAGGATTGGCCGTTCCAATTTACTCTCCTGCCCAGGCGCCTCCTGCTCCAGGGGCTCTGACCAAAGAGGAAGCGATGAAGGCAGGAGTGGTCTATGAAGATAATATCGCTGAGGCAAAGAAACTCCTGTCTGAGGCAGGCTTTCCCAATGGGTTGAAGACCGAAGTGATTATCAGCGAGATGGCAAGTAGCTACCAGAAACCGATGGTGGCGATTCAGGCTCAAGTGAAAAAGGCGGGGATTGACATGGCCCTGAAGGTTGTTGATCATTCCTCTTTTCACAGCCTTGTCCGCGAAGATGCAAGCCCCATCGTCTATTATTCGGCCTGGCGACCCAATGTCGATGTTTACCTGAGCCGTTTTTATCATTCGGATTCGGTCGTGAAGACGGGGAAGAAACCGGATACCAATTTCTCACACTATGGTGCCGTCGATGCGAACGGGGATGGGAAGATCGATAGTATCGACGATCTGATCGAAAAGGCCCGATGGGAACTGGATTCAAATAAACAGATCGCGCTGTGGAAGGAGGCCCAGATTAAACTCTTAAAGGATGTGGCAGTGGTGCCGATTATCCGGTTAAAGTATGCCTATCCGATGAAGTCCAATGTGGACTTAGGACATTCCCTGGAATTTAGCTGGGCGACCTACTCACCGCAGGTCACGGAAAAGACGAGAATCCTTGCAAAATAGTCCGGGGACTCAGAAAGCCCTTGCAGTGAATGCATCGCCCCATCCCCTCTTCATTGGGGGATTTGATTTTGGGCGGATGGAGTCTATTCATGAAACGTTACTGATTTATGTTGAATTATACAGTTCGCCGAATCTTCCAGAGCATTCCTATTCTTTTCATTGTGCTGACACTGGTTTTTATCGTTGCCAGAGTCTTGCCCGGGGATCCGGCCGTGGCAGCCCTTGGTGATTATGCAAGCAAGGAGGCGGTCAGTGCCCTGCGACACAAGATGGGCCTGGATGTTCCACTCTGGGTTCAATACTTTCGATTCCTCGGGAATCTTTGCCGGGGAAACCTCGGAACCTCCATCATCACGGGTTACCCCGTTGCAGCCCAGCTGATGAAGGTCCTTCCCTATTCCTTGGAACTGACGTTCTGCGCCATTCTTTTTGGTTTCCTCTTCGGGATTCCTCTGGGTATTCCAGCAGCCGTGCGACGAAATAGCTTTATCGATTATTTCAATCGTGTCTTTTCTTTGATGGGTCTTTCGATCCCGGCCTTCTATCTGGGCATTCTTCTGATGTTGTTGTTCTCTATTAGATTCAAATTGTTTCCTGTCGTGGGCGGAGGGGATCTTTCCAATCTTTCGAGTAATCTGCATCATCTCTTCCTTCCTGCCCTTTCCCTCGGGCTCATCATGACAGCCTATGTGACTCGGATGACCCGGTCCTCTCTCCTGAATGTCCTCCGGGAAGATTATGTCCGGACCGCCCGCTCCAAGGGAATCTCCGAACGCATGGTGCTTTTCAAGCATGCGTTAAGAAATGCTCTGATTCCCATTGTTGCCCTCGGTGGCGTTTACGCCGTTGTGCTCATCGGATCTTCTGTCATGACCGAGATTGTCTTTTCCCGACCCGGGCTGGGAAGCCTCATGGTCGGGGCAATTAAGCAAAGGGACTATACGACCCTTCAGTCGGTGATGGTATTTTATTCGGTCATCGTGGTCATCCTGAACCTGATCACGGATCTAATCTATGGATTGATCGATCCGAGGATTCAGTATCGATAGAAAATCCCCCTCGCCCTTCCTCTCTCCCCGATGGAGAGAGTGGGATGAGGGGAGCATGATGACAGTTCAATTTGGAGAATTAAAGCAGATTCATGCCAAGAAATATTTCCGAACATCAGCGAATGTGGTTCACTTTTTTGAGGAATAAAACCGCTCTGGCCGGAGGAGTCATTGCCCTCCTTATCCTGTTCATCGCCATTCTGGCTCCCTGGATTTCACCCCATGATCCATTGGAGCAGGACCCTTTTTATCGCCTGGCCGGAAGGAATGAAAAGCATTGGTTAGGGACCGATGACTTTGGCCGGGATGTCTTTTCAAGGATCCTCTGGGGGAGTCGGATTTCCCTTCTTATCGGCAGCGCGTCCGTTCTTCTGGGGATGTTATTAGGGACAGCCATGGGTATGATTGCCGGTTATTATGGAGGAAAAACCGGGAGTCTGATCATGAGAGTGACCGATGTGATGATGTGCTTTCCAGACCTGATTCTGGCGATCGCTGTAACGGCTGCCATGGGAGCCAATCTTATCAACCTGATTATGACCATAGGGATTGTAATGGTCCCGCGATTTGCCCGTCTGGCTCATGGCGTCATCTTGTCTCTGAAGGAGAACGAATATGTCGTTGCGGCTCGGGCCGTAGGAGCCAGAGGACCGAGGATCATCCTCCAGCATATTTTCCCGAATATTTTTGGGGATCTGCTGGTTGCCGGAACCCTTTGGGTGGGAGAGGCGATCCGGCTCGAAGCCAATCTCGCTTTTATTGGATTGGGTGTTCAGCCCCCGACACCGACCTGGGGGAACATGACCCGGGAAGGAATTGAAGTCCTGATTAATGCTCCCTGGATCTCTATCTACTCAGGGTTGAGTATTCTCATTACCATTCTCTCCTTTAACATGCTGGGAGATGGGATTCGGGATATCACAGATCCAAAATTAAGAGGGGCCTAAATAGAATCATAGATAGATTCGAATTGAGGTAAGGAGGTCGACCGTGAACGGACTAACTGGAGGACAGTATAAACCCCTGAGTAAGAAAAACATTGTCAAAATTCATGAAACCTCTCTCAAGATTCTCGAAGAGATTGGGGTGAAAGTGGCCCTGGAGGAAGCCCTCCAGACCTTTAAAGAACATGGAGCTATGGTCAATGGTGAGATTGTTCGGATTCCTTCCCCGATGGTCGAAAAGGCGCTCAAAATCGTTCCAAAGAAATTCCTCATGGCCGGCCGGGAAGAGAAGAACGACCTTTCCATGGAAGACAAACGGGTCTATCTCGGTACAGGAGGGGCGGCGCTCACGGTCCTTGATCTGGAAGAAGAAATAGCAAGGCCAGGAACCCTTCGGGACGTTGCCCAGATTGCAAAACTCGTCGATGCCTTGGAAAATATCGATTTCTATCTCAGGCCCTGTATTCCCCAGGATATCCCTAAAGAGGCCATGGACATCAATCAGTTTTATGCTGCCCTTGCCAATACAACCAAGAATGTCATGGCTGGGGTCCAGTCTGCCCAAACGGCACGAGATGTGATCGAGATGGCAAGGATGATTGCAGGGGGCGAAGAGGCATTGGTCAGGAGACCTTTCATCTCCTTTGTGACGAGCTGGATGATCAGTCCCCTCCATTTTGCAACGGAGACAACGCAAGTGCTATTGGAGGTCACAAAGAACAAGATCCCCGTCGCTCTATCCTCAGCGCCAATGGCAGGCTCTACCTCCCCTGTGACGCTGGCCGGATGCCTTGCTCAGGTTCACGCTGAGCAGCTCTCAGGCATTACACTTACCCAGTTGGCCAGCCCGGGGTCCCCTATTCTCTACGGAGCGATTCCGTCGATGGCTGATTTCAAATCAATGACTTACGTTGGGGGAGGGATCGAATTTGGATTGATGAATGCAGCCATCTCTCAGATGGCTCAGTATCTCGGGGTCCCGAACTATAACTCCGCGGGCTTGACGGAATCGAAGATCCCTGACATCCAGGCAGGATATGAAAAGGCTTACTCCATCTGCCTCTGTGTCTTGGCCGGTTCAAACTATATCCACCATGCCGCGGGCATGCTGGAGTCCATGAAGGCCGTTGCCTATGAACAGTATGTGATTGATAACGAGATCATCGGAATGGCACTCCGTCTCCTCAAGGGAATCCAGATTGATGAAGAAACCTTAGGGTTCGATGTTCTTCGGGAAGTGGGACCTTCTGCAAACTTCCTCTCCTCCATGCATACCGTGAAATTCATGAGACAGGAATACTTCGGGCAGTCCCTTGGAGACCGTCAGTCGAGAGAGGCCTGGGAGAAATCAGGTTCCCTGGATACCCGTGAAAGAGCCAGGAGAAAAGCCCGAGAGATCCTCCAATCCCATCTTCCCAAAGAAATTGATCCAAGAATCGATCAGGAAATTCGAAAGCGATTTAATATTTTCATTTGATCGGCCTGCAAAGTTTAAAGAGATAGAGAAAATGCTTTAGAAACTGTCCAAAGCGCGGAAAGCCCCCTCTGTGCGGGGACTTTCGCTCGATCCAGACGGGGCGCGCCGCGCGATTGGTGACGCGCACCTACATTGGCGCAAAGGGCTAAACACTGATGTAAATGGTCTGAAATAAGGTTGATTCAATCGAGCCTTCCTATCGAAAGTCGGGTAGGCCTTTTCTTTTTTAGGATCAATATCTTAAAATAAGGACTGCGAATTTCTGTTTAGACACTTGCCAAATATCGATGGGTCTCTTTAAGATACTGGAGCCAGGAGGGTCCAAAGATTGCAATCATTCACCCGTTGGAAAGGAATCGAAGTAGCCAGTTAGTTCCTCGGAAAGGAGAAAGAATGAAACCGATTGCGGGTGGTCAGTACCGACCTTTAACAGACGAAGGGATTCGAAAAATTCACGAATCCAGTCTCACTCTTCTTTCGGAAATCGGCGTGGTGGTTCATAGCAAGCTTGCTTTTGAGACCTTCCAAAAACACGGAGCCGTTTGCGATGCTTCAAGAAAACTCGTTAAATTGTCGAGGTCAGCGGTAGAGGATGCGATTGCCAAGGCACCGAAGAGGGTTATTCTCTGTGGTCGTGAGGAGAAGCACGACCTTTACTGCGAGGGGAAGAATGTCTATCTTGGAACAGGGGGAACGGTCCTCAATGTGATCGATCTCGAAACCGACGAGAAACGCCAGACCCTCTTAAAGGATGTCCGGGATATTGCCAAATTGTGTGACGCGTTAGAAAACGTCCATTTCATGGTTCTTCCTGTCTATCCCAATGATCTTCCGTCACAGGAAGTAGACATCAATCGGTTCCATTCTTCAATCATGAACTGTTCCAAGCACCTCATGGGTGGGATTTACACCCTGAAGGGGACTCTGGATATCATCAAGATGGCAGAGACGATTGCAGGGAGTCCGAAGGCCCTGAGGGAGCGGCCCTTCGTCTCTTTTATCACCTGTGTCGTTAGCCCCCTCAAGATCGACGATCTCTACGGGGACATCCTTTACCATATCGCGAAGGCTGGAATGCCGGTTGCCATTCCAGCAGAACCACTGACAGGAGCGACCTCGCCTGTAACGATTGCAGGTCTTCTCACGGGTCTACATGCTGAGATCTTAAGCGGCGTGGTTCTCACTCAGCTCATCAATCCTGGGACACCGGTTCTTTATGCCTGCACCGCAACCTCAACCGACTTAAAAACGATGGGCTATGTGAGTGGATCGGTAGAAATGGGGTTGATTAACGCAGGGGCGGCTGCAATGGCCCAGCATGTGGGCCTGCCAAATTATACAACCGCAGGGATGTCCGATTCCAAGATTGTGGATACCCAGAATGGTTATGAGAAAGCCCTGACCAATGCGCTGGTTGCCCTTTCGGGCTCCAATTTCATCCACGATGCGGCCGGGTTGGTAGAGTTTGCAAGCACAGCCAGTTACAAGCAATATGTGATCGATGATGAAATCATCGGAATGGTCATGAGGGCTGTCCGGGGGATCGAGGTTTCGGATGAGACGATTGCCCTCGATGTTTACCGGAGAATCGGTCCCGGAGGGAACTTTTTATCTGACATCCATACCTGTCAATGGATGAGGAAGGAGCATTACACCCCTAAATTGAGCGACCGGCAGCTAAGGGTCAATTGGGAAAAGTCAGGGAAGCCCAGTGTGGAAGAGAAGGCGAAGGCGGCCGCCAAGACCATCCTCCGGGATCATAAGCCTTTCGGTTTGCCGAAGGAATTAGGTGACCGGCTAAGAAAGATGTTCCCGGAGATTAGACCGTAAGCCAAAGCGCATAGCGCCCGTCACCCTTTCCCTCTCCCCATGGGGAGAGGGCGGGGTGAGGGGGGTATATAACGGCGGCATTTATGGCCGCCTAAGTACAAGAATTCAAATCAAAAGGAGAAGAGGATATGGAAATGCTGGAAAAGATTTCTGAAGAACTTCAAAAGGGAAATTATCAGGAAGTGCCCAAGCTCGTCCAACAGGCTCTGAACGCGAAGATTCCACCCGCGAAGATATTGAGCGATGGGCTCGTCGCCGGAATGGACATTGTGGGAGACAAGTTTCGGAGGGATGAACTCTTCATGCCGGAGGTCTTGATCTCTGCCAAAGCCATGCAGGCAGGGATGGAGATCTTGCGTCCGAAACTGATCGAAGCCGGAGCCAAGCTTGCGGGAAAGATCGCCCTTGGCACCGTCAAAGGAGACCTCCATGACATTGGAAAGAATTTAGTCGGGATGCTCATGGAAGGTGCGGGCTTTCAGGTGATCGATCTGGGCACCGATGTTGCTTCGGAGAAGTTTGTGGAGGCGGTCAAATCGCAAAAACCGAACCTTCTTGGACTCTCGGCCCTTCTAACGACAACGATGCCGAAGATGAAGGAAGTGGTGGAATCCCTTGTGGAGGCAGGGACGCGCAGCTCGGTAAAGGTGATGATCGGGGGTGCGCCCGTCACCGAGAAATTTGCAAAAGACATTGGAGCCGATGGGTATGCCCCGGATGCCGCAAGCGCCGTCGAGAAGGCCCGGGAGTTAATTGGGTAAGCTTAACAACCCGACGTCGAATGTCTGTCGAATCCTCAGCGAGACGAATGGGTGAGGAGTATTTAGAACGGGAGCATTCTCATGAGTTCAAACATAGGATTGGGCATTGATGTGGGTGGGACGAATACCGATGCCGTCCTCATCGACTTAGGGGAGAGAAAGATCCTCTCCTTTGGCAAGGCACCCACGACCAAAGATGATCTTGCGAAAGGAATCAGTGATGTCCTGAAACGGTTGGACCGAGTCTACTTTCCCAAAATTAATCTGATCTCTCTCTCTACCACCTTAGCGACCAACTCTATCGTCGAAGGCGTTCGACGGAGGGTCTGCGGCATCCTCATCGGTTATGGGCCGGAGGATTATCCGCCAGAACTCAGGGAAGAGGCGATTCTGGTCCCAGGAGGGCACACGGTTCAGGGTGAGGAGAAAGAGCCCCTCGATTTCAATCGCGCGAAGGGCATTGTCCAATCCACAAAGGACAGGGTCGAAGCCTATGCTGTCTGCGGCTATTTCAGCGTCCGGAACCCAGATCATGAGCTTCGAGTCAAGCGTCTCATTCAGGAATTGACCGATAGGCCCGTCATCTGCGGCCATGAAATCTCGCTTCAGCTGGATGCGATCAAGCGGGCCACGACCGCCATTTTGAATGCTCATCTGGTCCCGATCATTCACCAATTGATTGAGTCGGTGAAACGGGTCTTCCGGGAGCAAAACATCGTTGCTCCCCTGATGATCGTTAAGGGGGATGGAAGCCTGATGAGCGAATCAGTGATCCAGGACCGGCCCATTGAGACCATCCTGTCGGGTCCGGCTGCAAGTGTGATCGGAGCAAAATATTTGCTTGAGCAGTCGGGTGAGGTCCAAAATGCGGTGATTGTGGATATCGGAGGGACGACGACGGATATAGCTTTACTCAGTGAAGGACTTCCCCGCCTCAATCCCAACGGCGCAAGGGTCGGAAACTGGCAGACCAATGTCGTTGCCATTGATATCCGGACGATTGCCTTAGGGGGTGACAGTCAGGTCACACTCGATGAAGAAGGCAAGTTGAGGGTCGGTCCGAAGCGGATCGTCCCTCTCTCTTATCTCGGATACTGCTACCCGAAGATTAACGAGGAACTGAAGCGGATTGATCAGGACCGGAGCCTTTATCACTGGATCAATCAAACCGATTTCTGGATCCGGATCGGACAGAGGACAGAGGAGGGGCTGGACCCGTTAACGGAGAGGATTCTTGCCGAAGTGACTGAAACCCCCCTTTCCCTGTTTCAACTGGCCCGGGTCACGGATCAGATGCCAAGCGAGGTTCTCAGGAGGCTCTCTTATCTCGAGCGGCGAAGCCTCATTCAGAAGGGTGGAATCACGCCAACCGATCTGCTCCACATTACGGGTATGTTTCAGGCCTGGGACCGGGATGCTGCAGAGCGAGGGGTCCGTATTCTCTGCGACCGATCGAAGATCAACCTTTCCACACTGATTCAGAGACTGGAAGAGACCATGGATCGATCCATGGGGATTCAGATCCTTGAGCTCCTTCTCTCCAGGTCGATCCACTCCATCAAAGGGCTGGATGAATGTGAATTCTGCAGCCTCTTCCTTGATCAATCTTTCCGCAGAGGCGCGTCGATCGAAGGGGTTCAGTTTAAGGTCAACCTTCGAGATAAGATCATCGGGATTGGAGCGCCGGCTCATGCCTTCCTTCCCTCTGTGGCTGAGAAGTTGGAGACCCAGGCCGTCATTCCTTTCTATGCAGGGGTTGCCAACGCAGTAGGCGCTGTCACGAGTGCGATCGTCATCAAGGAGGAGCTGTGTATCAAACCCTATCAGGGAGGATTCCGGATCCATTCTTCTTTGGGGATGGCCTTCTTTGATGATCTTGGAGAAGCGAGCGAAGAAGGGAAGAGACGCCTCCGTGAGATGGCCTATCAGAAGGCGAAGAAGGCGGGAGCGGAAGAAGTAGAGGTCTTGATCGAAGAGAAAGAAAATTGGGGAACGGCCAGAGGAGGGGATTCCATCTTTATCGAAAAAACGATTACAGCCCGTGCCATGGGGAATCCGAAGCTGTACTCGGACGGAACTGCCGCAATGTGATTAAGGCCTGAGAAAAATGTTGACGTCTCCCATACGGGTGGGACAGGCGTCTCGTCTGTCCAGAGGGTTGAAGGGGAGGTAAAAAATAGTTTTTGAAAGATCGTGGAAGTTGAGCTATATTAAAGTCCGTTATCTTCAGACGCTGGAGAACCTTTTCGCGTGAATGACCAAACCGTCCTCGAGATTAAGGATCTAAAGACCTACTTCTTTACCTATGAGGGAGTGGCAAAGGCCGTTGATGGGGTTACTTATCGGCTGACGAAGGGAGAACCTTTAGGCGTCGTGGGAGAATCGGGCTGTGGAAAGAGTGTGACGGCCCTTTCTATTCTTCGCCTCATTCCAGTCCCGCCTGGAAAGGTCGTGGGAGGCGAGATCTTATTCAAGGGAAAGAACCTTCTTGATCTTCCGGAGGATGAGATGAGAAAGATCCGGGGGAATCGAATCTCCATGATCTTTCAGGAACCGATGACCTCCCTCAACCCCGTTTTTACGGTTGGGAATCAGATTCAGGAGACCTTCAA
Organism: uncultured delta proteobacterium; assembly: GCA_963806715.1. Lineage (GTDB taxonomy): Bacteria > Desulfobacterota > BSN033 > BSN033 > UBA1163 > CAWEAV01. The sequence continues at coordinate 51,667 of CAWEAV010000030.1, forward strand.
GCTTCACCAGGGCCTTTCCAATAAGCAGTCCCTTGAAAAAACGATTGAGATGCTGAAGTTTGTCAACATTCCCACGCCTGAGAGATGTGTCCAGCGGTATCCCCACGAACTCAGTGGCGGGATGAGGCAGAGGGTAATGATTGCCATGGCCCTTGCCTGCCGTCCGGAGATCCTGATCGCCGATGAACCGACGACCGCTCTCGATGTGACCATTCAGGCCCAGATCCTCGATCTCATGACCAAGTTGAAAGAGGAACTGGGAATGGCCATCATCCTGATTACCCACAATCTCGGGGTGATTGCAGAGATGGTGGCCCGGGTATTGGTGATGTATGCAGGAAAGATCGTGGAAGAGGCAAGGACTAAAACCCTCTTCGAGAACCCCCAGCATCCCTATACCATGGGTTTGCTGAAATCGATTCCCCGGCTGGGAGACAAATTCCGCATCGGAAAGATTCGTCTCACTGAGATTTCCGGGGTAGTCCCGAGCCTTTATGATCTTCCTCCGGGTTGCAAATTTTCGACACGATGCCCCTCGGTCATGGACCTCTGCAGGGAGAGAGAACCAGGGCTTAAGGAGATTGGAGAAGGCCATTATTGCAGTTGCTGGCTGGACGAACAATGAACGAGCGAGCAGGCTCAACAAAACATTTACTCGAGATCAAAGGCCTGAAAAAGTATTTTCCCATCAAGGGAGGGATCTTCTCCAAGACCGTCGGCCATGTTTATGCAGTGGATGGGATCAGCTTCTTCCTCAATGAGGGAGAGAGTTTGGGGCTCGTGGGAGAAAGCGGATGCGGGAAATCGACCACCGCCCGGGCAATTTTGAGATTGATTGAGCCCACGGAAGGAGAGATCCTCTTTGAGGGGAAGGATATCTGCAAAGTGGATGACAGGGAGATGCGTTCTTTCAGAAGGCATATGCAGATTGTCTTCCAGGACCCTTATGCCTCCCTCGATCCCCGCAAGACTGTTGAGCGGATCATTGGAGAGCCCATAGAGGTCTTCCACATCGGAACGAAGAAGGAGAGAAAGGAACGGGTCGCTTATCTCCTGGAGAAGGTGGGGCTCTATCCTGAACACGCCCAACGCTATCCCCATGAATTCAGCGGCGGCCAGAGACAGAGGATCGGGATTGCCAGGGCCCTTGCCCTTAACCCAAAGCTGGTCATCGGCGATGAACCGGTATCGGCCCTCGATGTTTCGATCCAGGCTCAGGTCATCAATCTCTTGGAAGATATTCAGAAGGAATTCAAGCTCTCCTACATCATCATCGCTCATGACTTGGCCGTTGTGGAACACATCTGCGACCGGATCGCAGTGATGTATCTGGGGAGAATCGTTGAGATCGCCAAGGATAAAGAGCTTTACACTTCTCCCCTCCATCCTTACACCATTGCACTGCTTTCGGCTATTCCTATGCCAGACCCCAATATCACTAAAAAGAGGATCATTCTGGAGGGTGATGTTCCAAGTCCCACGAACCCCCCAGCCGGTTGTCATTTTCACACCCGTTGCCCCCGCAAGCAAGAAAACTGTGTGACAACCATCCCACCGCTGACCGATGTCGGGAGCGGCCATTTTGTAGCCTGCCACCTTGAAAAGAATTGAAGGGGTAGGCCTCCCCTACGAAAATCAAACCTTAAGGAGAAAGTACTTTACATCTTACAAAAAAGGCAGAGCCTTCATGACCCTGCCTTTTCTCCTGGACAATCGAATATCGAAGTCCCTGGGTCAACCCTGTCCTCGCATTCCGGGTATTGGCATGCCCGGTGTGGGAAAGGAAATAAAGGCGCGGGATATAGAGTTTATCACAACAAAAATAACGATGGCCGCGATGATCACCGCAATCGTGTATACCAAAGACTTTTCTTGAGGAGACTTCATCAGAATCGGGAGTCCCACGTAAAGAAGATACAACCCGTATAACCCCAGAATCCCTAAGGGGCTCAGTGCAGGAATGATTGTAAAAATCCCGACTACCCAACCAGGGGTGTAGGAATAGACAGCCACCTTGAATGCTTGATTGATATTCTTCTGCCCCGAAAAAGTGGGGGCTAAATTATCAATGATGAGAGCCAGGATATAGACACCCACAAGAGTCAGAATGTAATTCACAACTGCCGATGCAAGAGATGTGGCGATGGGTATCCGGAACGATCCAATAAAGGGCAGCCCTATGCCCACAATGGACATCCCGATAATGGAAGCCACCGGTCCGATGGCGGCCAGGATCACAACATAGGTCTTGTACAACTCCGGGATCGTTGTGGCCTCTCCAGAAATGGTCTGCCATTCCTCCTTAGGCTTGAGCAAAATTCCTTTGATACGTTCGACGAGATTCATAGTTTTGGTCCCTCCTCCTTTTTCTAAAAATTTGGGGTTGAAGTCCTGTTTATCCTCTCAATTTTGGGTCGGAAATATCGCGGAGTCCATCGGCAATGAGATTAAAAGAAAAGACAGAGAAAAAGATAGCGAGGCCCGGAAAGAAGGAGAGCCAGGGGGCATTGGTGAGCTGATCCAGTCCTTCGCGGATCATGGCCCCCCAGCTCGGGGTCGGAGGACGAACCCCCAGTCCGATAAAACTCAGGCTCGCCTCCACGATAATGGCCGTGGCTACCCAGAGGGTTCCCATCACCAAAAGGTCTCCGAGGATATTGGGCAGAATATGAATAAACATAATTTTGATATTGTTCTGTCCTATGGCCCGGGCCGCCTCAATAAACTCCTTCCCTTTGATGGCGAGGGTGGACCCCCTGGCCAGTCTTGCGATACGGGGCGTAATGGCAGCAGCAATGGCAATGACGATCTTGATCAAACCTGGGCCCATGATCGCTAAAACCAGGAGCCCCAGGATTACAATAGGAAACGACATGAACATATCGATAAACCGTAGAACCAGGTTGTCGATCTTCCCTCCCTTATAGCCTCCAATCATCCCAAGCGGAATCCCGGCAGCCATGGCAAACAGGACAGAAAGGGTTCCGACCACCAGGGAGACCCTGGATCCCCAGAGAACCCGTGAGAACTGATCTCTTCCATAGCTGTCGGCCCCGAAGGGATGTTCCCAACTGGGAGGGGCGTGCTGAATGTTCATGTCCTGGGAGATCGGGTCATAGGGAGAGATCCATGGAGCCAACAGGGCGATGGCAACAATCATGATGGACATGATCAGCCCGACTGCTGAGGTCTTATTATTTTTGAACGTCCGGACAATGAGGGCTGTTCGAGTGATGGGCATAATTCGTTAAATTCGAATATCGAAATTCTAACTAAGATTTTAATGACAAAATTCTATCCCCTCACCCTTTCCCAAGGAGGGGTGCCTAATGATATTCAATCCTTGGATCAATCAGGCTATAGAATAGGTCTGTCAGGAGGTTGATAAGGAAGACAAAAGCTGAAAAGATGATGATCACTGATTGAAGGGCGATGTAATCCCTGTCTTTCACGGCGAAGACCATCATCTTTCCCAGCCCGGGTCTGCTGTAAATGATCTCGGTGAGTACCGATCCTCCCATCAGGATGCTGGCATAGAGTCCAATCACCGTCACCGTCGGGATCAGCGCATTTCTCAGGGCGTGTTTATAAATGACGACCCTCTCCTTCAACCCCTTCGCCTTGGCTGTCCGGACGTAGTCTTCCCTCAGCACGTTGAGCATGGAGGAGCGCACCATACGACTGATGAAGGCCGTCATGATGATGCCCAAGGTAAGTGCGGGAAGGAACAGATGGGATAACCGGCTCCCCAGTTTGCTGAGATCGCCACCGCCCAGGACTGGAAAGAGATCGAGCTTGATCGCCAGGAGATACATTAACAGGATGCCCAAGTAAAATTCTGGCATGGAGATTCCAACCAGTGAAAGGATCCGGCCAATGTAATCCGGAGCGCGGTTTCTCTTTAGCGCGGTCATGATCCCGATTGGAACCCCAAGGACAATCCCGATCAGCATGCCGGCAACCGTGAGATCAACCGTATAGGGCAGGGCCTTGGCAATTTCAGAGGAGACCGGCTTTTTTGTAATCATCGATTTCCCTAAGTCTCCTCGGCATAGATCCTTCAGAAAGTTCCCGTACTGGACAAGAAGGGGTTTGTCCAGCCCCATCTGTTTTTCAAGCTCCCGGATCGATTCGGCAGTGGCATAGGACCCGAGAACAGCAACAGCGGGCCCCCCCGGGACAAGCCGGATGATAAAGAAGACGAACGTCACAACCGCCCAAAGGGTGGGGAGGACAAAGATCATCCTGCGAATAGCATATTTGATCATCTTACCTTCTAAAAAAATTACTTTTTCAGAACCTGTCAAAATAGAAGTTTTTGGGGGCTCTCCCGCGTGAAGAGCCCCCAAGAGGAAATTACTTCTTTTTGATATCTGTCGTCCAGGCAATGGGGGGGGATAAGTTCAAAGTGGATCTCAATTCATATCCTAAATCGACATAGGTCTTTCTTGAAAAAACGAACTTGGTGATACAGAGCGGAAGGGCTGCCGCATCCTCAATGATCTTTTTCTGAGCTTCTGCCCAGAGGTCCTTCTGTATCTTAGGATCGAGTTCCACCCTTGCCTTTTCGATCAGATCATCGATCTTATTGTAATGGGAGAAATTGGTGATCGCTGTTGAAGTCCCAACAATTGACTTAGAGGAGAAGAACTGGGTGAGGAAGGGATCTGCAGTTGGAAACCGGGCTGCCACATAGAGTACGAGGGGGTTCACATCCTTTCGAATCTGTTCGTGGAAGGCGGTGTGGGTAATGACATCCATCTTTAGATTAATACCCACTCTTCGAAGCTGCTCCTGAACCTGCTCCATCGGCCTTCGGTAATCGGACATTTCAGTGATGACCATGGAAAGCTCAAGCCCTTTGGGATATCCGGCTTCGGCTAACAGTTTCTTTGCTGTGTCTGGGTTAAATTCATAGGTTGGGACTTTGTCTGTTCCCCCCAAATAATCGATTGGAATCACGGAGACCAGCTTTTCAGTCACATCGGGTCCCAGAAAGGCCATCAGTTCTTTGATGTTGATGGCATGGCAGATTGCTCTTCTGACCCGGATATCATCGAGAGGTTTTTTGGTCATGTTGAAGTGGAGGACGAGACACTCTCCAGGGCCAAAGATTTCGATGGCGGTTCCCGGAATATCCCTCATCTTCTTTACCCAGGACTGCTCCCGTTCCCCTTCAACAATGTCAATTTCACCCTTCCGGAAGGCCATCTCGCGGCTGCTCGCATCGGGCATGAACCAGAACTCAACCTGATCGAGCTTCGGCTTCCCCCTGAAAAAGTCAGGGTGACGAACCTCCACCACTTTTTCCTTCGGCACATATTCTTTCAGCATGAAGGGACCTGTTCCGATGGGATCGAACTTGAACTTATCTCCCTTCTCTTCCACTGCCTTTTTAGATACAATGTATCCCCCATGATAGTTTGCCAGAATCCCAAGAACAGATGGGATAGGACTTTTGAAGGTCAGGCGAACCGTATATTTGTCGAGGGCTTCCACTTTACCCAAGGCGGCATAATCCGCTGCAAACCCTGAAGTCGCCTTGTTGGCAGCCTTCTCCAGAGAAAATTTTACGTCCTCAGAGGTCAACTCCCCGTATCCTTTATGGAACTTGACTCCTTTCCGTAGGTAGAACGTCCAGACCAATCCATCCTTTGAACGTTCCCATCGTTCGGCAAGATCGGGCTCGATCTTTTCGGGATTGATATCCGCAGGTCTGAACCGAACCAGGGCATTGAACATCGGATCGATGCAGGCATAGTCGATCGTCGTGGTTCCGTAATGAGGATCAAGAGATCGGATGTCCGATGCCTTTAATGCCTCTCGGACGACTTTCTCCTGTGCCAAAGAAGGAGAAAAGAGACCAATACTCATCACCATGACTGCAACCAAAGAAAACAGAAAATACCTTAAAGATTTCATTGTAATCCTCCTTTTCATTCGATTTCTAAGCGTTGAACCCATTTTGAATTTCTATGATCACCCCCTATCATGCTATCAAAGCCTTTAATCAATACCCCTTTTCTTAAAGAAGGCAGGCAGTTAAAGGCGGAAAGAGTTAGTTTATTTAATACCAGATTTATTCTATTTGTCAATGGCTTTCTATCTCTTGCCCATCCAAGGGCCGGGGCCAGCCCTCAAAGCTTGATGAGGCAAATCGTTGGCAGGTGGCGAGCCTACTGGGGGGATATAGGTTGAAGCTGTTTTGAAGGGGTACCGAGAGCCCACCCTTACAATCTGCGAATCGAGATCTATTCATTGGGGGCTTGTGATTTTGTGCTTGCCCCTGATCCATAATCACACAGCTTTCGAATCGGACAAATTTCACAGAGAGGTTTTCTTGCGACACAGGTCTTTCGACCATGCCAGATGAGAAGATTCGAAAAATGGGTCCACTCTTCTTTTGGAACGACCTCCATCAGGTCGAACTCGATTTTTACCGGGTCCTCGTTCTTTGTCAATCCAATCCTCTGGCTGACTCGCTGGACATGCGTATCGACGACAATCCCCGGGACCACAAAGGCATTACCTAAAACGACATTGGCTGTCTTCCGACCCACGCCGGGAAGACTCACCAGATCCTCTAACGTCTGGGGAACTTTCCCCCCAAATCGATGAACTAATTCCTGGCAGCACTTCTGGATCGCTTTGGCCTTATTTCGATAGAATCCCGTAGGACGGATCTCTTCTTCGAATTCTCTCAAATCGACCTCCGCATAATCCTTTGTGCACCGATATTTCTTAAAAAGATCTGCTGTCACTTGATTGACCTTCACATCCGTGCATTGGGCGGAAAGGATCGTGGCGATCAGAAGTTCGAGGGGGTTCGAAAATTTCAGCGCAATCCTCGAATCCGGGATCTCCTTCGATAAGATCTTAATGATCTCTTTTATCCTTTTTTGATTGGATTGTTTTTCCATATCCTCCTCCTTCATATCATGGACTGAGGACTGGGTGCTGAGGACTCGGTTTTTTCATGTTTTATCGTTGGGCTACTTACTTAACTGAGCCCTTAGTCCTCAGGACCCAGTCCTCTTCTTTCTTAGAAATTCACTTATCTCTTCGAGATTCATGGTGTTCAGGATATCGCCGGACTCCAGCCATCCCTTTCTCGCAATCCCGACTCCGAAATAGGTATCCCTGAATCCCTCCTCTTCATGGGCGTCCGGGTTGATCGCTATTTTGCACCCTTTCTCCTTGGCATATTTGCACAGTCTCCAATCAATATCCAGGCGGTAAGGATGAGCATTGAGTTCGATGACAACCCGTGATCGGGCTGCTTCATCGATCACGCGGGTCATATCGATGGCATAGGGTTCACGGGCCAGGAGGAGACGGCCCGTTGGATGGCCAAGGATTGTCGTACATGGATTCTGTAGTGCCTTCGTCACTCTCTGGGTCATTTCCTCCCGTGACATATTGAAATGGGAGTGGACGGAGGCGATGACGAAGTCAAACTGTTTGAGAACGGATTCATCATAATCGAGCGATCCGTCGGGGAGGATATCGGACTCCGTTCCTTTGAAGATATGGAATCTTTCCGTTTCTTTGTTTACCCTGTCTACCTCTTCCCATTGCTGCCGGAGTTTTTCCCGGTTAAGCCCCCCTGCATACCGGGCAGACTGGCTGTGGTCTGAAAGACCGAGATAGGAGAATCCCATCTTTTTTGCCGCCTCGGCAATTCCCTTGATCGAGCTGGTTCCATCACTGAAGATCGAGTGGACATGGAAAATCCCTTGGATGTCCTTATCCTCGATCAGATGGGGAAGTTGATGAGCCTCGGCTGCGGCAATTTCACCCTGATTCTCCCTGAGTTCCGGTGGAATGAAGTCCAGTCCCAAGGCGTCAAAAATATCCCCTTCCTCGTTGCAGGGAATCCGTTCGCTCTCCCGGTAAAGGCCCTCTTTTCTGAGTTCGAAGCCGAGGGTCGCCCCCCTTTGAACCATGGCGTTCCAATGGCCGAGGCTTCCAGTGAAGTGGTAGAAACCAGAGGGAAAGGCAGCGTCCGAAAGGATTTGCAGATCGATTTCTACCCCTGATAAAAGGGAGTAACGGCCGTTCGACTTGTCCTTCAACTGGACGACTTCAACCTGAGGAAATTTAGAGAAGGCTGTTAAAATTTCTCGAGGCGACGGGGTGCTCAGAACCAGATTGATGTTTCCAACAACCTCCATCTTTCTTCTGATAGACCCCGCGAGGCCAACCCGTTCGATTTTAGAATGGGAAAGGAGTTTCTTAAGCAATTCCTGGGCGATTCCAATCACTTCTCCATATCGAAAACGGCCCTGATATTTCATGACCTGCCGGATACCATGAAGGATCTTTTCCTGAGTCTTCAAGCCAAAGCCTTGAAGCGTGATCAATCGATTTTCAAGGCAGGCATACTCCAACTCTCCGATGGTTTTGATATCAAGGGCCTCGAAGAGGCCTTTGATCTTTTTAGGACCAAGCCCAGGAATCTTTAACATTTCAAGATGGCCTGAAGGGACGGAGGCCTTCAATTCTTCATGAAACGGTAACCTTCCCGTATTTAACAGTTCAGTGATCTGTCTCGAAATCGTATCCCCAATGCCCTTAATCTCCTTTAGGCGGTCTTCTTGAGTGATTGACTTTAGATCCTCTTCCAGGGTCTCGATTGATCTTGCGGCATTGGCATAAGCCTTTACCTTAAATGGATTTTCGCCTTTCAACTCGAGAAAAAGGGCGATTTCCTGAAGCATAGCCCCGATCGTTTTGTTATTCAGTTCTTTCTCCATCCGTGAACCCATCCTTACAATCTTACCTTATCTCTTTTTGAGGAGACAACAGAAAAATGTGTCTTCATGAATCTAAAGGACTTAAAATGTCACCAGGAATTGGTTCTAAATGGACGAAAAATGTCAGTTCTGCTTCGCCTCTTTTGGAGACAAAATAGAGATGTCCATTTAAAATCAATTGGTTACTAAAATTAGTAAAGTTGGTATGGAAAATGCTATCAATACGTGTAAAGTCCTGTTGAAGGGGTGGAAAGCGATGATAAAAGAGTCAGAAGATTCTGTCATGACGACCCAGGAAGCCTGTCACTACCTGAGGATATCGAGGCCGACCTATCTGAAACACCTCTATGTGGGAAAGATCAGGGGGGTAAAGGTCGGGAAAGGTTGGAAAGTCCTCAAATCTGAGCTGGATCGTTTCCTAAAGGGAGACCACCATTCCCTATCCTATCAGCTTTTCAGTAGCAGCCTTTCGAAATAGAGAAAGACGATGGGTATCCAGTCGATTGAAGGAGAAATTCGGTGAAGCGAATTGAAGAGAAAATAGATGGGCTCGATGAGAAGGCCCTTGAAGAAGAGGTGAAATCCACCCGGTCGTTGATCAATACCTTTCTTCAGACGGCGAAGGTCTATCGGCTGTATGAAGCGGATCATCCCATTCAATCCAAATTCTTAGGTCGAATAAAGAAGGATTTTGACAGTTACTTCAATGAATTTGATTCCTTTTCCATTCAGGTCAAGGAACATCAACTCTTTAACCGTGGAAAGGTTGTCTATGAGAGTCAGGATGTCAGGGAAAGCCTGGCCTTTGCCTTTTATAGGGATGGTATTCGAGAGATTCGATTCTACAAAGGGTTAGATCTGATGGAGATAACGGATTTTCTCGGCGTGGTCAGAAAGAGCGACCGGATCAATCGATCGGAGGATGATCTCGTTACCCTCCTCTGGGAAAAGGACTTTTCCCATATCGACTTTACCACGGTCGATGAGTTTTTGGAAGGAAGCGGGACATTCATTCCTGCAACAGAGGAAGACCTCAAGAAAAAGCTGGAGGGCTGGGAAGAGGGCTGGACAGAAAAGGTGGATCCAAAGGAGGCGGACCCTTCTCCATCCCTTGCTGTTGAAGGATTGAAACAGGCCTTGTCTCTCTCGCCAGGCCAATCCCTGGTTCATGCCTGCCAACTTAGCACTGAAGAGATCGAGGAGATCAACCAGGTCGCCCGGCAGGAGCAGAAGCCTGAGTATATCTATGTCTTAGTCGACAATCTCATCGAGATCTTGCTCCACCTCGGAGAGGACATGGATGCCTATGAGAATATGATCTCTTTCTTTCAGCGGGCGGTCGAATCGCTTCTCGATCAGGGCGATATAAGGCAAGCCTTGGAGATCATGAATCATCTCAACGACACGCTTGAGTCCATCGTTCTGAAGGATAAACAGATCTTCGCCATTCGGCGCATTCTCGAGGCTTCTTCCAGCCCGCAGGCCACTGAACGCTTAGGAAAGAGGATAAAAGAGAATGGAGAGGCTGACTCCGAAACGATTCAACAATACCTTCGGTTCTTGACAAAACAGGCGGTCGATCCTCTCTGCCTGTTGCTCGGGGAAATGGAGTCTGGAAAGTGGAGGAGGATTATCTGTGACCGTCTGGCAGAACTCTCCCAGGAGGATATTCAACCCTTGACGAATTATCTGTCCAATTCCAATCCCCTTGTGGTTTGCTATATTCTTTATGCCCTCGGAAAAGCTGGACACCCGTCGACTCTGAAATATCTGGGCCCCTTGGTCACCCATAGCGACACCAAGGTGAGGGAGGAGACCCTTCAATTGATCGCCCGATTTGAGGAGAAGGGGAAAGATCTCATTCAAAAATTCTTAAAGGATACGCACCCCGATATCCGTGGAAAGGCTTCTCTTGCGCTGGCCAAAGCCGCGAAAGATCAGGCCGTAAAACCCCTCGCCGAGATCATCCTTTCGAAGGACTTTCACAGGCGGCCCTATGAGGAAAAGACCTCTTTCTTTAGGGCCCTGGGAGAGACGAAGTCCCAGGAGGCGGTCCCGATTTTGCAGAAGATTGCAAAAAAGAGGCGATGGTTCCAGAGGGCCCAGTGGGAGGAAATGCGACAGTGCGCTTCCATGGCCCTGAAGATGATGGGCGTTTCTTGAGCATCCCATTTTTCAAGGAGAATAACGATGGAAATCATGGCGTCGGCGGTTAGCCCCAATCCTCTGCAACAGAGGCCTCCCGAGACGATCGATCCCGATCTCTCTAAGATGGGCAATAATCTCGTCACAAAGTTTCATGTCTTGATGAGGATTTCCCAGATCTATGATTCGAAGAATGTAGCGCTCCAGCAATTCACTCAAGAAGCCGTTCAAGCCATTAATGTCATGGTTCAGAAGGAGAACACCCTCTCTCTGAAAATCGTCAGGAACGATCTTTTCTTCAATGAACAGCGGTTGCGTTACTCGGTGGAAGGATTTACCAGTTTCAAATATCTCATCACCCAATGGAAAAAGCGGCTGATCGGCGAGGTGAATTTTAAGGGCGTCATCAATGAAGACATTTTAAAGGAGTTCGTTTATGTGTTGATGCATCTGGAGGAAGGTCGCGAAGAAAATGCCACCCGGTTGAATGATGAATTGACAAAACGCGACATTTTCATGATTGAAGTCAACGCGCTCGAGACCTTCGGAGACGAAGAGGATGCGGGCCTCCGCAGAGAAGACCAGCGAGAAGTCGGAAAGAAGGTCTTCTTTGAAACGGTGGGTACGATCAAAGAGGTGATCACCAACATTCGAGGGAAGCAGCACGCCGATGTGAGGAAATTGAAGCGGTTGGCCCAGAAGGCCGTTCATCTGGTCATGGAGGATGAATCGATCCTTCTGGGATTAACAACGATCAAGAATTACGACGAGTATACCTTCAACCATTCGGTTAATGTCTCCATCTATTCCTTGGCCATGGGAAGGCGGTTGGGGTTGTCCCGAAAGATCTTGACCGAGCTTGGCATCGCAGCCCTCCTTCACGACATTGGGAAATCGAGGATTCCAAGAGAGGTTTTAAATAAACCGGGTCCTCTCGATGGTCAGGAATGGGGATCTGATGAAGACACATTCCCTCATGGGGGTGGAGATCCTCTTGAACCTGAAACAGCTTGGGGAAATTAATCCGAGAATGGTCATTGGCATCTTCGATCACCATCTCAAGAACGATCCATCAGGATATCCCAAGCTCTTTCGAAAAAAGGAGATCGGCCTTTTTGGTCGAATCATGCAGATCGCAGATGCCTACGATGCCATGACCACACCCCGGATTTACAAGAAGAATCCTTACACTCCTGAACAAGCCCTGGCAGTCATGCTGAAAGAGAGAAACGTCCAGTTTGATCCCATTCTCCTGAAGATCTTCATTGGTCTGGTAGGGGTCCATCCGATTGGGTCCCTGGTTCTTCTCGATACCCGTGAACTCGGGATCGTCTATAAGTCCAACCTCGAAGCCAAATGGATGGATCGTCCTCAGGTGATTTTGGTGGCCAGAGATGCGAAGGGTTATGTCAAAAAAGAAGTGGTTGATTTGACCGAGACGGACGGAAACAGTCGCTTCAGGCGGAGTATTGTTAAGACCTTAGATCCGAATAAATACCATATCGACATCGTCAATTATTTTTTGTAAAAGCCGTGATCACGTGTCGCGTGCTTCGTGTCTGTAAGCAGATGGAGTTTGTCAAAATTCGGAATTCCGATTGCGGCATTTGAAATTAAAGCCTGAAATCTGTATTCATCCACAATCTGAATTTTGCAGTCTTTAATCTTTTGTCTCCAGATCACCCCGTCCCCCTATTTCTTTTTGCTTTTGTGAGGTGCCGGGGGCTCTTTGCAATCCGTTTTGTTCCATTCCGTCTGGAGCCTCCAGAGGATCTCCATCTGCTGGCGGATGGCGAAGTCCGCATATTTCGGGTCCCTCTTCCGATAATTCTTCTCAACAAAGCCAATGGAGTTTTTTGCGTATTTCATCTGAGAAAGGATCATGTCACACTTTCTTAATCCCCAGCGGGCCTCGATCGGATCCTCGGGATGGGGGGAAAGCCAAAGGTAGTTCTGGTAGAGGTGATAGAAGGTGATCGAGAGGTCCTTCGAAATTTTGAAATGAATTCCTTCCATCTCCTCTTTTACCCTTTCCGGATCGAGTTGATTGGATTCAATGATCTTATGAAGGTGGTCCATCAATAATGTGACCATTCCATCACGGCCAGGAGTGCTGTGGATTTCCCACCGGGCCGAACCCTCCGGACACCTTCCCTTCTGACATTGTTTGTATCCTTCCAGGACGATCGGAACCCGGTCCCGGAGGAAGCGGCAGTAGTCTCGACCACCTTCTCCATCTTGTCCCATGGGTCGTAATCGGTTGGGTCGATTCTTTTGGCCACGGCTTCCACAAAGTCCTTATTGCTCTCATAAAATCCGGAGGAATACTGCTCCTGAGAATAGAAGGGATGTTCCTTCACCGGGAGATAGTTCCAGTGGCCATTAACAATGACGGGCCAGCGAAACTTGACCAGACCCGAACAGACCGTCGATTCGGGTCTGGGAGCAAGGAAGTTCTTTTCACTCATCTTCTGGAGTTTGGCGGGAACCGTGGCCTCCCAGGTCTGAAGGGGGTGGGCCTGGCTGCCATCCAAGACGACATGGCCGACGATGCCGGAATGGGATTCGGTAATGAAAAAGACGGTGCCGGGGGTCACCGATTCCGGGTCGATTCGTATCGGATAAGTATCGAGGGGAAGGGTTCTGGTTGTCGTTTCGCCGAGCATGGAGAGAAGGGCGGTTCGAAAACGCTGATCCCTATGCCATTCCGGATGGGTGGGCAAATGGCCCCAATGGGTGGACCAGTGGCCAATCAGTCTATTGTCTTTAGTCGTGGCTGCTGCAGGAAGATGAGCGATTCGGGCATAGATCCAGCGGAGAGCATAAGGAACATCCGCACAATCCACCGGGATCTTATAGCGGATAAAGAAATCTTCAGTCACATTCTCCTCAACCCATTTCCCGAACTGGTGTTCTTCCTCGATGGTCCAGCGCCGTTCGGATACCCTCCAGACCTGAAGTGGAGATTCTTTCACGATTTCACCGAAAGCTGAAGTCGAAAAAAGGAAGATAAGGAGAATTACGAGGAAAGGCATAGATTTATCTTAAAAAGACTGATCAAAGGTTGTCAACACCACTTGCCCCAGCGACCCGCATCATTGGGTGGATCTCCTGGGCAATTCGGGAACCATCCGGGGAGGATCAGAGATTCATTTTGTAATTGTCTTCGGGATCAAACACTTGAGGACTGTATTCGACTACAAGCGTGTCTTCCAATGCCCGGAAGATGTGACCGCAGCGGGGTTTGACCCTTATTCTGTCACCTTTCTCCAGAATCTTTTCCTCTTTCTGAAGGGTGTCCATATCCATGAAGATCGCTCTTATCTTTCCATCAAAAATATAAAAGACCTCTTCCTTCTTTTCATGAAAATGGCTTCCCCTGAAGAACCCTTCTTTGATCTCGAAAATGGCCAGATGGTGGATCTCTTCCCGATAAGCGACCTGGACGAATTCTCCTCGTTCCTCAACCCATCGCTTTGCATCCGGAATCTCTCTTGTATTGGGAAGTTTTTCGATGGTTACTTTATCCATTTCTCCTTACCCCTATGCCATTTTTTTTCAATTCTTTTGTTGCAGTTACGCCCTGCGCTGTGCTTTCTGCGCTTTGCTTCTTTTAGGTAATTTTGAAGCGGGGTGGCCTGATGGAAAGGCTTTTACAGAGCGGGCATCTGCTTGGAGTGCTCAATCTTTCTCGTTTCTTAAATATAAACCCGCAATCAAGACAACAGGCCGGCTCCATGATGAAGCGTTTCGGCCGGGCCGATCTCGCAATATGCCGGAGATGATCCAAAACCTCTCTTTCCTTGATATGGAAGATCTTTGAGATCTCTCGCATATCGAGAGGCTCTTTTGCCAGGATTTCAGCGATCTCTTTCCTCAAGGTCAGCATGTTCGATTTCCTTTACTTCATGCCGTCCATTCCAACACTTTTCCAATTTCTGAAAGCGAATACAAATGCGGTAAATCATCATAGGCAGTGTAGCCTTTTATCCCTACCCGTCGCAAGCAAGGGCGGAAAAGCCGGTCCGATCCCCTCCGTTACAGATTATTTCTGTATCGGTTCCGTCTTCTTCTTCCTTCGAAGAGGCTCTTTCTCATCTGGGACATTTTCTTGGGATGGATAAGTAATCTGTGTCCCATGTACCTTCGCCCAGGGAGTGAACGAGTGGGGCTGACAATGCGTTGGGCTCAGGATGTGTTCAACCCGGATGCCCCGGATCAGTAACGCATCCGCTATCAAGGAACGGTGGCATCGCCAGGGCAGAGCTTCGGCACACATCAACGAGATTCGCTCCTGACGAGCAAACTGGATCATCATTTCCAGACTTTTTTCAAAATCCTGGGTCTGCATGTAGTCCGCAAATCCTCTAAATGACGAATTGCGCCAGCCCCTGTTCGGTGAATCAGGATGGGGATGACGAAGTCCCCCAAGGCCAGACAGATGAATATATCCAATGCCAGCAGGACCCAGGTTCGCGGGCAGCGTTTCACGATTGAACTGGGGATTGTGCTGAGAACGGGGCACCGTGCGCACATCGACCACTTTCTTGACATCATGAGCCTGGAGGAGATGGATAAAGTCCTCCAGTGACTGCGTGGAGTGACCGATCGTCAGGACCACAGGGGATGTGTTTTCGGGTTTTGTCATTTCCCTTTCACTTTTTCTTCAAGGGTTTCATGCAGGCCATAAGGGCTGCCATCGCCTCAGATTTAGGGTAATTTCTCCCCTCCCTTTAGGAGTTCGTTGACTATTGAGCCTATACAATAAATCCCACTCAAAAAAAAGGCCCCCTGCAATCATTTGGGCGACTGAAGGACTTTTAAAAAAGTCGTTTATGGCACAGGTTGACAGGAGGTGAAGGAAATGGGTGGGGTGAGCAACGTGAAATTGCTGACTCTTTGTAATATACTTAGAGTTAGTAAACTTTGGGAGTTTTAACCGACATGGTTGCGAGTGAAGTCACCGGACTGAAGTTAATCTGACAAGGTCTATCAAATTAAGAGTTTGAGTCTTAAAATGTAAAGATGCATGAAAGAATCCGTCGATTCTTTTTCCCATCCTTGACCCTTAAATTCTTGATCCGGGTTTGCCTTGTTTCTTTTTCGGCGTATTTCTTCTTCGGTTATATCTGCACACCTTTCCTGATCAAAGGGTTGAGCATGGAGCCCACCTATCATAATCACGGGGTTAATTTCTGCTTTAAATTGCGTTACCTTTTCACTGGCCCGAAACGATTTGACGTTGTGGGCGTGCGCTTTGCCGGAAATCGGGTGATGCTGCTCAAACGGGTTATTGCCTTGGAGGGTGAGCAGGTTGAATTTCGCAACGGAACACTCTTTATTAATTCCGAAGCCATCGGAGAGCCTCATGTTCGCTATTCCCGCAGTTGGAATCTTCCACCCCGCAAGGTTGAAAAGGGCAAGGTCTATGTGGTAGGCGACAATAGGAGCATGCCTATTGAACAGCATGTATTCGGACAGGCTGCTGTGAGCCGGATCGTTGGAACGCCATTGTGGTGAAACTCAGGCATGTCATCATCGCGACAGTAGTGGTCCTGCTTGGGATCCTGGCTGTTTTCTACCTCTTCCCGAGCGAAGAGAAGAAGGTCAGAAAGCAGTTTGATCTGTTATCTCAGTATGTATCCAAGGAGCCGGGTGAAGATCTCTTCTCCATGGCCAACCGAATCAAGAACATCGGCAAACTCTTTGCTGAGGGTTGTGAGTTCAAAATCGAGGGGGATCCCCTCTATTCCTTCTCGGGGAATTATTCGCGTGAAGAGGTGTCCGGTTATGCCCTCCGTGGTCGAGCCTATTTTTCTAAACTCTCGCTGAAATTCGATGACCTTCAGATCGGGTTTCCGGAAAAAGCGATGGCAAAGGTTAATCTCACGGCCCGATTATCAGGAAAATCGACCGCTGGCGAGAATGTGGATGAAGCCCGGGAGCTTGAATGTGTCTTGAAAAGAATCGAAAAAAAATGGCTTTTCAGTAGCCTCGAGGTTGTCGAGGTTCTAAGAAGATAGGGAAGAAGATCGATGGAAAAGCTGGGATGAGACGGAATTCCCATTTTTTTCTCCCCCTTCCCGGTAGGAGGAGGGGCGGGATCAGGGGGTCTTTGCCCTTTCTTCGAAGGCCTTTAATTTCGATCTTTCTCCAAGGACAATCAAAATGTCGCCTGCCTTGATGACACTTTGGTGGGTGGGGTTAAACCTCGTTTCTCCTGTTGCCTGTTTGATCGCCACGATGATGACTCCCATGTCGTCTCCGACGCTACAAACCTCTAAGCTCATGCCGATGAGACGGGAGCCTTCCTGAACCGTGACTTCCTGCATCTGGAGTTCGATATTTCCACTCCTCGTCGTAAATTCAATAAAGTCCACCACGGTTGGTTTGAGAACGGTATGGGCCATCCGGAGGCCACCAATATGGTAGGGGGAAACGACTTTGTTTGCCCCTGCCCGGAGGAGTTTCTGTTCGGAATCCTCTTCGACCGCTCGGGAAACGATTAAAACATTGGGGTTTAAGACCCGCGTACTTAAGACAACAAAGAGGTTTTCCGCATCATTTGGCAAAACCGAGATTAATCCTCGTGCTTTCTCAATCCCGGCCTCTTTGAGAGACAGGTCTCGAGTGGCATCCCCGATGACAGCCAGCATCTCTTCCTTTTCCCCCAGGGACTCGGGATCTTTTTCGATTACGACGAACTGGGCTCCTTCCTCGTGGAGCTCCCTGGCGATGATCTTTCCCATCCTTCCATATCCACAGATAATATAATGGTCCTTTAACTCCTTGATCTTCTTTTCCAACTTCTTCCTCCCGAAGATTTTTTGGATCTCCCCTTCCAAAATAAACCTTGCCCCTGCGGTGAAGGCGTAAAGCGCCGTCCCGACGCCACCCACGATGAGTAGGATGGTAAAGACGGTTCCCTTAGGAGACAGATCATGAACTTCCCGGAAACCCACTGTGGTGATGGTGAGAATGGTCATGTAAATCGAATCGAGAATGTTCCATCCCTCGATGACCATATACCCGGCTGTGCCAAAGGCGACAATCAATAGAACCAATGTCAAAACCGGAATCAATTTTTTCCAAAAATTATCCAACTCACTCCTAAAGATTGTCATTGCGAACCCGAAGGGCATGCCAATCCTGTTTTTCTTGGGATTGCGTCATGGTCCCTTCACATCGGGACTCCTCACAATGACAGTTTCATTAACAGGTCTATCTTACGTGAAATCATAATGCTAAAGGATTCTCTTAGCAAGCCTTGAAGATTGTGCCGTTCCAGGATAAAGAAAATTTTGAGCCGGATTCAGACCGAATAATCATACTTGAAGAGGTAACCAACGGAGGTTCCTCCGATGCGAGTCTGCTTAAATTTATTGCGAATCTTGTTCTTTGCATCGGTTAGAACACGGGAGTTGATCCCGTGTTTAATCGATAGGATCGCTTCGAGATACGCAGCCAGCTTATCACAGAAGAAGATGATGGTTCCATCCAGAGGAGAATGACCTCCCGAGTCATATTTTTCGTTGATTTCGTCTGTGGATAAGCCTCGCTTGATTTTTCCTTTTTCGATCGCTTTGTTTTCGAAAGGATCTTCATGGAAATAGAAGTATTTCATCTCCGGATGCCATTCTATCGGCAGGAGAGGCAGGATGCTCTCTTCGAGGAGTTCCTGTTCGATCTCTTTGATCGTGTCCTCCAACCCCTCGATTGATCTCTTCACAGGAGAGATAATATCCCGGGTAAGCACCTCCGGAAGATCATGGAACAGAGCGGCAAAATAGTTGTTGTAAAGTCTTTCTTTGCATGTTGTGATTTCCAAAGAGAGGAGATAGGAAAGGATGGCCACGATGAGCATATGACCCAGGACCGAAGTCTTCGGAACTCTCGGGGTTTGGGCCCATCGCTGTTGAAAGCGAAGTTGACCGCAGAGATCGATAAACCCCTGAGATTTTTTATAAAGGACGATCTGTTGAACACCGGTAAGATTGTAATGGACTTCCACCTCGTTTTCGATTCTTTTCTTCGTTCCATCAATTCCATAAATGTTTTGGTTCAACTCGTAAATCATTCTGAATTCCCAATAGGTGGCCAGGTCATGAGCGGCCCTGAGAATCCTTTTTTCAAAGAAGGCCTCTCCGGGATCCATGAGATAGGTCTCAAACCGGGTTCTCAGGCCCTCCACCCCTTCCATCGACCCGGAGAGGTTTTCCAGCATGAGCCGATTTAAGACGTCTCCATGTTTGCTTCGAATGCGATTGAAGATGGGTGGTTTAATATCCGTAAGGACCACCCTCTGCAAAAATTCGAAGAGCCCCCCTTCGATCAATTTGATCCAGTCCAATCGCCCTTTTCCCTGGATCCCTTCTTCATATTTTGCAATGACAAAAGCGATCATCATCTTATGGGCCTGCTTGTCCAGTTCTGTGAATTCAACGGGCCGAATGTGATCCATCCACCGTTGCATGCTGGCTGCCACATAGATTTTTTCAATGAGTTCTTTTTGGATCATTGCTTCCCCTTCTCCTCGGCCTCGCGGAGAGACGCTTCTAAGACCTCTGGCTCTTACGTTTAAATCCTAACCAGATGATATAGACGGTCATGAAGATGGTTGAAACGGTGGCCGGCACGGCGGTATCTCTGCTGAAGAGCGCAAGCGACAGGCCACCGGCGAGCCCATAGTTTTTTATCGTTCCAAGCAGAACAAGGCTTGTGACCGTCGTCGAATCAATTCGAAGAAGTTTCCCCATTCCTTCGATCGTCCACCCTAAGAGAAACGTTGTAACGAGTGCGATGATTGCCACGGGCAGGAGGGAAAGGGGTTGGTCGAGAAAGACCTGGCGGTTAAGCCCCACGATGGTATAGGTCACCACAAAGAAGCTCCAGTTGGTGATCGTTCCCCTGAAGGGTTCGATCCGTTTAGAGGCTCCCGTCCGGACGAGGAACTGGGATATAAAGAGAGGGAGAAGGATCAGTTCGACCATGATGATGAAGAGTTTGACAGGATTGATAAAGGCCGTTCCAAGAAGCCATAGGGCGATCAGGGGGGTGATGATTAAGGCCCCGAGATAGGCTCCCATCGTTCCAACGAGGGAAAAGAAGCGGTTGCCGTTTAAAAAGAGAGTGAAAGGGATCACGGCCACACCGGGTGGAACAGCGGCGATGAGAACAAACCCATTCCACAGGTTTTTGTCATGGATGAGGAGGAAACTCAAACCGAGGATGATGCCACTCAGCACAAGATAAGTCATGATGATACCGGACAGAGCAGGGCCTGCAAGGGAACGAGGGATACGAAAGATAGCCCCTGGAATTCCCATCACGGAGACGGTCATGGCGAGAGCCAATAAAGGAAGGGTGAGTGGATTGGTCCAATAGGCAGCTTCTCCCCAGAGTAATCCAAGGATCAGGCCTAAAAAGAGGATAAAATCACGACTGCGCAGCAGGCGTTTAAGCCGGTTCATATAGAAAACCCTTATACAAATTTATATCCCCACAGGGATGAAAGCGCAAGCAACTCATTCGATCTGCCCCGGCCGGGCCTGCCTTCAAATTGTTACGACGCGATTCGTTGACACGCCTTCTTATTGAATATTATAATGGTTTCACTGTTGGGGAAGGATGTACGAAGAGCGGACCTACCGGAATTTAGTCAAGACGGATGATCTCGTCAATTTTGAGGTGATCGTCAAAGAAACCGACCTTCTCGTTCGGGCGGAAAAGGATCTTTCCAATGAAGCCAGGGAATCCGTCCTGAAATACCGGCATCAACTCGAAACCTATATTGCCATGCATCCTGAATTTTTCAAGAGCCTTGTTCCTTTGAAGGAAGATCCTTATGCTCCCGAGATTGGGAGGGAGATGATTCGCACCTCCAATCTTGCCCATGTCGGTCCCATGGCGGCCGTGGCTGGAGCCATGGCTGAGTTTGTCTCGAAAGACCTGCTCAAGTTCTCGAAACAGGTGATCATTGAAAACGGAGGGGATACCTATCTCGCCACCAGCCGGGAGCGGATGATCGGGATCTATGCGGGAACTTCACCCCTCAGCCTCAAGTTAGGGATCGTTATTTCGCCTGAAGATTCTCCCGTGGGGGTCTGCACGTCCTCAGGAACGGTTGGGCCCTCGCTCAGTTTTGGGAAGGCAGATGCGGTCTGTATCCTTTCCAAATCAGCGGCCCTTGCCGATGCAGCAGCGACGGCTGTGGGAAATCTTGTCCGTGATGAGAGGGATATCGAACGGGGATTGGAAAAAGGGAAAGAGATTGAGGGGGTCCTCGGGACACTGATCATTGTTGACGATCGGATGGGCGTCTGGGGAAATATCAGACTCGTTCAACTTTAGGGATGATGAAAACAGTTGCTGATTTCAACCCTCGGCTGTAAGGTTAACCAATTTGAATCAGAAGCCCTCATCGCATTCCTTGAAAAAACCGGATACCGGGTCGTTTCCTTTGGCGAAAAGGCCGATATTACTATTATCAATACCTGTACCGTGACCCACCGGGCCGACTTTCAATCGAGGCAGATGGTTCGAAGGGCCCACCGTAAGAATTCCAACACCCTGCTCATCGTAACCGGATGTTACGCTCAGGTCGATCCAGAAAGGATTTCAAAGATCGAAGGGGTGAGTTACCTTCTGGGGAATCAGGAAAAAAACAGAATCCCTTCTTTTCTTCCCCTCCTGGAGAGAGGTGAACTGCCCAAGATCCAGGTTGAGAATATGCACAAAGAAACCCTCTTTGAGGATATCCCTCTCCATTCCTTTCGCAACCACACTCGAGCCTTTCTCAAAGTTCAGGATGGATGTGATGCTCGCTGCTCGTACTGCATTGTCCCTCATGCCAGAGGAAGGTCAAGGAGCCTTGTTCCGGAAAAGATTTTGGAACGTTTAAACCATTTGAAGCAGAGGGGATATAGGGAAGTCGTGCTCTCGGGCATTCACCTCGGCTCCTATGGCCTTGATCTCAGTCCTTCCATCTCTCTCGAGAAACTTCTGGAACGGGTGGAAAACCAGGAGACGCCTTTGAGAATCCGACTGAGCTCAATCGAACCCCGGGATTTTTCTCCTGGTCTCATCACGCTTCTCTCGCGGTCGGGCAAGATCTGCCCTCACCTCCACATTCCCATCCAGAGTGGAGACGATGAAATCTTAAAGAAAATGAATCGAAATTATGGCCGTTTCTTCCTCTCCGATCTCATTCAAGAACTCCACGGAAAGATTCCAACCGTTTCCATTGGGGCAGATCTGATTGTGGGCTTTCCGGGTGAGACGGTTGAACGATTTCAGAAAACTCTCGAACTGATTTCATCCCTCCCCATTGCCTATCTCCATGTCTTTCCCTTTTCGAGGAGAGAGGGAACTCCTGCCGCTCACTACTCGGACAGAGTCGGTGAAGCAGAGATCAAAACCAGAGCTGAGCATCTGAGGGCTTTGGGGAAAGAGAAGCGCCAGGCCTTTTATCAAAGGTTTCATCATCGACAGTTGGAGGTTCTTGTTGAGGAGCGGCGAAGCAAGGAGAGGGATTGGAAAGGGCTTTCGCGAAACTACATCCCGGTTTTTCTCGGGGACGAGAATCGTACAATAAGAAGAGATTGGATCAACGAAGAGGTCAAAGTGATCGTGACAGAATTGACAGAGAAGGGTGTTATGGGTGAGGCGGTGGAGGGATAAAGTGTGAATGAAGAGAGGAAAGAATCACTGAGGGAGACTGGAGGACAGCCTGGGCTATCGATTTCAAGAGATCCAGTGCTTGGATCGTGCGCTGACCCATAAGTCGTATACGCATGAATCGTCAACGACTCAGCCGAATCCTTCAGGGGAGAATGGGAACGAGGTCTTGGAATTTCTTGGAGATGCGGTTCTCAATCTTGCCGTCAGCTCGCTTCTTCTTCAGGAGTTTCCAGAGGCCCAGGAAGGGATTCTTTCGAAATGGAGATCCCATCTGGTCAAACGGAGTTTTTTAGCACACCTCTCCAGGGAACTTCAATTGGAGGAGCACCTTCTTCTGGGTAAAGGCGAACTTCTAGATGGTGGGAGAAAGAAGACATCGATCTTGGCCAATGTCTATGAGGCAGTGATTGGGGCCATCTATATCGATTCAGGGTTTGATCAGGCCCGGGGGATCGTCGATAGCCATTTCAAACCCTATCTTAGCTTCGAAAGGGTTTCCTCCTTTTTTAATGATTACAAAAGTCTCCTTCAGGAGCAGACCCAGCAGGTTCACCGGCTATCTCCAAAATATCAAGTCGTGGTAGAAGTCAGGGCCCGATCATGATAAACGGTTTCAGGCCACGGTGCTCATCGGGAAAGAAGTAAAGGGGAGTGGATGGGGAAGGAGCAAAAAGGAGGCCGAGCAGGAGGCCGCGAAAAGTGCCCTGGAGGCCCTAAAAATGTCAGATGATGACGTTCAAATTCCAAATGAAATCCAAATAACGGATCGCCAAAGTTCAAAGGTTCTTGATGAATTTTAACCTTTAGATTCTGATACATTATGAATCCGTTGATTATTCCTGTTTTTCTGCCCCATCTGGGCTGTCAGCAGCGCTGCATCTTCTGTAATCAGAAGACCGTTGCCTTAGAAGTTCCATCTCCTGCTCATGTCAGGGAATTTATCCAAGCCTCCCTGAATCATTTTCCATTGAACCCATGTAGAGAAAGACAGGTCGCCTTCTATGGTGGAAGTTTCACGGCGATCCCCAAAGAAGCTCAGCGCTCCTATCTAAAGGAGGGTCACCCATTTCTCTCTTCAGGGGTGATTCATTCGATTCGCATTTCGACACGACCCGATGCTTTGGATGAAGAAGTCCTTTCTCTGCTCAAAGAATATGGAGTGAAGACAGTGGAGGTGGGAGCCCAGTCGATGAGCGATGAAGTCCTCCTCCTTTCCCGTCGCGGCCACTCGACAAAGGATACCATTGCTGCCGTCTCCCGATTGAAGCATTGGGGTTTCGAGGTAGGCATCCATTTGATGGTTGGCCTTCCCGGAGATTCCCCCGATCGTTTTCTCCAAACCCTTGATCAGGTCATCGATCTCCATCCCGATTTCCTCAGAATCCATCCTGCGCTGGTGTTTAAAGGTGCTCCCCTCGAAGCCCTCTGGCAAGAAAAAAAGTATACTCCTCTGACGTTAGAGGAAGCGATTCAATGGCTCAAAAGAGGATTGGTGAAAATCGAGAGGTCATCCATTCCTGTGGCCCGAATGGGTCTTCAACCGACAAAGGACTTAGAGGATTTTTATCTTGCTGGTCCCTATCATCCAGCATTGCGCCAACTCGTTGATTCGGAGGTTTATTTCGATTTGGCTGCTCATCTTCTTGAGGATCATCGCAATGAATCACAACCCCGATTCTTCTGTCATCCTGGAGAGGTATCAAATGTGAGAGGCCAAAAGAATGGGAACATTCAAAGATTGAGGGAGCGTTTTGGGATGAAACGGATTGAGGTTCAAGGAAAAGAGGATGTTCCAAAAGGATCGCTTGTCCTCCAATTGGGATCAGAAGGAATTTCGATTCGAAAAGAGATTGATAGGTAAAAATGAAAAAATCAGGGTTTCGATTTTTCACTGTTCTATTGACCTTCCTTTTTTTGGTGTCGTGTCTGCCCAAACGCCAGGTTGTTTATGAGAAGAGGATTGCTCCTCCTGAAAAGAAAGAGGCGAAGAGGGAAGCTGTCAAGGAGGAAAAACCAACCCGACCGGATAGGGAGGAGACGGAAAAATGGGAGACCCACGGGGTTGAGTATGGGATCGCTTCCTGGTACGGCCCGGATTTTCATGGAAAACCAACATCGAGCGGTGATATTTATGATATGCACCAGCTTACCTGTGCCCATAATACCTTGGCCCTAGGGACGACCGTCATTGTTACAAATCTGGAGAATGGAAAATCACTCGAATTGAAGGTCAATGATCGGGGCCCGTTTGTTAAAGAGAGGGTGATTGATCTCTCTTATGCTGCGGCCAAGATTCTCGGGATTTGGGAGAAAGGAACGGCCTTTGTCAAGGTGGAAACGGTCGGGCCCTGGATTGAAGAGATTCAGCGAATCACCCTCCAAGTCGGATCCTTTGCCGACGAGACCAAGGCACAGAGATTGGCTGAACAGTTGAAAAAAAGCTTTGAGAACGTCCTTGTGACCCCTGTCGAGACGTCAATCCAGACTTATTATCGCGTCAGAATTGGACCCTTCGATACCATGGAATCTGCTTTAACCAGGGCAGAACAGCTTTCCCAGATGGGTTACCAAGTGTTGGTGACTACCCGGTAAAGGAATTCAGATGGCAAATGCATCGGGGATGAATGATCTGAAAACGGCTTTAAATTACAGAAATGAAACAAAGCTTCTTGGAGCAGAGAGTCGGAGGATAGGGTTGAGAAAGAGGGATTTTTTCTCTATAATGATTGATACTGGAATCGCATTTGAAAGGACATCTCTCTGAGGACTAAAACCCTTCTCCTTATTTCTCCCATAATTTTCCTCATCCTTCTGGGGATCAATATCATTTTTGTCGGCTCCCGTCCACCCCAGAAAGTCAACCAGCTCGTGGAAAGTTCCATCGGTGATGCTTCCTATCTCAATCCGATTCTTGCCCAGGATTCCGCCTCCAGCGACATTAATGGTTTTGTTTTCAACGGTCTGATCAAGTACGACAGAAACCTCGAGCATTTTGTTGGCGATCTGGCGGAAGCGTGGAAGGTCAAGGAGGGGCCTGAACCGGAAATCACCTTCTTTCTGCGAAAGGGGGTTCTCTGGCACGACGGGAAAGGATTCACTGCCGAGGATGTGAAGTTTACCTATGACAAGATCATGGATGAAAAGACGAACACGGTTCGCCGAAGCGACTATGAGCTCGTCAAGAAGGCAGAGATCGTGGATCCCTATACCTTCAGAGTAACTTACAGCCAGCCCTTTTCCCCGGGCCTGAGTACGTGGGGCATGGGTATCCTCCCGAAACATCTTCTCGAGAACCAGGATATCAACACCACGCCGTTTAACCGAAAGCCCGTTGGGACAGGCCCTTTCCGGTTTCGGGAATGGGTGACGGATGAGAAGATTGTCGTCGAGGCCAATCAGAAGTATTTCCAGGGAAGGCCCCATCTGGACCGGATCATCTACAGGATTATTCCCGATCCGTCGCTGACTGAAATGGAACTCCTCACGCGCGGTATTGACTATTACGGAGTCTATCCATTTGAGTTCCGGAGGATGAAAGAGGTCCCTTTCTTGAATGTTTATTCTCAGCCGAGCCTCGGCTATACCTATATCGGATATAATCTCAAGAACCCGCTCTTTCAGGACAAGAGGGTTCGGCAGGCGTTCACCTATGCGATCAACCGTGCAGAGATTGTCCAGTATGTGCTCTACGGATTGGGAGCGGTAGCGAACGGTCCTTTCCCGCCGCAATTCTGGTACTCGAACCCCCACGTGAAACCCTTCCCCTATGATCCTGCGAAAGCCCGCCAGTTACTGGCGGAAGCCGGATGGAAAGATACAAACGGTGACGGCATCCTGGAAAAAGATGGGAAGCCTCTCAGCTTCAAGCTCATTACCAACAGCGGCAACGAGACCCGAAGGGACGTGGGTGTCCTGGTCCAGAGGGCGCTCAAAGAAATAGGCATCGATGTGAAATTCGAGTTCTATGAATGGAGCGTTTTTCTCAAAAACTTCATCAATGTGAAAGCGTTTGATGCCTGTATCCTGGGATGGAGCCTCTCTCCTGACCCCGACGCTTATCAGATTTGGCACTCGAGTCAAATTGAGAAAGGATTCAACTTCGTCTCCTACCGCAATCCGGAAGTGGACCGGCTGTGGGAGGAGGGAAGAAGAGAATACGACGTCGAGAAGCGGAAACAGGTCTACTGGCGAATCAATGAGTTAATGGCTGAAGATCAACCCTACACATTTCTTTATGTGCCGCTTGGTATTGCGGCGCTCCAGAAGAAATTTGTGCTGGTGGAAAAGGATGCAAGCGGCAAGGAAGTCTTTCATCCAATTAAGATGGAAAAGGCGGGGTTAACCTACGACCTCACCCAGTGGTATGTCCCGGGAGCACCTGTGCTGGAGCAATAGCGTATGACTTCTTTTATCCTCCGCCGTCTCGGTCAAATGTTGATTACCCTGGTAGGCATCAGCATCATCTCCTGGGTCGTCATTACCCAGGCCCCCGGGAGTCCAATCGCTCTGACCATGGACCCGAAGGCTTCTCCCAAGGTGATCGAGCAGATGATGAAAAACTACGACCTCGATAAGCCGATTTATCAGCAATACTTTCTGTGGTTAAAAAAGTTGTTTACAGGAAAGCTCTATTCTTTCAAGGACGGAAGACCGGTGCTGAAAAAGATTGAGGAGAGAATCTGGAACACGCTCCTTCTCAATCTGGTTGCGACGATTATCACCTTTTCTCTCGCCATCCCCCTCGGTGTCTTTTCGGCAAAGCGACAGTATAGTTTTCTTGATCATCTGGGTACGTTTGGAGCCTACCTGGGAATTTCGGCTCCGACGTTCTGGCTGGCCTATCTTCTCATCCTCGGAACGGTCATGCTCTTTGGTTATCCCGTTCTTGGAATGCGGTCCTTTGTGACCGAGGACTTCACCATCACGGAACTGGTTCTGGATCGGACCTGGCATCTGATGCTCCCCTCGATCATTCTGGCCATCCATTCGATCGCCGGCCTTTCGCGGTACACACGGTCCAGCATGCTGGAGGTGATTCGCCAGGATTATGTCCGGACAGCCAAGGCCAAAGGCATTCCAGAGGAAGTGGTCTATTACAAGCACGCGCTGCGGAATGCCCTGCTTCCCATCATCACGATCTTCGGGTTTCTTATTCCGGACCTGATCGGAGGTTCGATCATCATGGAGACCGTCTTTGCCTGGCCCGGGATTGGACGACTCTCTTATCAGGCTGTCCTCGCAAGAGATTACCCCGTGGTGATGACCGTCCTGACCATATCGGCTGTGCTCACGCTTCTTGGAAATTTTATTGCTGATATCCTTTACGGAATCGCCGATCCGCGAATCCGATATCGGTAACCCCCTGATCCTTGCCCTCTCCCCTGGGGGGGAGAGGGTGGGGTGAGGGCAACAAAGTTTTGGAAATTTGATCATTTGAATTTTGGATTTGTTTCCAATTTACATATTCACATTTGGGATTTAGGATTTGGGATAGCAGATGGATTCTCAAGTGAGTGTCTTCTGGCGATACTTTAAAAAGAACCGACTCGCAGTTGGAGGATTGGTCCTGGTGATCCTCATCTTCCTGATCGCCGTCTTTGCTGGCCCACTCTCCCCATACGATCCTGGCAAAACCGATGTTTCCTTGAAGCTGAAAGCTCCTTCTCCGCTTAACTATCTTGGGACGGACCAGCTGGGAAGAGATGTTTTTAGCCGGATGCTCCATGGCTCCAGAATCTCCCTGACGGTTGGATTTATAGCCGTGGGGATCTCGATCCTCATCGGGGTTTTTGTGGGAGCGACGGCGGGATATTACAGTTCATGGGTGGACTCGCTGCTTATGCGTTTTGTTGACACCATGCTTTGTTTTCCTTCCTTCTTCCTTATTCTGACGGTCGTTGCCATCATGGGCCCCAGCCTGGTTAATATCATGGTCGTCATTGGTATTACCTCCTGGATGGGAACCGCACGGTTCGTCAGAGCCGAATTTCTTTCTCTGCGTGAACGAGATTTTGTCCAGGCCGCAAGATCCCTCGGGGTAAAGGATCTCCGGATTATCTTTCGGCACATCCTGCCCAATGCCCTGGCTCCTGTTTTTGTGACTGCCACGCTCAGCGTGGCTTCGGCGATTTTGGTGGAAGCCGGTTTGAGTTTCCTCGGCTTTGGCGTCCAGCCCCCTGCGCCGAGTTGGGGAAATATTCTGACCGAGGGAAGGACCTATATCTTTGATGCCTGGTGGCTGACGGTCTTCCCGGGATTGGCGATTCTCATTACGGTCCTCTGTTTCAACCTGGTGGGAGAAGGCCTGCGGGACGCCCTTGATCCGAGGCTCAGAGGGAAGCGATGAGAAACCTCATCTCGCCAGAAAAACCGCTGCTTGAAGTTCGCTCGCTTTCTACCTATTTCTACACCGATGAGGGCGTCGTCAGCGCGGTTGAAAACGTCACGTTCGACATCCATCCCGGAGAGGTTCTTGGAATCGTGGGCGAATCCGGATGCGGAAAGAGCGTCACCTCTCTTTCCATCCTCAAGCTCATCCCTGATCCTCCGGGCAAGATCGTCAACGGTGAGATCCTTTTCGAGGGGAGAGATCTGGTAAGACTCGAAGAAAAGGAGATGCAAAAGGTCAGGGGAAACGAGATTTCGATGATTTTTCAGGAACCGATGACTTCCCTTAATCCGGTTTTTACCATCGGGGATCAAATCATGGAAGCGATTCTCTTCCACCAAGGGCTTGATAAGCGTGAGGCTCGAAAAAGAGCGATTGAGATGCTCCATCGGGTCAAGATTCCGTCCCCGGAAACCCGCATCGATTCCTATCCTCATCAATTGAGCGGAGGGATGAGGCAGAGAGCGATGATCGCCATGGCCCTCTCCTGCCAGCCGAAACTGCTGATTGCAGATGAGCCGACAACGGCTCTCGATGTGACCATTCAGGAAGAGATTCTCAATCTCCTGAAGGAGATCCAGAGCGAGATGAAAATGTCCGTGATGTTGATAACCCATGATCTGGGTGTTGTTTCGGAGATGGCGGACCAGGTGGTGGTCATGTATGCCGGGCGTGTGATGGAGCGGGGCTCCATCGGGTCGATTCTTGGACAGATGCGCCATCCCTACACAAGGGGTCTTGTCAACTCTATCCCCAGGATCGAGGAGAGGAAGAAAAGACTTCCCGCCATTCCGGGTCAGGTCCCGGACGCGATGGCTTTGCCCGTTGGATGTAAATTTCATCCGCGCTGCTATCTGATGATCGAAGACTGCAAAAAGGAAGAACCTCCTCTCTTCCAAGTGGATGGAGGGCATTACAGCCGCTGCATCCGCTGGGAGGAATGTTGTTAAAGAGAGGGTAAGGGGCCAAGGGCTCCAGGAAAGATCTTCAACAAACCCTTGAACGGTCGGAGCCCGGGTTTTTTTTGGCAGCGTTATGTAAAAAAGGATTCCCCAAAAATGGATAAGCCTGATCATCATTTCTTGCTTCAGGTTCAGGATCTAAAAAAGTACTATTTCAAGGAGGAACTCTTCTCTTCGGACAAGAAACCGATCCGTGCCGTAGATGGGGTCTCCTTCTCCATTCGCAAAGGCGAAACCCTCGGGTTGGTCGGAGAGAGCGGGTGTGGAAAGACGACAGTAGGAAAGTCGGCCTTGAGACTGGTGGAGCCGACCTCAGGTCAAGTTTTTTTTAAGGGACAGGAGATTCTCCATCTCTCTCGAGAAGAGATAAGAAAACTGCGGCCTCACATGCAATTCATTTTTCAGGACCCCTATGAATCCCTCAATCCCAGGATGAAGGTGGAGGAGATCGTCGGTGAAGGGCTTGAAGTCCATGGTATTGCACGGGGAAAAAAGAGAGCTGAAAAGGTTTCCGAAATTCTTGAAAAGGTGGGACTCCATCCCAAGGATGCCTACCGTTACCCCCATGAGTTCAGTGGTGGACAGCGTCAGCGTATTGGCATTGCAAGGGCTATCTCCCTCAATCCGGAGCTGGTCATTGCCGATGAGCCGGTGTCTGCCTTGGATGTTTCAATCCAGGCTCAGATCCTCAACCTACTGATGGACCTCCGTGACCAGTTAGGGCTCACCTATCTCTTTATTTCTCATGATCTCCGAGTCGTTAAGCACATCAGCGATCGAATCGCTGTGATGTATCTCGGAAAGATTATAGAGATGTCCAATGGGGAGGAACTTTTTCGCCGGCCCTTACACCCGTATACCGGGCTATTACTTAATTCCATCCCCAAGTTGGAGGCTTATCAGGAAAGGATAGGAGACGTTAACAAAGAGGAACCCCGTCTGTCTTTGGGACAGGGTTGTTCTTTTCAACCCCGATGCCCCCATGCAAAAGAGAGGTGTCAGATCGAAGAACCTCTCCTTTTAAGTGCCGGGGAAGAGCATCTTGTCGCTTGCCATTTTTTCTTACCTGAGCCGAATTGAATCACTCCATCCAACCCCGTAACCCCTCGGTCTCGGCCGGAGATCCTATTCTCAGTGTCGGAGTGGTCTCTACGGAGAAAACTTGAAGCGGCACCCTTGAGAGATGAACGGTAGGCCGGATACCCCTAAAACGGTCCCTTTAGCACTACCTGCCGATGATCCTCCCTCTGATGATCCGCTTTTCAAGGATTCGGAGGGGAGACTACTCCGACCCAATCGCGTTCTTAACCGAGGGATACCCAACCCCCCTATTTTTGATTTGACTTTATTGAAAAAAATATATTACTTTTAAAAATTAAGGTGGGTGGGGTTTGAGTACGAGGTAAGGAGTCTTTAAATGAATCAGGAAAAACTTTTCTATTTTAAGGGGCTACTGGAAGGCAGGCTCCATGCACTGATCGAAGAAGCGGAAAAGACCATGACCGGTATGGTCGAAGATAAAAAAGGGGGATTCCCCGATCCGACGGACCGGGCCTCATTCGAGTCAGACCGGAATTTCATGCTCCGGATCAAGGACCGGGAGCGAAAGCTGATCACGAAGGTGAAGGAAGCGATCGATCGGATTGAGGATGGAACCTTTGGCATTTGTGATGCTTGTGGGAGGCCGATTTCGGAAAAAAGGCTGATGGTTAGGCCGGTCACAACCCAATGCATTGAGTGTAAGACTGAAGAGGAACAAAGAGAACAGGTAGCCCACAACCGTAAGATAAAGCTCAAAAGAAGTTTTCCTTCTTAGCCCATTTTTTGAATTAGGGGGAAGACCGTGCCTGAACTGAGGAAAGATCCCATCCACGGAAGATGGGTGATCATATCGACGGAAAGAGGGAGAAGACCCTCAGACTTCACACCTGAGGACCGAAGATCCGTCGGTGGTTTTTGTCCCCTCTGTGAGGGAAACGAGGATAAGACCCCGCCTGAAATTGTGGCCTTTCGAAATAGCGGAACCCCTCCCAATACGCCTGGCTGGAGTCTTCGGGTCGTCCCGAATAAGTTTCCCGCTCTCCGGATTGAGGGGGATTTGAACCGGGAAGGGGACGGGATCTACGATAAGATGAACGGCATCGGTGCCCATGAAGTGGTGGTCGAGACCCCCCTGCACCAAGAAACTCTTGCCACGTTGCCCAGCAAGGCTGTGGAAGATGTTCTTTTGGCATACCGGGCACGGATCATCGATCTGAGGCGTGATTTCCGGCTCCGATACGTCATGGTCTTTAAGAACCATGGCGTTGCTGCAGGCGCTTCTCTGGAGCATTCCCACTCCCAGATCATCGCACTTCCGATTGTCCCAAGAAGGGTGATCGAGGAGGTTGAAGGGGCCAAGACCTATTTCCAGTATAGGGACCGCTGCGCCTATTGTGACATCATTCGCCAAGAGCTTCATGAGAAGACGCGTATCGTCGGCGAAAACCAGGCCTTTCTCTCCATCACTCCCTATGCTTCCCGTTTTCCCTTTGAGACCTGGATCCTTCCCAAAGCCCATTTCCCCAGCTTTGAACTCATGGAGCCTTTCCATTACGAACAGGCTTCACAGATCCTTTCGGATACCCTGAATAAGTTGAACCAGGTTCTTCGGGATCCGCCCTACAATTACATTATCCATACGTCTTCCTCTCCCGAGCAGGATCGGGACCATTACCATTGGCATTTTGAGATCATGCCTAAATTGACCAGGGTGGCTGGGTTCGAATGGGGCACGGGGTTTTATATCAATCCGACACCCCCTGAAGAGGCCGCAGCCTATCTGAGGGAGGCAAAGTAATTTCTTATGCCTGGGCAGTTCCATCCCTATGAACTCCTAAGAGAGTTCCTTCAAATTTCAACTGCTTCCCTCCCGATCGAAACCATGCTGGAACAGATCCTTCATTCGATCTCCGAAGCCTTTCACCCGGATCAATGCCTCCTGATCAACCCGGATCAAATCGGTCCAAATGGATTTTTTTCCCGTATGGTCTCCGAAAAGAAGGACTTATGGGTGGGAGGTGAGGCTTCTATCGATAGAGAACGAATCCTTCCAGGGGAAGAACGATTTGTTTGCCCGGCCTTTATCTGCCTTCCCCTATCGGGCCAAAATTCCTT
This sequence comes from uncultured delta proteobacterium, assembly GCA_963806715.1. GTDB lineage: Bacteria > Desulfobacterota > BSN033 > BSN033 > UBA1163 > CAWEAV01. Next base: position 84,753 of record CAWEAV010000030.1, read on the forward strand.
CGGGGGGATCCTCTATCTCGGTTTTTCAAAACCGAGGGATTTCTCTTCCGAGGAGGTCGACTTCCTCCTTCTCTTGGCAAAAGGGATCGGAGGACTTCTACGGAATGGGGTCCTTCATGCCGAGGCCGAACAGACGATTGCTGAATTGACCGCACTCCATCACTTGGGAAAGGAAATCACCTCTACCTTGAAGCTGGAGGACCTCTTTGAACTCATCATTCAAAGTGGATTGAAAATGTTCGGGGCAAGGGGAGGAGTACTGAGGATCGAGGATAGGGTGACAGGAGAATTGAGGGTCCAGTTCGGTATCGGAGACTATGATCAAGATCCTCTCGATGAGGAGATGGCAAAGGGGGTCTTCTTTACCCAGATCCCCATTTCACTCAACCCCCCAGGCCAGGAGAAACTTTCCTCGTCAGTTCTCTGTGCTCCCCTTCTCTCAAAAGGAAGAAGTTTCGGGACCCTGGCTTTCTATGATAGGGAGACCGCCGGTTCGAGGTTTAATGAACGGGATTTTCAGTTGTTGTTGACGATGGCGAACCAGATCTCTTGCTCTGTCGAGAATGCGATGACCCATTTCGAGACCTCCCAATTGGTTCAGAATCATGAAAGGAGTGTGAAACAACTCTCGACGCTCTATGAACTAAACAAGACCCTCCTCACCACGGTTCACCTTGAGCGGACCCTCCAGATGACCTTAACAGCCATCACCATTGGAGAAGGGTTCGGGTTCAATCGGGCGATGCTCTTCATGGTCGATGAGAAGAGACGTGTCCTGAAAGGGACCCTTGCGGTGGGTCCGGACAATGCAGAAGAGGCCGGTCGGATATGGAACGCCCTTTCCCAGAGGAGGGGGTTTCCCTCAGTGGTCATCCCCCAGCTTAAACCTCTTCCTGAAAGCTCTTCTCATTTGGACCTCATTGTCAGAGGGATCGAGATCCCTCTTGAACAAGATCAGTGTCTTCTTGCAAAAACGGTTCTTGAAGGAAAGCCGTTCAATATTCAACCATCTCGAACCGAAGAAGATGGGTTTCGAACTGGATGTGAAGGCCACTGTTCTCTGGACTCAGGGGTCGGATGTTATGAAGGGAGGCTTCTCAGTCGTGATCCTAAGTCTTATGCTTTTGCCACTGTTCCGCTTTGGGGTAAAGGCAGGGTGATCGGAGTGATTCTGGTGGACAACCTTTACAACCAGAATCCCATCGAGAATGAAGACCTTCAATTTCTTACTATGTTTGCCCATCAAGCGGGGATGGCCATTGAGAATGCTCTGCTCTACCGGAACCTCGAAGAAGTTCATCAAGAGCTGAAGGAGGCCCAATCTCTCATCGGTCATCAGGAGAAGATGGCGGCCCTCGGAGAATTGTCGGAGACCATTGCCCACGAGATCAAAAACCCCCTGACTGCCATTGGAGGATTTGCCCGTCGCCTCGACCGGACGATGCCAACCGAATCAACGGAGAAGCGATATACTCAGACGATCATCCGGGAAGTGGCAAGGCTTGAGAGGGTGCTGAATGGTATCAATCATTACACCCATGAGGCGGTCACGGTCCATGTTCCACAGGATCTCTCCCGTCTCTTAGAGGACAGTCTTTCCTTGGTTCAGGAAGAGGTCAGTACCGGAAAGATTCGGCTCGTCAGGGAGTATGCCGAAGGGATTCCCAAGGTCCTCGGGGATCATCACCAGTTAAAGCATGCCTTTTATAGCCTGATCAAAAACGCCTGTGAATCGATGGATCGGGAGGGAACCCTGACCCTTAGGCTCTACCCATTTTCAAAGGATGGAGTCTCCCGTATAAGGTTGGAGGTGAAAGATACGGGGAAGGGTATTGATCCCGGAAATCTTTCGAATATCTTTAACCCTTTCTACAGCACCAAAGAATCGAGCTTCGGCTTAGGGTTGCCCATGGTCCATAAGATTATTGTCTCCCACCAGGGCCGGATCGAGATCGATAATCAACCAGGGAAGGGAGCGACGTTCATTATCACTTTTCCCGCCCTGAGGGAGACGTGAGAAAACTGAATCATGGAGATGGAGATCGCCCGCCTTTGGGCGGAGAGAGTCTGGATATCCACCATCCCCAGATTTCCTGGCATCTTTGGTTGGAGGAAGGCCGATGAGT
>CAWEAV010000031.1:0-78245 GCA_963806715.1 uncultured delta proteobacterium
CTACAAGGCAGACCAAGGATTTCATGGGGAAGATCGTGCGCTTCTGGAACAAAGGGCTTATGGTGAAACGGATCGCGGAAAAAAGATTTTCCTCTGAGGATTGCCCAAGGGAAATGCCGTCTGCTATTTTTGATTATCCGAACCAGCTTTACATAAGGAACATGTATGCAGGAGAAATGAGCGAAGTTTCTAAAAGAAAATCTCTCTTTAGCTATGATCTGTGGTGGTTCCGGTTTGATGTTTCGAGAAAGCTCATGACCCAAAAGATGCCGCAACTCTTTTTGGAAATTGCAAAGTTGCTCGAGAGGTCGGGAGTGGCACGAAAAAAGTTTGCCGAAAAGCTTATAGAAGCGGGGATGCTTAAGAAAAAAGCCGTGGGAGGAGGACTTGCGATTGAGTTCAACCCCTCATTCACGGTTGTTGAAGGACACTTTTTTGTATACGCCTTTCCCAAAGGAATGCTCGACGCATTTGCAGGGGTCTTAGGACTAGAGGCCAGAAAGACCTCATTAGACGGGTTTCCACAAATGAAGAAGCCGAGTTGGCTGTTTCGAGGGGTTTCATTCCGATACTGCTTCCGTATGAACTCTCAGAGCAATTCAGCAGTATCCCTCCTTTACACAACCATAGCCTTATTTGATTACTCTCAGAGTTAACGAAGTCTCATCATCAGAGTAGACATGGGACAAGATTCTTCCATATCCATCTATTCTTTACGAATCATACCTAAGCCTGACCCTCTTCATATTCATAATCGATTTCCATTCGTAATATCGCATTACCAGGTCTACTGATAAATCTCAATTTAAGGAAGAAAATCAGCAAGGCCCCCCAAATGTTGTGGATGTTTCGGACTCTTTAAAAACGAGGATACCTTGCCACTATACGAACCCTCGAAGAAATTACGATCTGATAATCAAATCGACTCCCAAATTGGTTCTGTCTTTTGCTGGTTGAAGTGTTGCATCGAACAAGGTTTTCAAACACAAGGAGGAAGAAGTCTTTGGAGCGCTCAGGGAAGGGATTCCGGGGTGGGGAGGTTTCGCTTTACAAACATGTCAGGCGGGGCTAATATTTTCGACGAATCCCATTACAGGAGGCTCGCATGGAGAAGAAAGAGATAAGGAGATGGTGCACAGGCCTGACCGAGGAGGAGGTTAAGAAGGAGATAAAAGCCCTGGAGAAAGGTAAGAAGACCCCCAAAAAGTGCTATTTCTGCAAGAGGCCCGAGGGAGGCATGTCGGTTGTTGTGACTCCTGATGCGAAGGAGCCTTTTTTTTATGCCAAAATCGCCCTTGTCCAAGTGGAAAGAAAGGCAACCGAAGACTGGGTGTTTGATTACTTCCTCTGCTGGGAATGCGCTGTCCTCGTGGGGCTGCGGCCCAAGGGTCCCTTGCTGCGGAAGAAGAATGCCCGGACAAAGGGGCAGAAATTCCCTGGACTCCTACCAGCGGGTCCGGCTCCGGATTTTTACTCGTGAGGTTGGGGAGGGGTTTCTTCAGAGGCTTTGACCTCGCCCGGAGATGCCGGGTGGTTTTTCTTCCCTATGTGGTATTCCCTTATGGGGAACAGCTGGCGCGCCACTCCCTGCTCCCTGTAGAGTGCATTGAACAGCGCCATCCAATAGCCTGCGCGTTCCGGAGGTATCGCTTGCGTAAGCGCTTTCCTTTCTTCGCGCGTGAATTCCTTAACTGCTTCAAGCCGCTCCGTAAATGCATAGAAGGCATCAGCAACATCGGCAATCTTCCTGTCAATAGCCATTCAATCCTCCTGAAGGAATATGGGTCCAGTTGGCGTTGATTGCATGGGATTCAGGGGCCTCTAAGCTTTTACCCACCCTGATGACGCGCCAGTTCTGTGCTTTCCAAAGCCTACAACAAGCTGCTTTTGGAGTTCCATGTCCTGCTTGCAGAATTCGCATTTTTCCTGGGGACCACCTGTCCATTTTTTGATGACTTCCTTGCCTTCCTTATCCCAGCAATTCCTACAAAAATACCTGTACCGGTTCATCGTAGGCTCCTTTTCAGGGGCGAAGGGTTAACCAATGGCACGGGCCACATTCAAATCTTAGGCAAAAACGGCTATCAAGTCAAGCCAGAAAGGGCCGCCTATCGTGAACGGTTCTCCCACCTATCCTGAATCCTCAACTCCACCTTGAATGGAACAGAAGGTACCAATGCTTCAAAGGGTTTGATCATACATTCCTCTAAAATACCTGCAACCTCCTCAACAATCTCAGCTTTTGCTTCAACAATAATCTCATCGTGCATGGTATGAACTAATGTGGCATCCATCCCTTTCAATCCTTCATCCAGGTCAAGCAAGGCAATTTTGAATCCATCTGCTCCTGTCCCCTGGATCGGAAAATTGAATAAGGTTGTCGTTTTTGTCTCTGGAGTGACATCTAATTATTTTTAGGGAAGCCATCGGATGCTTGATTGAAAATGCCAGAATTTTGTGATAAATGATAACTCGAGACCGGTATGGAGTAGATCCTCGTAACGGAGTAACGAGGCTATTTTAGAGGAGGACATTTATAGATGGCATTGATCTCAGATTTGAAGCATTTTTTGAAAGAAGATGGAAGCATGGCGGACATGCCAAATCCGGCACGTACTCTTGCAGAATACCTTGGTCGTATCGTAAAAGGTGTAACAACCCGTCAAAGAAATGCATTGGCGACTGGGGTTAAGTGTAGAAGGCGGTTCAAGCGCACAAAATGCCCAGGAGAGATCATTGCTTTTATAAACGAAAAAGAGGCTATATCTTGGTCTTGCCTGGAATGTAAAGAGAATGGAGTCATTTCAGGCTGGAAGGGGACAATTTGGGATTGGTCGGTGAATGCTTAATTGATTTTCGAAGGCGAAACACTAAAGGCCCAGAAGAGATGGAAGGACGGGAGTCGGGATATTCGGAGTTGAAACATATTTTGGCCTTGGCAGAACAACTCCCTATCGGATGATTTCGGATTGAAATCGAGTTTAACGTAAAGCTCAGCGGTACCTGTAAGCCATCGGCTGAAGCAATTTGTTAGCTGTCTTTCTTTCCAGGCCGGAGAATATGCTCCTCCACTCGCCTTGATCCAGTTGGGGAGATGTAAATTATTTCGGATCCCTTGTCGTACTCGACTAGCCTGTTCTTATGTAGACCAGCAAGGACTAACTTCTTAAACCTGGTGGAGTTGGTATACTCCGTCCAAGCAAACAGATCTTCCGTTAGCACACCGTTCTGAGGGTCGCTATAGAGTAAAAGCAGAACTTGATCAGGATAGTTGAGCCCTTTAAGCAAGACCCTTTTCTTTCCCGCAACTTCCCATATGACTGGCAGATTGCGCGTCGAGATGGAATCGATCAATGCCTGGGCATCCTCAAGAGAAAGCTTGTGGTAGATTCGGATAAGTTCGCACAGAATCCAGTCAGCACCTCTTGCCATTGTGGCGGAATCGATCTCATTTGCATCAACATCTCCACCGACATGGCCAATTCCACGCTTGTTTCGAAGAGTGTAGAGGAATACAAGTGAACGGGGTATAACTAGCCGCAGTGACTCGTTTCCAGCAGACTTTGGGACTTTTTCGAGACGGATGCACTCATCAGCAAGGTTGTCTATTTTTTGGCCAAACGGGGTGGATGAGCCAGTCAATTCATTTTGTAGGAAACGAAGGACGGATTCACAAAACTTGCCAATGCTGAGACCAGCGGCGTCATATACTCCATCTCTGTGCCTTCTCTTGACGTCTAAGTATGTACTAATCATTTTTTTTCGAAAGTTGTTTGGAATTGTAGCAAGGGCTATTTCTAGAGATAGGTTTTTACTTCTTGTAGTACTCATATTGCCCTTCCTTATTTTCGTCGCGGTCTAGTCGGCCATCTCTCACAAAACGGGCCAATGGGCCTGATAGTTCATTAGCTTTGAATTTTTGGGCCTTTTTCTTTTCAGCATGATTAATAATGTCAGTTATGATCCGTTTATTTCGGAAGAATCCCTCTCCAATCAACTGAGTGAGGGTGGTGGCAGGACCGACTCGGCCGGCTTTGACGGTTTTTTTGTCTTTCGCTTCTTCCTTTTTCTTTCTAGTCTTGCTCGGTTTGCGTCTCATCGTTGTCCTTCGAGTTCCTGTGCTGGCCGTGCCTTCCTCTTCGCCCGTAATGTCTGTGCCTTGGAAGATTAGATCGACGAGGCGGAGTTGGACAGCCTCAGATTTGAATGAGTTTATTATTGCCGATAATTCCCGTAGTTGCTCCTTGAGACCATTAAAGTTTTTTATCATTCGACAGCCCTCCTTAGTGCAAGCAATAATTTTGACATTTTATCCCCAAGAGCACCTTCTGTCAATAACAATCTTGGTTTCTCACCATTCTATCTATAAAGCGAATCGTCATGGACTTCTTATAGTTTTTTTTATTTTTAGGACATCTCAACGGTTATGAACCTATTGTTATATTAGAACGATTTGTTAAGGATGAAATGATATATTCCGTAAAAATCATTATGATCCCTATTTCGAATGACCCAGAAAAAGTTAGAACCCTTCATTTAGAAACTCCATCCAGTCAGATTGAACCTCTCATGGAAGTAGCATATGCTTCTCTCTCTTACCATTTTTTTTATTTGTTTTTTGTATTTCTTTTTTAACTTGAAATCTTTTAGTAAGAATTCTATTACTAAAAACAAAAAAAATAAAAAAATAATGGTAGGAAAAACCGGTCTGAAGGATCGGTTTTTTGATCTTTTGATTTATATATCTTTATATATCTTGTGTTTTTAAGATCCAGAATAATATCATCCTCTTATGCCACTTTTCGTTTACCGAACCCCCGATCTAAATTTACCGAACCCGGCATCCTTATTTACCGAACCCTGCATCCTCCAATCGAACGTCGGTTTTTAGATCTTCCTGAGTATCCTTTCCCTGCTCAAGATCCTTTACCTCTTTTTTCGGCAGCCTGATCTCATACTTGATTCCCGAAAGGCCATTCATTTTATCATAGGACAGAATCAGGTCACTTTGCTTCAATGGCTCCAGTATGCTCCCCTCCACGACATTCACGAGATTCGTTGGATTTGTATCTATAAAATTCATCTCCCTGACGATCGTAACGAGATTCAGCTGGGTCGTAGGAAAATTGTGATAGAGGAGGAACCGTTTATAAAATATCTGAGCCGATGGGGGAAAGATCCCGTCGTTTGATAATGTGAAAGCCTCAAATTATAATTGCAAAAAGTTCTGCAACATCTGACTTTAAGGATTGTTTCCAAAATGCGCCGTTACATTATATTTGCTTCTGCCGGGTTAAGCCTTCTGATGTGGTCCATTGACAGCGAAGTGGTTGCCGTGGCTTTTTCCCACCTTATAAAAGACCTTCACACCAATGTCCTCTGGGCAGCTTGGACGATTTCAATCTACCTGATTGCGCTTACAAGCTCTATGCCGTTGATGGGCAATCTGAGCGACGCCTTTGGTCGAAAAAGGGTCTTTCTGATTTCTCTCATCCTTTTTACGGCCAGCTCCGTTGCCTGCGGCCTTGCACCTAATATCTACTTTCTGGTGGCCTTTAGATTTCTTCAGGGCGTTGGGGGAGCAAGTTTTCTTCCTACGGCAGCAGGTATTGTGAGCGACCTATTTCCAGAGCATCGGGCGAGGGCTATCGGGCTCTTTACAAGTATTTTTCCCATAGGAGGCATTCTTGGCCCAAACCTTGGCGGCTGGATTGTGAGCCAATATTCCTGGCGATATATCTTCTATATCAATTTACCCATCGGTATTATTCTGATCGTTTTGATTATGATCTTACTTGAAGATTCAAAGTCTCTTTCCCGACCCCATATCGACTTTAAGGGAGCTTCCCTTTTCTTTGGAGCGATAATCTTCCTCATGCTTAGCTTAACTTTGACTGCTGAAAACTTCTCTATATTTTTTCTCTTACTTGCAATAATCTTTTTGCTTTTCAGTTTCTTTTTCATTTACCTCTTTTTCGAGCAAGAGAAGAAGGAGTCTAACCCAATCCTGGATGTAGCCTTGTTAAGATCGAGACCTTTCCTGGCGGCGAACCTATACAACATGATGGTAGGTGTGGGATTTCTCGGAATCTTTGCTTTCATTCCTCTCTATGCCACCTCCGTCTATAAGTTATCCACCCTGCTTAGCGGGATGATATTGACCCCACGGTCTCTCGCAGTTATTCCTGCCGCAGCTATAACCAGTTTTTCGCTTAAGCGATGGGGTTACCGATGGCCGATGATTTTAGGTTTGAGCATCATGTCGCTTTCCATAATCCTTCTCGGTGGTTTAGGGTTTCGGCTACTGAGAATGATTGATATTAATTTGGGAGCCGCTGAAATCTTGGCTATCCTGGTCATGATCACTGGGATCGGAATGGGAATTTCCTTGCCTGCTTCCAATAACGCCTGCATTGAACTCATGCCTGACAGGGTGGCTACAATTACAGGACTTCGAGGAATGTTTAGGTCTCTTGGAGGAGCTTTCGGAATCTCATTAACGACGCTTATCCTTCATTTGAGCTCTACGCCTGCGAATGGGTTTAGAGTTGCCTTCCCTTGTTTTGGCGTTGTGCTCTTATGTACTATTCCCCTTGTCTTTCTTATGCCCACTGGGAAGGGAGGAATAGGGAGATCAGTCTAATATCCCACCTCCAAACCGATTATGTTTAATTTTTCAGCGCTTAAGAATAAGAACGCTTTCTCTAAAACTGTTTCAATGAAAGTAAACCAGAGACTTAGAAGTTTTTGTGAAGGAATTGATGAATTTGAAGGGCTCACTTTTGATCGAGCAATTACTAGAAGAAAAAGAGTTGCCTTCTCTCTTCAAAATGTCAGATTAAACTTTTAATTAAAATTGAAAGAGATGACTTAATCTAAAAAGAAGTATAATAATAAGGAGTTACAAGAAAGATTAACAAATTAACGAGATCTCAGAACCTTTTAGGGAATTTCTATTATGGGCATTCTATTTAAAATAAAAATAATTTTCTTCTCAGACAAAAGTTTCTGTTTCTTCTTTAATCTGTAAACCTTTTGATAAATTTATTCTTCTTTCTCCTGCACATAAAAATAGGCAACTGTCAGAAAAATAGGCAATTCATTTGTCCTCAAACTCGGAATAAGGGGAAGATCGTGTAGGTCGAAATCAGATTGCCGGTATACTCCCTCACGCTCTTATGGTTATTGGGAAAGGATGGGTCGAATTCAAACGAATTTAGAGGCTTCAAGAGTAAAGGCAGGCGGGGTGACAGCCAGAAACAACCACAGTTCTAAGAAGGAAAAGGTTTTCGAAGAAGTCTTCCGTATGGTTGTCTCTGCAATCCTTCTACAACCACCACAATCACTTCTCAGTTGTGTCCATTGAGCCTTCAGGGCAGCAGGATCCCTATCAACGTCCCGATGATTCCCCGGAAAAAGTTAATAAGGGGGTCCAAAAGGCCGAGGTAAAGGAGACCGATGATGATAAAGAACCCGTAGGGCTCCAAACGGGCGAGCAAATATTGGGTTCTTCCCGGAGCGATTCCCATCAATATCTTCGAACCGTCGAGGGGTGGAAGGGGAATCAAATTCAGAGCGGCGAGCGTGATGTTGATCTGGACCACATAGTAGACGAGGAGAGCCACGATCCCCGAGGAAGATAGGGAAAAGAGCCGGAACAAAAACAGGGAGATCAATGCGAAAAGGATATTCGCGACGATCCCGGCTGAAGATACGAAGATGAGGCCTTTGCGCTTGTCCGAGATGTTGTTGAAATTTATAGGAACCGGTTTTGCCCATCCAAAACCCGCAATGAAGAGCATGAGGGTCCCGATCGGGTCGAGGTGTTTAATCGGGTTAAGGCTCAGCCGGCCTAACCATTTTGCAGTCGGATCGCCCATTCTGTTGGCTACCCAGCCGTGCGCCACCTCATGGATGACGACGGAATAAAGAAGTGGAACGGCGACCAACGCAAAGGCTAAAGGGTCTTTGAGCAGAAGATTGAGAAGTCCCATCTATGTTTACCTCAATGTTGTATGGAATCGTGACATAGGTGTGCTTTGAACCTTTACCAAGCGGCTCTTTTGCATGTCTTACGGGTAACAAGTCATGGCACACAAGGTGTCCCCGGAAAAATCTGTCACAATCATCCCGCCATTCAATAGTTTTTAGTCTCTAAAGCTCTCCATAATACATTCTTCTCGCCTGTTCAACCCTGGATTCATTTGATTTAGCCGCGATTCTTCTAAATAGATATATGTTCATCTCATGTTCTCCTAATCTTTTTACAGGCAATAATTTGTCATTTTGATGTACATAATGTCCATTCTTGTCATTTATCGTGAAACTCAAGAAGTTAGATACTTTGGTCTGGTCAATAATAATCCAAATTTAATCAAGGACTTATAAAGTTGGATAATTTTTGAACAGACTGGATAAATTTGGCACAAATTATGCGGGGAAATCCGGATAGACAACAATACTTACAATAGTTGGATCTGATTGAACTTTTAGCCTCGGAGCCTAATTAGACCAATCCTTTTATGAGCGTTCAGAAGATTCTAACAATGATTAGAAGGAAGACGGATGAAGACAAATCGCAGCCCAGGGGGGGAATTCTCCTCGTAGAGAGAAGAAGACATCCCAGGATCAGTGTTGAACTTCCTTTTGATTATTCGCGCGTCGAGGGAGCAGAAGACCATCGAGGAATAATGACGGACGCGAGTGAGGGGGGACTCCTTGTCTTTCTATTAGAGAAGATTGAAATAGGGGCATTGTTGAGAATTGAGATTCTTTTCGCAAAAGAGACAGAACTAACCACGATTAGAGCGATTGTGAAGGTTGTCTGGTCCGATTTGGCGGCCAAAGAAAGCTGGGCGGAGTACCAATATGGGCTCCAATTCCTATCCTTTTTTGAAGGGGATCTCAATAAGTTGAAAATTCTATTGAAAGAAGTGGGAAGGCCTCACAATTGAGAAGAACTTGGCATCGGAAGATTCCCTCTCCGTAAGCGCGGAGACTTCCGATTCCTCGGAAGAATTATCCTGTGGCTTGGGACAGGCTGGTTTCAGAAATACAGCATTTCTCACCACGAAATACAGTATTCGCCCTATTTACTTCTCGTACCCCATCCATAGTATAAATGAATAAGCAGCAATCTTTCGAAGAACGGCCCCTATTGTCGCCTGGGCTTTAAGTTTGCTATTATCGTGGGTATTTCCAGGGGGTACCGCACAGGCTTTGCCCGTGGGGATCCGTAAAAAAATAAGGAGGAAGTTCATATGATCAATGAAGAAAGGATTGGAAAATTGAAGAGGGCCGTGGAGCAACTCGTAAAAACTGAAGAGGAAGTGGTTAACCTGACAGAGGAGGCCATTGCCAAAGCAGAAAATAGAACCCTAATGTATTTGCTTCAGGCTATTCAGCATGATTCTCGTAAACATGCCGATTTTGGCAGGGCAGCCCTGGAAATCCTCGATTTCAAGGCCGTCGTGGGCGCGAAAGAAAGAAAAGAAGTATGGGATTTATTGAAAAAACATAGCGAAATGGAGAAAAAACACAGAGAATTTGTTGCTGAAATTAAGTACCTGACAAAAACACCCGCTCTCCAATATATCTTCGAACAGATATGGGCAGATGAGAAGAAACACCATATAATACTCGAAACGCTGATGACCAAGCGATTTGAGAAAGACCCGGAAACTCAGTGGGGCCTTTTGTTAAACTCCTGAGAAGTAGAAACCGAGTGAGCGATAGGGCTGGTCCGGACAAATGAAATGAACGATCACCGCCCAGGATGGAGCATCCGGGGGTGCGCGGGGATCTAAAATCACGAAGGCTATGGTCTGAAAGAGGCCGCACCCTGCGCAGGTAGATAATTTAATGGGGTCTCACGGCCTTGCCCGTGAGACTCCAGGGTTCTGCACAATGCACACGCCTACCTCATGATCTCCTTCACCTTTTGTACGATTGCCTTCTTTGAAATTTCTTCATAATCGAGAAGTTCCTCCGGTTTGCCACTCATTGGCCTTTTTCGAACGGCTAAGGAAAGAACAGGGATTGCAACAGTCGCCAGGGCGCTCTTGACCGCCTCTCCGAGGCCTCCTTCAGGATAGTGGTCCTCCACGGTAATTATGGCCTTGGTGGCGCTGGCAGCTTCCAGGAGCGTGGCGAAATCGATCGGCTTGATGCTGTAAAGATCGATGACACGGATGAGGATCCCTTCCTTTTTCAGATCTTCGTAAGCGTTGAGGGCTTCGGGAACGGTTATTCCGGCGGCAATGACCGTGACCCTATCCGTGTCGCTTTTTCTCAGCACTTTGCTTCCGCCGATGGGAAATTCCTCATCCGGACGGTAGATCACCGGAGTTTCTTTTCTTGTGGTGCGAAGGTAGACAGGGCCATAATGTCGCGCAGATTCTTCAACTAATTTCTCGGTTGACACTGCATCGGACGGATAGAGGACTACGCTGTTTAAGATCGTTCTGAACATGGCAATGTCTTCAAGGCCCATCTGAGAGGGTCCATCTTCCCCGATCGATACCCCGCCATGGGATCCGATAAACTTGATGTTGGAGTTCGAATACTGGCTCATCCTGATTTGATCGAAAGCTCGACTCATAAAGGCTGAGAAAGTGGACACAAAAGGGATTTTGCCACGGCACGAAAGCCCTACTGCTGCCCCTGCCATATTCTGCTCGGCAACATACATCTCAAAAAAGCGATCCGGGTAAGCCTCCTTGAATATTTCTGCATAGGTTGAATTACTGACCTCGCCATCCAAACTGACCAGGTTAGGAAAGTGAGGGAAAATCCTAACCAATGCGTTTCCATAGGCCTTCCTGGTGGCAACGGGTTTGTCTGTTGGATAAGCCATCGTTTTAGATAAGCCACGCGGGGTCTCATCTTTCGGTTTCAGATCATCCGGAAGAGAAATTTCTCCCCGAACAGACTTGTCAACGGTGCCCAATTCCTGGATCGCCCGCTCACATTCCTCTTTTTTGAGCGTTTTACCATGCCAGCCATCCTTATTTTCGATGAAAGAAACTCCTTTACCCTTAATCGTCTTTGCAATCAGCATGATCGGTTGGTCCTTGACTCGGAAAGCTTCTTCAAAGGCGACAAGGATTTCAGGGATGGAATGACCGTCCAGAAGGATCGTCTTCCAACCAAAAGAAGAAATACTCTTTTGATAAACCTCGAGATTCCATCCATACATGGTTTCACCCCGCTGCCCCAGACGATTGACATCGAGAACACCGATAAGGTTGCCCAACTTGTAATGGGCAGCGATCTGTAACGATTCCCATTGAGAGCCTTCGGCCATTTCGCTATCCCCGAGGAGCACATACGTTCTGTACGGGAGTTGATCGAGATATTTCGCATTCAAAGCCATTCCGATACCAATAGAAAGGCCCTGTCCCAAGGAACCCGTAGCCGCTTCAGCGTAAGGAAAAGCCGGGCTAGGATGCCCTTCGAGAGGGCTCCCAAATTTACGGTAGTCCATGAGTTCCTCTTCCGTCAATTCTCCAGCCACAGCCCATAGGGCATAAAAAAGGGGCGATGCATGGCCTTTGGAAAAAATTAATCGATCATTGTTGGGGGATTTGGGGTGGTCCGAGTCAAACCTAAAAATGTTCCCAAAAAAGAAGCATGTCATCAATTCTGTGGCTGAGAGCGAAGAAGTCGGATGACCGGAACCGGCCTTTGTTGTCATGGTAAGAATATAATAACGAATGAGTGTCGCCATTTTTTTTAATTCTTCCACCCTCTTTTCGCTTGCCATAAGTCCTCTCCTCCTATTCCCTATTGGGCAATTTTGGCGATGCCATACCTGGCATTGGCCATTGGAAGCCTGATTAGCCCTAACCCATGCCGAACGATATCCCTTGCCCCAGTTGCGAGGGATAGTCAAAATCAGCAAAGTATAAAGTCTCGTAAAGGGTATTGAAAATTACCCCAGATGTAAATAAGGCAAACAAGGTATTTTCTTCACGAAAAATACTGTATATTTAGAGAAAGCTGCCCTTTGTAATGGAAAACAAAAAGAGTGATGTGCAGGGAATGCAAAACATGACAAATCTGATTCGGATAGCTGCATCAAGCTGAAGATAGACCTACAGGGTCTAATACTCTCTTGCAATGATAAACCGGGCAATTTCTTTTAGCGGATCCACTTCCGGTCCATAGGAACTTAAGGCATGAACGCCTCTCTCCACCAATTCCCTGGCTCTTTTTCTCGATTCTTCCAGTCCCAGTAGGGAAGGGTAGGTAGCCTTTCCTCTTGAAAGATCGCTTCCTGTCTTTTTACCAAGTAATTCGGTTTTTCCTTCGACATTCAGAATATCATCGGCAATTTGAAAGGCATGCCCAATGCTCTCTCCATAAAGGGCAAATGCCTTAAGGGTTTCTTCCTTTGCCCCTCCTAACCCCGCTCCAATCTTGACTGAGGCCATGATCATGGCCCCGGTTTTGTGTGTATGAATATATTGGAGGGTGGCAAGATCCACTTCCTTTCCCTCTGATTCAATGTCCACCACCTGGCCTCCAACGATTCCAAAAATTCCCGCAGCCTGGGCTACCTCATGGACCATGTCAAGGGCAACCTGTGGTTCACAGAGGAGACGATCCCAGTGGGATCGGTTGGTCATCAATCGAAAGGCTTCTGCCAGGAGGGCGTCTCCGGCCAAAATAGCGATTGCCTCTCCAAACACTTTATGGCAGGTTGGCTTCCCCCTGCGATAGTCATCATTATCCATTGCAGGAAGATCGTCATGGATGAGAGAGTACGTATGAATCATTTCCAGGGCACAGGCAAAAGGAAGAATCCCTTCCCCTTTTCCTCCTACTGCCTCAAAGGAGATGATAGATAGAATAGGGCGAATCCGTTTGCCTCCAGCAAAAAGGCTATGACGGATTGCCTTGTGAAGAGAGAGTGGAAACTCCTCCTTTGGGAAATATCTCTCGAGAGCCGAATCGACCACTTCCTTTTTCTCTTCCAGATACTTCTTTATATCCATATCGCTTTCCTCCGTCAGATTCTCAGTTACGGTCGGAGATCCTAATAAAGTGCACTGAGCCAGCAAAAGCGAGTGAAAGATCGAAGTTCAGTGTGAGTATTGAGCGATCTTTTCGTTCAACTTGTCAAGGAGGGCATCGAAGCCCTTGGTTTTGAGAAATTGAGTATAATCTGCCCGCTTGAGGGCGAGGTCGCTCACGCCGTTTGCGATGACGTTTATAATACGCCATTGCTTATCCGTCCGGTGCAGGATATAGTCCAATGAGACCTCTCCTCCATCAGACTTGATGAGTTGGCTTCTGACCTGGACCTGCTCGTTGTCCAGTGCTTTTTCCGAGACCACTTTGAAGCGTTCCCTGGAATAATTGTCGAAGTTGGCGGCATAGGTAGCAATACTGAGTCGGCTGAAGGTTTCGACAAATTTGGACTTCTGGTTTGCTTCAACCCTATCCCAGTACCTGCCGAGTGCTGTTCTTGCAATAAAGGGCAGGTCAAAACTAGTCGTTATAATCGGGGTAAGGCGGTTGTATCGATTCCTGAAGCCGAACTTTTCGCCCTCTTTCATGACTGACAGAAGGGCTGTATGGAGATTTTCAATCACATCGACGGCAGGATGATGGGTCGCTGATACCGGCAGTACCGTTGTCCATATCATCAATGCAATGAGTGTCAAGAGACACAGGAAACTCATCCTCATTTCATTTTATCTCCTATGATCCCTCAATCTTTTTCAAACCGATTTCACAGAAGGCCCTTTACCCTGATCACTTTCCAGCTTGCTCTGATTCTTTCGGGGGCACGAAGATGAAGAAAATGTGATCGGCAACTCTGGAGCCATAGGGCCTTCTGTGGCCGGACCGCGCAGGTATACATACAGCGCTTTCAGAGGGTGTGCCAACATGTCATTGACTGCGGTTGCTTCGAAACCGCTGTGGAGCATACAGTTACCGCATTTGGAATTGCGACCCGGACCATAGCCATCCCATTCTGTCTCCTCCATGAGGGCCTTGAACGTTGGCGCATAGCCACCGTCAGCCCAGAGATAACAAGGTCTTTGCCACCCAAAAATATTGCGGGTTGGATTTCCCCATGGAGTACAGCCGTAGCTCTGGTTACCCGCCAAAAAGTCGAGGTAGAGACTCGTCTGGTTAAACTTCCAACCGTGGCCCTTTCTACGTTTGAAGATCTCCCGGAAGAGTTCCTTACTGTAGTGATGGTTCAGAAAGATTTCTTTCTGAGAAGCCCGTGAATAACTGTAAGCGGGCGATACCGTTATTCCTTCCACTCCCAAACCCATGACGAAATCCAAATACTTTGACGCTTCTTCAGCCCTTGTCCCCTCATAGAGGGTGTAATTCACGGTAACCCGGAATCCTTTTTGGGACGCCAACTTGATGGCCTCCACTGCAGAATCGAATACGCCCCGGCGGCAGGCCAAGGCATCATGCCTCTCCCGGGTGCCATCCAGGTGGATTGAAAGGGTGAGGTAAGGCGATGGGGCGTATTCATCCATGTGATTTCTGAGAAGAAGCCCATTGGTACAGAGGTAGACAAACTTCTTCTGATTGATGAGGGCGACGGCGATCTGTGGCATCTCTTCGTGCATGAGTGGCTCGCCTCCCGCGATGGATACGATGGGCGCGCCACATTCCTCAGCTGCAGAAAGGCATTCTTCGGTGCGGAGACGTCGGTTGAGAATCTCTTCTGGATGGTTGATCTTTCCACATCCGGCACAGGTCAGGTTGCAGCGAAACAGAGGCTCCAGCATCAACACCAGAGGATACCGTTTTCTTCCGTGAATCTTCTGGTGGATGATATAACGTACGATAGAAAACTGCTGAATGAAAGGCACCCCCATCGATCAAAACCTCATCGGGTAATTGTCACAAGTGTTCTTGAGATTAGAGTGATTCTGGCAGCCGGAAGTGTGTGGTTTCTCGGTCGCCCGCCATCTCGCTGACCTCGACTATCCCGTAAGTGCGTAACCTGTCGAGAACTCCTTGTACCATAGCCTCCGGTGCCGAGGTTCCAGCAGTGATGCCCACCCTGAGTGTTCTCTGAAAACCAGGATGGGTCCAGATCCTCTGCGTCTTCAATCAGATAGGCTGACAGACTATTTTGCTCACCTACCTCGCGGAGACGGTTAGAATTGGAGCTGTTACGGGCACCCACCACCAATAACACGTCGATCTCTTTTGCCAGTTGGCGGACCGCATTCTGCCGGCTTTGCGTTGCATAGCAGATATCGCTCAAGTGCGGACCCTGAATGGTGAAACGTTTTTTCAGGGCTTCGATCACTTCATGGGTATCGTCAATGCTAAGCGTGGTCTGAGTGACATAGGCCAGCCGACCAGGGTCTTTAACCTTAATGTTCGTTACCCCGGCGATGTTCGACACCACATGCACAGGCCCTTCTACGCGGCCCCGGGTCCCCTCCACCTCCGGGTGGCCTGGGTGGCCGATGATGATGACTTCAAACCCCTGCCGGCTGTAGCGTTGGGCCTGAAGATGAACTTTGGTGACCAATGGACAGGTGGCGTTGACGACACGAAGCTCTCTTTTCTCCCCTTGTTTGACTACAGCAGTAGATACCCCGTGGGCACTGAAGATGGTGACTGCTCCTGGAGGCACTTCAGCGAGGCTTTCAACGAAAACGGCTCCCTGGTTTTTCAGATCTTCGACCACATGCCGGTTGTGGACGATCTCGTGTAATACATAAATCGGAATTCCATATTTCTCAAGGGCCCGTTCAACAATTTTGATTGCGCGGACGACTCCTGCGCAAAAACCACGGGGCCGAGCAAGCATCACCTGCATCCGTTCATCCTTCCTTCTTAAAAAGAGTCCAAACACTCATGCCCGACAAGGGCACCACGAAACATGAAAATGAAAGGGCTCAGGGCTCGAAGTTCACCATCGAAACAGCACACGAATTAAATATACTTTTTCCAGGAAACAAGGTCAAGAGGAAGCGGATAAGAACTGTGATTCGGACAAGGGGCCATAGAATTCAACCATTGGTCTGCATGAATGGAAATGGACAAATCAATTTTGGGGGTTATAATTCGAAAGTGAATTTAGACTTTGAGGATGCTGGTGATTCTTGGCCGAATTTTCGGAATAAGGGGATTAACGTGAAGACACTCCTGTTGAACCCTCCCTCCTTTGAGAAGTTTGACGGGGGAGCGGGGTCGCGTTACCCGGCACGGCGCGAAATTCATTCCTTCTGGTACCCAACTTGGCTTGCCTATCCCGCCGGTTTGATCCGAGGCAGCCGGCTTCTTGACGCTCCTTCGCATGGGGTGAAACCGGAAGAGACGGTTCGTATTGCCCTCGAGTATGATTTTATGGCCCTCTTCACATCCACTGCCGGATTTCAAAGTGATATTTGTCTGGCGGAGAGGTTGAAGGCGACCAAACCCAGCATCAAGATCGCCTTTGTTGGTCCCCATGTGACCGTCCTTCCGGAAGAGAGTCTTAACGCATCGTTGGCGGTTGACTTTGTGGTCAGGAAAGAATTTGACTATGCGGTCGCCGAATTTGCCTCAGGCAAGAAACCGGAAGAAATAGCCGGAATCAGCTTTCGAAAGAATGGTATGGTTTTTCACAACCCGGATCGCCCCCTGATTGAGGACCTTGATAGCCTGCCTTTCGTCGTAGAGGTTTTTAAACGCGATCTTGATATTAACAAGTATAATATCCCTTTTTTGCATCATCCTTATATCTCCTTTTACACCTCGCGGGGGTGTCCGGCGCAATGCACGTTTTGTCTCTGGCCTCAGACGATGTGCAGCCACCGCTGGCGCACCCGAAGCAGCGAGAACGTGGTTAAGGAAGTCAGACGAACCCTGGAATTATTTCCCAAGGTTAAGGAAATTTTTTTTGATGATGACACCTTCACCATAGGCAAATCCCGGGTTCTTGAGATCTGTCAAAAACTGCGCCCTCTCAAGTTTACGTGGTCGTGTAACGCCCGAGTGACGGCAGACTTCGAAACGCTCAAGGCGATGAGAGAGGCGGGATGCCGCCTTCTGATCGTCGGTTTTGAATCGGGAGACCCGACGATACTAAAGAACATAAAAAAAGGGGCGACCGTCGAGCAGGCACTGGTCTTCATGAAAAATTGCAGACGCCTGGGGTTCAAAGTTCATGGCGATTTCCAGATGGGCCTTCCGGGTGAAACACGGGAGACCATCGAGAGGACCATCCGATTTGCGATGAAGCTGGACCCGGACACGATTCAGGTCTCCATGTCACACCCCTATCCCGGAACGGGGCTTTACGAATACCTGCGGAATCAAGGGTATTTAACTTCCGAGACCCTGACTGATGAGCAGGGGTATCAGGTGCCCAACTTTGAATATCCCCACCTGAGCAGACAGGAGATCTTAAGAGCCGTCGAAGACTTTTATGGCCGGTACTATTTCCGACCTCGGGTCATTTTCCGGATCGTGGGCGGGGCTCTGTTTTCGGGAAGCGAACGTGCCCGATTATATCAGGAAGGAAAGGAATTTCTGAGGCTCCGATCGAAGAGAAAGGGCTTTATTCGCTCCGGCAAGAGAGAGAAATAAGGGAGAACTTCGTGAAAAAGACAATTGCCGTTTTAGTTCCGGCTGTATTCGCCCAAGCGGCCGGAAATGTCTTTCTGAGCATGAGAATGAAGGAAGTAGGGAGCAGCCATTGGTTCGATCTTCTTCCACAGGCCATTGAAAGCCCGACCCTTTGGCTCGGAACTGCTCTCCTGATCGTTTCCTTTCTTCTTTTTGCTGCCGCCCTGTCCTGGGCTGATTTGAGCTTCGTTATTCCCGCTGTTTCTATCGAAGTAGCGGTGAACGCCGTCTTTGCCAGCTATTTCCTGCATGAGGTTATCTCCCCGACGAGATGGACAGGGGTACTTATCATCTCTCTTGGTGTCCTCCTGGTGATGCGATCCGAGAGCCAGAAGGTTAAACAGGAAAGGGAGGTTCCCCGGAGTGACGGAAGAGGATGAGAACCGCCGGTCTGATTGCTCTCATTGTGTTTGCAGATTCGGTTGGGGATGTTCTTCTGACCATGGGAATGAAACAGGTGGGTGAGATTTCCACGATCAATCCGAGAGCCCTTCTGGCCGTCGGGCGAAAGGTCATAACCAATCGTAGTTTCCTCTGTGGCCTCTTTTTTTTAGCGGTTACCTTCTTCTCTTTTTTGACTGTCCTCTCGTGGGCCGACTTGAGTCTTGTTTTCCCTGCTAAGGCCCTCGTCTATGTCGCCAGTACCCTTGGAGCAAAGTTCATCCTGGGGGAAACCGTTACCTCCCAGCGCTGGGCGGGGATCTCCCTCGTCTGCCTGGGAGTTGCTCTTATCTCTCTGCCCTGACCCGTTGCCCTCTCCTTTCTGAGGGTCAATCATTGTCAAAATTCTCTGTAGATTTCAAGATCACTTCTCGAGGTCACTGAATGCGATAAGCTGGATGCATGAGGCAAGAAGCGTTTTCTGAATTTCGGGGCTTGTCAACGCCTCCAGTTCCTTCTGGTTATCCCTCCCTTCGCTGCCAGCATCCCTCTTGGAAGTGACGGGATGAAAATAAATCTCTGTGACTCCATCATGTAGATACTTGAGGAAATGAAGGACAAGATCAAGGTTCATGCGACCGCTGTCGTTCATACCAAATAGGGAGCTGTTCGAACGGATGTTCTCTCGCCTTAATCTTGCCCTCAGGAGTACAATCCATGGATAAAGCATGAGGAAGGTCGTTGTTTTTCGTAAAGGCGTCTTTCTTGATGCACGCCATGAAGCAATGGGCGATTCATAAGGCAACCGGACCGCTCTTAGCCCGTATTCTCTTCCCACTTTCAGAAGGATCCCTGAAACCGTCGGATGCAGATGCACGTGGTGGTGGCTATTGACATGGTCCAGCGACAGCCCAGTATCTTGGAATGCCTGAAACTGCGCACGGATCTCTGCCTCCAATTGCCGCCTCACTTTTGGTGAAAAGAAAAAATGGATGCCTGCCCTCACAGGGTGGGGAGAGAAATGACCTTCTCTGTCTAAAAGATCTGGTATAGTGTCCACGGGCAAAACCGGAGACCCATCAACAAGCACAAGGTGTAGACCCACCCGCAAAGTGGGTAGCCTTTTCGCCCGCATCACAGCATCCGGTGCAGCTCTAGCCCCAACCACTAAGCTGGCAGCAGTGAGGATACCCCTGCGATGGGATGCTTCGATGGCTTCATTGACGTCCAAGGAAAGCCCAAAGTCGTCGCCCGTTACAATGATCTTCTTCATCACGGGAACTCCCGCCGCCAAGTCATCCGTCCGTGGGAAGTCAGGGTCAATTCCGAACCTCGCCAGATTACTGACTTCTTAGTAAAGGCAAGAACCCAAGAGCCCAGGGCAGTAAGATCTCTTAGAGGGAGAAAGGCAAGGCTCTTTAGGCCCTCCTTGTCCTGTAATCCCCATCTCATCATCGCCGCCGCTGTTACTAAGCGAAGCCCAAGGACTCCGCCTAAGATCGCTAGTCCCATGGCATCTCCCATCCTTGAGGCAGCGAAAAGGAGAGCAAAAGGAAGAGAACGGGTCACAATGTTGGCAAAAAAGCCCGGAGGATTGGCCGCCCGGGTTTTTTGATCCCAACAGACCTGATGATTCCACCATTGGGAAAAATCCTTAAGGTCTACTGCAATATCGATGAGATAAGGTGTCAGGACCATCTTTTTCCCGGAAACCGAAAGACGTCTGCCCATTTCATAATCCTCCGCCAGATAATCGGCGAGGGCTTCAAGGCCGCCCATCTCCTCCAGGGAGTTTCGCCGAAAGGCCATGGATGAGCCCAGGCAAAACCTCGCGGCTCCGCTCATGTAAGCGAAGACCACGCTGGGAATAAAATCCGCATTGATGGTCAACAACTCCATTTTCTCAAACCATCGATCTGCGCGGGTGGCTTTGTAGAGTGTGCAGGCATAGCCCACGCTCGGCTCCTCTAAAGGCGCGACGAGGGTTTTTAGGTAGCTGGGCTGCAAACAAACGTCACTGTCGCTGATTACGAGAATATCATAGCGGGCATACGGGAGCGCTCCCAGGAGGTTATTAATCTTTCCGTTTGGACCCGCATGCCTATTTTCTACGACGACGGACACGCGCTCAGTACCAAACTCTTTCTCAATTTCTTTCAGGAGCGGAAATGCCGGGTCGTCACGGTTCTGAACCGCGAAAACGACCTGAAACTCTGGATAATCCTGAAGGCAGGTGCTGTGCAGATTGCTCTTCAGATTCTTCTCCAGACCGCACACGGGCTTCAAAATGGTGACAGGGGGCCACTGGGGGAGGGGGTGTCGAATCGGAGAAGCAGGCCGGGTACAGAAGCGTAAGACAGCGAGGAGGCAGAGGATCCAATAGACAGGTCCGAAGATCGCAGGAACCAAGAATACCCATTGCAGAGAGGACAAGAGAAATTGCATGGTTACTGGCTTTCCCCGGCATTGCCCGAAGCTACTATGAAGTTTTTTTCGTAAGGGCTGAACGAGATCGAGACTATTGCAGTTACCCCTCGATACCATGATAACATATTTGTAATATCTCTGAATTTCCTTTACTTTTAAGTTGTTTTGTTGGAAAACCCGTGATAGCCTATTATAATAAATTTATTCGATGATATGAAATGGGTTCCATGAGTGGGGCGATGAAAAGACCTGTCGAAAGCGAATACCTGGCACAATCTTTAGAACAGTTCGGGCAAGCCATTTTTCAAGAAAAGGTTGAAGAAGCGGTTTCAAGGGCCAAGGACGGCCTCTTGAAACTTCAGCACCCTGATGGTTATTGGTGCTTTGAACTGGAGGCGGACTGTACCATTCCCGCTGAATATATCCTGATGATGCACTACATGGACGAAATCGACGAAGACCTTCAGGCAAAGCTGGCAGTCTACCTGCGGGCCCATCAAGGAGATCATGGTGGATGGCCACTTTTTTTTGGCGGTCAACTCAATCTGAGCTGTTCCGTTAAAGTCTACTATGCCCTGAAACTCGCGGGGGATCATCCGGAAGCATCCCATATGGTAAAGGCCCGCAAAGCCATCCTCGACCATGGAGGTGCAGCACACTGCAATGTATTTACACGGGTCACTCTGGCACTCTTCGATCAAATTCCGTGGCGGGGCGTTCCGTTTATCCCAGTTGAGATCATGCTTTTGCCCCGCTGGTTTCCTTTTCACCTCAGCAAGGTATCTTATTGGTCGCGAACCGTCGCTATTCCTTTGACAATTTTATGTAGTTTAAGACCCAAAGCCAAAAACCCGAGACGAATTGACATTCGCGAATTGTTCATCGTTCCTCCCGAGAAAGATAAACACTACTTTCATGTCCGTTCCCGACTCAATCACGCCTTCCTGGTTTTCGACAAAATGGCGCGTTTCTTCGAGCTCTTCCTACCGAGAAAAATCCGCAAGGCCGCGTTGAACAGGGCTGAGGCTTGGTTTATCGAACGGCTGAATGGAACAGACGGTCTGGGTGCCATCTTTCCTGCAATGGTCAATGCCCACGAGGCACTGGCCTGTCTGGGTTACCCTCCTGATCACCCCCACCGAATGATGACCAAGCAGGCTCTGAAGGAGCTCCTCGTCTATGAGGACGGAAGAGCCTATTGTCAGCCGTGCGTTTCGCCTGTCTGGGATACTGTTCTCGCCTCCCTGGCACTTCAAGAAGAGAAAAGTGCAGCGGCAAGAGAAAAATCGTTTCGTGCCCTCGATTGGCTCAAAGACCGGCAGCTCTCTGATGAACCGGGGGATTGGCGTGACAGCCACACCGAGCTAAAGGGCGGCGGCTGGCCCTTTCAGTTCAACAATCCTCACTATCCAGACCTCGATGACACTGCTGTTGTTGCCTGGGCAATGCATCAGACTCAACAGGAACGCTATCGGGAAGCGGTGCGCCGGGCGACCGATTGGATTTGTGGGATGCAATCAAAAAACGGCGGGTTTGCCGCATTCGATTCCGATAATACCCATTATTATCTCAATGAAATTCCCTTCGCTGATCACGGGGCTCTTCTCGATCCGCCGACGAGTGATGTTAGTGCGCGCTGCGCCGCCCTTCTTTCCCAAGTCGACCATCGGGAGCAAGAGCTAAAGGCATGCATCGATTATCTCCTCAAAGAACAGAAAGAGGACGGTTCCTGGTTCGGCCGCTGGGGCACCAATTACATCTACGGCACATGGTCCGTTCTGGTTGCTCTGGAGATGACAGGGGATCATCCTGATAAGCCGCACATTCAACGCGCCGTTCGGTGGCTGAAAAGGATACAGCGACCCGATGGCGGATGGGGTGAAGGCTGCGATACCTACTTTGATCCGAAGAAGGGCGGCCAGGGTTATGCCAGCACCTCATTCCAGACCGCCTGGGCCATACTCGGACTGATGGCTGCCGGGGAGGCCGACTCGCATGAGGTGCTCCGAGGTGTTCAATATCTCCTGCGTACACAGCAGGCCAATGGTTTGTGGAGAGACGATGAGTTTACAGCCCCAGGGTTTCCAAGGGTATTCTTCTTGAAGTACCACGGCTACGGCAAGTATTTTCCTCTTTGGGCCTTGGCCCGATATCGCAACTTATGGAGTAAACACTTAGATTGAAACACATCGGTATCGTCGTCGCAATGGCAGCAGAAACCAAGAGCCTGACAAGACCGTCCATCCCACACGGCGGGCCAGGTCGTCTCCAGAAAGGGATTTCTCTGTATCTTGCCGGTGTTGGGCCAGCTCCGAGCTCGCTTGGCTGCTGAGAACCTCCTAAGAAAAGGTGCCGCTGCTTTGCTGAGTTGGGGAATGCGCAGGCGGGCTTGTCTCAAATCTCTCGCCAGGCAGCCTCATCCTTCCCAAAACTGTGATCGCAGCCGATCAGACTGTTTATCGAGTCGATGCGAAATGGCACGGGTACCTATGTGATCGACTGGCCGGCCGATTAGATTTTCATACCGAACCCTTGGCTGAAAATCCTGCGGTTTTGGTCGATCCTTTAGAAAAGAAGGCCCTGTTTTGCCGGACAGGTGCAGTGGCTGTTGACATGGAGAGTGCTGCTGTAGCCACGGTGGCTCAGAAGGCAAACGTACCGTTCGTTGCGATTCGTGCCATCGCTGAATCTGCTGATATGACGATTCCACGAAGCTTGCTCACCGCCGTTGATGAGTTCGGACGATTGCGACCGTTCGTCCTTGTCAGAAGGTTAGCAGCCCACCCAAGGGAACTGCTGCCCCTCATCCACCTGGGCAAGGGTTTTCGCGCCGCACAAGCTACGTTATCAACCGTGGCCCACCTTGCAGGACACGACTTGCTTGTTCCTCAGTCATTGGATGAACCTTTGCCATGAGATAGCTTGAATTACTCAGTGAAACGCTACTTTTTGTCCTTATGAAGACATTGATCACTGGTGCCTCCGGCTTTGTTGGTTCTGCCGTGTTGCGTGAGCTTATTGCTGCCGGCCACAGGGTGCGCGCCCTGGTCCGCTCGAATAGTGATCTTCGCAATCTTACCGGTCTACCCGTGGAGATTGTTACTGGCGACCTGACCGATCGATCTTCGCTCGATCGCGCTTTGGCCGGATGTTCTTTCCTGTTCCATGTGGGGGCGGTCTATCGCTTGTGGATTCCTCGCCCTGAAGAAATTTACGAAGCCAATGTTACAGGAACGCGCAACGTGATGCTTGCAGCAGCCAATGCCGGGGTAAGACGTATCGTTTACACGAGCAGCGTTGCAACGCTTGGTCTCACTTCAGACGGGAGCCCTGCTGACGAGAACACTCGGGTATCCCTAACCGATATGATCGGTCATTATAAGCGGTCAAAGTACCTTGCAGAAGCCGAGGTGAGGCGTCTGGCAGATGAAGAAGCTCTGCCGGTCGTCATTGTCAATCCCTCAACACCGATTGGCCCCCGTGACATCAAGCCCACTCCGACCGGGCGCATGATTGTGGACGCTGTTTCCGGCCGTATGCCTGCCTATATCGATACCGGCCTCAACCTC
The DNA here is from genome assembly GCA_963806715.1 of uncultured delta proteobacterium. Classification (GTDB taxonomy): domain Bacteria; phylum Desulfobacterota; class BSN033; order BSN033; family UBA1163; genus CAWEAV01. Next base: position 23,985 of record CAWEAV010000031.1, read on the forward strand.
GTCCATGTGGACGATGTGGCTCTTGGGCATCTCCTTGCCTTTGAGCACGGCAGGGCTGGAGACCGTTACGTCTTAGGGGCCCGGAACATGACCCTGAAAGAGATTCTTGCAGAACTCGCTGCTATCACCGGCAGGCAACCTCCTCGTATTCGTCTGCCCCGCAACTGGGTGCTCCCCATCGCTTACGTATCCGAGGCTTGGGCGCGATTGGCCCGCAGCGGTGAACCTCGGATTACGGTCACTGGCGTCCGGTTGGCAAAGAAACGGATGTTCTTTTCCGCTGATAAGGCAAGACGCCTCCTAGGGTTTAACCCACGCCCGATTGAGGAGGCCTTACGGGATGCTGTCGATTGGTTTCAAAGAAACGGGTATCTCTCATAATCTCACCTGCTTAGTTTCCTTCATCCAAGCCAGAGATCATTTAAGTGAAGCAGTGAAATTCCTTAGTTGCCGGGCTTTTGTTTGGCGTCTTTCTTAGAAAGCATTGCGGGCAACAAAAAGAGCGTTGTGATCAACAAGGAGCCCATACAGATTGTAAGAAGTTTTCCCATGCTGGCCATCCCCCGGTGGGAAGAGAAAGAGAGGGTGCTGAAACTCAAAATGGTGGTAAAGGCACTGAAGAATAAGGCTCGCGCAGTGCTGGTGCTGAGTATATTTCCGTTAGATGGAGGCTCCTTTCTGAAACGGTGGATCATGTAGATCCCTTCAACCCCGCTGCCGATAAGAAGTGGAATGACAATGACGTTTGCAAAATTGAACGGTATCCCAAGGATAACAGAGGCTGCCCCTGTCAAGAGCAATGAAAGGGTGAGGGGAAGAAGGATGAGCACGGTATCGGAGAGACTTCTAAGCTCGATGAGCAAATAAATTGTGATTGCGATTAGGGCATAGAGGATTGCTTGCAGAAAGGAGTGGACCACAGCCTCTCCTGCCGCTCGAATGGTCACAGGAGTACCGATGGCGTCGGGGGATGCGGCAGTCACTGCGATGACAAACCGCTTGAGTGCATTGATATCCATGAGGTTTTCTCTTGGGAAGACCTCAACACGATAGATTCCCTCCGGGCTCACGTATTGTCTGCGGAGTTCCTGGGGCAAATCCGATTCCATGATTTTATGGGCTTGCAGAGAAGCCCTGAGGTCTTCAAACAGGACGGGTAAATTGGAAAGGAGGTTCTTTTCAAGGCTGTCCAATATTTTCTTCCCCTTTTCGGAACCATCAAGGGTTTTGCTAAATCCCTCCAGAGCAACAAAGAGTCGTTTAACAGAAGTCCTATCGGTACCACTTCCTTCTGGAATTTCTGAAAGGGATTTTTGAAGGGCACGTTTAAACGCTTCTAAGGACGCTATCTCCTCTTCATAGCTCACCTTTTCAGGTCTTAAATATCCAAGTTCCGGAGGCATAAAAAGGGCAATATCTGAGATTACAGCCAGCTTTTTGGATTGGTCATCAGGGACCAAATCGGCAAGGGTGATGGCCCCTTTGACCTCCTTAAGGCCTTTGAGTCTAACCGCGCACTCCCGGGCTTCTTTTTCATTTGTTGCGAGTATAGAGAGGGTCCAGGGGGAAGTCCGTTCCTTCTTAAAGAGTTCCCTGATGGTTGAAACGGCTTCAGAATGCTGATTGTAGAGATTGAGCGGATTGTAGTCGAAGGAGAGTTTCGGGATAAACAAGATGGTGCCGAGACCTGTGACCATCGCGGCTATCCGAATCGTTTTCGCATATCGGTACGGTATCATGTAAAAAGTCTTCCCGCCTGTGAATTCCTTCAGTTTCCCTTTTTTAAGGGGCAGGAGAGTAAGAAGTGAAGGAAGGACCGTAAGCGTAGCAAAAAGATTGAGAAACATCCCTGTGCCGGCTATCAATCCGAGTTCAGAAACGCCGACATAAGTGGTTGGAAAAAAGGAGTAAAACCCGATGGCTGCAGCAACGGTGCAAAGACGCAGACTCACTCCCAACCCTTTTGCCGTGCGGAGGAGGGCGCTGTGATGTTCGAGGCCCGTTGCCCTCTCCTCCCTATAGCGCAGGCAGAACTGGATGCCGTAGTCAATGCCAAGGCCAATGAAGAGAACAGCAAAGGTCACGGAAATCAGGTTGAGATAACCAATAACAGCAAGGGCAAATCCGAAGGTCCATATCAAACCGACCAGAAGCGTAATAAGGCTGGCAATGACAAGCCTTCCGGACCCCAACCCGATGACCAGGGCTACGGAAACAAGAAGGAAGGAAATCACCGTGGTGATTCCCATCCCTTTTTTTACTGTGAGGAGGTTTTCATAATCCAGGGCAATATCCCCTGTCACCCTTACCGTCACACCCTCCGCTGTGTGGAGGCCAAGTTCATCCCTGATGCGGTATATCGCTTCGATGGCGGTTTCTTCTTTCTGAAATTGACTGTTCTTTAGCGCCGGCTCAACGATGATAAATTGGCGTCTCAGGTCTTTCCCGGCTTCATTGCCAACCATGAGCTCCTGCCAGGAAAGTTGATTACGCCGGTTTGAAGCAGTGCCTTCGAGCACCTGGGCAAGGCGATCAAAGAAGGGAACAAGCTTTTCCCCTTGCTCCATATGCTCCTTTTGACCGACAATCCTTTCGCCGACGGAGAAGAAACCGCGGAGGCTGAAGTCCTGTGAGAGGAGTCCGAGCAAAGGTTGGGCACTTGCCAGATTATCAGAAAGGTCTTCCAACTCCTTCGCGCTCAGAAAAAGAAGGCCATTCTCCTTGAAGAACTTTTCGTCTTCCGGAACGGAAACCTTCTTAAACAAGCCCGTCTCTTGCCTGAGACGTTCGGCCATTCTTCGTGCTTCAACGCGCGCAGCCTCAGGCGTTTCGCCGTCCAAAACCACCAGGATCGTATTTCCCAGTTGTGGAAAGGCCCTATCAAACTCTTTCTCCAACTTGCGATAGGGAAGCTTATCCGAAATCATATGACTCATTTCAGTGTCAATCCGAAAATGGCTCACCGTAAAAGTCAACACGAGCACCGTCGTCAGCAAAGAGAGAAGAAGGACAAGAACAGCATGATGTCCAACGAAGTCTGCCCACCATTCAAAAAGAGTAGCTGAATATGTCCGAGTCTGTATTAACATGGAAGAGATTTCCAAGAAATCAATCAGGTATAAAGGCTATTTTATGATAAGAAAATATGGGGCAGAAAACAATAGAAAGACACCTTGTCACGGTTCATTTCATTTTATCTTTATTTTGCTCTGGCGATATTGATAGTAAGCTTCTCTTACTGCGACATAAGGATCAAGGGCCGCCTTTTTCAACTCCTCATATTCCCCAATGGTCAGCGAGGTTTCGTTGACTTTGTCGAAGGACCATAGACTCAGGTCAACGATCAGGAGGTCGCTAAGCAAATAGGTTCGCGGATCTAAAAAACGGTCTCCGGCGAAACCGATCGTATCTCGGAGGTTAGAAGGTCCGATGACTGGCCAATGGATATAGAAGGTCGGTTCCAATCCCCAGACTCCTAATGTTTGTCCAAGGTCAGCCTCCGATTTATCAATTTTGAATTCCTTCTTTGCCGGATCTAAGAGGCCTGCCAAGCCAAAGGATGAATTGAGAAAAAAACGGATCGTCTCATTGCCAGCCCTCTTGAATTTAGCCTGCAGTAAACAGTTGGCCACACGAATTGGAGTCGATAAATTGCTGAAAAAGTTGTGCACACCAATCCGGACATCCTGGGGAGCGATAGCCTTATACCCGGTGGCGATGGGTTTAAAAACCCAGAAATAGAGTTTATCGTTTACATGGAAGAAGGCCCGATTAATGGGTTCAAAGGGATCAGGAAGGGTCTGCCCAGATTCCTCAGACTCGGAAGGTTCAGAAAGTGCCGTCCCGATCTCCATAGAGTTGGCATCACTCAATGATGAAACCAAAATAAGAGCCTCTGGAGAGGTGGAGGTTAAATCCTCAGAAATACACGGATAAGAACCCATAGTAAGATGTAGCACTGGAAGAATGATGCACCAATAGACGGTCTTCATAGCATTTTTTCGTTTCAATTTTAACACTTCGACTCTCAGACTACTTTAATCCCTTTTTTCTACGATTTCCAATATAAAATAATCAATAGAAGTAACCAATAGATCATGCTGTTGTTTTTCTTATACTATTTTGCTATATTCAGTACGTAAAGGGATGAAATTATTTTTCATCTCATTACCTCCTCGGGGCTGGCCAATGCAGATTGGCCAGCCTTTTTAATTCCTTCACTTTAGATGATTACCTGTTTTTTCCTCTTTATCTCTTGTCAATCACTGATCGATTAGAATTGGTCTTTAATGAAGAGTCCATGATTTTTACTGATTAGAGACTTGTGCGACATTGCCGCAAATTGCAGGGTGTGATAAAATTTTAGGACCCCCTTTGAAATATTGAGACTAACTGGCGGCAAAGAAGAAGCATGTCGCTTCGATAACCTAATAGTCCAATGGAGGATGAATCTTAATGATGGAGTTACAACAACAGGTCATTCAGAGACTTCCTCATCGGTGTCCCTATTGTGATGAGATCGTGTTCTATGAACAGATGAATTTAAGAGAAGGGGAAAACCTTATCCTGTGTCCCACCTGTAAGAAGACGTATGTCAAAATAATCTCCAAGCTCTCTGGAGATGAGATAAAATAGATGCACGAATCAAAAAAACAGCCTGCAAGAGATCGCCTTTCAACCCCCATCCAGTACATTAAAGGGGTAGGTCCGAGACTTTCTGCCTTACTCGAGCGAAAAGGAATCCGAACGGTTGAGGACGCCCTTTACTTTCTTCCCAGGGCCTATGAGGACCGCCGCCATTTAAAGAAGGTTTCCGAACTGGAAGCAGGAAGAAGAGATACAGGTTTTGGCGAAATTCTTCTCTCTGGATTTGCCTTCTATTCGTCCCGGAGAAAGCGGGTCTTTGAAGCCGTCGTTGGAGACGGAAGCGGTGTCATTACACTGAAATGGTTCCATGGAAGTAATCGATATCTCGGGGACCGTTTCAAAAAGGGGCAGAAGCTGATCTTTTCTGGAGAGGTGAGGTGGTTCAATCACCAGAAAGAGATTCATCATCCTGATGTCGAGATGGTAGAAGAAGATACCGAGCGGGATTTTCTCAACTTTAAGCGAATTGTTCCAGTGTATTCTGAGACCGAAGGCCTCTATCAGCGAACGATGAGACGGTTGATGAGGTCCGTCCTGGATGAATATGGGGATGAACTTTCAAGTCCTATCCCAGCGGATATCCTGGAAAGACAGGGGTTGATGGACTTCTCAGAGGCGTTGCGGAGGGTCCATTTTCCGGAGGATGGAGACTCGATGGAGGCCCTCAGTCTTCAACGGTCAAGGGGACATCACCGGGTCATCTTTGATGAATTCTTTTTTCTGGAACTTGGCATGGCCTTAAGGAAGAAAGGCAGGGTATTGGAGAAAGGAATCTCCTTCAGATCTGAAGGAGATTTGACCAAGAGATTATTGGAACATCTTCCTTTTCAATTGACCCGTGCTCAAGACGAGGGTTTGGGATGAGATCCAGAAGGATATGGAAAGGCCCCTTCCGATGAATCGGTTGATCCAGGGGGATGTAGGAAGTGGAAAGACGATTGTTTCCATCCTGGCCGGCTTGAATGCCGTGGAGTGCGGGTATCAGGCGGCGATCATGGCGCCCACAGAGGTTTTAGCAGAACAGCATTATCTTACGACCCATCGATGGGTTGAGCCTTTAAGCATACACGTGGCTTTGCTCACGAGCAGCTGTAAAGGGAACGGAAAGAGAGGAACTCTAGGAAAGAGTTAAAAGAGGGGAGGTCCAACTGGTTATCGGGACCCATGCCTTGATCCAGGAGACGGTCGAATTTCACCGTCTGGGACTCGCTATTATCGATGAACAGCATAAATTCGGGGTCGCCCAGAGGGTTCTTTTAAAGAGAAAGGGAGAGAACCCGGATGTCCTCGTCATGACGGCAACACCCATTCCAAGAACCCTTGCCTTAACCCTTTACGGGGATCTGGATGTCTCGGTCATCGACGAAATGCCTCCCGGAAGGATGCCTGTCGAAACAAGGGTCTTTCCAGAATCGGCAAGGCAGAGGGTTTATCGGACTGGTAGACGAGGAGATCCAGGAAGGGCCGCCAGGTCTTTATCGTTTATCCCTTGGTGGAAGAATCGGAGAAGCTGGACCTCAAGGATGCCACTCGAATGGCAGAGCACCTTCAAACGGAGGTATTCCCGGACTATCAGATCGGCTTGCTTCATGGTCGCATGAGGAGTGATGAGAAAGAACGGATCATGATGGAGTTTAAGAAGGGAGGCATTCAAATCCTGGTTGCCACAACGGTGATTGAAGTGGGGATCGATATCCCCAATGCATCGATCATGGTTGTGGAGCATGCAGAGCGGTTTGGCCTCTCTCAGCTTCATCAACTGAGGGGCGGATTGGCCGGGGACAGTTACCCTTCAAAATGCATTCTTCTTGCCCAGTATCGAGCCTCAGAAGAGGCAAAGTTCCGTCTCCAAGCGATGGAAAAGACAACCGATGGTTTCCGGATAGCAGAAAAGGACCTCGAACTGAGGGGTCCGGGAGAATTCCTTGGAATCCGCCAATCCGGGTTGCCCGATTTCAGAGTGGCCCATCTCCTCCGCGATACGCCGATTCTGATGGAAGCAAGAAAGGAGGCCTTTCGACTTGTCCACGAGGATCCAGAACTAACCCATCCCTCCCACGAAAGGCTTAAAGAAGTGTTGCTGAATCGATGGAGAGGAAGGTTGGAACTGGCTACGGTCGGATAAAGCTTATGATTGAAGGAATGAATCAGGTAGCCATCATACCCTGTATTCCCTTTGAAAAGAGGGCCAAATTATGTTAACGCTTTGAATACGTTTAAATATCAAATATCAAAGCTTATGGTTCGACAAGCCCTCGGCCTGAGCCTGAGGCCGAAGGCTCACCATGAGCCTATGTTTTGAGTATTCAGGAATCCATCCTGAGCGTGTCGAAGGATGACATTTAAATTTTGAAATGTGGGTTTGGAGGGATTGGGACATGGAACTTTTCCGTCCGGAAGGTTCTGAGTTTCATCGAATGATGAGGCTTCCTCCTTATGTCTTCGGCATTGTGAATCAACTGAAGATGGAGGCGAGGCGAAGGGGAGAGGATATTATCGATCTGGGCATGGGAAATCCGGATCTTCCCACACCCAGGCACATCGTCAACAAGATGGTGGAGGGCGTTAAGAATCCGAGAAATCACCGTTACTCCGCTTCAAAAGGAATTTTTAAACTGAGAAAGGCCATCACGGACTGGTATGAAAGGCGCTTCGATGTGGAACTCGATCCCGAAACCGAGAGTGTTGTTACAATCGGGGCCAAGGAGGGATTAGGTCATCTCGCATTAGCCACGCTTGGTCCGGGCGATGTCGTTCTTGTTCCCAACCCCACGTATCCCATCCATGCTTACTCTGTCATCATCGCCGGAGGAGATGTGCGTTCGGTTCCTTTGACAAAAGAGGGAGATTTTTTCCATCATTTGTCGGTTGCAACCAAGCAGACTTGGCCTCAGCCCAGGATGCTGATCGTCAGTTTTCCCCATAACCCGACGACAAAGGTGGTGGACCTCGATTTCTTCGAGAAACTGGTGGATTTTGCCAAGGAACACCGCTTAATGATCGTCCACGATTTGGCTTATTGCGATATCGTTTTCGATGGATATCAGGCACCCAGCCTGCTTCAGGTGAACGGAGCGAAGGAGGTGGGGGTCGAGTTTTTCTCTCTTTCGAAGAGTTACAACATGGCAGGATGGCGTGTTGGATTTGCCTGTGGGAACCCCCAGATGTTGGCTGCACTGCTCCAGGTTAAAAAGCTATTTAGACTATGGATTTTTCAGCCCATACAGATTGCTGCCATCATTGCCCTCAATGAGGACCAGCGATGTGTTCATGAAACCGCGGAGATCTATCGGAAAGAGGAGAGACGCGCTCATTCATGGATTAAAGCGGGCAGGGTGGGAAATTGAGAAACCGAAAGGGACGATGTTTGTCTGGGCAGAGATTCCCAAACCCTATAAGAAAATGGGATCGGTTGAGTTTACAAAATTACTCTTGAAAGAAGGAAAGGTTGCTGTTTCTCCGGGGGTGGGTTTCGGCGAGTACGGAGAGGGATTCGTCAGGTTTGCGCTGGTAGAAAACGAGCCGCGCATCAAGCAGGCCGCTCAGGGGATTAAGAAGGCACTAAAAATAATCTGAGATTCACATGAGGAAATAGGTATCATGACCTCCGCCTATGCGGGGGAGGATGAAGAGTTTTTGTCAAGTCTGAAATCGTGCTGAATTGTGAAGACGGTGATTAAATTCGACATTGATATTCATTTGACTTCTGGATTTTGAAATTTGGTATTGAGGGTTACGAAATGAAAGAGATCAAGGTGGGTTTGATCGGATTTGGAACCGTAGGTTCCGGGGTAGCAAAGATCCTTCACGAGAACGCAGGACTCATTGAGAGGAGGGTAGGGACGAAAATCATATTGAAAAAAATTGCTGATATCGATCTTGATACGGATCGAGGAATAAAGTTGAAACCCGGAGTTCTCACTCCAAGAGCAGAGGAAGTCATTGATGACCCTGACATTGGGATTGTGATGGAGCTCATGGGAGGCATCGAACCGGCAAAAGGGTTTATCTTGAGGGCCATTCAGAACAGAAAGCACATCGTCACGGCGAATAAGGCTCTCCTTGCTCTTCATGGGGATGAGATCTTTCAGACCGCCCAGCGCTTCGGCGTCGATGTCAACTTTGAGGCGTCCGTAGGAGGAGGCATCCCTCTGATTCGATCAATCAAGGAGGGTCTGGTAGCCAACCGGATTCAATCGATTTTCGGAATCCTCAACGGGACTTGGAACTATATCCTCTCCAAGATGACAGACGAAGAAAGAAACTTTCAAGATGTCTTAAAAGAGGCCCAGGCAAAGGGCTACGCGGAGGCTGACCCGACGTATGACGTAGAAGGGACCGATGCCGCCCACAAACTGACCATTCTGATCCGACTTGCTTTTGGGACTTCCTTTCAGTTTCGGGATGTATTCATCAACGGGATCTCTGAGATCACAGCCCACGACATCCAATTTGTCCGCGAATTTGGATATCGGATCAAGCTTCTGGCCATCGCCAAAATGGATCAAGGGAAGTTAGAAGCCCGTGTTCATCCCACCCTGATCCCGGGGCAGCATCTCCTGTCAACCGTCGATGGGGTTTTCAATGCCATCTATATCAAAGGCGATGCCGTTGGACCCACACTCTTTTATGGCCAGGGCGCAGGTAAAATGCCAACAGGGAGCGCTGTGGTGAGCGATTTAGTCGAGTTGGGAAGAAATCTCCTCGTTCAAGCCAAAGGCCGCCGTGTTCCCCTTCTGTCATATCAGGAGTCGTCCATTGAGAAAGTTCCTCTCAAGAAGATAGATGATGTAATCATGCCCTACTATATGAGATTCGCAGCATTAGATCGGCCGGGAGTCCTCTCGAAAATATCGGGGATCCTTGGAAAGAATGACATCAGCATCTCAGCCGTCATTCAAAAGGGGAGGGAGATCAAAGGGGCCGTTCCGCTTGTGATGATGACGCATGAAGCCAAAGAAAGGAATGTCCGTCGGGCATTAAAAGAGATCGGCCGTCTAAATGTTATCTCGGGAAAGACAACACTCATCAGGGCAGAGAACGAATTGAAATAGAAGAGACCTTGCTGTGGAGCACAATAAATCTTTAAAGGCAAAAAAATCCCTTGGAGAGGCATTCCAATAACGCGAGATCATCAACAGGTGGATCGCTTCATTTCATTCGAATGAGTAGTTCTAATTAACCGAGCGCCTATTTTGTCGTTCGATGATCGCCTTGCTCTGCTTAGGAGAGAGAGGTCCTTTCGTGCTTATCATCTGCGGGGGTTTTTGGGTGTCGATTGGCTCATGCACCATTTCTTTAACAGTTGGCAAAGACGCACAACTCAGGAGGGCAAAAAACCAGAGAATTGACAGGAATGATAAGAGGCGAAGATCAAGCCGTTTCATGACATCCGTGCGTGAATCAAATGGCAAAGAGTAAGTGAAAGATGCTGACCGGAACCGTTGGTAGTTATCCAGCTCTTCTTTCCTGACAATTTCAATGGAGAGGAAACGACGGATTAACCCCAACGGATCAAACCCAAGAGACCGATGACGATGAGATAGATTGCAACAATGAAGTTGAGTAATCTGGGCATGATCAATATCAGTATGCCGGCGATCAGGGAAAGCAAAGGATGATGAATCGTAGTGAACGTCATGAGCAATCCTCCTTTCATTTATCAAGTTAATAAAAATGACCGAAGGAATGAATCAGGTTAATACCGTATTTTATGCAGGGAAGAGGTGTATTTTTATGTGAAAATTCTATGTAGATTTGGTTTTCCGCATTTTTTTCCCTGAGATTGTGAGGGTTTCGATTGGGACGAAGAGATCACACATCGCTATGGACCCTACCAGTAAGTTTCTGAAAAATCATTGAAATCATCTTGAAAATCGAGCGATAAAAGGATAGAGTTGAGAGAATTTTTTAGGGTCTGAAAGAATGAACGATGGAACAGAGGGGATTTTTCTGTTCTTATGAAAAAGGTGTTTATCTATACGGATGCGTATTTCGATTATGATTACGGGCTGATGCATCCGCTGAAGATTATTAGGTTGAAATTAGCCTACGAACTGATCAAGGCCTATGGTCTCTTGTCCCTTTCCTCGGTTCAGTCTATTCTTACCCAAAAAGCGGATGAGGAGGATTTGGCCCTTTTCCATAGTCGGGAATATCTGCAAGTGTTGAAACAGGCCAGTGAAGGGTGTGGAGATCAGAGGGTTTATCAATATGGTTTGGGTCCGGGAGATAATCCGATCTTCAAAGGTCTCTACGATTGGTCTCTCTGGGTTGTGGGTGCAACCCTTCAGGCAATCGATTTCGTGGAGGGAGGAGAAGGGGCCATTGCCTTTAATATCGCAGGAGGCCTTCATCATGCTCAAAAATCGAGAGCTTCTGGTTTCTGTTATATCAATGATCCTGTGATCGGGATTTTGAGGCTCCTCCCTAAAGGGAAAAGAGTGGTCTACCTTGATATCGATGCCCATCATGGCGATGGCGTCCAGTGGGCTTTTTATGGAACCAACCAGGTGCTGACCATTTCTCTCCATGAAACGGGATATTCTCTTTTCCCGGGGACCGGCTTTGAGAACGAGATTGGAGAAGGAGCAGGGGAAGGATATACCGTCAACCTTCCTTTTCTTCCCTTTACGGATGACGAAACTTACCTCTGGGCCTTCGAAGAGATTGTTCCTCCGCTCATTCATGCCTTCCAACCTGATCTGGTTGTGACCCAACTTGGCGTGGACACCTTTTATAATGATCCTTTAACCAAACTGAATCTCTCGATTCATTGCTTTGAAAAGGTCATTCGCCGGATTAAGGAAATTGCCCCCCGATGGGTTGCTCTGGGAGGTGGCGGATATGACATCTCAAATGTGGCCCGGGCCTGGGCCCTGGCCTGGGCTGTGATGAATGATATCGAGTTGAAGGAAGATCTACCAGAGGCCTATCTTGAAAAGGCAGCCCGATTCGGGATCTATGAAAAAGAATTAAGAGGAAAAAACTATCCTCCTCACTACTCCAAGCAGGAAGATATTCGTCGGGAAGCGAAGCGGGTGGTCGATTACATCAAAAAGGCTGTTTTTCCGAAGGTATCGGCATGATTTTCAGGACAAAGTCTTCAGAGGGTCAGCATCTCTAATCCATGACTCAACGCGTAAGACGGCATTCCTCCCCATTCCGAACCTTTTCTCTTCAAATGTCCGGTACCAGGATGATCGGAAACCGGAAACTGGCAGAGCCAGTGAGGATTCTCTCTTGCAGCAGGGAGATCGTAAAAGACAGGCTTAGTCGATGGAGCAGTGTGAACGCATTTGCATTGGCATACCTTTTGCTTTCAAGCTGTCCTTTTTATTTGACTTTTGTAAACTTTTGGTATATTTAGGTTTTGATGAACAAAATGGAAGAGAAGACAAGGCATGTCATTATTGTTGGAGACGGGATGGCCGATTATCCAGCGGAAAATCTTGGAGGGAAGACTCCGCTGATGGAGGCCAAGACTCCATTCATGGATTGGATGGTCAAGCACGGAGAGATTGGATTGGTTAAGACCGTTCCTGATGGATTCACCCCGGGAAGTGAGATTGCCAACCTGTCAATCCTCGGGTATGATCCCAGGTTCTATTATAGCGGAAGAGGGCCTTTAGAGGCAGCCAGCTTGGGCATCAAGCTCCAGCAGGACGATATTGCTTTTCGATGCAACCTAGTCACCCTGAAAGCCCTTGATAATCAGGTTCTCATGGAGGATTTTGCTGCCGGGCACATCGGCAATGAAGAGGCGAGTCAGCTGATTCTCGACCTCGACCGGGAGCTTGGTACAGAGGAAATCCAGTTTTCCGCAGGAGTAAGCTATCGCCATGTCATGGTTTGGAAAGAGGGGGCTGCCAATTATTCGAGCCTTGATCAGATGGAACTAACTCCTCCTCATGACATCATCGGTAAAGCGATCGGGCCTTTCCTTCCTGCTGCGAACAGACCTGATCGGTTACCGCATGAGGGCAAGAGTGGCGCAGATCGAATTCTTAACCTCATAATCCGATCCCAGTCGCTTCTTAAAAATCATCCGGTCAATCTCTCGAGGGAGAGAAGGGGAGAGAGACCCGGAAACTCCATCTGGCTTTGGGGCCAAGGCTGCTCTCCGCAGATGGTCTCGCTCAAGGAACGATTCGGGATCGATGGATTCGTTATCTCAGCCGTTCACCTCCTGAAAGGGATCGGCATCTGTGCAGGACTCGAAGTGATTGAGGTTCCCGGTGCCACAGGGTACTTCGATACCGACTATGCGGGAAAGGCAAACTATACACTGGTGAACTTGAGAAAGAAGGATTTTGGCTATGTTCATGTGGAAGCGCCCGATGAGGCAAGCCACATGGGTGAGCTTAGACTCAAGCTCGAGGCCATCGAGGCCTTCGATGAAAAAGTGGTAGGCCCTATCCTGAGAGGCATGGATGAGTTTTCCAGGTTTAAGATCCTTGTCTTACCAGATCATCCGACCCCCCTCTCCATCAGGACCCATGTGGCAGATCCTGTTCCCTATGTCATCTACTCGAATGAAAGAAAGGGCGGTGGCAACCAGATGGAAGAGTTTGATGAGGTGTCCGCAGCCCGGAGTGGTCTCTATGTTGGAAACGGGTATGAATTGATTGAACGGTTCTTGAAATGATAAGGACCCCCGTGGTGATTTTGGAAGGGGGTGACGGAGGACGTCATTGGGAAATGTGAGGACGAAATATATCTTTATTACCGGGGGCGTGGTTTCATCGTTAGGGAAGGGGCTGGCATGCGCTTCGATTGGAGCGCTCCTCGAACTGAGAGGACTGAGGGTGACCTTCCTCAAATTCGATCCCTATATCAATGTGGATCCGGGAACCATGAACCCTTTCCAGCATGGGGAGGTTTATGTGACCGATGACGGGGCGGAAACCGACCTTGATCTCGGACATTACGAGCGTTACACCAATGTAATGACCTCAAAAAAGAACAACTTTACCACAGGCCAGATCTACGACTCGGTCATCTCGAAGGAGAGAAGGGGAGATTACCTGGGAGGGACGGTGCAGGTGATTCCCCATATCACGGATGAGATCAAGTCCAAGGTCTTTGACCTCGCAAAGGATGTGGATATTGTCATCGTCGAAGTAGGCGGAACAGTGGGGGATATTGAAGGCCTCCCGTTCTTGGAGGCGATCCGTCAAATCCGGGGAGACGTGGGAAGAGAGAATACTCTCTATATTCACCTGACCCTTGTTCCCTATATCGGGGCAGCGGGGGAACTCAAGACCAAGCCTACTCAGCATAGCGTCAAAGAGCTTCGGGAGATCGGAATCCAGCCTGATATCCTGCTCTGCCGAACCGATCGACTCCTCGCTCCAGAAATCAAATCGAAGATCGGCCTCTTCTGCAATGTTGACAAGGATGCCGTGATCACGGCCAAGAATGTGGAGACGGTTTATGAGGTTCCAATTGTCTTCCATCAGGAAGGATTGGATGAAAAGATCGTTGAGAAACTGAACATCTGGACAGGCAGGCCGAATCTGAAGGACTGGGAGCGAATCGTTAAACGGATAAAGCAACCCCGGTATGAGACGACGATTGCGGTGGTGGGAAAGTATGTCAGCCTGATCGAATCGTATAAAAGTTTAACCGAGGCATTGATCCACGCCGGCATTGGCAATGATGCTCGGGTGAAGCTGAGATATGTTGACTCCGAACAGGTCGAGAAAGAGGGCCCCGACCGGCTCCTCGAGGGAGCGAATGGGGTCCTTGTTCCTGGAGGATTTGGAACGAGAGGAATTGAGGGAAAGATTCGAGCCATTCAATATGCCAGAGAGGGACAGATCCCGTATTTTGGAATCTGCCTCGGGATGCAGTGTGCGGTGATCGAGATTTCGCGCCACTCTGCAGGCCTCAAGGAGGCCAACAGTTCGGAGTTCGATTTTCACACCCCTCACCCCGTCATCTATCTCATGGAAGAATGGGTGGACCGGAATCAGGTCGTTCAGAAGAGATCGATGGATACCGTAAAGGGAGGGACGATGCGGCTCGGCTCTTATCCCTGTCGTATTGAAGAGGGTAGCTTAGCGTCTGTCGCCTATAATAAGAAGTTAATTCACGAGCGGCACCGACATCGCTATGAATTTAATAATGTCTATACGGAACAGTTGGAAAAGGTGGGGCTGAGGTATAGTGGAACGTCACCGGACAAAGGGCTGGTTGAGATCGTCGAATTGGAGAATCATCCCTGGTTTTTGGGATGCCAGTTCCATCCCGAATTTCGGTCCAAGCCGATGGATCCCCATCCCCTCTTTAGAGAATTCATCAAAGCCTCCATTAAGTATGGCGCGGGTTTGAAGTCGATCAGGAGGAAATCAAAAGGAGAGAAGGGCTCAAAACGGAAAGCTTGAGGCTGAACAGAACCGCAGAGAGAGGAAACGTGGCTTTGGATTTTTCAGAATGGTTTGGTGGGTTATCGAATTTTGTAGGACAGGAGTTGATTGGGGAGACGGACCGATGAGCATGCTGGAGGAGGCAAAAAAGGTGTTGAGGATCGAAGCCCAGTCGATCCTCGACCTCGTCGACCGGATCGATGAAAAGTTTCTTCGGGCTCTCGATATCCTTATCCATTGCAAGGGGAAGGTGGTCCTCATGGGCATGGGCAAGTCGGGACTGGTCGGCCGGAAAATTGCCTCAACTTTTGCCAGCACAGGAACTCCAGCTTTCTTTCTTCACGCAGCCGAGGGCGTGAATGGTGATCTGGGGATGTTGGCCAAAGAGGATGTCGTCATCGCCATTTCAAATAGCGGTGAAACCCGGGAACTGATTGAAGTGCTTCCTCTGATCAAGCGATATGGAAATCCCTTGATCGCGCTCACCGGGAATTCGAAATCGACTCTGGCAAAGGCCTCTGATGTCAACCTCGATGTCCACGTTAAGGAGGAGGCCTGCCCCATGGGTCTGGCTCCCACGGCGAGCACGACAACGACCCTTGCTCTTGGGGATGCGTTGGCCGTCACCTTAATGGAGAAGAGAGGATTCAAAAGAGAGGATTTTGCCTTGCTCCACCCCGGCGGGATCTTAGGAAAGAGGCTTCTATTGAAGGTCGAGGATTTGATGCATGTGGGAGATGCATTCCCCATGATCTCTGAGAAGGCATCGATGAGGGAGGCCATCTACGAAATTACCTCAAAACGTCTGGGCGTGACAGGAGTTTCGAACGGAGAAGACCACTTGGTTGGAGTGATTACCGACGGAGATCTGCGAAGGGCCCTTGAAAGGTTCACCGACCTGCTGGACCGAAGGGCCCTGGAGGTGATGACGAAGAATCCGAAACGGATCGAAAGAGAAGCTCTGGCAGCCATGGCCGTGCAGAAAATGGAGGAGTATTCGATCACTTCCCTTTTCGTTTTTAATTGTGCTGGGGACCGAGTTCCTGTAGGGATTATCCACCTCCATGACCTTCTCAGGGCAGGAGTGGTCTAAGCGATTTCCGGGTTACGAATTTCAATATCCGGGTTGAAGGCTTCGGACCCGAAACCCGAGACGGTTTGTAAACATGAAGCACATCAAGATCGCAATCCTTATTTCGATCGGGTTGATCGTCGTGGTGGTCTCCCTCAGCCTCTGGGTCCACCTCCGGGGAAGGAAGCCTCCAGAAGAGGTGCAGCTTCCTAAGATTGCCTTCGAAGGAGCCAACTCGCAAATCGAAAAAATCCATTTTGTTGAGGAAAAGCATGGCCAAAAGACCTGGGAACTTGCGGCCAAATCGATACAGCAGTACCAAGAAGGAAACGTCATGGTCATCGAGGATGTAAAGCTCACTTTTTTTGCGAAGGATGGACAAACCGTTACCGTAACCGGGAACCAGGGAAAGTTTTATCAAGACACGAAAAACATGGAGCTGAAAGGAGATGTAATCGCTACGTCAAGTGAGGGTTACCGGTTAAAAACAGATTCCGTGTCGTACAACCATCAAGAAAAGAAGATTCGGACCCCTGACTGGGTGGAGCTCAATGGTGAACAGCTATGGCTGAAGGGACGGGAAATGCTTGTCAACTTGGAAGCCCATACCGTTAAGGTCTTCCACGAAGTGAAAACCCAGTGGAAAGCCAGGAGAAAGGGATGATGCAGTTTTTCAAACCCTATTTTTTTTTCGTGGCTTGTTCCCTTTTTCTTTACCATGGCAGGAGAAGCTCAGGACCGGAAGGTGACAGGAAAGGGGGAAGAGCGAAGGCCTCAACTGGAAAAGCCTTTTGGATTGACGTCAAGCCATGCGCCGATCGATATCACCTCCGATACCGTCGAAGCGAATCAGAAACAGAATACCGTCACATTCAAAGGGAATGTCGTGGCGAAACAGGAGGACATTACCCTTTATGCGAATATGGTGCTCATTTACTATAATCCGGATACCAAAGGCATCAAGACCGTTGTGGCTTCGGGCAATGTCAAGATCGTTCAGCTCGATCGAAGGGCGACGGGCCAGAAGGTCACTTTCCAGCAAGAGGATAATAAAGTGATATTAGAAGGGGGGGCTGTCCTTCGTGAGGGAGAGAATGTCATCCGGGGGGACCGAGTGATCTATTATGTTGATGAGGAACGAAGCGTTGTCGAAGGAGGAAAGGGAGGTCGTGTCAGCACCACCATCACTCCACCCAAAAAGGAGCAGTAGAGAAGAGACCTCGTATCTTCTGTGTGAAGAGTTGACCAAAGCCTTTCGGCAAAAAAAGGTTGTCAATGGGGTGAGCCTTGAGGTTAGAGGTGGGGAAGTGGTAGGGCTTTTAGGCCCCAATGGAGCCGGCAAGACCACGATCTTTTACATGATTGTTGGCCTTCTTCGTCCAAATCAGGGGAAGATGTATCTTAATGGAGAGGAGATTACTTCCCTTCCCATGTACCTTCGGGCCAGAAAAGGGATTGGATACCTTCCCCAGGAACCCTCTGTCTTCCGGAAACTGACCGTGGAGGAGAACTTAGTTGCGATCTTAGAGTCTCTTCCCCTTTCGAAGGAGGAGAGGAAGGGTCAACTGGAGGGTCTCCTGGAGGAATTAGGGCTCTCTCCCCTTCGAAAGCAGAAAGCTTACAGTCTGTCTGGAGGAGAGCGGAGGCGCGTCGAGATCACCCGAGCCCTGGTACTTTCCCCTTCTTACATCCTTCTCGATGAGCCTTTCGCAGGAATCGATCCCATTGCGGTCCTGGATATTCAGTCAATTATCCATCAATTGAAATCGAAGGGAATTGGAATTATAATTACTGATCACAATGTTCGAGAAACATTGGGAGTTTGTGATCGGGCCTATATCTTGAACGATGGGTGTATTCTCGAGGCTGGGACGCCTGAGAAAATTGCACGAAGCCCCAAGGCCAGGCAGATCTATCTTGGAGATGGATTCGAACTCAGTGGAAGGCCTAAACCTAAGAGGGTTGGAAATAAGGATGGAATGACTCCTGTCCAAGGAGAACTGTGGGAATAGTATGGCATTAGAAATCAAACAAACCGCGAAACTGGTTCAACAGCTGGTCATCACACCGCAACTCCAGCAGGCGATCCGGCTCCTCCAACTAACGAGGCTGGAGCTGGTGGACATGATCAGCCAGGAGATGAAAGACAATCCTCTCCTTGAGGAGGTTGAAGAAGGGGAACAGGTTCCTGGAGAAACACCGACCGCAGAGGCGGAGGAAGGACCTGCTCAAGAACTTGAGCATACCCCCGAGGTGAAAGGGGAGGGGGAAACGCCCGAGGCGATCAATGAGTTCGACTGGGAGAATTACCTCGATAATTACAACCTCACCCCCTTTCAACGGGTGAGTGGTCAGGACGGCGAAGAGAGGCCCTCCTTCGAAAATTTCCTGGTGAAGAAGACGACCCTTGCGGATCATCTTCTTTGGCAACTCCAGTTCTCCCATTTCACTGAAGAAGAGCATCGTGTGGGGACGTGGATTATCGGAAACCTCGATGAAGATGGGTATCTGAAAATCCCTTTAGAAGACATCGTAACCGATGTGAATGTGCCGGCTGAAACCGTTGAGAAGGCTCTCCGGAAGGTCCAGCAATTTGATCCGATAGGCGTTGCTGCACGGAACCTCAGAGAGTGCCTTCTCATTCAGTTGGAGGGGATGACTGTCCGGAATCCCATTGCAGAGGCCATTGTTTCAGAGCATCTGACCTTGTTGAGAAATCGAAACCATCCTGCCATTGCCAAACGGATGGGGGTATCTCTTGAGAAGGTGAATGAGGCGGCCTTTGTGATTTCGAGGCTTCAACCTAAACCGGGAAGGGCCTTTGGAGGGGAGACGGTTCAGGAGATCGTACCCGATGTCCACATCTATAAGGTCGAAGGGGAGTATGTCGTCTATCTGAATGATGACGAGGTCCCAAGATTGAGGGTGAATAGTCTTTACCGAAGTATCCTGACCAACAGCCGTCAGGTGATTGAAGAGGACAAGAAATATATTCAAGAGAAACTCCGTTCAGCCCTCTGGCTCATCCGGAGCATTCATCAGCGGCAGAGGACGATCTATAAGGTGACGAAGAGTATTGTGAAGTTTCAGAAGGAGTTTTTAGATAAGGGGATCCAGTTTCTCAAACCCCTCGTTCTCAGGGATGTGGCCGAGGATATCCAGATGCACGAATCGACGATCAGCCGGGTGACCAATAATAAATATGCCTATACCCCACAGGGAATTTATGAACTAAAGTTCTTTTTTAACACAGGGATCACCTCTACCCAGGGAGAAGACCTGGCCTCCGAAAGTGTGAAGAGCCTTGTCCGGGAGATCATTGCTAAGGAGGATCCGAAAAAGCCTTACAGTGATGAGAAATTGGTTCAGATTCTGAAGGGGATGAATATCCATATTGCGCGGAGAACCGTTTCAAAATACCGGGAGAGCGATGAAGATTCTTTCCTCCAATGAACGGAGAAAGATCTTCTGAGAGACACAGTGAAACAAGACTCTGAATACGAAGCACTAAATCCTAGCCAAACATATTTGAAATTTTCCCCCTCACTCTTCCCCTCTCCCCTCAGGGGAGAGGGCGGGGTGAGGGGACAAAATGTTAGCAGAAAATTCTCAGATTTAAACATGTAAAAATCTAAACAAATCTTAATTTTCAAAATTCAAATAACCTGAAGAAATTAATTTTTGAGATTTGACATTTGAATTTTGAGATGGGTTAGGATTTAGATATTGGAATTTGGAGTCTTACATCGACCATCGAGCAATTGGAGGAAGATCAAAGGAGTGAATTATGCAGATCGCGGTGACATTTCGACATCGGGAACCAGATGAAGGGGTAAAGGACTACGTGAAGGAGAAAGTGGAGAAGCTGGAGAAATATCTTGAAAATCCACGGGAAATCCATGTGGTTCTCTCATCAGAGAAGTTTCGACAGATTGCCGAAATCACCATCATCTCCGATGGGGTAACCCTAAACAGCCAGGGAAGGGACAGCGACCTCTATGCGGCCATCGATCAAATGGTGGAAAAAATGGAGCGTCAGGTCCGGGAACGTCGAGGGAAAGGGAAGACGGAAGAGAGGAACCTTCCCCATCGCCTTTCTCCCCGAGAGGAGAGGAAGGCTCCTCCGAAGGAGGAGCGGAAGTCGCCTCGCTCATCCAGAGACGACGGACCATCGTCAAACCCATGTCTGTTGAAGAGGCGGCTGCTCAAATGAATCTCCTTCAAGCAGGATTTTTTATTTTTATCAATTCTGAGTCCGGGACAGATCAATGTCCTCTCCCGCCGAAAGGACGGGGGTTATCGAATGGGTGGAGCCTTCTCTGAAATAGGGTGATCTCTGCCGGAGGCAGAAGATGAAGATCATGGATTATCTTAAGGAAGATTGGGTGATGGCTGACCTTCAGGGGACGGACAAACTGTCTGTCCTGAAGGAGTTGTCCCGTATTCTGGTGAAGCCCTGTCAGGTGCCTTCAGAGGAGGAACTCCTTCAGGTCCTGCTTGACCGGGAAAAGCTCGCAATCCACAGGGATCGGAGAGGGGATTGCCATTCCCCATGGCCGACTGAAGAAATTGAAAGAGTTTTGTTCTTGCCTTTGGCCGTTCGGTTCAAAGGGATCGATTTTGATTCGATCGATCACAAACCGACCCATCTCTTTTTCTTGGTCATGGCCCCTGAGAATTCGGCGGTCAATAACCTGAAACTGCTGAGCCGTATTGTCGACCCTCCTGAAAGACCCTTCCTTTAAGAAGCGGCTGATGGAGGCGCGCTCTCGAAAGGAGCTTTTTCAAATTATCTCTGAAGAGGATGAGAAATATTGAGAGCGAATGCCTTCCAATGAAAATCAAATGAGTAACGAACCCTCGGAACAAATATCGAATTTTGAGAAATTGACGCATGTGATCATTGTGATCATTATTCATTTTGAGAGGATATTTTTGATGAGTGGCCTTTTGGTTCAGGAATGGAGGAAAGCAGAGGATCCTCATTTAGGCCCTCACCTTGTGGCTGGACGAAAGGGTCTGGAGAAGAGGATCGCCCATTCGCAGGTTCAAAAGATGGGGCTTGGCCCTGACCGGTTTTACCAGGTTTGTCGATCCCCAGCGACTTCAAATCATCGGAAATACGGAATTAGCTTTTTTTAAAACGCTTACGTTCGATCAGCAGAAGGAAGTGATCCACAAGATCTGCAGCGTCGATATTGCCTGCATCGTGGTCACTCGAAATCTCGATATCCCGGAACGCTTGCTTCAGGAAGCCGAGGAAAAGGGAATTCCTCTCTTCCGGACCTCTCTTCGGTCGATCGATTTTATCGAACAGGTGACCCAGTTTCTGGAAGAGAGACTTGCTCCTACAACGAGCATTCATGGCGTGCTCATGGATGTATTTGGCGTAGGGATTCTGATCCTTGGAAAAAGCGGGATTGGAAAGAGTGAATGTGCATTGGATCTTATCCTCCGAGGCCACCGATTGATCGCGGATGATATGGTTTCGATTCAGAGACGATTGCCGGCCTACTCTCTTTGGGAGCGGGTTTGATGTGATCCAGCACCATATGGAAATCCGGGGGTTGGGGATTATCAATATCCGGCAGCTCTTTGGGGTCGAGGCCATCCGGGAACGAAAGAGGATCGAGCTGGTCATTGAACTGGTGGCCTGGGACGATCAAATGGAGTATGACCGTGTGGGATTGGAGGAGGAGAAATATACCCTCTTAGGGGTAGATCTTCCGCATGTTAAAAATCCCGGTGACCCCGGCTCGGAATCTCTCGACGATCATTGAAGTGGCTGCCCGGAATCATCTCCTGAAGAGGATGGGGCTACAATTCGGCGCTCGAGTTTGAGAGGCAGACTCCTTCGCAAAATACAGGAGAGCAGGAGAGGGGCTAAATTTGAGGTAAGGACGAGGTGGAGTGAAGAATATCCGGGTGATTCTCATCAGTGGCGTCTCCGGTTCCGGTAAGACAACGGCCATCAAGGCGTTAGAGGATATCGGCTTTCTACTGCGTGGACAACCTTCCCATTCTTCTCTTTCCAAAATTTTTAGAGCTCTGTGAACAATCGGGAGGCAAGATACCAAGGTGGCTGTGGTGGAGGATATCCGCGGGTCTATTTCCTATCCGGAGAACTGGGAAAATGAGGATGCCCGGAAAGGGAAAGATTTTTTGGAGGAACCCAGGGGAATCCTTCAAGGACCTCAGAAAGGAGGGGTTTCCGATTGAGATTCTTTTCTTAGAATGTTCGGATCCCATCTTGATGCGACGATTACAGTGAAACGCGACGCCAGCACCCCTTGGCTGCCGGGGGATCGATCGGAGAAGGACTTCGGAAAGAGAGGGCCTGGCTTCAGGGGATCCGGGATATGGCCAATCAGGTGATCGATACCTCACAGTTCAATGTCCACCAACTGAAAGACAGGATCCAACAGTATGCCCAGGAAGGCTCCAGTCTTCGGCAGATGAGGGTGACGCTCCTTTCTTTCGGGTATAGTTATGGAATTCCTTATGAGGCGGATCTTCTTCTGGATGTGCGGTTTCTGCCCAATCCCTACTTCGTTGAGGAGTTGAAACGATTGAAGGGAGAGGATTCCAAAGTGAGGGATTATCTCCTTCAGTGGGAGGAGACTCGGGAATTTTTAAGTCGCCTCCACGAGTTTATCGGTTTTTTGATCCCTCTTTACGAGCGGGAGGGAAAAACGCATCTGACCATCGCCGTGGGTTGTACGGGGGGAAGACATCGTTCGGTCGTCATTGTTAACCAGTTGGCCGAAATGCTTAAACGATCCCTGGCAGAACGGGGGGCACGCCTTTCGGTTCGACACCGCGATACGGAGAAGGGATAAGGAAAAGATGATCGGAGTCGTTATCGTCACCCATTGCCATTTGGCCGAAGAGTTGATCTGTGCCGCCCAATTGGTCGTAGGGGAGGAAGTGAAACAGTTTCAGGCGGTATCCGTCGAGCCCAAAGACGGATCCGATATGATTCGAGAGAAGATCATGGCAGCCATCCGGAAGGTGGATACGGGCCAAGGGATATTGATCCTGACGGACATGTACGGCGGGACCCCCTCCAATATCAGTCTTTCCTTTCTGGAGGAGAAGAAGATCGAGGTCATCACAGGCGTCAACCTTCCCATGTTGCTGAAATTGGCGACCTACCGCAATAATCTGGATCTTGAACAGTTAGCCGCCTTCATTACGGACTATGGCCAGCGAAATATCAACCTGGCGAGCGAGGTGCTCAGGAAACGGGTGGATCGGAAAAAGGGTTGATGGGGATGATGGAGATACAGACCTTTACCATTCGGAACAAGCTGGGGCTTCATGCCCGGGCGGCTGCCCTTCTGGTCAAGACGGCGAATCACTTTATTGCCGACGTGAAGATTGAAAAGGATGGAATTGAGGTGAATGGAAAATCGATCATGGGGATCCTGATGCTTGCCGCCTCCAAAGGAGCCAGGATTACCCTGAAGATGGAGGGAAAGGATGCCGCCCAAGCCATGGAGACCCTGGGGCAGTTGATCGAAAATAAATTTGGTGAGGAGTGAGCTTGGCGAACCAACCCGTAACGAATAAATTCATCCATGGCATCGGTGCCTCGCCCGGGATTATCATCGGAAAGGCCTTTCTAGTTGGATCGGTCTCTTGTCCGGCTTCCCCAGAAACGGATTGATCCAGACAAAGTGAACAAAGAGGTGGAGCGGTTCATGAACGCCCTGCAGGAATCCAGAACCAGCTCACGGAGATCAAGGAGAAGATTTTGGACCCCGAAGTGCGGCGGCACTCCTTCATCCTCGATGTTCATCTCATGATTCTCAATGATCAGATGCTGATCCAGGACACGATCGATACGATACGGAAGAAGAAGGTGAATGCCGAATGGGCCCTCGACCAGACCATCGAAAAGCTTGACACTGCCTTTAATGCGATCGAGGACGAGTACCTGAAAGAAAGACGTAGTGATCTCCATTACGTTTCAAATCGCATCTTTCGAAATCTCCAGGGGAAGAAACATGACGACATCACCAAGATCAAGGGAAGTGTGATCGTGGTGGCCCATGATCTCTCGCCCGCTGACACGCTTCAGATGAACCTGAAGCAGGTCGCCGGATTCGTCACCGATATCGGAGGAAAGGTTTCCCATACGGCGATTCTTGCCCGATCCCTGGCCATTCCTGCCGTGGTGGGAGTCAATGTCGCCACAGCCCTCATCAACGGAGGAGACCTCCTGATCATCAATGGAGAGACCGGAGATGTGGTGATCAATCCTACAGAGGAGGTGTCCAGATCGTTTCTGGAAAGGAAGCGTCGAATCAAATTCCTTGAGAGGGAAGTGATTAAATACGCGTCTCTTCCGGCAGAGACGCAGGACGGCGTCCGTGTCCAGTTGCAGGCTAATATCGAGATGGTGGAAGAGATTCCCTTTCTGAAGATGTATGGAGCCGAAGGGGTGGGTCTCTACCGCACGGAGATCCTCTATCTGAATCGGAAAGAGCTTCCCACGGAAGAGGAGCAGTTCGAGGTTTATCGCCAACTGGCAGAGGCGATCCATCCAGCCCATGCAACGATCCGGACCCTTGATGTTGGCGGAGATAAGCTCCTTTCCAACTATGCTAAAGGAAGCGAGATGAACCCAGCCATGGGATTGAGGGCCATCCGGTTCAGCATGAAAGAGATCGATATCTTCAAAAACCAGCTCAGAGCGATTTTACGGGCCAGCGCCTTTGGAAACTTGAAAATCCTCATCCCCATGATCTCCGGGATTGAGGAGATGCGGCAGGTCAAAACCGTTCTCCAGGAGGTGAAGCGAGGATTGACCAAAGCCAAGGTTTCCTTTGATCCAGAGATTCAGGTGGGAGTGATGATCGAGGTTCCTTCTGCGTCCATCACGGCGGATATTCTGGCGAAGGAGGTCGACTTTTTCAGTATCGGAACGAACGATCTGATCCAGTATGCCCTGGCGATTGACCGGGTCAATGAGCATGTCTCGTATCTTTATGAACCTCTCCATCCGGCGATCCTAAGGATTATCCGGAACATCGTTCAGACCGCCCATCAGGCGGAGATCCCGGTGGCCATCTGCGGCGAGATGGCCGCCGAACCGGCCTATGCCCTGATCCTGCTCGGCTTGGGCCTCGATGAATTCAGCATGACCCCCGCCTCTATCCCCAAGATGAAGAGGATCCTCCGTATGTCAAGGTTTGAAGATGCGGTGGCCCTCGTGGAGCAGATCTTTCACTTCCAAACCGCTTCCGAGATTGAATGCTATGTTCGAGATTGGATGGCTGAACGATTTCCAAAAGATTTCGCCCAATGTTCTACAGAAAAAATCAAACGATCAAGTTGAGAGAAAAGGAGGAACAGCTTCATGGCAATGACAGATTTTTTATTTACTTCCGAATCGGTTACAGAAGGACACCCGGATAAGGTGGCGGACCAGATCTCCGATGCGATCTTAGATGCCATTATTGCCCAGGACCCCAACGCCCGGGTGGCCTGCGAGACCATGGTGACAACGGGGATGGCGATCATTGCGGGCGAGATCACGACATCCTGCTATGTCCATATGCCTTCCATCGTCCGGGAGACGATCAAAGAGATTGGATATAATGAC
The DNA here is from genome assembly GCA_963806715.1 of uncultured delta proteobacterium. Taxonomy (GTDB): domain Bacteria; phylum Desulfobacterota; class BSN033; order BSN033; family UBA1163; genus CAWEAV01. The sequence continues at coordinate 49,684 of CAWEAV010000031.1, forward strand.
TCGGCCATGGGTTTTGATTGGGAGACCTGCGCTGTTATTACGTCGATCGATGAGCAGTCTCCGGACATCAGACAGGGGTTGAAGAGTAGAACGACCATGAACAGGGAGCCGGGGATCAGGGGCTGATGTTCGGTTATGCCTGTAATGAAACACCCGAACTGATGCCCATGCCCATCATCTATGCCCACCGACTGACCCGGCGTTTGGCCGAGGTTCGAAAGAAGAAGATTCTTGACTTTCTGCGACCCGATGGAAAATCCCAGGTGACGATTCAGTATATCAATGGAAAGCCGGTTCGGGTCGATTCGGTCGTCATTGCGGCCCAGCATTCCGAAAGTGTCTCAACGAAACACTGAAAGAGGGGATTATCGAAGAGGTCATTTTCAAGATCATTCCTCCGGAGCTGAGAGATAAGAACACAAAATATTACGTTAATACTACAGGCCGATTTGTCCATGGAGGACCCAAAGCGGATTGCGGTTTGACCGGGCAGAAAGATCATCGTCGATACCTATGGCGGGGTCGGGAGCCATGGAGGCGGTTGTTTCTCCGGAAAGGATCCTTCGAAAATGGACCGGAGCGCTTCTTACATGGCGAGGCATGTTGCGAAAAACGTGGTCGCCGCAGGGCTCGCTGAAAAATGTGAGGTTCAGATCGCCTACACCATTGGAAGGCCTGAGCCCGTCTCGCTGATGATTGATACATCGAGGACTTCAAAGATTCCTCCCGATCAGATCGCCAAGATCATCCGAGAACATTTTGATTTGAGGCCAAAGGCCATCATCGAGTATCTTGATCTTCTCAAACCGATCTATAGACAGACGGCCTGTTACGGCCATTTCGGCCGGAATGAACCGGGATTCACCTGGGAGAAGACCCACCGGGCAGAAGAGCTGAGAAAAGCAGCAGGACTTTAACAAGAATGATCGGAGTTTGGGGTTCAGGGTGACGGGGCGAAACAAAGAAAGATATACTTCGTTATTCTCTGGTTATATCCTTGACATCCTCGAAATCCTGAATCGTATAGGAGCAAAGCATGGATTACGACGTTAAGGATATTTCACTGGCAGAAAAGGGACGTCTCCGGGTGGAGTGGGCGGAGATGGCCATGCCCGTCTCTCAATTGATCCGAAACCGTTTTGAAAAGGAGAAGCCTCTCAAGGGCAAGCGGCTTTCAGCCTGCCTCCATGTGACAACGGAGACAGCCGTCTTGATGAAGACCCTTCAGGCAGGAGGGGCGGAGCTCAGCCTCTGCGCCTCCAATCCGCTGAGCACCCAGGACGATGTGGCTGCGTATCTGGTGAAGGAACTCAGTCTCTCGGTCTTTGCCATCAAAGGCGAGGACAGCGAGACCTACTATACCCATATCCAGAAGGCCCTGGCTCATGGCCCCAATCTGACCATGGATGATGGGGCCGATCTCGTTTCTTCCTTTCACTTCATCGCCCTCGAAAAATGGGGAGAACTCCCTCCTCCGGTCCGAACATGGGCGGAGGCACTTTCTCCGGGCAAACGGAAAGAACTGATTCAGGGAATGATTGGAGGGACAGAGGAGACGACCACTGGTGTGATCCGACTTCGCTCCATGGAAAAAAATGGGGTTTTGAAGATTTCCCATCATTGCGGTGAACGATGCCGAGACCAAGCACTTCTTTGACAACCGTTATGGGACAGGACAATCCACCATCGACGGGATCTTCCGGGCGACCAATCGTTTGCTTGCAGGAGCAGCCTTTGTCGTCTCCGGATATGGATGGTGCGGAAAGGGTCTTGCCATGAGGGCCAAAGGGATGGGCGCAAACGTGATCGTCACAGAGGTCGATCCGTTACGGGCCCTGGAGGCCGTGATGGATGGCTTCCGGGTCATGACAATTGACCAGGCGGCTGAGATCGGTGATATCTTCTGCACCGTCTCCGGCAATATCCATGTGATCCGAAAAGAACATTTTTTGAAGATGAAGGATGGAGCCATCATTGCCAACTCCGGCCACTTCAATGTCGAGCTCGATCTCGACGGGCTGAGTGAGATCACGGTCTCCAGGAGGACCCATTCGGGACTTTGTGGAAGAATTCAGACTGAAAAAGGGCCGGAGGGTCTATCTCTTGGGAGAGGGACGCCTGATTAATCTTGCTTCTGCAGAAGGCCATCCGTCGAGCGTGATGGATATGAGCTTTGCCAATCAGGCCCTTGCAACCGAATATCTGGTCAAAAACCATCAGAACTTAGGGAAAAAAGTCTATCCGGTTCCCCCTCAGATCGATCAGGAGATTGCCCGGATGAAACTCCTTTCGATGGGGATCCAGATCGACCAACTCACGAAAGAACAGGAAACCTATTTAGCCTCATGGGAGAAGGGAACATGAAGGACCAAGAGCCTCTCCAATGCCCCATTGAAAAAGGGGAGAAGAAAGTGGAAATGGTTTCTTCTTGCAGCATCGTCATCTTATTGGCTGGATTGGTCCTTTACCGGGGATGGGGTTTTACACAGAAGCGGTCGGGACCCCAGCGAGCCGCCCGGATGGAGGTTCCTGTTCAAGTCACTCCTGTCGTGAGTAAACCTCTTACCTATTCCATCAAGGTTACCGGGCGATATTCTGCCCCTCATGCAGGTGGATCTCTTTCCCAAGGTGTCCGGATATCTGGAACGGATCGAATGTGCATATCGGTGATATCGTAAAGCAGGGGCAGGTGATTGCCCAGATCGACCGGACCGATTATTTACATAAGGTGAGGGAGATCGAAGCCAAGGTGGCCCAGGCAAAGGCCCAACTGGCAGAGATCGAAACCGGGACGAGGACAGAGGAGCTGCGCCAGGCAGAGGAAGCGGTCAAGCAGGCCCAATCCCGATTCGAAAATGCAAAACTTCAGCGCGAAAGGATAGAGGCCCTCTATAAGAGAGAGGTGATCTCGAAAAAGGAACGGGATGTTACCGACATGGAGTACACCGTCGCAGAAGCCCAGTTGGCATCAAGCCAGCAACAACTCAAGCTTCTTCAGTTTGGGGCCCGCCAGGAAGTCAAAGATGCAAGCCAGGCAAAATTGAAAGAGATGGAGGCGATCTTAGAACAGGAGAGAAATCACCTTAAGGATACACAGATTGTTGCTCCTTTCCGGGGGGAGATCAGCCGAAAATATGTGGATGCAGGAGCCTTTGTTTCTCCATCCTCTCCTTCCACTCCTCTCGTGAGCCTCGTCCACACAGAGACTTTAAAAATAGTAGCCAATGTTCTGGAAAAAGATATCCCTCTCTTAAAGCCCGGGATGAAGGCAAAGATTCGAGTTGAATCTTATCCGGAGAAGGTCTTCGAGGGAAGCGTGGAAAAGATCAATTCGGCGTTGGAATTATCTACACGCACGCTTCAGGCAGAGATTTATGTTCTTAATACAAACCGATTCCTAAAACCAGGTATGTTTGCCAATGTAGAAGTTGTCCTCTTGGAAAAGCCTCAGACCCTGGTCATCCCGAGAGAAGCGGTCATCGAAGCAGGAAACGAGATGTCCGTTTTTGTGATTGAAGGAAAACAGGCCGTTCGGAGGCCCATCACCATGGGTTATGAACAAGATCGAATGGTTGAAGTCCTTAAAGGACTAAAGGAAGGAGACCAGGTCATTATCAAAGGACAGCAAATGATCAAAGACGGTTCTGCCATTAGGGTCGTCGAAGGGAGTTAACCGTTTATGGATATCATCAGAGGCTCCTTGAAGAATCCTGTGGCCCGGTTCATGATGGCCATCGGGATCATCCTTCTTGGAGTGATCGCCTTCCAGCATCTTGCCATCGATCTCTTCCCCGACATTTCCTACCCCATTATATCGGTTTCAACGGAGTATGAGGGGGCAAGTCCTGAGGACATTGAGATTACCCTCACGAGGCCCATCGAGAAGCGGTTAAGCCGAATCCAGAATGTCCGTTACATCTCATCCCGGTCCAGAGAAGGGATCTCTAACGTTATTGTTGAGTTCTACTGGGGTGCAAACCTCGATGTCGCTGCTACCGATATCCAGCAGGCCCTGAGCCAGATTAAGAATCACTTTCCTGACGAGGCCAAGGAGTCCGTAATCTACAAATTTGACCCTTCCTCCATCTCCGTCCTAACCATTTCCCTCAAGGGACCGATGGATGAATTCCGGCTGAGGGAGTTGGCGGAGGACTTTGTTGCCCCAAGGCTGGAGAGCCTGAAGGGGGTGGCTTCTGCCAATGTCGGGGGTGGAAAGATCCGTGAAATCCAGGTGGATCTGGACCGAAGAAAACTGGAAGGGCTAAACCTTTCCATTGACAAAGTTTCGGAAGCTGTAAAGGCGGGCCATCAGGATCTTCCAGGAGGAAGCCTCAAGGGAGAGAAGAGCGATTACTTGGTCCGAACCCTCGGTCGAACCGGGGAATTTAAAGATATCGAGGAGATTGTCGTTCAGCAGCATAATGGGACTCCTGTTCGCATCAGGGATGTTGGAAAGGTGGTCGATGGATTTGAGGATGCCCTGACGGAAGTCCATGTCAACGGGACAAGAGGGGTCATCATCAATATCCTGAAACAGATCGGGGGCAACACGGTTGCCACGGTCGATAATGTCTTGAAGGCACTCCCCAGATTCAAAAGGAACTCCCCAAAGGAATCACCATTGAGCGTCGTCTCAGACCAGTCCACGTTTATTCGAAAATCGATCAAAAATCTCCAGCACGAAGCGATCATGGGAGCCTTCTGGCCGTGGCGATCATCCTCATCTTTCTCGGGAGCGGGACGAGCACCCTGATCATTGCCCACTCCATTCCCATCTCCATCGTCTCCACCTTTGTGCTCCTCTATTTTGGAAATTTCTCATTAAACATCATGACCCTTGGAGGCCTGGCGCTGGGTGTCGGCCGCCTGGTGGATGATGCCATCGTCGTTCTGGAGAATATCAACCGCCATATTGAGATGGGGGAGCCCCCTGAAGAGGCTTCTTACAAAGGGGCAAAGGAAGTGAGCACTCCGGTCATTGCGGCGACCGTTACCAGCATCATCGTCTTTATTCCCCTTGCCTTTGTCAAAGGGGTTGCTGCGTTGCTCTTTCTCCAGATGGCCTACACCGTTGCCTTTTCGCTGCTCGCTTCCCTTTTTGATTCGTTGACCCTTGTTCCTGTTCTAACGGCTAAGTTTCTCCGGCCCCGAAAAGAATCGAAGAAAGTCCCGTGGACCCAGAAGGTCTTCCAGAAAACCCGGCCCTTCTTCCTCTGGGTGGATCAGCATTACCAGTTCCTCCTCGATCTGTCCCTGTTCTCACCGAAAGACGGTCGATCTTAGGGGTCATTGGGATTTTTATCGGGACTCTTTTTCTCATCCCGTTACTTGGAACTGAATTTTTCCCTTCAACGGACGAAGGACAGCTCAGGATGGCCATTCGTCTTCCCGTAGGCTCCTCTCTTGATGAAACGGTAAAGGTGGTCAATAAGGTAGAAGGCATCATCTTCGAGGAGGTTCCGGAGCTGAAATCCCTCTGGTCCAGGTCGGGTTCAGGCACGGGGGGCAACGTCATCTTCAGCGGCCGATTTGCTGGCCCCCATACCGGGAACGCATCACTGATGCTGGTCGACCAATCGGAGAGGAACCGTTCATCGGATATGGTTGCCCGCTCATTAAGGGAAAAGATAAGGCAGATTCCAGGCGCGGTTTTCTCTATCTATCCGGGAGGTCTTGTTACCCGAATCATCACCTTCGGAAATGATGACCCGATTGACGTGGAGATTCTCGGATACGATCTTGCCACGGGAAGCCGTTTGTCTCGGGAGGTCGAAGGGTACCTTAGAGAGGTCCGGGGAGTCACCGATATTCAGGTCGGCCGGGAGGATGGCCTTCCGGAATACCAGGTAAGGGTCCGCCAGGACCGGGCCGCAGCGCTGGGGTTGACAACCTCACGGGTGGCAGCAGTGGTCAGACATGCCATTGAGGGGGATGAGTCGGCGATCTTTGTTGATCCCAAAACAGGACGGGAGCATTATGTCAGGGTCCGCCTCAGAGAAGAGGACAGAAAACGTCCGGAGGATCTGGCGAGGCTCCCCCTGCCTGTTTCAGGGAACCGGATTGCCGCTCTCGAAAATGTCGTTGAACTGAAACACATCCTTTCTCCCATTCAGTTGGAGAGGAAATATCAGCAGAGGGTCATTCATGTGACGGCCAATACGAGCGGAAGGGATCTTGGCTCGATTGCCGCTGAGATTGAAAAGAAGATTTCCCAGATGAAGGTCCCGGAAGAATTTACGGTATCTCTCAAAGGGGCCCGGCTTGAACAGCAAGAGGCTTTCCGGAACCTCATCTTTGCCCTGGCCCTTGCCATTCTTCTCGTCTATATGGTCCTTGCCTCCCAGTTTGCCTCTTTGCTCCACCCGTTCCTGATCATGTTTTCGGTTCCATTAGGCTTCATTGGCGTGATCTGGGCTCTTTATCTCACAGGGAATACCCTGAGCGTCGTTTCTTTTATCGGGATCATCATGATGGTAGGGATCGTCGTGAGCAATGCCATCATCCTGATTGATTACATCAACCGCCTCCGGAAGGAGGAGGGGGTCGAATTGAAAGATTCCATCATCCGGGCCGGTAGAATCCGCCTCAGGCCGATTTTGATGACAACCCTGACGACCATTTGTGGATTGATTCCAATGGCACTGGGATTGGGAGAGGGTGCTGAAGCGAATGCCTCTTTAGCCATTGCCGTCATTGGAGGACTTACCGTCTCAACGTTCCTTACTCTGGTCTTTGTCCCAACCCTCTACTTCATGGTTGAAAATTGGCGCGTTGAAAAGAAAGGGGTTCCAGGGGTCCAGGATTCAATCTGCAAACTGAGAAATATAGGTTTCGAGGGGACTAAAGTTCAAGGGGCAAGTGAAAACATTTGAGCTTTTAAGGATAAATCCTTGAATCTTCGAACCCTTGAACCCCTGTTGAAGTTAATTTATGATTCAGCGCAAAAAAACCCGCCAGATATCTGTTGGTTCCATTAAGATTGGAGGCAGTGCCCCCATCTCTGTCCAATCGATGACCAATACTGATACGAGGGATGTCCGGAACACGGTTCATCAGATACGACGTCTGGAAGAGGCGGGTTGTGAAATCATCAGGGTTGCTGTGGTGGATGAAGAAGCTGCCCGGTCCCTCACAGAGATCAAGAGGAAGATTCGAATTCCCCTTATTGCCGACATCCATTTCCACTACCGCCTGGCCCTGAAAGCCATGGAATCAGGGGCCGACGGGCTACGGATCAATCCGGGAAATATTGGAGGAAAGGACCGCCTGAAGGTCATTATTGGGGAGGCGAAGAGCCGCTCCATTCCCATTCGTATCGGGGTGAACGCAGGCTCCCTTGAGAAGGATCTCATCAACCGTTTTGAAGGATCCACTCCTGAAGCCATGGTTGAGAGCGCTCTTCGCACGATCGATTGGATCGAAGATCTGGGTTTCCGTCTGATCAAGGTTTCTCTAAAAGCTTCTGATGTGATCAGGACCATTGAAGCTTACCGGCTCTTTTCTGAGAGGTCCGATTATCCGCTCCACCTGGGCGTAACAGAAGCCGGCATGGGATCAAGAGCCATTGTCAAATCTTCGATTGGAATTGGATTCCTCTTGAGCCATGGGATTGGAGATACCCTAAGGGTTTCCCTGACCGGTGATCCTGTTGATGAGGTCCGGATAGGGTTTGATATATTGAGAGCCTTAAGGATCCGTCAGAGGGGTGTTGATCTTATCTCCTGTCCCACTTGTGGCCGTTGTGAAGTCGATCTAACCCACCTCGTAGCACGGATGGAGAAAGAGGTTCGGAAGATCTCCAAGCCTCTGACGGTCGCGATTATGGGATGCGTGGTCAATGGACCGGGTGAAGCCAAAGAAGCAGACATTGGTATCGCAGGCGGAAGAGGATCCGGTGTTCTCTTCAAAAGAGGGAAAATTGTCAGGAGAGTAAAAGAGAGAGACTTTGTCCCGGTTCTATTAAAAGAAATTCATGAGATGATCAAAGACCCCATAGATTCGATACACGAAATCCGAAATTCGAAATAGACATAAATTACCAAAGCACCAAATTCATAATCAAGTAGAGACAGTGCCTTGGAATTCGATCATTTGGATTTTGGATTTGTTTCGCCTGTCCGTGCGAAGCCGCTTCGGCGAAGGCAGGGATTTCGATATTCGAATTTTGGATTTAATCTTTAGCATGGGGAGGTTGCAGCTTTTTCCAAACATAATAGATTCGTTCTATCACGGTAAAGTGCGTCAGAAATGCCAGAACCCAAAGGATCGGTTTCATCCATTGGAATAGAACCCCCGCGGAAAGAAGAATGATCCGTTCCGCCCTCTCCATCAAGCCGGCATTGCAGGAGATCTGAGCGGCTTCGGCTCTTGCCCTGGCATAAGGAATGATGGCCGTGCCAATACTCACAAAAGAGGTCAGGATGACCATGTTCGAATTTCCTTTCTTCAGGTAATAAATGAGGAGGGCCATCAGGAGGAATAGGTCCGAGTACCGGTCAACCACAGAATCCAAAAAGCCACCAAAGGGGGTGACCTTTCCTAAGTTTCTGGCAACCACACCATCAAAGAGATCAAACAATCCTGAAAGAATGATGGCGAAGCCTGCTAAAAACCAGAGATCTTTGATAATCAGAAAAGAGGCCAGAAGGGTGGCGCAAAAACCGGCCAGGGTAAAGAGGTTCGGGTTCCCATGATTTCCCAGAGTTTTATTGAGAATATAATTGATATAAGGATCGAGTCAACGCCCGATTTTATTGCCGATCATTTACGATTGACCCAATGCAGCCTTCAGTGGCAGGCAGAGAAGACTTAAGTCTGCTTTTTGTAAGGAGCATTTTTGCACAAGAGGATAACATGTCTATAAGAAAAAAGGAAGAGTCCAAGAGGAAGGGTTTCATCACTTTCAGGGAGGGGTGGCAATGGCATCGAATGTGATCCTGAATACGGAATTTAAGAAGCTGAATTTAAAGGGGCGGGGAAAAGTGAGGGACATCTATGATCTCGGCGATAAGCTCATCATTGTTGCCACGGACCGCATTTCAGCCTTTGATGTCGTCATGCCAAACCCTATTCCGGATAAGGGGAGGGTATTGACCCAGATCTCTAAGTTCTGGTTTGACCTGACAAAAGATATCATTCCAAATCATCTCATTTCGACAGACGTGGAGGATTATCCAAAGGATTGTCAGCCTTACAAGGAACCGCTCAGGGGACGTTCCATGCTCGTGACAAAGACAGAGGTACTACCGATCGAGTGTGTGGTCCGGGGTTATCTCTCGGGTTCAGGCTGGGGGGAATATCAGAGAACAGGAAAGGTCTGTGGCGTTCCACTTCCCAGGGGTTTGCTGGAATCTTCAGAATTCCATGAACCCATCTTCACTCCTGCGACGAAGGCAGAGATTGGCCTCCATGATGAAAATATCACCTTCGAGAGGACCGAAAAGATCATTGGTAAGGATCTTGCCCAGAAAGTTAAATCCATTTCATTAGCGATCTATAAAAAAGCGAAGGAATTTGCTGAGAAGAGAGGAATTTTGATTGCCGACACAAAGATGGAATTCGGGGTTAAAGACGGAAAGTTAATCTTAATCGATGAGCTTCTTACCCCTGATTCTTCAAGGTTCTGGCCAAAGGATCAGTATCAACCCGGCAAGGCACAGCAGAGTTTTGACAAACAATTTTTGAGAGACTATCTCCTCGCCATTCAATGGAACAAGACACCCCCCGGCCCAGAGTTGCCGGAGGAGGTTATTGAAAGGACAAGAGAGAAATACATGGAGGCCTATAAGAGATTGGTGGGAAGGCCGCTGTTATGATTGAGAATGGACATGATCGCATGCCCAATAGTCGTGCAGCCCGCCACCGGAAATCAAGCCAGGCAGATGTTCTCTTTCTTTTGTATGGGTCATCGAGTCTTAAAGGATCATGCGATCTATTTCGCTTTCTTTCCGGAGGCCGCAGCAAATCCTACGACGGTGTAGGCAAGAGCCCAGCGCTCCTGTTCAGAGAATTGATCCCACTTGACCATCGCAGAATCCGGGATCCCCTTCGAGATCACTTCAAGAACTTTATTGAGATCTCCTTTTGTATTGGGCCATTCTTTCAAAGGGGCGGTGAAGACTGATGGAGGGGGCTTGAGGACAGCTCCCGCTGGACCTTTTCCATCTCCTTTCGTTCCATGGCAAGGCGAACAATTCTGTTCGTAAAGTTTTTCCCCCTGGCTTAATAACTCAGGGGTCTTTTTCGGAGGAGTCGGATCTTTCGCAAGAACCGTCGTCAGTAAAGAAATCAAAAAAACTGAAACAAAGATCGGGATCCAAAACAGCCCTTTCATTCTATCCCTCCTTTTTATTCAAAGTTTTTATCTTTACCCCTTCTTTTTCTTCTTTTTCCGTTTCCCAAATCGATATGACAGGAAAGAACTTAGAGAAAAGAACAAAGGCTAAAGTAAAGCCCGCGCAGAGACCTGCCATCAGCGACCATTCCACCCATGAAGGGGAATAACTCCCGCGCAGATACGGGAGGCGGGGCTGGCTGAAAGAAGGGATGATGATCAGGAAACGTTCCAACCACATTCCTATGACGATCGAGATCGAAGAGACAAGAAGTCCCGGGATCGTCCGCTTAAAGACCAGTATTGGAAACGGAAGGAAAAAACATAGAACAGTCATGGTCCAGAAAAGGGGCGCATATTTTCCTGTCAGCTTGCTCCAGAAGACCGCGAGTTCATAGGAATCACCCCCATAGCCTGCCGTCAGATATTCAGCAAAAGTGAAGTAGAACCAGAGCAGGGTGAAGGTGAGGAGGAGCAGTCCCATATTATTGAAATGGTAAGGTGTAAGATAGTGTTCCAGGTGATAGACTTTCCTGAGGACGATCGTCACAATAACGATCGTTGCGATTCCTGAAAAGATGGCACCCGTGACGAAGTAAGGAGCAAAGATGGAACTATGCCACATAGGCTGGGTCTGCATTCCAAAGACCCAGGAAACAACCGTATGGACGCTAACAGCAATGGGGATGACGGCCACACATAAGATAGCGATCACCTTTCCCAGAGTTTGCTCTTGCCTCTCTGTTCCAGTCCAGCCAAAGGAAAGGGCGTTGTAAAGCCATTTTCTCTGTGGGAATCGTTCTCTGAGAAAACCGATGTCCGGGATCATAAGGACCACGAGAAAGATGTTGCTGACAGTGAAGTACGTCATGATGCAGGTGAAATCCCATATGAGGGGAGACTTGAACTGGGCGTGGACAGGTACCCAATAAAAGAGGTAGGACCGACCCAGATCAAAAAGGATATTCGTTGGACCTGCTGCCAGGGCGAAGACAGTAACAGCCTCAGCGGCGCGACCGAATGGGGTCCCCCATCGGGCATGGGTGATCCTCAATACGGCGGAGACCAGTGCTCCCGCATGGCTGATCCCAATAAAGAAGACAAAATTGACAAGGTAAAGGGCCCAAGAGATGGGGTGTCCCATCCCGGTCTCCCCAAGGCCTTTGATGAATTGCCAGACAAAGGCGAAAACGGACCAGGCCACGATGGCTCCGAGGAAAGTCGTTGCCAGCAAGGAAGGTTTTCCCCACCGGGTCAAGGGTTGGAGAATGGCGTGATGCTTTTGCGCAATAGACTCGCTATCCTTCATGCCATTCCCCTTCTTTCAGGTAATAGACCTTGGGGTGAGTCCCCAAGTCCTCCATCAGCCTGAAAGCACGCCGGCTCTTGGAGAGCTTTGAGACCTTGCTCTCGGGGTCATTCAAGTCCCCAAAAGAGATGGCCTCGCTCGGGCAGGTCTCTGCACAGGCGGGGATAACCTCACCGTCCCTTAATTTGCGCTTCTCCATTTTCGCTTTCATCTTCCCTCTTCGAATCCTGTGGATACAGAAGTTACATTTCTCCGTAATTCCTTTTCTCCGGGGATAGACGTCAGGGTTCAATCCCTTTTTGTATTCCTCTGGCCAGGAGGGGGGATACCAGTTGAAATAACGGACCGTATAGGGACAATTGGAGATGCACATCCGAACACCGATGCAACGAGAGTAGACCTGAGCCACAACTCCTTCCGGATTCTTGTACGTAGCCGCGACGGGGCAGACCTTCGTGCAGGGAGGAGCGTCACAATGCATGCAGGGCATGGGAACGAAGCGCATCTCTACATCCGGATAAGTTCCTTTTACCTCCGAGACGAGGTTCATCCAGAATTTTGCCCTTCCCAGCTTGGCATACTTCTCCCCCATTATAGGAATATTATTCTCCTGCCGGCAAGCCACCACGCAGGCCTGACAGCCGGTGCATCGATCTAAATCAATGACCATTCCCCATCGGTACATCTCTCTACCTCATGGCATAGCGCATAGCGCATAGCGTTAAGTCCCTCTACTCCGAATTCTGCCTCTTTGCTCATATAAGCGATTCGATAACCAAATCCCTATCTCTAACCAAATTCCAATCACCAAAATTCCAAATTCGAAACGTAGAAGTTCCGCAATTCGCAATCGAAATTATGCCTTGTAAACCTTCACCCTTGTTGAAAAGTGAGAGACAAATCCACCCAGGTAGTCATATTCCCTGACGAGAAGGTCGTTTGGATTAATTCCTCTTCCTCGTGCCCATTGGCCATAAGCCTTATGACCCTGGCCGTAAGGGATATGAATACATTTCGGATGTGTCCCTGGAAAGAATCTTGCTTTTGTTTTCACCTTGCCTGCCTTTGATTCCACCCAGACCAGATCTCCATCTTCGATCCCCATCTCTTTTGCAGTTTCCGGATTGATCTCAACCCAGGAGTCCCATCTCTCCTTGAGGTGGGGACCGATAATTTCCTGTAGGTAAGGTTGATTGGCTCCTCTGCCTTCTGCCATCGTCATGAGTTTGTAGTTGATGAGGTGGAAGGGGTATTCCTTTCCTTCTCCAGTCGAACGGGGTTTTTCAAAATGCGGAAGAAAGGCTTTATCCCCTCTGGCTTCAATCTTCAACTCCGCGAGGATTTGATCCATATCCTTCGCACTCCTTTTTGATACTTCTCTTAATCCTTTCTCTAAGGCCAGGGAGAAGAATTCGAACTTTCCCGACGGGGTATTAAACTTCTTCCTCCACTGCCCGAAGATATAGGGAGGATCCCACCAGCCGCCCCGCTCGATTAAGCCATTCCAGAACTCATCAAAGTCTTTAGCCTGAATGGAGCCCCTCTTCGATTCGAAAACCCCTCTGATTGCATCCTTCATGGCATCTTGAAAATCATTCCACGGGAACGATCTCTCCATGCTCCCCCCCAACCCCTTTGCGATTTGGATCAAGACATCTCCTGTATTCCGGACATCATAAAGGGGTTTTTGAACGGCCGGGCTTCGCAATCCGAACATCGGGAATCCCAATCCCGGTTCCACATGGTCGTCCTGCCAGCGTTCAAGATAAGTGCCGTCAGGGAGAACGAGATCGGAAAACGTGGTGGTCTCATCCATGAAGGGCGAAAAACTGACGATGAAAGGGATTCTTCCAAGTGCGTTTTTGAATGGTTCAGGTTCAGGGAGGCTGAAGAGGGGGTTCGTATAGTAAAGAAAAAGGGCGTCGATAGGATAGGGCCTCCCCTTCTGGATCTTCTCCGGAAGCGTGTACAGGTCCTCTTCAGCGAATGGGAAAGGCATGTTCCCGGCCCCATCGAATCGTGGTTGTGCAAGGCCCTTTTCCGCAATGGCGTCTTTTTGAATAGAAGGCCATTTCCGGAAGGGGGGTTTCCTTTGAAGAAGAAGGCCCCCGCGGGCATCGATCGAACCGACCAGCGCGTTCAGACTATCAATCGCCATCTGAGAATAGGTTCCATTCGTTTGCATGGCCACTCCTCTTCCGGTGAGGGCGATGGCTGGCCGGAAGGTTGAAAATTCTTCTGCGATCCGTACGATTCTCTCTTCGGGGATTCCTGTCAGCGAGGAGACCTGTTTGGGTGAGTATTCCTTGAGGACAAGGGTCTTAAATCCCATGCGGGTCTTCCCCTCAGGACCTTTCCAATCCTCAAATCCAAAGGCATGATTTTGGATGAAGTCGTGATCGTATCTATTCTCCTTGATGATCCAATGGGCAATCCCGAGGGCAAGAGCGCCATCGGTTCCCGGATGGATAGGAATCCACTGGTCAGCCTTCGATGCGGTCACAGAAAATCGGGGCTCGATCTGGACGAGCTTTCCCCTCACTCCCGGCTTTCCCCTTCTAAAAAACCCATACCCCCAGAGATTTCTCAGAGAGGGTCGGGACGCTTCAAGAAGGCTGGCTCCAAAGGAAGCAATATAATTCACCTCTTCCCAGTGGATGGCGAGGTGCTCTTGCAGGCCCATTGTGAAAAAATGGCCTTTAAGAATTCCTTCAGAACCCCTTTCAGTATTTCCAAGGTGGTTGGGGGAACCATAGGCATCGAGGAACCGGGTCATCAATTCTGCCATGTGACCTCGGTAACGGCCCCCTATCACCATGAGGCTTTGTGGCCTGCCTGCTTGCCGCAGGGTCTTCAACTTCTGGACCACAAGGTCAAGACCTTCCTTCCAGGAGATCTTTTCCCAGCCCCCTTCCCCTCGCTTTCCCTTTCTTTTCAAAGGAGAGCGGATCCGGTCCGGATCATAAAGGACCTGCAGCCCGGACTGGCCTTTTGGGCAGAGCCTCCCTTGATTGATGGGGTAATCCTTGATCCCTTCCAGCTTGACCGGCCACCCGTTCACCGATCGGATTCGAAGGCCGCAGCCGCTCGGGCATTGGAGGCAGACGCCTGTGGACCAGTATTCTTCGTACGGAACCCATTCTCCTTCCTGTGGGAGGGCATGAAGGAGTTCACTCGGGAGGGCCATCCCAAAGGTGGCTGCCCCGATCATCTTCAATAAGTCTCTTCGGTTGATTCTCATCGCTCTTGAAATCCTTTGATGTGACGCCAAGGGTTCTCATGGGCTCTAAGATTGAAGGATTCGAGCGTTTTCTTAAAGTGTTTCACTTGACCCCTTGAACCCAAGACCCCTGGAACCCTGCAGTCGGTGTTAGCTCGAATGGCATGTATAGCAATCGACGGAGGCCCCCCGTTTCTGGTGGCAGTCGATGCACCATGCCATGAAGTTCCGATCAATCATCTTTACAGGTCTATCCGTTAGCCCGGTAATACCGTGGCATGTTGCGCAGTCTACACCGTTTTGAATATGGATCCAATGGGGAAAGACGACAAAAGGCGGAAGTTGATACATCCTTTCCCATGGGATCATCTTGCCATTCTTCACATATCCGACCACCTTCAATGCCTCTGGTCTTTTACTGATTGCATCACTCGAATGGCAGGCCTGACAAAGTTCGATATTAGGGATTCCTGCGATACGATTCCGCTCCACATAGCGGTGACAGAAAGTGCAGTTCAGTTTCGCCACCTCTTTGTGATGGATGTGGTTGAATCGAATGGGTTGATCGACCGCGACCTGGGCAAAAATGGGGAAGAGAGCATAAAAGAGGCCTTCCGTCTGAACGCGAAATCGATAGTAAGCAACCAGAGCGAGGTGCGGGATTACGATGAGAGCAATAAAAAGATAAAGCCATTTCTTCATATCAGTAATCTATCCAAAGGGGATTAAACCTGTCAAGAAAGATCGATTTCGGGCTCCAGGTGCGTTGGATTAGGGTTACACAGGTGTAAATCTTATCATTGCCAGCATCTTTATGACTGATTTCAGTTTTATATAATCGGAAGTTAACAATTTGTCCAAGAACAGTACCGCGATGACAAGAAGAACGTAGATATTTAATCTTGTAAACGCAAACCTGAAGGAAACCTCTTTCGGCGGGGATTTGAAAAAGTTTATTGCGTTCCGGACAAGCCAGAACGTAGCCATCAGCAAAAGAAAGTGGACGGGATAAAAGTTTACAAAGCCGAATAACGGGATGAAAAGAGAGGAGAGGGCTGTCGATAACATCCAGATGAAGATGACCCTTTTGAGTTGTTCGATGGTCAATATTTTAGCTAAGGAAGGGAGCCCTGCTCGATCGTAGTCTCTCCCGAAATCTAAGAGAAGAAGCCAGAAATGAGGGACTTGCCAGATAAAGAAAAAGAAGGCGACGGACCGTATCCGTGGATCAAGAAGGCTACCTCCCCCTGAAACCCAGCCTAAGACAGGGGGGATGACGCCAACCAAGGCGCCCGGTATCACTGCAAATGCCGTTTTTTGCTTGAGATAAGTATAGGCCCCGTTATACCAGAGGACCGCGAAAAGACCCAGACCCCACGACGCCCAATGGGTTTCGGAATAGAGAATGAGAGATCCTGATATGATCAGTCCCGAAGATATCCCCAATGCTGCCAAGGGATTCAGCTTTCCAGCGGGTAAAGGCCGGCCTTTCGTTCTTTCCATCAATCCATCCGTTTTCCTTTCCTGGTACTGATTCAATGCGCAGCACCCGCACGCCAGAAAGAGTATCCCAGTAAGCGGGAGGATGATCTCTCTCGACAGTTCTTGCTTTGCAAGGATGAATCCTGCGGAGGCAGAGAGAGTGGCCAACAATGAGATCCGGTACTTGATCAATTCCAAAAGAATGCTAAACGCTTTCATCTCTGTTTTTTCTCACACTCCGGCTTCCCCGCTGAAAAGGGCATTTTCTCTCCAAGGGGAAGCTACTTCAATTCCTTCAAATAGCTAACAAGCGAGTTGATCTCATCCTCGGTCATGTTGATCACCGGCATGATGGGCTGAAAGCCCTTGATCACATCCATATTGGGGTGTAGAATGTAATTCCGGACGTAGGATTCATCCACCACGACGGTTTGTTCTTTCCCATTTCTTAAGACGGTCTCCATCTTTCCGATCAGGCCTTTGAAAGTGGGACCTACCCGGGGGCCTCCGTCGATACTGTGGCAGGCGACGCATCCTTTTTCCGTGTAGAGTTGAATTCCGCGGGGCGGACCCTTTATCGCCACCCGTTCTTTTTTGTCCTGATACCACTTCGTAAACTCCCCCTCTGGAAGAACCACCATCTTCGTTAGCATGTGAGAGTGTTCAAGCCCGCAATACTGGGAACACATGACATCAAATGTTCCCGCTTCTGTGGCTTGAAACCAGAGATAGTTTGTCATCCCTGGTACGGCATCCTGTTTGATTCGGAAGGCGGGTATATAAAAGCCATGGATTACGTCTTGCGACGTGAGGAGGAGTTTAACAGGTTTTTCAATTGGAACTCTCAACTGTGAATCCTCAACCCCGCCCTCGTATTGAAAGAGCCAGGACCACTGACGGGCGACCACGTTGACGGTCATGGCCCCTTCAGGAACCTTCTTCAAGAACTCGAATCCGGTCAGTCCATAATAGAACATGGTCAGAACCAGAAGGGTGGGAATGATCGTCCAGGTGACCTCCAGCCAGGTGCTCCCTTCAATGTCAACAGGCTGAGGGTGCTTCCCCCGCCGGTAATGAATGACGAAGTAAACCATGAGAAAGGTGATGAGCGCCAGGAGGAAGACGCAGATAGCCAGAATATAGAGAAAGATGTTGTCTACCACTCTGCCGGATACCCCTGTCGCCCCTGAAAAGATCATTTCCCAACACCTCGAAAAGCCACGTCAGAAAAGGTCAGAATGATGAAGACGAGGAAAACAGTCATGACAAGAGGGATGATCACTTTAAAGATGAGCAGCCTCTCAGACTTGAGGTGCATGAAATAGGCAAGAACCAGTCCGGACTTCGTCCCCGCGATTAGGAGGGCTGACAGGATCGCGAGACGTCCCAGGCCCATTCCTGCCAATGAAACAGTGGTTCCCGTAAGAATGACCAACCCCACCCAAACCAGAACGTAGGTTCGGTATCCCGTTGCATGGGACACTTCTTCAGGTTTCATCCAGGCCCTCCTCGGAGACTTCATGATCTCATGTGATCAGGTAGAACAGTGGGAAGAGAAAGATCCAGATGATGTCTACCAGGTGCCAGTATAATCCCGAGTTTTCAAGAGGAACAAAACGGGTCTGGTCCATCTTCCCTTGCTTCAGAAGGATCAACATCACGAAAAGGACACAGACTCCCACCAGCACATGAAGCCCGTGGAGTCCTGTCATAACATAGTAGAGGCCAAAGAAAAGGATCTCGCCCTTCGCACGGGCCAGAAGGGTCGGTGAACGGGGTAAATGCCATGGTCGAATCTTGGTCCCCCATTCAATACCCTTGTTCATCAGGAACAGGAGTCCGAGAATGATCGTGGCCATTATTAACCAGCTGGACAATTTTCGTTGTCCCTTTTGAATGGCAGCAATGGAGATCGCCATGGTTAAGCTGCTGGTCAAGAGGATGAGCGTATTCAATGTTGCCGAGGAGGACTTCCAGCTCCTGTGAAGCATGATGGAAATCGATGGGGTTTTTGTAGCGATAGGCCGAATAGAGGATAAACATTCCTCCAAAGAGAAGGATTTCCGAGAGGAGAAAGAGCCACATCCCCAACCTTGCGCCCGTATCATCCTTGACCTCTTCGAAATTGAATGCTTTCGCCTCATCCATTTTTTTCAAGCTCCTTAAAGTCATGGGGGCCATGCTGGATGACCGGGATCTTCTGAAATTTTCAGTCGGAGGCGGGGAAGGAATCTGCCATTCGAGCGTCACTCCGTCCCAGGGATTGTCTCCCGCTTTTTCGCCTTTAAAAAGGCCACGGAAAAGATTGACAAACATGAGGATCAGTCCGGCGATGAGAATCCAGGAGCCGAAGGTGGCTGTCAGATGAAGGGACCGGAATTGAGGAAGATAGTCATAATATCTCCGGGGCATACCCTCCCAGCCCAGCAGGAGCATGGAGAAATAGAAGATGTTGAATCCGATCGAGCATGACGACCCATGCCCACGTGGCCATTTTCCGGTTATACATCCGGCCAAACATCTTCGGGAACCAGTAATGAAAGGCTGCAAAGAGGCCAAATCCCATGCCGCCGAAGATGATATAGTGAAAATGGCCCGGTATCCAGTAGGTATCGTGGAGGTGCATGTTGGGCGCCAAGGCGCCCTGGATCAGGCCTGTCAGTCCGCCGATCGAAAAGAGAAAGATAAAGGCGAGGCAGAAGAGGAGAGGTGGTTCGATGACAATGGATCCTTTGTGCAAGGTGGCGACCCAGTTGAAGACCTTGATTGCACTGGGGACGGCAACCAAAAAGGTGAGAAGGGAGAAAAGAATATCGGCAAAATCACTCTGTCCGCTGACAAACATATGATGGCCCCAGACAAGAGACCCCACTGCTGCGATCGCCATGCCCGAAAGGGCGATGGCCGTATATCCGAATATTTTTTTTCTGGCAAAGACCGGGATCACATCCGAGACGATCCCCATGGCCGGAAGGATCATGATATAGGTGGCCGGATGGGAATAGATCCAGAACAGGTGCTGATAAAGAATGGGATCGCCTCCTTTGGTCGGATCAAATACGCCCGACTCCGAAAAATCTTTCGAGAAAAATAAGAACCATGGTGATCCCGATCACAGGGGTGGCAAGGATTTGAACCCATGATGTTGAATAGATCGCCCATACAAAAAGGGGCAAACGACTCCAGGTCATGCCAGGGGCCCTCAGTCTGTGGGTCGTCGTGACGAGGTTAATCCCGGTCAAAATAGAGGACATGCCCAGGATGAAGACGCCAAAAACCGCGAGAGGAACATTGACCGTTGTCCTGTAGGCTGTAAGGTGCATAGAATGTCCAGCCCGTATCAGGAGGTCCCCCCCGGTGAAAACGGAGATAAAGACGATGGCTGCCCCGGAGATATAAAGCCACCAGGAAAGGAGGTTGATTCTCGGAAAAGCCACATCTCTTGCACCAATCTGAATCGGAAGAAAGAAGTTTCCGAAGACCGTCGGGATGGCAGGGATGACGACCAGAAAGATCATGACGATGCCGTGCAGCGTAAAAAGGGCATTATAGGTCTGGGGCCCCATAATCGTGCCTCCCGGAGCGATCATCTCCAGCCGCATGAAGAATCCGAGGACAACCCCGCAAAAAAAGAAGGCGATGACAAAAATCAGGTAAAGAAGACCGATCCTTTTGTGATCCAGCGTGAGAATCCAGGAAAGGATTCCCCGGTATCGGCCGTGGTCTTCATAAAAACTGATTCTTGGATGAAGCCTCTCGACGTTCGGTTGATGCCATTCCTCACTACTCCTCTTTGGGATGTGCGGTTTTCTTCCCTTTGAAAAAGAAGAAAACAACGAATGATAACGCAAAAAAAGGGTGACTGTTCCAGTCACTTTCAGCATGTTAAAGACAAGTTTTTTCCCTTTTGGATCGTAACTGAAGCAGAACCGGGCGAATTTGCTGATGGCGGGCCCGATTTTTCCCTGAGAGGCTTCGACGAGCGCCCAATTTAAGATCGAAGGGGAGGGGGTCTGCGCCGTACATGTAGCGGATCAATCTTTCCATCCGGGGCAAGAATGATTAATAACACAGGATGTTCAAAATCCTCCCCCACTCTTTTGAAATGAAAGCCCACGGCATCCGTCAATCTGATCGATGTTCTCTTTATCCCCTGTTAAGAATCTCCAGGCATCCCCAGGGAAAGGCCTGTTGATCATTTTGAAGATAGACCTTTCTCCTTCTGAAGGGCAAGGCTGGGCGTCTCTGTCTCATCAAAACTGATCGACAAAGCGCGTGTACTCCTTGCCCGGTTCTGCCGGCAAGTTGTTCAAAACATCGGCCAAATTTTGCAGTAGAAGACTGCAAACATTTGGACAGTGAAGGTAGACAAGGGCAAGGATGGTGGGAGTATGGATGAGTTGCCTGAGGCTCACAGGATGGCCATCCTCATCGTTGAAGGTTAGATCGAGAGGGACGTACTGGCCCAATTTTTCGTCTAATCCAATTTCTCCCGTGTCTTTTGAGTTTTCGACATGCGCCAGAGCGATGTTTTGTAAACAGAAGACGGTCGCCAGCAAAATCAAGATTTCTTTCAACCATGACATTTCAAGTTTCACCGTTCCAAACTTCCCTCATTAGGTTAATGAACTGCCCCGCCACAAGCAGCGGGGTATTAACTGCCTCTCTCAGATGTCATTCCGGGCTTGACCCGGAATCCAGTGGTCTTCTCTGGACTCCGGCTTCCGCCGGAGTGACGATAGACGCGGTAAGCAGCGGGGAATGGACCCAAAGCGATTCAATTTTTAATTCCGAGACAACCGGAATAGTCGTTTCCCGTTTCTCTCGATCACTGATAATAAAATTCCGGTTTGATGGTCTGGCGTCCTGCTGAATGGTGCTATTCCAATATTCCCAATACGGCCTATCAGGTGCAATGGGGTAAATCGTGTATTTTGTGCTTTAGAATATTGTATTTTTGTCCAGAAGATCTGGGCATTTGCGAGTTTATTTACATTGGGATGCTTCTTGTATGATGAGACGGGGTCCTGGGCTTTTTTAATCTTTTCGCTTGACCCCTTGACTCCTTGTTCCTTTTAGTCATCCCAGCCGATCTTATTCTTTTTGGGGATGGGGAGTTTGAACTTTTCTTTCAACCGTCTGGCAACCAGGTCCGGGACTAACCCCTCCACCGCTCCCCCGAGCTTGGCGACCTCCTTAATCGTCCTGGAGGAGACAAAGAAATAGTCCTTACTGGTCATCATGAAGAGCGTATCCAGATGGGTATTGAGGCTCCGGTTCATGGAGGCCATGTGAAATTCGTATTCAAAGTCAGAGGTAGCACGGAGACCTCGAAGGATCACCTTTGCATTCGTTTTTGCGACATAGTCAACAAGAAGCCCTTTGAAGCTATCGACAATCACATTGGGGTTATCTTCAAAGAGGGCCTTAATGATTTTCCTTCGCTCTTCGGTGGTAAAGAGGGGCCGTTTTTCTGCGTTGTGGGCCACAGCGACAATCACCTTATCGAAGATCTCAAGGGCCCTTTCGACAATGTCAATATGACCATACGTGATGGGATCAAAAGAACCGGCATAAATCGCAACTTTTTCCACGAAATTTTCCTTTCCTTTCATGTTTGAGATATCCTCCTTCTTTCTATTCCAGTTCGATCCGTCGTAAAGGTTTGACTGGATGGCGTAAGAAAAGAAATAACCGTATCACCGATGCGCCGTTGGCGAATGAGATCCCATGCCTCTGAAATATCGGGGAGAGGTTCCCGACGGTTATGCTCGATCACCAGGATCGAATCGTCGTGACCGATTTTCTCGTTGGTCAATTTTTCCAAGGTCCTCTGAATCAGTCCTTTCTCGTAGGGTGGATCCATGAGAATGAGGTCGAAGGGTTCCTTTCTTCGTTTCAGCCGATCAATGGCTTGGTTGACCTCTTTCAGAAGAATTTCTGACCGGCCCTCCATGTTACATGCCGAGAGATTTTTCTGGATGAGCTTGAAGGCCTCCCGACTTTTTTCGACAAAGATAACTTTCTTGGCTCCACGGCTCAGGGCTTCGATTCCAAGATTTCCAGTTCCTGCAAAAAGATCGAGAACGAGTTTCCCCTCAACCTGTTTTCCAAGGATATTAAACATCGATTCTTTCACCCGGTCTGAGGTAGGACGAAGGATATCCCTTTTTGGGGTAGCCAACCTCCTTCCTTTAACGGTCCCGCTGATAATGCGCATCAACAATCCTGGCCCGGAAATTTAAGGTTCGAGGGTTCAAGGGTTCAGGTGACGATGTTCTTTGGAGTCACCGCTATTTCCGTTATTTCACCTGACCCCTAAGCCCCCTGAATCCTAAAGAGCTGTTCTATCCTTTTCTGCATCCTTTCCTGATGGGATCCTGGCCAATAGATTTTATGACATTGAGGACATCGATAAAATTCCTTTTGCTGGTAGAAAATAAAGTCGGGAACTTTTCCTTCCGCATCCTCCCGTGTGATTTCATCAAGGGGGGAATTACAGAGAAGACACCTTGTGAAAAGGGTCCTATTATTCAAAACAATCATTTCCTGCTCCAGGAGTTCTTTCAGTTGAAGGACGGGATTGTCTTGCAAGACCAGGATGATGCGGACTTCTTCTGTTGGGGGAGTCAATTTTGCACTCCGGGTCAGGATGATCCTTTCTTGTTGGCGAGCCAGCTCAATCAATTCATGAGGGTTTTGTCCACGATAATAAAGTGTGTCATAACCCAGCATCCTTAGCTCCTTCGCTAATCTCCCAAGCATTGTGTCGACAAGAAATTTCTTCATCGGATTCTGTATAGAGCCTCTCCATAAACTACGATCTTCATAAAAAGGTGTCATTCCGGCGAACGCCGGAATCCAGGGTTCCCGGTGAAAACCGGGACCCAGTCTCTCAGGTTGTTCCCGACTCTCGTCGGGACGACGTCTGGATGCCCCCGTATCAAGCACGGGGCAGGCTCCTCAAGTCCGGCATGACGGACAAACTGAATTTATAGACAGACTCTAAATATATTTCCCAATGATCGGTTCCAGGTCCCTCTTCGTTTTTTCCGGGATCATCGCTTTGTCCGTGATAAGGGCATATTTCAAGGCGGTCGAGCAAACACAGGTTCTCTGATCCGGGAGCTTTCGCACGGCATGCCGGATGGCACTTTTGGCTGTTTTTGAACTCTGGGCCAAGATGCGCAGGACATCACTGATGGAAACGTCACCCGCTTCTTCATGCCAGCAGTCAAAGTCCGTCGCGAAGGCAATGGTTGCATAGCAGATCTCTGCCTCTCGAGCAAGTTTGGCCTCGGGAAGGTTGGTCATTCCGACGACGTCCACTCCCCAGGATCGGTGAAGCTTTGATTCGGCCCGGGTGGAAAATTGAGGTCCTTCCATACAGAGGTACGTCCCGTCTTTCTGGACAGTGGCTCCCACCTCTTTGCCTGCCTCAAAAAGGATTTGGCTCAAGATCGGGCAGACCGGATCGGCAAAGCCCACATGACCGACAATGCCATCGCTGAAGAAGGTGCTCGGCCGGCCTACGGTCCGATCGATGAATTGATTGGGGATCACCATGTCACCGGGGTGGATCGATTCCTTCATCGATCCCACAGCGCTGACACCGATGATCCATTCGACGCCCAGCATTTTCATCCCATAAATATTTGCCCTGAAATTAAGGAAAGAGGGGGCAATCCGATGGCCCCGTCCATGACGGGGCAAGAAGACAGCCTTGATCCCTTCAAGACGCCCCGTCACGAACGAATCGGACGGATCGCCAAAAGGGGTTGTCAAAGAGACAGTCTGAATCTCCTCAAGACCTTCCATCTCATAAAGACCCGATCCCCCGATGACCCCAACAATTTTTTCAGACATCCTTACCTCCTTGATTTGATTGAGATTGATGTTAATTGATTTTTCGTTCTCTTGTCAAACGAACTTCCCCGAGATCAGAATCACTTTCACCTTTTGAGAAGCCCTCCCAAAAGATTTTATCTCCCCTTACACTTTCTTGTCATTCGAGACTTGTTGAGCATGCCCCGCAGTTGATACGGGGAATGCGGTCTTCTCTCCACGTTTCGCGGAACTGGACTCCCTAAACGGAAGCATCTGCTTGAGATTTCCGCCACAGAGCTTCAGGGAACTCCGGAGAGAGATCTTACGATATGGCGCAAGCGTTGAAGTCATTTCGCCTCCGGAATTACGAGAGGATATCAGGTAAAAATTGACATAATGGCGATGACTTACAAATAAAACATGAGAGAATACTTGAGGCCCCATCGACAAACGATAATGTAGGGTCGGCCTTTGTAGCGACTGATTAAGGGTTTGGTGTGATCTTCAACGGAGGTTGTTCATCATGTTCTGTAGGCAAAGTTTCAAGCCGGCCTTTTGACCGGCTGGATTGAGGGAAAATAAGGATAACTTCCTTCTCGCTTTTGAAAACCTTGTCCCAATGCAACACTTCAACCAGTAACAAACGGAACTAATCCGGGGTCTTGGTTTGTCCATCATGTCGCCGTTCTTGGGAAGGGGCATATATAGTGATAAGCTGTACTTCCTCTTGACGCTAAAACTCCTCGACCTCCGCTGCATTTGCTTCTTGCTGAAGTTTTCAGTTGACTAATCTTAATAATTTTCGTATATTCCAAGTCTCAACCTGAACATAATCGCCGATATAGACTTGTGAGAATTCCCCAACATCGTCCTTCGTTGCAGCATTCGGGCGGCTCAATCGAACCTACAACGGACGAGCGGATTAAGATCGGTCTGAAGGCGATGCACCCGAAGCGGTGTAATATGTCGGCGAGGCGTGCGCGTTAGGCCGTGGCCG
Organism: uncultured delta proteobacterium; assembly: GCA_963806715.1. Lineage (GTDB taxonomy): Bacteria > Desulfobacterota > BSN033 > BSN033 > UBA1163 > CAWEAV01. The sequence continues at coordinate 74,852 of CAWEAV010000031.1, forward strand.
TTAAAATGAAAAGAGAACAAATATGATTAGCTCAAGACATTTACACCTAAACCCCAAAGATGCCAATTTTCTATTTGAATATGATGATAAGGTCAATAAAACGAAAATCATTCTTACAGGTTTCGCTGAACAGGCATCATTCATAACAGAGAGGAAATTTGTTCTATGTGTTACCGCAGTTGCTGAAGAACACGAGTATAATATTGTCAATATTCCCGATATATTAGATCAATCTAAAACTGAAGATAGGTTATGTTGTGGGCAGGCAATATTGGTTGAACCCGACAATAACGTTGTCAAAGAGGAATTTGTCGAAATAAGTCTTCTCTTAAAACCTAAAGAATTTGAAAAGTTGAAATATTTCACCGATAAGTCATTTTTTTCATCGAATGCCACAATGACCATTAGCTTATCAGTAGTAGGGATGGAACTAGGTTATGTACTTCTTCTTGACAAGTTTCCACCGGGAAAATACCTCCCTGTAGTTGGATATTACTTCTCAATTAGTAAGACTTCAATTAGTGATTGACAACTCTGGTGCACGATACCATGACATTAAATTTCGATTCAGCGCAGTTCATCGAGTTTCTTTGCGGCCAAACTAAACCCGCCCGTTTTCAGGTTGGCAATATCTTCTGGGCCTTCCGGTACCCAAGGGGTGCCCCTAAAGAATTGCGCTTGGCCAGCGAGTTTGTTGGCTACCAAATCGCGTCTTTGTTAAATGTGCCCGTGCCAGAATTATGCCTAGCGCAGACAGTCTGCAAGTTCCGACCGGCCGGTCATCCTTCGTTATTCCAGCCGGACTTGGTACTGCGACTCGATGGATTGAGAATGCGTATTATCCAAACTTGAGGGGCGACTCTCTGCCTGTGTTCTGGGAGACGGAACCATATCTCGTTAAGGCGGCTGCCGTTCGGGTCGCTGACACGTGGTTGATGAACTATGACAGGTTCAGGTTGGGCAATGTTGCGGTACGGGAGAATCAGGTATGCCCAGAGGTGTACTTTCTAGATTTCGATCAAGCGTTCCTAAGCAAGGCAACAGCGCAGGGGTCAACGCGTTTTCATTGGATCGAGTCACAGTTCAACGAGTGCATGGTCCAAGATGGAGAACTCTTGAGCAGCTTTGACGGCTCGGGCAGTGTCAAGAGCGCCTCCGTTCAGCGGGCGTGCCACTTCGCTCCGACTGTGCAACGACTGTGTTCGATCACCAACGAGGAACTCGAATTTGTGATTCGAGACATCCCAACGGACTGGGGAATCACGACCAAGGATCAACAGGCATGGGTCAAGACCCTAAAGGACCGACGAAGAGTCGTCTTATCTATATTGGCGCAAAAGGGCCTAACTTAAAAACTCAAGAAGCCGCCGGTTGAAGGGGCAGGATAGGCGGACGGCATCCAGCGCTATGAGCGAGTTCAGCGAAAACAAGGAACTGAATCGGGAGTATTCATTCTATAACAGCATCGTCGTTCTCGCTCATCTCTTTTTTGTCGCTGCAGCATTTATTCCTTTTGCTTACGGAATGAAGAGCTACGGTGACCATAATGGCTGGACACTGGACTGCGTGCTGAAGTTGGGACTATCAGCTGGATTGTTTGCTTATTACTATTATTCAGTCCACAATGCTTCAGGCTTGTTCTACGCACTTGATCTTTGGGAACAATCACTTATTCGTCGTAAGTTCGATGATGATCTAATACGTGCTTATCATCGAGGAGAGAAAATATTCAAAGACTTTAGAGAGGCAGAGGTTTTCGATGGGCGCATCGTGCCCAAAGCGGATGGGATAAGATTAATAGCAACTGATAGATCAACCAAGGATAAAGAGGAGATTGACGGATAGCACTTATAGGTTCATTCCTGCATCTTGGCCTGTTGAGCTGTCAAGCCTCTAATTCGTTAAATCCTTCCGGCCTCGACTTTGAATCTTGAGCTAAGTTTTTCGCTAGTTTCCCGGCGGTTCAAATTGTGTCCCCCGATTAGGGGACAGCTGGATTCAATAAGAAAGGACTGTTCGGGAGTGCCAGTATCTTTATAAATCTTCTGCCTTCAGATCTCCGAAAATTGTTTGATATGATTCTCATAGATCGAATCGGGAGGAACAACTTTTACCAGTAATCCTTGGTTTTCAGAGTCATCATGGAATGAGGATAAGTAGGTGTTATTCATGATTCAGTTTCACTTCCCCATCGATAACCATGGAGGAAGTTGCAATTCCGATTCATCACTCAACTTAATATCCCTTCATTCCCCAGAATGCGGCTTACAGATTTTAGTGCACATTGGAAATTGATGGGGTTTGTCGATCAGAGCATCACTGCCAAATAGGATCTTATCCTGGTATCTCTCACTTTTGACGAGCTGTTTCGTGTGAGCGAACGAAGGATGTTTAAGCGAAATCTGAGAGATCGGCGAATCCCCGCACACGCGGGGATGAACCGCCTCGAATAATATGCTATATGTGGTTTTAGAAATGTCCCCCGCATACGTGGAGATGAACCGGTCATGCTGGGGGATTTGGAACGGCTGTAAAAATGGGAAGTGTCAAACATTTTGAATGACTTAGAAAATATCCTGGCGAGAAAACGAAAAAGATAATTCCCCAATTTTGCGATTCCGGATTACTGGGGGATTGGAAAGTCGGTGTCGAGGGGGTTTGGAACGATAAGAAGAGTGACCAGTAATCTGTGAGAAGTTAATAGAATAGAAAGTAGGGAGATGGGAATTGGGAAATCGAATGAGACTTGATCCAGGGCAAATTGAAGTGATAGATGACACTGTGGCGGAGATCTTGCGGCGTAAAACACCGGCAGAAAGAATCCTAATCGCCTGTGATTTATGGACTTCAGTACGTCGTATGTTAATTACTCATCTCACAAAGACCCATCCGGAATGGAATTCCAGGAAGATCGAACAGGAGGTAGCCAGGAGGCTCTCGCATGGTGCTGTTTGAATTGCTTCAAGTGATTGTGGAGGTCTTTGAGCGCCTTCGGATTGAGTACCTCGTAACCGGAGCGATTGCATCGGTCGCCTATGGGGAACCGCGCCTAACGAATGATATAGATATTGTGGCTGCGATGAAAGAGGAACACATTTCAGGCCTCCTTCAGGCTTTTCCATCGCGTGATTTCCATGTGAATGAAGAAGCGATGAGAGAGGCTATTCAACATCAAGGACAGTTCAACATTATTCATCCTTCATCCGGGCTAAAGGTTGACGTAATTATAAAAAAAGATAACGAATTTGACCGCAGCAGGTTTAGCCGTATCCGCAGGATACAACCGGCTGAATCTTATCAGGCCAATTTCGCGTCTCCAGAAGATGTGATCATAAAGAAGATGGAGTACTACAGAGAAGGAGGATCTGAAAAACATCTCCGTGATATTACGGGA
>CAWEAV010000032.1:0-48668 GCA_963806715.1 uncultured delta proteobacterium
TGCCTTTTGAAACCGGGACGTTGTTGACTAGGCGGAATAGCTTCGAGTCAAATAGGGGGATGTCCATAAAGGTATGAATATTCATCCATTGGGATATTTCACTAAAACTGGTAAGGTTTATTGGTTACAGTCCTATTTCCCACGACCAATTCCTCCAGGAGGACGTTTGGGGTGCCGACTGGTATCCCGATTCAAAGACAGTGGAATTTGGAGCATTGATTAATATCCGTCCTCACCAGGGCAATCGAGGAATGGAAATCGAAAATCCAATGCTACGTAAGAAGATTGAGGCCGTTGTCCGGCAGAGGTTGGAGTAAATTCCTATGAGAGACATCAAGGGGATGCGTGACCGCTACTTGAAAGACAACGCACCAGTTCGTATGGGCAACCTGGCATCGAATCTGTTACGACTCAGTCAGTGGGTTAAGAAGCGCCACAGGGACGAAGCGATCATCGACTTGATGCGGGAGATTGCCTGGTTTCTTGAATGGAATGGAGATCTTGGGTTCGCTGAACTGCCAGACATGCAGCGTGAGATCTGCCGCTGGCGTCGAATTTGGCCTATCGAACAGGCCCGCAGCATGCTTGCACTTCGTTCCTTTCAGATGTCCAAGCGGGTTCTCGAACTCTCAGGACTATTGATTCAGGCTGGTCCTGAAAAAAAGACACTCCTCGCTCCTTGATTGCATGCTCATTGCATTAGGATCAGATTCCAAATTCCAATTTCTCCGGACTGGCACTTCCCCAACCCTTCCCTCCCCGCAGCTCAACCAGCCAAAAACCCGCACCAGAGTCGAAAACCAGGAAAACCATCAAAAAAGGAATGACCACGATGTCCAGCACGAGACTTTTTACCTTAGCTCTTTCCCCGTATATGGCTATCCTTCTACCAAAATATGGGCAATAAATACAATTGACAGATACTCCTCTCGTGTGGTAAAAAATTATCGTTTGGTACTTTTGCTTGTAAAATTGAACCGAATCGACGCAAAAAACGACAGGAGGAGAGATATGTTGAAGAATCAGAAGGGGTTCACATTGGTTGAGTTGATTGTGATCATTGTAATTATTGGCATCCTGGCAGCGGTGGCGATTCCATATTATATAAACTTGACCAGTGCAGCTGCCGATGGCACGGCAAGAGGAGTATTGGGAGGTCTCAGGAGTACGAATTCTCTCTTGTTTGCGCAGCGCATCATTAACCCCGCGCTTGGCACTACTTACACGATAACCGACATTGTAGATGCTGCTCAGATCCAAGGTGTTGGTACAACGGATATCGGCGCAAATACCTTTACGTGTATCATTGGAGGCAGCACTTACACATTTACCCTAAATGGAACAACGGTTACGGTGTCAACTACCCCGCAAACAATCAGTGGGCCTGTTGCTACATGGTAAGGGATGAAGAACACCTCGTGCTTGCTACGACCTTCAGATTCGTCGAGGCTGTCTTAGGACTAAAGGGAGAACCTATTTGTTGTTATTATCTTTACACAGCAAGGCAACATGGTTTTAATATAGTAAATTAATATCAATACGTTGCATTTTTGTTTACCGTTGCACATATTCCCTTTGTTGCCCTTAAAAAGCCCTCTGACCTTTAAGGGAAAGAGGCCCTTAGCTGAAGGAGGAAATTTTAGAAAAGATTCATCCGAGACCCCATCAAACGTATCAACCATCATCCCCGCTCTGTTACTTGTCAAGATTCCTATTGATACTCCATAGAGCTTTCAAAACCTGAACTTTGCAACCGAACCGTCACTTCCCAGTGCCCAGCTTCGGTGATTTTGGGGAGCCATTTCGACGCGAAGGGGGCAATATCTTACAATCGATGTTGCCCCTTTCTTGCCTTTCGAGAACCTCAAGGCCCCGAGTCTCATCGAGGGGCTCAAGGTCTCTCCCACCATTGATCAGTTAAGGAAAAATGGTCTCAAGCCTGTCGAGAGAACAGTCATAGTCTTATAACCACTTGATCGGTTAGAGTAAGCCTTTCGACTCCTCTCGCTGTAATAACATAATCGTCCTCCAGGCCCACAACCCCTTGGGATGGAAAAATGAATTTTGGCTCAACCGCGACGACCATTCCTGGTTCTAATTTCTGATCGAAGTGTGGGGCAAGGATGGGGTACTCATCGATTTCCAGGCCAAGTCCGTGCCCCACAAACCTCACCTTTCCTTCCCCATAGCCCATAAAATAGTCGCTCAGTCCTGCTCTCGCAGCCTCCTCCAGGCCCAAACGGTAGAGATCGGAACAGGGGACGCCGGGTTTCGCCTCTTTCATAAAAAGGCGGTGGATCTCGATCGAGCAGTCGTGGGCTCTCATGAGCTCCGTCCGTAGATCTCCAATCACAAAGGTCCGAAACTGATCGGCAAGATAACCATTAATCCCAACGCCGTAGTCAATGCCAATCGGTTCATTTTTCCTGATCTTGCGAAACCCTGCACCCTGGGCCATCGCCGGGGTGTTACCGCTTCCCCCTGAGGGCTGTCGAGAAAAGATATGATCGCACCGCTTTCGCCAGAAAGAACATGAGCATAGGTCATTTCCTGATTCCATCTCCGCATCCTCAAAATTCCCATGTGGCCTTCACGTCGGGCGATCAAAGCCAAATGCCCGTCGATTTCGAGTTCGGTCACTCCCTCTCGAATGATCTCGCTGATCTCCAGGTACCCTTTGTGAAGAATGCGCGCCGCACTACGGATCTGTTCCACTTCGTAGGAAGTCTTCACCATACGAAGCCTCTGGAGGGCACCGGAAACATCATACCAGTCACACTCTGGAAAGGTTTGCTGATACCAGAGATAGAGCTGGGCGGGCAGGACATCCATCTCGAGGCCGACTTTTTTGAGACTGAAATACCCAAACTCTCCCAGGACTTCTTTCATCTGGCCTTTTCCGGCCATGGGAAGGACCTGTTTTAGGGGTGACTCTTCCCGGGCCCTTTCCAAGCCCTTAAAGACCATCAGGACCGGTTCTCCCTGCCCGGGAATGAAAAGCGCAGAGGATTGGATCGTTCCTGAAAAGTAGAAGAGATCTACATTCTGGAGAATGAAGGCGCCATCCAGGTCCATCTCCTGAAGCCTCGACTGAAAGTTCCTGATCCGGCCTTCGATCTCCTGCTTCGGCACGGTTTCCATAACTTCACCCATTCCCCCTTTCCTCTCTATTCGTACACGTTTGGTCCCAATTTTTCACTTCCCAAACATCCAGGTGTTTTGTTGGGGCTTGAATCCTTGTTTCATTAACTCTCCGCCGGTTCACGTTCTAAAATACTGAGGGCAGTCCGGACGAGCTTTTTGCCAGGCATAATCGATCGCCTTCGCGACCTCCGCCGGAAGCTCCCCATTCAGACTCTTCAAGTTAGCTTCCCATTGGTCCAAACTCGACGCAGCAAGGATTACTCCATCGCGATACTGCCCTTTTAAGAAGGAATGATGCAGGATCCAGAGCAGCGCGGCCTGGGTCATCGATAACCCTGCCTGCTCCGAGGTATTTCGGATCACCTCCAGGGCCTCGAAGTAAGACTTCTTCCAATAACGCTCTATGTATGTCCGCTGGAGTTTGAACCGCCCTTCTTGAGGCTCTTCGCTGAATCGCGTATACCTCCCGGTCAAAAAACCCCCGGCCAAGGGGTTGTAGGCATAAAACTTGATCCCAAAATTTCGAATGGCGGGGAAAAGCTCAGGTTCCACGTCCCGGGTGATGGCGTTGTACATCCCCTGGTAAACCGAGGGTATGATCCATCCATTTTGCCTGCACAGATGCCAAATGTCTGCCATTTGCCAGGAAGCATAATTGCTTAACCCCAGTTCTCGGAATTTACCTTCTTTGTAGATTTTCTGGCATGTTTCAAGCGTAACTTCAATCTGGGTCTTCGGATCGGGTGCATGTAGATAAAGAAGATCGACATGACTCGCTTTTAGTCGCCGTAGGGAGGTGTCAATCTGCATGACGATACTTTCAGGTCGGAGGCCGCCGCCCCCCAGAGGATTCACCTTTGTTGCCAAATAGACTTTTCCTCGGCGTTCGAGTGTCAGAACACGGCCCAGGATCTCCTCAGCAGCACCATCAGCATAACCGTACGCCGTGTCGATTTCTTTGTACCCCCGGTCGATGAATAATCCCAACATACGGTCTGCCACCGCCTCATCGAATTGTCTTCCAAAGTTCATGGTTCCAAGAATGATCTGAGGAATATTTGTTTTCAAATTCATAATTTGAAATCTCCTTTTTCTCCCATTGATTGGAACGGGAGGCATCTTCAGCCATCAAATTACTTGGTCCGAAGGGGTTCGGATCGAAGTGAAGCGATCAGTCAGCTTAGAAATCTGCAGTCATATCAACTTCTAAAGCTCCAATAGGGTATGGTACAAACCCTTGATGACTTCCGCCATCCTCTCAAAATCGAGCGTATCGATGGTATCGGTCTCCTGATGGTAATTTTTGTTTCTAAAGAAGGACGTATCCGTGATCATAATCGCCCTGTATTGATGACGCCAGAACGAGTAATTGTCCGAAAGGTTAATGCCTCCAAAAAATTCCGGTGCCGTTAAAGACCTTGCATGGATATTGGAGTGTTTTCTTATTCCTTTCTTAAAAAAGGAGACATATCCTGACGAGTGAAAGTTTCCTACAACCCCGATGTAATCGGCGGTTTTAGGATAAAGCAGGCTCATGCCCGGAAGCGGGTATGTTTGGATCGGTTCTCTGCTAAAATACCCGATCATCTCCAGAGAGATCATCACTTCAACAGGGATACCCCGCTCTTTTAATTGTTTCGCGTAAACCATACTTCCCATGTGATTTGATCCGAAGCAGGGAGGCTCTTCGTTTACAAGGGCAACAAAGATAAACGTCCTCTTGTTCACACTTTCTTTGTGCAATCTTGCCAGCTCTAATAGACCAGCCACAGCTGAAGCGTTATCATCGGCCCCTGGTGTTCCGGGCACCGTGTCATAATGGGCACCAATGATCACCCTCCTTTCGTCCGTTCCGGTTTTCTCGGCAATCAAATTTGAGACGTCCTTGCCGTAGCACGAATACTTATTGTGACCCACCGCATATCCGTAAGCCGCGAGAGTCGATTCAATATAGCCCGCGCTTTTACTGAGGGATTGACCGCTCCATAGGTGTCGCTCCCCAATATCCACAGAAAGGGTTTTCACATGTTTATAAAGATTTCCCATCACCACTTGCTTGTCGAATCTATTAGATCCTTTGAACATTGCGTTTGCCAATCTGAAGCAGAGACATCTAAAAACCATCCCTAAAAATATCGCCCAATGGTATTCCCTCGTCAAGCACAACTTTTTCTCTTATACCTCCTCTTTCCCAAGTCCCCATCAATCCTTCGTCCGGGTATCGCTATCCTTCTCTCTAAAATATTCGATGAGAGGCCTTCCTCAAGCCAGCAGAGTACTTCCTGAAAGTGCGATTCCACAAGACCTTCTGTCTATACGCCATTCCGGTAGGTAATCACCAATCCATGCTTAGGTGATTCGAGGATGTCATATCCTCTCTTTGCAAACTATCCCAATCAGGTAAGAGAGTATGCTATAATATTTGGACTGTTTAAGCCTCTGAGCAAAAAGACTACATAAGTCATTGGTCCACTCATTGGAGGAATGTGGCATGAAAGACCAGCTCATCAACGAACTGGCCGCAATGCGTCACCGACTCGTTGAACTTGAAAAGTCAGAGACTGAGCGCAAGCATGCAGAGGAGGCGCTGCGAAAAGAGAAAGAGATAGCCCAAAAATGTCTTGATATCGCCGGGGTCATCCTCCTTGTGATCAATGCCGATGAGAAAATCACCCTCATAAATAGAAGGGGCTGTAAGATCTTAGGGTATAGAGAAGAGGAGATGATTGGCAAGAACTGGTTCGATGTTTTCATTCCGGAAACAGAACGGGAGAGGGTTAAACAGGTATTTACAAGGGTGATGTCTGGAGAGATTGAGCCAGTGGAATATTTTGAAAACCGGGTGATCACAAGAGAGGGTAAAGAGAGAGTGATCGCCTGGCGCAATACTCTGCTCACGGATGATAACGGCAATAGCATTGGCACACTCAGCTCGGGGGAAGACGTCACCGATCGCAGGCGAATGGAGGAAGCGCTGCGGATGAATGAGGAAAAATATAGAGAACTCTATGACGATGCTCCTGTGGGGTACCATGAATTGGATTCCGAGGGGCGAATCACTCGTGTGAATCGCACTGATCTGGAGATGCTGGGGTATACGACCGAGGAGATGATTGGGCAGTACGTATGGAAGTTTAATGTTGAAGAAGAAATCGCTCGTGAGCAGATTCTGGCTAAGTTGGCCGGGACCCTACCGCCTGCCAGAAATCTTGAACGCACTTACAGAAGAAAAGATGGGACCACATTGCCAGTCTTGGTTGAAGATCGGTTCATTCTTAATGAAACAGGCCAGATAATAGGCATCCGGGCTACCATCCAGGATATTACGGAACGTAAACAAGCAGAGGAGAAGATGGCCTCGCTCCAGGAGCAGCTTCGTCAATCTCAGAAGCTGGAGTCAATCGGCAGTTTGGCAGGCGGAATTGCCCATGACTTCAACAACCTCCTCACGGTCATCAAGGGTTACAGTCAACTCACCCTTGCCGAACTCGATGAAAGGGACCCTTTAACGGAAAATCTGAAAGAAATTCAGGATGCTTCGAACCGGGCTTCGGATTTGACCCGGCAGCTTCTGGCTTTCAGCCGGCGGCAGGTTTTGGAGTTCAAGGTGCTGGACCTAAATCAGCTGATCCACAGGCTGGAAAAGATGCTTCACCGGATGATAGGAGAGGATATTGAGTTATCGATTCATCCGGGAGAGAATCTGGGGATGATTAAGACTGATCCTGGGCAGATGGAGCAGGTGATCTTCAACCTGGCAGTCAATTCAAGGGATGCGATGCCAGTGGGAGGGAAGCTGATTCTGAAGACAGAGAATGTCTATCTGGATGAGGAGTATGCCCATCACCACGTCAGTGTAAAACCGGGCAATTATGTGAGGCTATCCGTAAGCGATACGGGGTGTGGGATGACCCCGGAAGTAAAAAACCGAGTCTTTGAGCCCTTCTTTACTACCAAGGAGAAGGACAAGGGGACCGGATTGGGATTATCGACAGTCTATGGGATCGTGAAGCAGAGCGGGGGGAATATCTGGGTTTACAGTGAGCCCGGAAAGGGAACAACCTTTAAGATTCACCTTTCCAGGGTTGATGAGTCGGTAGAGGATTTGGAAGAGAAGAAGTACGTAGGCGTGCTCCCTCGCGGGAGTGAAACGGTGTTGGTAGTGGAGGATGAGGAGGCAGTACGGAGATTGGCGGTCCAGGTATTGAAGAAGCAGGGGTACAAGGTATTGGAAGCATCCAACGGTGGGGAGGCTTTTTTGATTTGTGAGCAGTACAAGGAACCCATCCATCTCATAATGTCGGACGTGGTAATGCCCGGAATAGGGGGTCCAAAATTGATTGAGCGCTGTCGGCAAGTGCGTCAAGATTTTAAGGTCCTCTACATGTCGGGATATACGGATGAGGCGGTGGTGCATCATGGAGTGCAGGAGGGGGAGATGGAATTTATTCAGAAACCGTTTAGTTTAGAAGGTCTTTCAAGAAAAGTCCGCGAAGTGTTGGATAAAGAGTGAGAAGACTTTATTAGGTTCTTCGGATAAATTTAATGCTATGGATGCTTGCTTTCAAGTCGAAATCAATGGTTCATATCACCTTATAAATTGTTTAGTTGTAGGTGCTATACGTAGTCACGAGGCAATTTGACGGCGTCTGTCAGATTGAATATCGTTCAGGGGCAGACACGTAAAGCGGAGCCTCATTTACCATTCGGGTGATAGTACCGGTCGTTATTATTGTGGACGAACGAGCAATCTGGAAAGACGAATCGTTCAGCACAATGACCCGGTATGTCTTCTGACCAAGACCACTAAGAGATTTGGAGGTCCCTGGAACCTTGTTTGGTCTCAGGAGTGTCGAGATCGAAGTGAAGCGACCAGGGTAGAAAGGATGATTAAAGGCAGAGGTATTGGACGTTACTTGAGTGTGGTCAATCGGTAGCAGTCCCAAGGTTATTTTGCTCGTGACGACCGGGATGTCCGGGTGCTCGTTATGATTCCGAAGAGCCGGTGATTCTTCACGGCAGAAAAGCTCTTTTTAGCGGTTTCTATAAACCAAATTCGAATCCCCTGTCAAAAATGATTGGGGCATCTTTGCAGAGTCCGTTGGTCTGACGCTTGTCCTCTTTTTTGCTTGACATACAGGTCTCTTTTTCGTATATTCAACACACCCCAAACCAAGTTCTTATTGCCTATCACTGCCCCGAGCACCTCTTCCTGCAAAATGGCCTGTGCTCCGCGGGCTTAGGCCTTCTTGAGTTAAGAAGGGATCGCCCTCGAACGATCCAGGGAAGTAATCATTAGAAAACCTGAAAGGAGGAAGATGAAATGAAGGTTAAGAAATGCTTTGCAGGGGTTTTGGTTTTCGTGCTCTTTGCGACAGGCGGTATGACCATGGCAGGAACCCTCGATGAAGTCCGTGCGAGGGGGGTTCTTACAGTGGGCGTGAATGGCGGGGTGGCAGGATTCAGCATGCCTGACGAAAAGGGCGTGTGGAAAGGTCTTGATGTGGATACGGCCAAGGCGATCGCCGCTGCGATCTTCGGCGATGTCAACAAGGTGAAGTATGTCGCCCTCACCGCCGTCCAGCGCCTCCCTGCTCTTCAGTCAAAGGAGGTGGATGTCCTGTGCCGAAACACCACCGCCACCTTGACCCGGGAAACGGTGAACGGCCTCAATTTTGCTCATCCGAATTACTATGACGGGCAGGGGTTTCTCATCTCCAAGAAACTGAGTGTAAAGAGCGCCAAGCAATTGAAAGGCGCTACCGTTTGCACCCTTCCCGGTACGACCACCGAGATGAATGCTGCGGACTTCTTCCGGAAAAATGGTATGCAGTGGAAACCGGTCGTCATTGATAGCAATGCCGAGCTGAACAAGGCCTTTTTTGCCGGACGCTGCGACTGTCTGACCTCAGATGCCTCCCAATTGGCCGCCATACGTTCCGTGGCCACCAACCCCGGCGATTACATCATCTTACCCGAGATCATTTCCAAGGAGCCCCTTGCCCCCGCGGTTCGTCATGGAGATGATCAGTGGTACGACATCGTCAACTGGACGGTCATGGCTCTCATCGAAGCTGAGGAAATGGGCATCACCTCCAAGAATGTGGATGAGATGCTCAAAAGTACGGATCCCCAGGTCCAGCGTTTCCTCGGAGTCAGCCCGGGCTTCGGTAAGGCTCTCGGTCTCGATGAAAAGTGGGCATACAATATCATCAAGCAAGTGGGCAACTACGCTGAAGTCTTCGACCGCAACGTGGGGCCCAAGACCCCCCTTGGAATCGAGCGAGGTCTGAACGACCTGTGGACAAAGGGTGGGCTCATGTACGCCATCCCATTCAGATAATCCTCTATCCAGGGTGCCCCGCAAACGGGGCACCCTCTTTTTGAGCTCTTCCATCGAGAAAGCAGCTGGTTGAAGGCACAAGAGTTTGTCCTTTCCGGGGACCGCCAGAGTAAACTTCATCAGGAGACCGTTAACTCTGTGAAAGAAGATGAGAGGCTTTAAGGACAGCGCGACATCAGAAAGGGTACCCTTCTGGCTTGATCCCAAGAAAAGGGCCATTCTGTTTCAGCTCCTGACCTTCGCCATGGTGGGGCTGCTGGCTTATTACCTTATCTCCAACACCCTCATCAACCTTCAAAGGCAAAAGATTGCCACGGGTTTTGGATTTCTCCACAAGGAAGCCTCTTTTGAGATCGGTGAGTCTCTGATCCCCTATTCAGCGGCCCGCACTTATGGCCGCGCCCTTCTGGTGGGAGCCCTCAATACCATCAAGGTTGCTTTCATAGGCATTGTAATCACTATTATCCTGGGTACGATACTCGGAGTGGCAAGACTTTCCACCAACTGGCTTGTCTCAAAGTTGGCAACCATCTACGTCGAGGTCATGCAGGATATCCCTGTACTGCTGCAGTTATTTTTCTGGTACGCCATCTTTTATGAAGCCCTGCCTTCTCCTCAGCAGGCCCTCAACCCAGGCGCAGGGATTTACCTTTCTAACCGCGGAGTGGCGTTTACCATCCCCGAGGGACATCCCGCCCATAAATACATGCTTCTGGCCTTTGTGGTCGGGTGTGTGATCGTTTACGTGATACGGCGCTGGGCAAGAAAGCGGCAGGAGAGAACAGGTCAGCTTTTCCCGACCTTTCGCGTCGGCATAGCAATTCTTTTCGGCTTGCCTTTCATCACCTGGTTGGCCTTCGGCACCCCTCTGAGGATGACTGCCCCCAAACTCATCGGATTTAACTTCGAAGGCGGGTTGATGGTCAGTCCCGAGTTTATTGCCGTTCTGATGGGCCTGATCCTGTATACGGCTGCCTTCGTGGCCGAGGTGGTTCGCGCAGGAATCCAGTCGGTTAGCAAAGGCCAGAGGGAGGCAGCCATGTCCATTGGCCTCAGACCGACCTTCGTACTGAATCTTGTGATCCTGCCTCAGGCCCTCAGGGTCATCATTCCTCCCCTGACCAGCCAGATGCTCAACCTGACGAAAAACAGCTCCCTGGCCGTGGCCATTGGATATCCGGACTTTGTTTCCGTGGCCAACACGACCATGAATCAGACCGGTCAATCCATTGAAGGGGTGGCCTTGATTATGGCTGTCTATCTTTTTTTCAGCCTCACGACTTCGGCCTTTATGAACTGGTACAACAAGCGGGTGGCTTTGGTAGAGAGATAGAGGCACTCATGGAAATTCAAGGGACAGAGATAGAAACATTGAAACCTCCTATCACAAGCATCGGTCCCATTGGATGGGCGAAGAACAATTTGTTCAACGGGGTCTTTAACTCCATCCTTACTCTCGTAACCCTCTTTTTCTTATGGAAGGTTGTTCCTCCCGTCTTCCGTTGGGTCTTCATTGATAGTGCGTGGCATACATCCGGTCAAGCTTGCAGACAGGCAGCCGGCGCCTGCTGGTCGATCATTTCCAATAACTACCGTTTCATGCTCTTCGGGTTCTATCCCTACGATCAGCAGTGGCGTCCCCTTTTAGCCATGTTGATATTATTCGGCCTCCTCTTCTATAGCAGAGACCGGAAGCACTGGAAAAAGCATCTCGCCTATGCCTGGATCATGGGTCTCTCTGCCATGGGCCTGCTTATGATCGGCGGTTTTTTTTGGCTCAAGCCGGTGGAAAGCACCCAGTGGGGCGGCCTGCCCCTCACACTTCTTCTCGCTGTTTTCGGCCTTACCGCCGCTTACCCTCTGGGGGTGATCCTGGCGCTGGGGCGACGATCTAAGATGCCTGGTGTCAAAGTTCTGTGTATCGTGTATATTGAGTTGATCCGCGGCGTACCCCTGATCAGCCTCCTGTTTATGTCCTCCATCATTTTCCCTCTCTTCCTGCCGGAAGGGGTCACCTTCAACAAGATCCTCCGGGCGCAGGTGGCCATCATCCTTTTCACCGCGGCGTATATTGCGGAGGTGGTCAGGGGAGGGTTGCAGGCCATGTCCCGTGGGCAGTATGAGGCAGCGGAGTCCTTGGGGTTGAGTTACTACCTCACCATGAGGCTGGTCATTCTTCCGCAGGCTCTAAGGATTGTGATTCCCCCTACGGTGAGCATCCTTATTTCAGCATTTAAAGATACCTCTCTTGTGGTCATCATTGCGCTCTTCGATCTGCTCAAAACGACGCAGAGCGTGCTCTCCAATCCTGAGTGGATGGGGTTCAGCAAGGAGGCCTATGTCTTCCTTGCCATTCTCTACTTCTTGGGTTGTTTTTCCATGTCCAACTACAGCCGGAAGCTGGAAAGGGAACTCTCTAGGGGAATTAACGGATCATCGCATGGGATCTTCCGGTACCCGTGATACCGGACTCCCGAAAGAGAACCTGGTTTCGCAGGGCAGAACAACGAAGGCGCAGCAGCGGGAGATTTCGAAGTCAGAAACGTTGGCAAAGAGGCTATCATGAAGAATGAATTATCCAGAGACGAGAAGACCCAGTCGTCAGACACGGCGATGATAGAAATCACTGATCTGCATAAGTGGTTTGGCGAATTTCACGTGCTTCAGGGCATAGACCTGTCTGTCAAAAAACGGGAACGCATTGTTATCTGCGGTCCATCAGGCTCTGGAAAGTCGACGCTCATTCGGTGTATCAATCGGTTGGAGGAACATCAGCGGGGCCGCATCGTTGTCAATGACATTGAACTGATTAATAACATCAAAAACATTGAAAAAGTCCGCGCTGAAGTGGGCATGGTCTTTCAGCACTTTAACCTCTTTCCGCATCTCACAATTGTTGAAAATCTCAGCCTGGGGCCCATATGGGTGAGAAAAACCCCAAAGAAAGAAGCGGAAGAGGCGGCCATGCATTACCTGGAAAAGGTGCATATCGCCGAACAGGCTCGAAAATACCCTGGCCAGCTTTCAGGAGGTCAGCAGCAACGGGTCGCCATTGCCCGCAGCCTGTGTATGAATCCTAAAATCATGCTCTTTGATGAACCCACCTCAGCCCTTGACCCGGAAATGATCAAAGAAGTGCTGGACGTCATGATCGAGCTCGCCCGGGAGGGCATGACCATGATTGTAGTGACCCATGAAATGGGCTTTGCCAGGAGTGTGGCCCACAGAGTCCTTTTCATGGACTTTGGAAAAATCGTGGAAGGAAACACGCCAGAAGAGTTTTTTGCGAATCCCGAGCACGAACGGACCAGGCTCTTCCTCAGTCAGATCCTGCATTAACCCTTTGTGCCCATTGAAAAGTCGGTTGGGACATGAATGATTCGACTGCTCTTCACGCATTCACCCACGGGTAAAATCTTTGCCTGCACGCCGCAGTGTGTTTCGCCTGCCTGCGCGAAGCCGTTTCGGCAAAGGCAGGGCACGAAGGCGCGGTCTTCTGCGTAGGAGGATAAGATACCTGCTTCAAACATCCGGAGTACCGTCCTGACGACCACCAGTTTCAGCAGGTCCGACAACGTCTAAGACCCGGCCGCTAACCCGGATATTCTTGATACGGGATTTGATCTTTGCCTTGATCCGAGGCGAAGTCAGGCAGATGCCATGGATACCGCAGGCATGCTCTTGGCACTTACCCAGTAATTCTTCTTCTGTTTCAGCCCGGATTGTGAAGTCACAATCCGACCTGAAATCTCTGCAGCTTAATTCTTTATATTCTTCCGATTCCGTGGCCATAATTCCACTCCCTTCTTTATTAGATTAATCATCGGAATTTGGAAGCGCAAAGAGATAATAGGATAATATGGGAAAGGGAGAACCCCTTATCAGATGTACTTTCTATCTATCCACTCACGATGCGGTCCCTTAGCCCTTTTGGCATAGCGTCGGGTCGAGGCCCGCTGCCTCTTTTTGCACGTAACGTGGGATCCATTTCAATCGGTAAAAAGAAGCTCGAAATTCCGACATCATAACCGCTTTGGGGATCATGACATGCGGCCAGGGCTACAGACAGTCAAAGAGTAGACTCCGTCCCCTTTATTTCTCTTTGTATGGACGATCTAATCGTTCTATGTGTACTCTCCACCCCACAGCCCTTCCAAAAACTCCTTATAGGGTAGAACGGTGACGTGCTCGATCTTTCTTCTTTGCGCTTCAAAGCTGACGCAGAGATAGCGTTTCAGTCTCTTTTCTTCCTCAAGCATTCTCAACGGCTTCAAATCGGAGGTGGACACATTCTCTTTCGCCTTGACCTCGACGGCTGTAGGGTCTCCAATAATAAAATCAACCTCGAACCCGGACGTAGAACGCCAGAAACTAAGGGGCTCCCCGCTGAGGTAATCCCTGTAGCCGGGGAGTTCATGAAAAAGGTAGGTCTCAAAAGCCTCACCGAACACGGGCGTGCCGACGCGGAACTCCCTTCCCTGAAGGCTGCCTACGACTCCGACATCAAAGAAGTAATATTTGGAGGTTGCGAGAGGCTTTCGCTTCTTTGACATGCGCCAGGCAGGAAGTCCATGGAGAATGAGCGTGTCCTTCAGAAGGTCAAAGTATTCATAGACAGTCGTCCGTGCAACCTGCGCATCATTAGAGATGTTTGTGAAATTTACAACCTGCCGTTGCATAAGGCAGCAACCTTCAAAAACCGGCTGAAGGCCGGAAGGTTGCGAGTGGCTCCCTCGGCCACAATTTCTTGCTGAAGATAAGACCCGGCATAGTCCTGGAGATCGGCCCGCGGGTCGTCCGAGAAGTAGATGGCCGGAAGCAATCCCCGCTCCATGGCCCGGATCAGATCAAACCTGTCTCCAAATTCGTTCATGGTGAGAGGATGAAGGTACTTCGTTCGAGCCCTTCCACCCAGCAGGTTTACACCTCCCCGTCGAAGCTTTCGTCCACTGGAACCGGCCAGGAGGAAACGAACACGCTTCTCCTCGATCAGGCAGTGGACCTCATTCAGCAGGTTGGGTAGACGCTGGATTTCGTCTATGACGACAATACGGTCCTGTGGGGCGAGTTCCTGGGCGATGCGCCCTGGATTCTGACTGATCCTCAGATAGGTCGCTGTATCAAGAAGATTATAAACTTTGGCGTCCTTGGGGCGATGGCGGATCAGAAAGGTTTTGCCGGTCTGACGCGGCCCCAAGAGAAAATGGGATTTCTTCGCCACGAGGCCGGGAAGGTCAACGTCTGGGGGCCATTTCTAAACGAAATTTACCAAAACCCATCCGGTCATCGCGACGTTTTTTCTTTAACCATGAATTAACTCAGGCAACAATCCTGTTGATTGTTCGACACACCTGCCTTATAATTGACGCTGTTTAGAGCCCAGGGAAGAAAGGAGATCAAGAATGACGGGAGATACTTTGAGAGTGATTGCAAGGGTTAAGGCACGCCCTGACAAGGTGAATGAGCTTCGATCCGTACTAAGCTCTCTGGTCGAGCCAACCTGCAAGGAGCCCGGGTGCCTGAGCTACAAGCTACTGCAAAATAATGAAGACCCGACGGATTTCACCCTATTAGAAGAATGGCAGAGCAACGCGGCTCTCGAGTCTCACTTTGCCACAAAGCACTTCAAGGATGCCGTGGCCAAGTTGCCCAACCTCGTCGCAGCGGAGCCGGATATTCGGCGGTATCATGTGGTGAGCTAAGTACCAAGGCCAAAAGACGTTTTCTTTTTTATCATGTCACTGTATCACCTATGAAATATCAAGGACATGTCTTATTTAAAAATAAGACAGTATGCTTATCTCTGGATGGTTCGGTCGATCGGGCAATACCGTACCTTGTTACCCTTTCCTTCGTTTGACTGGCAAAGGAGGTCTATCGTTGTTCAAGTTTTCCCTTATACCGAGAGAGAAGAAATTTTTTGCCCTTTTTGAACAGAGTGCCCAGAATGCCGTCAAGATAGCTCAGCAGCTAAAAGATATGGTATATATCTGGGAAAATGTAAAGGAAAGGGTGGGGATCATCAATGATCTGGAACATCAGGGAGATGCGATTACTCATCAGATTTTTGAACAATTACACCGATCCGTTATCACCCCATTCGATCGGGAGGATATTGCCCTGTTGGCTCACTCCCTCGACGATGTAACCGACTTTATTCACGCAGCAGCGGATGCGATGCTTCTCTACAAAGTGGACCACCCCACTCCCAGGGCCAAGGAACTGGTTGATATTGTCGTGCAAGCAGTCGCTGAAGTCGAAAAGGCGGTCTCTGAAATCCACGACCGTCTTGGGCGAAAATATCTCATGAAGCGATGTGTGGAGATTAATCGCTTAGAGAACATAGGGGATAGCGTTTTTCGATCGGCGATGGCCGAGCTATTTGACGACTCAACAGATCTTGCTAGCGTGATCAAGTGGCGCGAAATTTACACCCATATGGAGAGTGTCATCGACAGATGTGAGGATATCGCCAACATCCTGGAAGGCGTGGCGATAAAGTATGCTTGAGCTCCTGAGTCGAACCTGGATTCCATGCCTGAAGGTAGAGCTATCATAGTCTCAACCCGCGCCCCTTCTCCTTGAGGGTAATGTGACCATATCCTTCATCATTCTTGTCATATTCTTAGCCTTGGTTTTTGATTATACCAATGGGATGCATGATGCCGCGAATTCTATTTCAACCATTGTCTCAACCAGGGTTTTATCGCCGAGGAAGGCGGTCCTCTGGGCGGCATTTTTTAATTTCGTGGCTTTTCTTATATTTGGCACAACAGTAGCCACAACCATAGGCAAGGGAATGATTGATATTAAGACGGTAACGACAACTGTCATTCTTGCGGGTGTTGCGGGTGCTATTTTTTGGAATCTATTGACCTGGTATTTCGGGCTGCCCTCCAGCTCTTCTCATGCCCTCATTGGTGGATATGCCGGAGCAGCCATTGTAAAGAGCGGCTTCGGGGTGATTCTTGCCAGTGGTTGGCACAAAACATTGATGTTTATTGTCTTGGCGCCTACGATCGGCTTATGTTTAGGTTTTTTATTAAAGATCATGACCATGTGGATGATCTACAAACAAAGCCCGGTTGTTGTGAAGAAGTGGGCGCGGGTTTTACAACTTTTTTCAGCGGCGCTCTATAGCCTGGGCCACGGTGGCAACGACGCACAAAAAACGATGGGGATCATCACCAGTCTCCTTTTTGCCGGTGGCTTGATCCAGGAATTTAAGGTACCTCTCTGGGTTGTTCTAAGCGCACACGCCGCTATTGGTCTGGGCACGTTGAGCGGCGGGTGGCGGATTGTTAAAACCATGGGGCAGAAGATTACAAAATTGGAACCAATCGATGGTGTTTGTGCCGAGACATCTGCTGCTTTCAGTATTTTCTTGGCCACTCATCTGGGCATTCCGGTGAGTACGACCCATGTGATCACTGGCGCAATATCTGGCGTAGGTTCTGCGATTCGGTTTTCTGCCGTGCGTTGGGGTGTGACGATTCGTATTGTTTGGGCCTGGATTTTTACTATTCCGGCAGCCGCTATTTTGGCTGGCCTCATCTATTCCTTGTGTAGAATGATTGCTCTAAACTGAAAGGAGAATTCTCTGAGCGAGTATCTTAAACCGGCCAGGCGAGTACACCTATTAGGCCACCTTGGCTCGTCAGACGGTAGCGTGGAGAATGTAAAATGATGATCTGGATATCCACGGGTGGTTTGAGTGAATCAGACGGGGAGGCAAGATAACCATGGAAACAAGAACAACATTTCACGAACATTTGCGGGAAGTCGAAGAGGATGTCCTGCGTATGGGAAACATGGTGGTGAAGGCGATAGATCGCTCTATCGAAGCGTTGAAAAAGCGCGATTTGAATTTGGCACACCAGATCATTGCTGATGATTCCCAGATTAATAAGCAGCGGTTCAGCATCGAAGACAAGTGCGTCGCCCTCATTGCTACCCAACAACCGATCGAAAGTGACCTACGCATCGTTGTGGCTGTTCTTAACATCCTTACGGAGCTGGAGCGAATCGGCGACTATGCCGGAGGGATTGCCAAGATTGTCATTATGATCGGTGATGAGGCGCCCTTAAAGCCGCTGATTGATATCCCGCGCATGGGAGAGATCACCCGGGATATGATTGATAAAAGTCTCCAGTCTTTTGTCACCCGGGATGTGGATCTGGCGATGCGGGTCGTCAGCCTGGATAGTATCGTGGACAGTCTTTACGACCAGGTCTTCCGGGAGCTCCTCACCTTTATGATGGTCAACCCCAAAACAACGAACCGTGCCACCCGCCTTATATGGATTGCTCACAATCTCGAGCGTGCTGCTGACCGGGCAACGAATATCTGCGAGCGCGTGGTGTTCACGGTAACGGGAAAGATGGAGGAAATAGGGGGTTCGAAGTACTAACGCGACCATTTGATGAAAGATCAAAGTCAAAACCGGATATGATTGACATCAAAATGCCCATCTTCAAGCCGGGGGACTCGGAGTCCTCTTATCATTCTACCCCAATTGAGTCAACAAATCTCGACAAATCCCCTCTGACTCCCCTTTACTAAAGGGGAGGACTAATTGTTATCCCCCTTTCGTAAACTGAACGTGTCCCATAAGTCGGCTGCTGGACACAGGGGACGGAGGGATAATTGGTTCCATTGAGGGTCCGACATGGCGTATTTATGTGTCATTCCCGTGAAAACGGGAATCCAGGACCAACAGGAAATACCTGGATTCCTGCTTCCGCACGAACGACAAACTTAGAGAACAATTATGATTTCGACTTGTTAACAACATACAACTTGGTCCCTTGTGTCCAGCCCCCCATTTATGGGTAAGGATCAGTTTCGTAAAGGGGGATGGAGGGGGATTTTGATAGAGCACTCTGCAAGCTCTTTAATGGTTTCATCATCAGGGAAATATTTGATTGAAGAACTCATTTTTCGCTCAATTGGGGTGCTACTTCCATCTCCTGCACTTCTCCAGTCTCGAACAACCGTTCATCACGTTCGAAGTCGTCTTCTTGGGCCGCCCTGATAGACTCCCATCCCTGACGAAGATCCGGCGGTGAGACCTCTGCAATCTTTTGGGACATCTCCTCCCCGATGATTAGCTTTGTCAGGGAAATCACTGCCCGGGCGGCAGCATCAGCTTGTTTCAAATCCTTTAGATTGCCCATTCTCATCACAGCCTCTAAAAACTCTTTTCTTGTCTTCATAACAAAACCTCCATACTGTGGCCGTTGAATCAATTTCGGACATTCTTGAATCTATCAAAGAGAAAATCGAGAGGGCTCCAAAAGGATACAACATTCTCTTGAGCCATCAGATGAGCGCTGCTCCGGGGAGCTCCTTGAAGATCCTATTTAAGAGAGCTTGTTAATACAAATGAATTCAATAAAATGCAGGGTTGGCAATCGCCCCCTTGCTCCAAATCCCCTTCCAGAATATACTATAGGAAACTAGAAGGCTAATCATTTAAGGGCGACTCGCAATGAAACAGCATGGAATATTTCTGATTTTCCAGATCATTCTATCCGTTCTTCTTCCTGTTCCGATCTTGTCTCAGGGGTTCCAACATGAGAAGATTGAGATCAGGGGCTTTGATGGAAGCCCCCTGACCGTTGACAGTAAAGTTCCCTACAGCCCCAGGAGAACCTGTGGCGCTTGCCATGATTATGAACAGATCACAAAGGGGTACCATTTCCAGCAGGGCCGGGCCGATGGATCCGGGAAAATCGCCATTCGGGATACGTTTAACCCGAAGTATCCTTGGAATCTCTCGTCCGGAATGTTCGGGAAGTATTCACCGGCCTCGATCGATGCGAGTCAGTTGGCCAAGAAAATCAACCGATCTCCTTCTGAGATTGACAAATCCTCCTTCTTTTTTGTCCAGAATTGCGGAGTCTGTCATCCAGGAGGAGGGTTGGGTGAATATGATCGCGATCATTTCCTTTACTATAACGAAGAGACCAAGAAATTCGGTTATGAACTCTCCGGCGTAGATCCCCTTCTCGATGGCGATTACACTTCTTATAGCATGGGCAATCCCGATTATGGGGCTCCTTGGAATAAAAGTGGGGTGAGCGAGGCCGACTGTCTCCTCTGCCACTTGAAAGGGTATCAGTGGAAGGAGCGGGCGGCAGCCTTCAGGGGAAGGTTTTTCAAAGAAGGACCTGCGGCAGGCGCGGGATGGGCCAAATTGAAACTCTCTCAAGACGAATCTGAAAGTCCGAAGGCAGATGAAATAACGGTCGACTACACACAAAAGGAAATTGCTGATTTTGAAAATCTCCATCTCCAGATCGTCAGAAGACCGCCGGATGAAAATTGCTGGACCTGTCATGCTGTCTCCGATGGAAGAAAGAGAGGTCGCCAGTGGAGTACGGAAACGGATATTCATAAGGCCAGGGATTTAAGCTGTCTCTCCTGCCATCCGAATGACAAGGAGCACAATTTTGCCAGAGGAAATACATTTCAGGAGACCCTGAGGGACGACCTCAACAATACCATGTATTCCTGCGAGGATTGCCATTATAAAGGAAAAGATAAAAGGGCACCGAGGCAAAAACATCCTTTCTCTCCTCGCCATATGAAGCGGATCGCCTGCGAAACCTGCCATATCCCCTATCTCACCGCCTCTGCCGATCTCGTCTATGACCATGCCTCAACTGGAAAGACAATCATCTACGAGACCTCAAAATTCCTCTCCAATCAACCTTTGGATCCCAGGGCCTCAGTCCCGGGATTGGACTCAAACATCTGGTATCCCGTATTCCGGGATTTCAAAGGAAGAATTGTTCCGGCCAAATCCCTGATCGTTATTTACTGGGGAGACCTTGATGAAAATACGGATGTCGTTAAACCCATCTCCCTTTGGAAGATCAGGGAATTGAAAAAACCGCCCCTCAAAGATGACAACAATGATGGGATTCCTGAGGTCAATTCCCTTGAAGAGATCAAGGCCTTCTTAAAAGCCCTGAAGGCGAGGGATAAATTTGGAAACCCCGTATCGAATCATCCCGTCCTGATCAAAGGGGACTTTCTCTTTCAGTTGGATAAGAAGGGGGAGGTCGAAAAGATAAAACACACGCAGGCGAATCTCCTTAACTTCTCCATCAGTCACAATGTCGTATCGGGCGTAAATGTCATCGGTGCCCGGGGCTGTAAAGATTGCCATTCAAAGAACTCTCCATTCTTCCTGAGAAAAGTCCTCATGGACCCTTATGATGAAAAAGGAAAGCCGGTCTACATTGAAGCCTGGGAATGCCTGGGGATCAGCAAAGAAAAATTGAGCCGACTTTTGATGGAACAGTAAGTAATAAAGCCTCCTGTCCGAAACCCCCAATTGCCCCTTCCTCTGGTCCGTGGGGATGACGAATCACAGATTCTCCTGGTTTCTGGGCATGAGGCAATCCATCTGATCAGAAGGATTGCCTCATGGTTGTGGGGTTTTCACCCAGGGTGGAGGGAGGAGAATGGTTTCTCCTAGGATTTTTCTCATTTTTTAGACGGAAGATGAAGTGAAAATATTCAGGCCTATTTTGGAAATTTTTAAGGCTCCCTAAAGAACAACCTCTTCTCTCACCACTTTTGTTTCAATAAGAGAATAGAGCGAAACCCATAGTTTGATTGACAATTTTATCCCATTCTGTCAATTGTTTGAATTACCTGTAACCGGGTAATTTCTCAAGTTAACCCTTCGGCTTCCCGGCATAAATGCCGGGGCTTGCTCAGGCTTAACCCTCAGCGGCGCTTTCGCCCTCGCTTTCAAAGGCGGGGCTTAGCGCGGTCGAACGGGTAAAAAAGGAGGTGATTTGCTTAGGAACAAAAGATCTTGTTTTAGGAAGACCGATCAGAGAAAGGAGGCACAAAATGATTCGAAAGGGATTCCTCGTGTTAACCGTAATGATTTTATCATTTGCCGTTTCAATGGATGTTGCCGCCGCAACTTACAAACCCGAATACAAGATGAGCATTGTGGTAGGGCCCCAGGGGCCATGGGGAGAATCGGCTGCCCGGTTCGCTGATGGGGTGAAGAAAGCCACCGATGGCAAAATCAACATCAAACCCTACTACAGTGGGCAGCTCTTTGCCGGAAAACAGACCAACGAGTTTCTCCTCATGAAGCAGGGTGTCATCGACTTCGCAGTCGGTTCCACCATCAACTGGTCCACCACGGTCAAAGAACTCAATCTCTTTAACCTCCCTTTCTTTTTCCCTGACTATAAGGCTCTTGATGCAGTGGAATATGGGGAAATTGGAAAACAACTCTTAAGGCTGATTGAAGAAAAAGGGGTCGTGGGCCTCGGATGGGAAGAAAACGGGTACAGAGAACTTACCAATAGTAAGAGACCTGTCAGAAAACCCGAAGACATTGAGGGCTTGAAGATAAGGGTCGTGGGATCACCCATCTTTATTGATACCTATAAGGCCATGGGAGCCAATCCCGTTTCCATGAACTGGGGCGAAGCCCTGTCCGCCTTCCAGCAGGGAACGGTAGATGGGCAGGAAAACCCTATCGTTTCCGTCATTATCCCTAACAAGCTCTGGCAGGTTCACAAATACGTCACCCTGTGGCATAATGCCATCGACCCGATCATCCTGAGTGTGAGCAAGGATGTTTGGGACAGCTTTACCGCTGAAGATAGAAAGGCAATAGGCAAGGTTGCTGAGGAGGTGGCGACGTGGCAGAAAAAGGCGTCGAGAGAGGGACAGGAAGGAAAGATGGAAATCGTCAACACTCTCAAAAAGGACGGGATGGACGTAACCGTGCTCACGCCGGTGCAGGAGAAGGCCTTTAAGGATAAGGCCAAATCGGTATATGAAAAATGGACCGTAGATATCGGATTAGACCTGGTCAAGAGCGCTGAGAAGGAAGTGGAGAAGACAATGGTAGGAAAATAAGACCATGGCCAAGAAGATTCGTGACAACATGGAAGAGGTAGCGGGTGTCATCCTTCTTGCGTTTATGTCAGTGCTCGCCTTTATCAATGTGATCACCCGCTACTTCATCCATTATTCCTTCGCCTCTACAGAAGAGGTTGAGGTGGCCTGCCTTGTCTGGCTGACCATGCTGGGAGCTTCAGCAGGCTTCAGAAGAGGAATCCACCTGGGATTTGACTTGCTGGCTTTCCGTTTTCCGAAACTTGGAAAAAACATCTTATATCCCCTCGCTTCTGTCTTAACTATTTTGACCGTATGTATTCTGATCTGGTTCAGCCTCTTACAGATGAAGGATGAATGGGAACTCAAGATTGGTTCAGAGGCCCTGGGCATACCACAGTGGCTCTATACCCTGGCCATACCCGTTGGCGGAATCCTGATGACTATTCGTATCATCGAGGCATCCTGGAAGAGATGGAAGAAAGAGGAATCATCATGGAAGCCTTGATCTTATTCTTTGTCGTCTTTCTCTTTCTCCTCTTCCTGGGTATCCCTGTTGCTACGTCCCTCGGGTTTACCTCCGCCCTTCTCATTCTGAAATATCATCTGGGGATCATGGTTTTTTCCGCCAATTTTTATGCGAGTGTCGCCAAATTCCAGCTTCTTGCCCTCCCCTTCTTTATCCTTGCAGGCCTTCTGTTGGACCGGTGTGGAATTTCCAAGAGGCTCATCCACCTGATCAGTCTGATCATTGGGCCAATTCCCGGCGGGCTTGCCATTGTGACGATCATCGTTGGGGTCATCTTTGCAGGAATTTCCGGGTCAGGTCCAGCAGACACGGCAGCCCTTGGGACGATTCTTTATCCTGCCATGATTGCCATGGGTTATGACAAAGGATACACCTCCGCGCTCATTGCAAGCGCTGGCTCTCTCGCTATTGTCATCCCCCCCAGCATTGCCTTTATTATCTATGGAGTAATCACCAACACCTCTATTCCCGCCCTCTTCGCCGCAGGCGTTGTTCCAGGCGTTATTACGGCCATGTTCCTCATCATCCCTTCTTTTTTCATCGCCCGAAAATATGGATGGAAGGGAGAGAGATGGGGCACCCGGAAAGAGATATGGGTAGCATTCAAAGAAGCGATCTGGGGACTTCTGGCCCCTGCTGTCATCTTAAGCGGTATCTATGGCGGAATCTTTACCGCAACCGAAGCGGCTGTCGTGGCTGTCTTTTACGGTTTTTTTGTAGGATTGGTCGTTTACCGCAGTCTTACCCTCGATATGATCTACGGGATATTCAGGGATGCTGTCCTCTCCTCGGCAGTGGTGATGTTTATTGTCGCCTTCGCAGGCCTTTTTTCGTGGACAGGTTCAACGCTCGGAGTTATGGATAAGACGTCAGGTTATCTTCTTTCTCTTTCTTCTAACCCTTTCATCATCCTTCTCCTGATCAACTTCATCCTCTTCATCGCCGGAATGCTTATGGATGCCATTTCCATTTATTACGTTTTTCTACCCATACTCATTCCCATCCTGAAGCACTTCCAGTGGGACCCCATCTGGTTTGGCGTGGTGATGACCCTCAATCTTGCCATCGGCCAGATCACACCGCCGGTAGCAGTGAACCTCTATGTGATTGCAAATATTGCAAACCTTTCTCTCGAACGGATTTCAAAGGCCGTTCTTCCCTTTGTCGCCATCATGCTCATCGCTCTCCTGGTCACCCTGTTTTTCCCTTCCCTTTCCACTTGGCTTCCCACCCTCTTCAGGCTTCGTTAATCGATGATGCAAGCCTGGATTCGACCTTACGAATACTGCCTGATACCTTTCGATGTTTGTTAACAAACCATCAACATTTAGGCCTTACGTACCGAGCATAATTGGGATTTCATCTGCGGGTAACCCATGATGGGTTCCCTACAATGAACATCGGTTAAGAGATTGACATTGGCTTCCCTTGGCCAGCCATGAGGAATACTGACCACTCCTTCCCTCATCTCTTCCGTGACAAGGGCCTTGACTTTGATCTGTCCCCGGTTCGACTGAACAATGATCCAGTCACCCTCCTGGATCCCAAATCGACCGGCAGTCTTTCGATTGATCTCTGCGAGGGGCTCAGGGCTCTTCTCCTTCAACCCTTCAATGTTTCGATGCTGGCCATGGGTATAGTAAAGAATCCGGGCTCCTGTCGTCAGGACAAGAGGATACTTCTCGACCATCCGTGGATCACCGAGGGGACTCTGATCAGGTTCCCGATAGGTGGGAAGTGGGTCAAACCCCTCTTTCTCAAAGGTTTCAGAGTAGATCTCTATCTTTCTGGAGGGAGTTGAAAAACCCTTCGCCTGGTAGGCACCCATTCCATACTGCTTCTCCATATAAAAGGCCCCTGCGATCTTCTCCTCCTTTAACTCCCTGTAGCTTAACCCCGATGATCTGAGTTCAAGTTCAATAACTTCCTCATCGGTCTTCCATGGAAAGACCTCCTCCATCCCCATCTTCTTTCCCAACTCTGTCCAGAGCCTGAACTCAGACCAACTTTCGTGCAAGGGTTCGATTGCCTTCTTCCTCAACATCAAGTAGGGCATGCCGTGGCACACATTGTAACTATAGGCCAATCCATTTTTTTCGAGGTGGCTACAGGCAGGGAGCACGTAATGGGCCATCTCTGCCGTCTCTGTCATGAAGAGTTCGTGGACAACCAGGAGGTCGAGTTTCTTGAAGGCCTCCCGAAAAGCATTTGAATCGGGCATGCTGATGAGAGGATTTCCTCCGGTAACAATGAGGGCTCTGATTGGATTGGGAACGCTATCAGGAAAACAGACCACCTGTCCATAAGGGCTTTTCCGTCCCCAGATCTCATAAAAGAGTCGATAGTCCTCAGCGCCAATAGGGGTCCTCTCCGTGGGAAGACCGATTCCTGTCAGGATGAGCCTTGGGCTGATCACCCAACCTCCAGGATTGTTGATATTTCCCGTGATCGTTTGAAGGATGGAAAAGGCCCGGCTATTCTGGGTACCATTGGCGGTCTGGTCCTGGGTATTCGTTCCCTGGAAGATAGCCGCACTCTCGGCCTGGGCATAGAACCGGGCAAGCCTCCGGATATCTTCGGCTGGAACCCATGTGATCTTCTCAGCCCATTCAGGCGTATAGGGTTCGACGTGAGGCACTAATTGATCGAATCCGTGGCTCCATTGCTCTATGAAACTCTTGTCGTACAGGTTCTCTTTGATAATGACATGCATCAAGGCCAGAGCAAGGGCACCGTCGGTCCCGGGACGAATCGGAAGGTACAGGTCTGCCCTTTTAGCAAGGGGAATCTTCTTGGGATCGATTACCACCAGTTTTGATCCTTTTGCGAGGTTCTCCTCAATGGCGAGATGAAGAGGAAAATCGGATTGCTCAGGGTTATGTCCCCAGAGGACATAGAGTTTGGTATTCATCTCTTCGACCGGGTATTTCCCAAACGTCATCTGCCTCGCCCGGATGCGCATCCGGTAGCAGATCCCTTCTACAGAGATGAAATTTGGGCTACCGAAGGCGCCTTTGAACCGCTGGGCCATCTCCATCATTTCAAGGTTTTCCACCCCGATAGATCCGGAAAAGATGCTGAGGACTTCCGGTCCAAATTCTTTCTTTAACCCCTGAAGCTTTTCGGCAATCTCAGTCAGGGCTTCATCCCAGGTGATTTTTTTCCATTGGTGATTCACCTTTTTAAGGGGATATTTGACGCGATCGGGATGGTAAACAAGTTCGATCGCCTTTTCACCCTTCGGGCAGAGTCGCCCCTGGTTGAGGGGGTGATCCTTCAATCCCTCCACCTTCGTGATTCGACCCTCCTCAACCAGAACCCTCATCCCGCAACTGTGGTAGCAGATCGTACAGTCTGTGGCAACCCACTTTTGTTCTAAGTTTTCCATAAGCTCCGTCCTCCCTAGACTATTGAGATTTCTTTAACCAATCAGAATAGCTTATTCCATGGATCACCAACTCACTCGCTTCTTTGTAGTACTCCATCAAATCGTATTTTTCTCCCTTCAGCAGCCATCGTGTGACCATGTGTTCTAAAATGCCCAATATCAACTGCCGGACAATGTATATATTCACATCTTTTCTAATAATGCCTTCCTCCTGTCCTTCCTTTATAATTTCAAAGACTTTGTCAGTAAAAGTCTTTAAAGAATTATAGGTTTTTGATCTTACGAAGCTCCTGCTCACTCGCATTTCAAGCATCAAGGTCCTTGCATATTCGGGATTCGTCTTAAAGAAATAGAGGTAATACCATATAATTTTCCTTAATTTATTAAATGCTCCTGTAATTCCTTGGAGGTGCAAATCCAGTTCTTTGCAAAATTCTCTGGTCTTCTCGGCAGGAATAGAAAAGAATAAATCTTCCTTATTCCTGAAATACTGGTAAATCGTCCCCTCGGCAACATTTGCTCTTTGCGCAATCTCCGAAATACTTGAATTTTGAAAAGTGTTTTTACTGAAGACTTCGATGGCAGCTTCAATAATCTTTTGTCTCTTAATAATTTTCTTTGACATCCGAATCCCCTACAGTTTTTGGAAACTCCCTCCTCGTGATTTTCATACTTATCGTTCAACACCTCTGCCGCCTTCGTCTGAATGGCATGATCGGTTCGCATCTGGTTGATCCGCGTTCTAATCTTCTCTCCATCCATTGAAGAGCAGAAGTTTTTGAGGTTGACCCTCTCAATAAACTCGATCTACGACTTTATCAATCGAAATTGAATACCATTCATATTTCCAAGATCACCTGAAAATTTATTCAAACAATTTTTCGAAACAAAATTCATGTCAACAAAATGAACAATACACAATAAATAAAATAGTAATATCATAAGACAACACAAATCATAACTGAATATGGCTCATCTTATATCGCTGGTTCAAGAATTTGTCAAGTATTTTGTTGAGGAGACCGTCAAATTACAAAAATGAATGGTATTCAATAAAATTTGGAAGCCTCTATTTCTTATGTCTGTGATGGATCTATAGATAAAAAATAGCTGCGGCATCGTTGGCCATCTTCCATCATATTTCTGCTTTCCTCAATTTTCAAAATAGGCTATATTACGACCTCTGATTGCCATGCTGGCGAGTCTGCCACGCGGACGGACTGCTGGGCATGCCGTGAAAATCGGCACAGATACGATATCGAGAAATCCGATAATGACGTTCATTCTTTCTGTCCTCACTGGCAGTGACGATGGGGTCCAGCATGAGTATGCATAAGACAGAAGATCGCGGTGCTTCAAAAGGACTCTTAACTGCTCTCGTTCTGCTATGGCTGTCGGGTGTCGGGTTGCGAATTACCGTGCTCGCGGTTCCGCCGGTCATTCCCCTGATTCACCGGGAGTTGCGCCTTTCACAAGCAGGGGTTGGGGTTCTCACAGCTTTGCCTTCTTTGCTGTTTGCAGCTGCAGCCGTTCCAGGATCGCTATTCATCTCAAGGTTCGGACCTGTGCAGACTCTGGTCACAGGGTTGATACTGACCGCCATCGCATCCGCTCTGCGGGGTGCGGCACCCGATGCACTACTCCTCTACGGGACGACGTTCCTGATGGGTGTCGGTATTTCCATCATGCAACCGGCGCTACCCCGGATTGTCCGTGATTGGTTGCCCGATCGAATCGGATTTGGCACAGCAGTTTACGCGAACGGGTTGCTGCTTGGAGAGCTTCTAGCCGTGTCGCTGACAGGCCCTTTCATCCTTCCCCTGCTCGCAGGAAGATGGCGTTTAAGCCTGGTGATATGGTCCCTTCCGGTCCTCATCACAGCATTATTAGTTGCAGCACTTGCGCCGCGCTCGGTTGGTTTGACACCCGCGAGTACTTCGGCGCCCGGAGCTTGGTGGCCGGACTGGAAGAACCCGCTCATTTGGCGGCTTGGATTTATTTTGGGAGGTGTTAATAGTCTCTATTTCACCACGAATTTCTTCCTTCCGGATTTCCTGCACCACACCCACCGCCCCGACCTGATCAATAAGTCCCTGACCGCGCTTAACCTGTGCCAGCTGCCGGCTTCGTTCCTTTTGCTGGCTCTTGCGGGCCGACTCACACTCCGACGCGGATCTTACGTCGCCTACGGGGTATTGCTACTGATGAGCTTGCTTGGCCTGATGTTTGCCCCAGGGCAATGGGTTGTCGTGAGCTCAGGCCTGTTCGGTTTCGCCGCATCCTCTTTGTTGATCCTCATTCTCGCTCTCCCTCCGATACTGAGCGAGCCCCATGACGTGCACCGGATCTCTGCCGGGATGTTTACCATCAGTTACTCATGTGCAGTGGCGATTCCGATTCTCAGCGGTGTCGTGTGGGACATCACCCAAGTGCCCGTTACCGTATTCGTGCCGATCGGATTTTGTGCGGTGGTCATTGTCGTGCTTGCTTTTGGACTTCACCTTGGCCGCCACCGTTGATCTGGTTACAACCTTTGGATGAGATAGATATAGACGGGAAGGGGGCTCTGGGCTTTGACTTTGTAGAATCTCCTCAATAGCTCCCTCTTGGTTCCTTTCTTTCTGCTTTCGCTTTGAACCAAGGGAGATAGATAGAGGGTTCCCTTATGGCGAAAGAGGTCTTTGCTGTCTTGGAGCAACTGAAGGAAGGCAGGCAGATGATTGGGAGGGAGATCCTCTCCATAGATGAAGTTTGCCGTGATCTCAACCTTTTCGTAATCCCTGTTAATCTCTGACATCCTGCTAAAAGCCTCACGCACTTTTTCAACAGCAACGGGTTTCTTTAGGACCGCCAGGGTGGTCAGGTCTGCAGATTCCAGCCCGATATTGACATAGGTAAAAAACGGGAGGCGGTTTAACATGTCAAATAGCGCCTCCTTCGAATGGATCAGTGAATCGACGCTGCCAAAGAGAAAGAGACGGGCATCCTTCAGAAAAGAGTGGCCGAGTTCAAAAATCTCATAGGCTTTTTGGGCTGCGAATTCGAGAAGGTCTTGGCCAACCCAGAGGGCATCGTGCTGCCCCAGAAAAATGGCATTATAGTTGTGAAGATCTTTGGCATAAAATCTTTTGAGATTCTTCATCTGTTGAATAATATCGATCGGTGTCCGGGGAGAGAAACTTTCCCCTGTTTTGATTCGGCAAAAGCCGCAGTGGTACAGACAGCCATCGGCTACCAGGATCGGGATAACCTCATAGTCCACATGCCGGGTATCCGGTGGAAGGACGGGTACCTGTCCTTCAATCAGTCGATGCAGTGTTTCTGATCTCAGTCTCAGGGCCTTCTCACTGTTTCCAGTGACAAGAGTCAGGAAATCTTTGCATTCCTGCGGCAGATCCCCTTGGATGAGTTCCCTAATCGTTTCTGGCATCGATCTCCAGGAACCAATTGCGGATTGAATGGCTTCTTTCTCAAAAGGATCGTCATCTAAAAGAACATTGCTCGGATAAGAGAGGCACGGGAAGTAGTATTCACCGAAAAGCTCATAAACTCCTTTATAATCCCCGGCAGAGTAATAGACCCAATCATTTGCAACCGTCCGTTTAAGCCATTCCGCTGGATGGGGCCAATTCTGAGTCCGGCCTTGGATGTATTTTATCTCTCCGTTTAGATTAAATTGAAAGGTATAGTCTGGAGTCTGGATCTCCGAAAAACGACCGTAACGGGCCGGGAAACTGACCTTGGAGAATTCCGTGACCCCTTCCTTGTTGAGGGTAACGATGAGATCGCCAACCGGATAGGATTGCATCATCAGATTTGCTGCGATGATTGACCTTTTCGTTTCACCATTGAGAGTGAAACCTGATCTGTGGGTGTAATGACCAACTCGCCGATATTCACATGGGGGGGTCGGGTAGCGCAAAAGAGAATGACCTCGGCAAGGTCTTCAGGGGTCAGATAGTCAACCCCCTCATAAGTCTTTTCAGCGCGTTCCTGATTTCCTTTCCACCTGACCAGACTGAATTCGGTCTTCACCATGCCGGGTTCGATATTGGTTACACGAATGGCCTTGCCAAAAAGATCCATTCTCATTCCATCAGAAAGGATCCGAACCGCTGCTTTCGATGCACAATATACACTTCCACCCGGGTAGACTCCCAATCCAGCTATGGAGCCAATATTGATGACATGGCCTTCATTCCTTTCTACCATGCCCGGCAAAATAAGTCGTGTCACGTAAAGGAGACCCTTGACGTTGGTATCGATCATCGTATCCCAATCGTTGACATCAGCCTCATAAAGTTTGTCCAATCTCAAACTCAAGCCTGCATTGTTGATCAAGACTTCAACCTTTTTCCATTCTTGAGGCAATCCAGACAGGGTCTTTTCAAGTTCCCTCTGCTTGGTGACATCCATCTTAATTGGTAAAATATCCCCATGATATTCTTTTCTGATTTCCCGGGTCAACGCCTCCAGGCGATCCATCCTTCTCCCCCCTAAAAGAAGCTTGGCCCCCACGGTTGCAAAAGATCTTGAGCAGGCGAGCCCGATCCCGCTGCTTGCCCCTGTGATCAATACGACTTTCCCTTTCAGAGAAATCATCTTATGCTTCCTCCTGATGAAAATGATCGATGACAACCTTAGATCAGCTACCCTTGCCCTGTCGTCAAGGGAAAAGCGATTGGTGTAAAAGAAAGGCCTTAAGTTTAATTCATGATAAGATAAATCAACCCGGTATAAAAGGTCGGCCATTTTTTGGGGAACAAATTCGTTCCCATGGTGTCTCTAAAAATAAAATAGAAAAAGGAGGTCTTCATATGAAAAGGTTAGCCACGTTAATCACCCTCTTCTCTCTTTTCATTTTTGCCCAAGGAGCCTTTGCCGAGTCTTTAACCAGCACCCTCAAGGATCAGCAGGATCTGGCCGTCACCATTTACAACTCAAATATAGGTCTTGTTAAAGACTTGAGGTTGATCAACCTCAAAAGCGGGGTTCTCGAATTGAAGTTCATGGACGTGGCGGCAAAGATCGATCCCACTACCGTTCATATCAAATCCCTGGTGAACGGGTCAAGCCTGAATGTCCTGGAACAGAACTACGAATATGACCTTCTGAGTCCCCAGAAACTCCTTGAGAAATTCGTGGGCCAGAAAGTCCAGATTGCGACCATTCGTCCCGAGACAAAGGAGGAAGAGATCGTTGACGCCACCCTCCTCTCTACTCAGGGGGGGAATATCTTTCAGATTGGAGATAAAATCCATATTGGGTACCCGGGGCGGATTCTTCTTCCAAGAATCCCTGAGAACCTCATTCCATACCCCACCTTGGTCTGGGTATTGGAGAATAGGCTGGGAAAACCTCAGAAGGTAGAGGCTTCCTATCTCACCTCCGGAATTAGCTGGAAAGCCGACTACGTGGCTGTTTTGAACAAATCGGATACGATGACCGATTTAACAGGCTGGGTCACCATCGATAATAAGAGTGGCGCCACCTATCAGAATGCCTTGCTGAAATTGGTTGCTGGTGAGATCCACCGAGTTCAGCCAGAGGTTCGTATGGAAACAATGATGGCGAAAGCTGCCGCGAAGGAGGCCGCACCCCAGTTTAAAGAAGAAGCCTTCTTTGAATATCATCTCTATACATTAGACCGGAGGACAACCATCAAGGATAATCAAACAAAGCAGATGACCCTTTTTGATGCCAACCAGGTCCCCGTTAAGAAACGCTTCATTTTTTCAGGTGCCCCTCAGTATTACTACTATCGATACGATCAGCGAAGCAAGCAGAAGGTTGGGGTTTTCCTTGAACTGGCGAACGCCAAAAAGGATAATTTAGGGATACCTCTTCCCAAAGGAACGATTCGGGTTTATAAGGAGGACAAGGATGGAAGCCTCCAGTTTATCGGAGAGGATCAGATTGATCACACTCCCAAAGATGAAAAATTCAAGATCAAAATCGGGGAGGCCTTCGATGTTGTCGGAGAGAGAGTTCAGACAGACTATAAGCGGCTGGGAGACAATCTTTTCGAGGTGGCCTTGGAGGTAACGTTAAGGAATCACAAAAAAGAAGAGATCAGAGTCCTGGTTGAGGAACCGATCCCTGGGGACTGGGAGATGCTTTCAAACACCCACCCCTATGAAAAGGAAAGCGCTCACGTCATACGTTTCGATGTCCCTGTCGCCAAAGACCAGGAAGTCAAGGTGAAGTATCGAATCCGATTCCGATATTAGATCCTCTTGCAGAGAAAAGGGTTCTCCGGACAAAGGTCTGCACAACCTTCCCGGGATACAACTCAAATCTATAAGACGAATGGAGGATTCGCCACCTCAGAGTCACGCGGTGCGCGATGCTCCCATGCGCATGCGGTCTTTAGACCGTTCGAATCTCCTGGCGCATAAAGACGAGATAACAGATGCCAAAGGTGAGAAAGGTAATCGCCACAATCGAGATCAGATGGGGAATCACGATAATGATGCTTTGTACCAAGGGCAGTGGGTTTTGGAAGCGGGATAAGGAAAGCCTTTCGAGAGGTCCCATTAAAATCAAGGCCCTTGTGGTCTTTCTTGTGGGATCGAGAATGATATTGGTAGCGTCCCCGTAGAGGGTCATCGGAGAAAAGAGAGAGACGGTCCTCGATATTTGTTCGTGTTTGATGATCACATTGGGGTCCATGCTCCCCCCGCTCTGACTGATTGGGGCCACGGCATCCGCCATAAACCCTGCTCCCAGACTCACAAAGAAGGAAAAGAAGATCCATATGGCTAAGGAGGCTAACGCCGATGTCGCTGTGCTCCGAAAGACCACAGAGAAGAGAATGGAAATGCCCAACCAGAAAGAGATGTAGAGAAGGCTGATAACCACGTAAATGACCAGACGCCAGATTTCCTCCGGACCTGGCACCACTCCGATCAGCCGAATGCCAAGGCCTGAAATGAGAAGGACGATGGCGATTAATACAATGGCGATGATGGTAACCCCGGAAAGAAACTTTGCAGTGACGACCGAATCACGGTAGATCGGCTGAGAGACGAGTTTGCTCAGGGTCCTCGAGGTCCGTTCCCGGTTCACCGAGTCGAACCCCAGGAAGATCCCAATCAGAGGGCCGAAAAAACCAATGAATTGAACAAATGAGAAAAGTTTCCCGGTGGCGGTGAAGAGCAAAAGAAAGAGAAGGGTCGGTTTGGCCATCCCCTTTGTCTCTTCTTGGATGCTCATACCAACCATGGAGGCAATGATCACCCCCACCATCACGATTAAAGCCGAAATCAAAAGGAACCGGGTACTGCTAAAATGGTCCTCTAACTCTTTTCGAAAGATGGTACAGATCCCGTGCAACTTAGGCCTCCTTGAAATACTTCATATAGATCTCTTCGAGCGTGTAAGCCTCTTTATCGTCCAAGCCGAGCTTTTTCTTTGCCAATTCCTCAATGGGACCCACAGCGACCAAATTCCCCTTGATCATGATCCCGACTCGATCACAAATTCTCTGAACCTGATCGAGCAAATGGGATGAGAAAAAGATGGTCATCTTTCGTTCCCGACTGAGGGAGTGGATGAGATCAAGCATCCGGTTCGTTCCGTCTGGGTCGAGACCAATCGTGGGTTCATCGAGAAAGACGAGCTTGGGCTCTTTGATGAGAACCTCAGCGATGCCCAGGCGTTGCCTCATCCCTTTTGAGTAGGTCCCTACTTTCTTCGTGGCCTCGTCGAGAAGGCCAACCAGATCGAGGGTCTCATCAATACGGGTCTTCGAAACCTTATCGGGTATCCGGTTTAGCCTTGCAATATACCGGAGATTTTGCCTGGCATCCATGTCATCATAAAAACCGACATTTTCAGACAAATACCCCACTTTCTCCTTCACGTGAAAGGGATCCCGTGTCGGATCAAATCCAATCACCTTCACCTTTCCGGAAGTGGGTTCCGTGAGCCCCAAAAACATAAGGATCGTTGTCGTTTTTCCAGCTCCATTTGGCCCAAGAAAGCCAAACACTTCTCCTTCATCGATCGAAAGGTTCAGATGGTTTACGGCGATCTGAGACCCGTATCGTTTCGTCAGTCCTTCGGTTTCAATGACGACCGGTTTGTCCACGTTAGCGTCTCCCTAACCAGATGAATAGAGCGCTCAATCCAGCAATGACAAAGAGAATGACACCAATCCCAATCCAGCCCCAGGCCGTTGAGGCCTTGACCGTCACCCGAAACTCAATGGTCTTGCTTGCCTTTTCTCCGTCAACCATGACCCCTACGGAATAATCCCCAACCAGCGCTTGCTGAGCCGGCTTGATGGTGACTTCAACCTGCTTCAAAGCATTGGGTTCCAAGGCGTCTATTTTTTCAGGTTTGAAAGTCACCTCCCAGTTCTCAGGCTTGAAAGACGAGAAGCTGATATTCCGATTGATTGCTGAGCCAGTATTCTTAACAAAGACGGAGAGATTGGCCGGTTTCCCTGCCATAGCCTCCAGGGAAAGGATACCTGTGGGGGTTCCCGCATCCAATTTATAGATGCCGGTCAATGCCACAGTCAATTTAACTTCAGCTTTCTTATCGCCCGATGTGACCCTGACCAGGATCGGATAATCACCCGCCAGGGCATCTTTGGGGGGACTCACCTGCACAGCGACGCTCTGGCTTTGCCCTCCCTTAATGCGAAGGCTTGAGATCTGTTTTGTCTCATAGGAGGGTTTGAAGTTGATCTCCCATTTCTCCGGACCGACGGCAAATAAATTGAAGGTTCGGTCGAGATCACTCTTGTTCAACACGTCAATTGAGAATTCAAAGGTGGCATCGGTCTGACCCCTTAAGACAGGGTAAGACGTCGTGAGTTGGATATCATCCGCGCCAGCAATCCTTTCTTGGACATTGACGGTTAGTTTATGGCTCGCTGTAAATTTGCCGTCTTCAGTCTTCGCATCAAACTGAAAAACGTAGGTTCCCAAACCCATTGCTTTGTCTGGCTCCAGATCCAGGGAAAGATTCTTCGTTTTGCCATTGGGTACAAACAACCCCCCGACTAAATAGCTTCCTCCCTTGAGGGAAGCCTTCCACCCCTTGGGAATCGTGGAGATCTTGACGTCGATGGTCTCATCGGTGCGTCCCTTGTTATCCAAAATGAGGTCCATCTTGACGGACTCCCCCTTGGGAACGGTCACAACGGAGTACTCCGTATAGACAGCAATTCCCCGTTCTGGCCGGAGATCCTTCTTATCCTTGTCATCCTGTGCCAGACTCAGCGATGATAAGATAAAGAATGCCAGCAAAGCAAACAAAGAAATGAAAAAGACTACCTGACCTCGATTCACTCGCCCCATCTCTCTACCTCCTGAAAGCTTGCCTAAAATTTCATTTCTTGCGTATTTTGATTGGACTGAAGATTTTATTTAATCGTTAATGGAAAGTTTGTCAAGGGTGTCTTCTCTGGAGTTTCCTGAGTTTTTCTATCCGAAGTCAAAACATAGCTGAAAGTCATCGAGGCTCTTGGGTTTAATACCTCGCAAAGCAGTCTTATCTGGATAGAGTAAATTGAAAATTCCATCCGCAATGGCGTAGTTGAAAAAGCTCGGAACCCCAAAAAATCTTTTCGATACGATAAAAATTCTTTCAACCAGCATCTTCAGCTTGAGGCTTTGCCCAAGATAAACCGACGCAAAATAAGAGACCGCCAGCACCAGAACCACTATGTTCCTAATACTGATATAGCTTTGAACCCGGACATCCTCAAGGTTATAACACTGTTTGATATAACGATACGATTCATCACATTTCCAGCGAGCCAAATAGTACTCCACAATCCTCCAGAGACTCTCCTTCCGGCTTCTTTCGACCAGGCAACTCGTTAACAACATCATCGGCTTTTCCCCGAACCCCTTCACCACCACAAAATAAAGCTTGTGCCGATAGGAAGGAAGCTTCACCGCAATGGCATCGTAGTGGACCGTCCTCTTCTTCTCCTTCCCCTCTCCATAAACAATTAACACCGTCTCATAAGGGGTCGGAAGCACCTTGGCTAAATCACAACGGTTCCGCCGTCTCCCCTGATGGATCAAATCCCGATCCACCCAACGAATCACAGACCGCTTCGGCTTCTTCTCCCCAAGATATTTCTTATAAAGAACCCCTCGGTCTCCACCCCGATCCATCGCATGAATCCCACGATCTTGTAAATGTCTGAACATCGTTTCCATCAGCTTCAAGAGCTGTGAATTTTCACTCTTCACGTCCTCGGACGCTTGAATGCCATATAGCATTTCTTTGATGAGTTTCTTTTTGGGCTTCTTAAATCCTTTTGAAATGATTCCTGAGAATTTTGAGAGTTGCGCCTTTAACCCCACGACAGTCCTATGTTCTGTGCTCATCGTTCCTCCATTTCCTTGATAGACAAGGCCTTCGGCCCCATGGAGGATAGTTTACTCACCAGTGCAGAAACGGCCATGGGCAAACCGCTCTTTAAGGCTTCAGACGGCGGTCGATTTGACATTTTAAGGGAAGGGGAGGACTCCACTCAATGTGAACTCCGGCAGGGGTCTGGGACGTAAGTATTCCTTTCACGAAAAGGTTCGCCCTGAAGCCTTTCCGAACGGCTTGCCCACGTCCGTATAGTAAAAATTTAAGCATTATCTGAGTTTACTCGGGAATCTTCCTTTCTGCCAAAAAAAACCACCTCCCAGTATCAAGATTTTAGGTTTCGTAAATAGTTTCAAGAGATTAGAAAAAAAGACATCCAAAAACTCAGGAAACTCCAGGAAAGACCATATTCCCTTGTTTGAGGTTATCACCCGTAGGGAGAGCAGATGATTATGGACAAGGTCATTTCAAGTGGTTTTCTGGAAGAAAGTCTACCGTCCACTACGTTTTTGGCGAATTAAAGGGGAACCAATGCTCAGCTATTATGAAAAATTGCTTGAGTACTGGGAAGCAGGCAATATGGAAGAGGCAATTCAATATTTTGAGCAGTGGAAGGCAGCGGGGCTGCTTAGTGAAGAGGAGATTGAGAAATTGAATGAAATCCTGCCTGAATGGTCACAGATGGTTTCCCAAATAGCCCGTTCCAGGCTGCTATTGGAAAAAAGAGAATTTACACAGGAGGAGTTTTTTGAAATGGTTAAAATCGTCGATCGACAAATGACTGGAAAATTGAGATGGAAAAATAAGAAAGAATTTTGGATAAAGGCTTGATAAAAAATCTAATTTATTTTTGATAGAATTATAATGTGCATCATCACAAGGTTACGACAATACCTTCTCGGACTTTCTATGACAAAATATTACAAGAAGTAAGAGAGACAACCCGAGGAAGCCTAAAAGCACCAGAAGTCCCCGAATTGCTTCCCCATCTCTTATACTTATGGCATTGATGAACTGATCAATACGATGTAACCAATATACCATATTTCTACCTTGGACTCGCCCCTTCTAAACACGCAGCATGAGATTACGCAAATAGCATGCCATTTGCGTAAGGTTAATAAGATGCTGAATCTTAATGATAATCCTAATGTTTAGCTTATTTAAGAGGGCCATTAGTGACAAATTATGTCCAGCTTTGACAATAATTCTCGTCCTTCAAAAACCCCAGTAAGTAGCTCCCCTACATAGGCATATTCATCAAAAACAGACGGTGAACTGGCGGAATTTAAGTAACTCGGAATTTTCTTGACATTCCTTTAATTCTTTTATATTCTTTCACCAGATTTAACCAGAACTATTCATGATGATGCAAAGAGGTGCACTTTGGTGACTGGGAAAGAAAAACGCCGCATAACCGTAAGCCTTGAGGAGGATGCCTTCGAAAATATCTCCCGGATTGCAGACAATAGCCATGTCTCAATCGGGTGGGTGATTCGATACGCTGTCGACTACCTTCTGAAGGAGAGGGTGGAAAGCCACCAACTTTTTCTTCCCTTCGGCAAAAAGAAGAACGTATAGCAGGACTACTCTGATTTTTCAATAGTAAAGACCATATTCCCTTGTTTGAGGTTATCACCAGTAGGGAGAGCAGATGATTATATATGACATCAAACTTTATGATGCAAGAACAGATACGGTAACCCTTGTAATCTCATTGCCAGAGAGAAGGGAGGATCACGATAGACCAAGGGGAAGAATAACTGTAGAAAAATGGGCTAAGTCATTATTGGGAGAAGATTGGTGGTTAAAAAATTGGCATAATATCTCAATAACGCGAGGCAACCAAAATCATTGGCGTGGAGCGAATGGAAGAAGCAAGGCTCTCCGCCCACCGAGAAGAGGCGGCGTGGAATGATGGGGAGCAAGCCTCTCCATCTCTTCACATTCTTCCGGCTTCGGCCTATCCTCAACCAAAGATCTTTTTATGACAAGCAATCGCTGCTGGTGACGATCTTCCTCACACGATGAAGTCTATGATAAAACAGTCCTAAATGATTACATGCGAATATTTTGGACCAGCCTTTTGCTCAAAAGCCCGGTTCTAAATGACCCTCGCCAATGAATCCATCGTCTTTAAGTCCCTGTCAACCGAATTTGAAGGTGACTCCAAGTGCAACACCCCTTAAGTTTTGAGACCCCCACAATATTGATACCTTCCCCATTTTTCAATGATTGAATCCCTTGAGAAAAGCAATGATCTGGACTATAAAGTGAGAAACGGGTAAAATTCTTAATAACGATGAAAGGTATGAGAAGAGTTTTTCTCGTCGCTGTCGTTCTTCTAACTCTGACGAGTGTTGCTGGCTGTTACCCTGTACTGAAAAAAGAGGCTACCCGGCCAGAGGAGGCCCTCAGACAGGTCCGCCTCTTCTCGCCCAAGTTCTGGGACGACATGGATAAGGACTCCTTGATCCTGGCCATCTGGAGAAACCTCGATTACCTGGATCGGCTCGCCCCTGAGACTGTATTCCACTACGGCCCTCACGATTTTACCGACCAGCAGGTGCGTGAGAGCCAGGAGGCTTTCTTGCATCTCCTGTTAAAAGGGCTTGATGCAGATCATTTGAGCCGGGAGATCAGGGAGAAGTTCTGGGTTTACCGGGCCACGGGTCGTGTTAGAGACAGGCGAGTCCTCTTCACAGGGTATTATGAACCCATTTATGAAGGGAGCCTCTTTCCTGATGAGACTTTCAGGTATCCCCTGTACCGCCTGCCCGATGATCTGATAAGAATCGATCTGTCCCTTTTCAGCGAGAAGTTAAAGGGCGAGAACATCGTCGCCAGAATCGAAGGGAAAAAGGTTTTCCCTTACTACTCCAGGTACCAGATCGAGGCAGAAAGGGCACTCGAGGGGAAGGACCTCGAGATTGCGTGGCTAAAAGACCCCCTGGACGTGGCCTTTCTCCACATCCAGGGATCAGGCAGGCTGAGGCTTTCCGACGGAAAGGACCTCCTGGTTCACTACCGGGGCTCCAATGGCCAACCTTACCGAAGCATTGGCAGGTACATGATTGAGAGGGGGTTTCTCAGGCGCGAAGAGATGTCCATGCAAACCATTAGGAGGTACTTGACCGAGAATCCAGCGACCCTTGATGAGGTTCTCAACCACAACCCCTCTTACGTGTTCTTTCGGCAGGTAAAAAACGGTCCCATTGGCAGTCTCGGCGTCCTCCTGACCCCGGGAAGGTCGGTTGCTCTGGATCCCAAGGTTTTTCCAAAGGGTGCCCTTGGGTTCATTTCATGTAAGAAACCTTCCGTCAACGATATGGGGGATATCATTGGCTGGACCGAATTTTCTCGTTTTGTTTTAAACCAGGACTCAGGCGGGGCGATCAAGGGGGCCGGAAGGGCGGATATCTTCTGGGGAAGCGGATCCTACGCCGAATTGGCCGCTGGGCACCTGCAACAGGATGGGGAACTGTACATTTT
This sequence comes from uncultured delta proteobacterium, assembly GCA_963806715.1. Classification (GTDB taxonomy): domain Bacteria; phylum Desulfobacterota; class BSN033; order BSN033; family UBA1163; genus CAWEAV01. The sequence goes on from CAWEAV010000032.1 coordinate 40,124, forward strand.
GATCAAGAAATGAGTTCTGAATTGGCTCCGGAGTCGTACTTCGCTACCCTGCATGTTCGTCTCGTTCTGAGTAATCGGGTCCCCGGAACCACTCGCGAAAGGAGATACGAAAGATGGAACCCACCAACAATCTGGTGAATCCGATGTTAACTGATTTTTACCAGATAACGATGGCTTATGCCTACTGGAAAGCCGGGGTACACGAGGAGGAGGCTGTGTTTGACCTTTTCTTTCGCAAGAATCCTTTTCGCGGTGAGTTCGCAATTTACGCCGGACTCGAGGAGAAACTCAGGCTGTTCGAGAATTTTCATTTTAGTGATGATCACATTGCCTATCTCAAGGAACAGATGCCAGAATGCGAGAAAGGATTTTTCGACTGGCTCAAGAGTGTGGACTGTTCCAGAATGAAAATTTACGCCGTCAAAGAAGGAACGATCTCCTTTCCTCGCGTGCCTTTAATGAGAGTACAGGGACCGATAGCGGTTGGCCAGCTGCTCGAGACGGCCACGCTGACGCTGACCAATTATCCAAGCTTAATGACCACCAACGCGGCTAAATATCGTTTACTCGTTGGGTTTGAGAAAGGGTTGATTGAATTCGGCTTGCGTAGAGCCCAGGGTCCGGATGGAGGGGTTTCAGCTTCCCGGTACAGTTATATGGGCGGGTTTGATGGGACGAGCAATGTCCTTGCGGGCTATCTTTTCGGTGTGCCAATCAGGGGAACTCACGCCCACTCTTATGTGCAGTCTTTTACGTGCATTGGGGATTTGAAGAATGCCACTCTTGTTGGAGCGGACGGGAAGGAATATGATTTTGTCAAAATGGTTTTGGAAATTCGAGCCGAATTGGGTTTCCCATATACAAATGAAGGAGAACTGACATCCTTTATAGCCTATTCCCAGGCTTTTCCCGAAGGGTTTCTCGCGCTGGTGGATACTTACGACACCCTGAAATCAGGCGTTCCTAACTTCATTTGCGTGGCGATCGGGCTTCTCAAATTAGGCTACAGGCCGATAGGGGTAAGATTGGATTCCGGAGACCTTTCCTACCTTTCAAGGGGAACAAGGAGGATGCTCAATGATATAGGCGCCAGGATTGACCCGAATCTTTCGAAATGTCTGATTCTGGCAAGCAACGAGATCAACAGGAGCGTTCTGATTTCTCTCGGGCAGCAGGGGCATGAAATCGATGCGTTTGGTATAGGCACGCATCTTGTGACATGCGATGACCAGCCCGCAATGGGTTGCGTTTATAAACTGGTTGAGGCGAAGGGTATCCCCCGGATAAAACTCTCTCAGGAATTGAGCAAAATGACCATTCCGGGGAAGAAAGAGGCATACCGTCTTTTCGGTGAAGACGGTTACAGCTTGCTGGATCTGATGATAAAAGTGGGGGATAAGCCACCGGAACCAGCGAAACGTGTATTATGCCATCACCCGTTTGACCATATCAAACGTGTGTATGTCACTCCCTCAAAAGTCATTCCCCTTCATCACTGCGTCTGGGATGGGAAAAGGGGTTACCCAGAAGTTTCGTTAAATGAGTCCAGAAATTATGTTTTGAGCGAGCTGCGGAGCACCAGGGAGGATCATCTCAGGGATATCAACCCTACTCCTTACAAAGTGTCGGTGAGCGAGGAACTCTACAATTACGGTTATCACCTGTGGACAGAGGAATCCCCTGTAACAGAGCTGAGGTGATCAATGGTGCCTTCTTCAATATCGACCTTTACACCTTAACGCTCCCTTTAATTTATCTTTATAGCTGAACGCCCAGGAAAAGGAACACGGGCTTTAGGGCTTTAGGGTTTTAGGGATAGGGTTACCTCTCTAAATTTTCCGTTTCTAAAAATGGAGATCCGGATCGACCGGGCATCCTTCAGGGCATCAAACGTTTCTTCAAAGTCTTGGAGGCTCCCCACTTCTTTTAGGCCAATTTTTGTAATGATATCTCCTGCCTTGATTCCAGAAGCATCTGAGGGACTGCCTGAAATAACTTCCGAAACCAGAACCCCCATTTGACCTTTAAAGTTGAAATGGGAGGCCAGGGAAGGAGTCAGTGGTTGGACCCGAACCCCACGCCTTTCTTCGGAGGCTTCTTTCTTTGTAAAGGCAATTCCCTGTTCATCAAGAATCTTCGTCGATACAAAAACCGGGGCCTTGGATTTAAGTGCGAGGATGATCGCATCGCTGGGTCTCGCATCGATTTCGATTGGCTCCTTATTTGAATTCAGGAAGAGGGAAGCATAGTAGGTCTGATCCTTTAATTCTACAATTTTGACTTCTTTCACCGTGACTTTTATCCGGCCGAGAATGGAGTAGAGCAAGTCATGCGTCATCGGTCTGACAGAGGGCATGTTCTTTAACTCTCTTTCGATCGCACTTGCTTCAAGGAAGCCAATCCAGATGGGGAGCGCCCTTTTCCCATCCTTATCGGCAAGAATGACGACTGGGCTTTGTCCGATGGCATCGAGGCTCACCCCTCTGACCTCCATCTGAATAAAGGCTGGAGAAGTCGCTTTAGAAACAGAAACAAGGGCCAAAGAGACGAGCAAGCTGATGATGAATCCTACTTTGAGACATGTTCCCATATATTTCTCCTTTTCTAAAAAGCTATCCAAAGATATTTGAAATTTCCCCGATTATCCCCTCCCCCTTCGACGGGGGAGGATCGGGTGGAGGTGGACAAAAGCGATTGGTCCAGATTCGGTTCCCCCTCCCCTTCATCCCCTGAAGCTGTGAAAAAAATGGCGGCCTATGCCGGCCCGCAAGGACAGGCGTCTTGTCGAAGCTTTAGCAGGCGGGGTACAATGGTGTGGGTAACCATCCTTTTTACAAAACAGTGTAATTAACGATGCTTAGATCATCGGGTTCAAATTTAGGATGTCCCGCCCTAAAGCTTCGACAGGACGCCCGTCCTTGTGGGCCGACGAGGCGCGGAATCCTGATTTTTTCACACCTTCCCTCCCACAGCAGGGTGGGGAGTTTCTATTGGAGTTTTTTGAAAAATCTTAGAGATAAATTCTCAGACTTAATCATAATAGAATCTAAACAGGACAAGATTTGAAATGATCGAGAGAACTAACTGTAAAAAGAACGCTCCTATTATGGTGAGGAACTTCCGAAAATCTATTTCGCCTACCCCCATCAATCAGTGCCTGCATGATGCAGCGTATGACAGATCAGGCATTGTTCCTTTGGCGGATGTTTTTTGGGTAAGGGAATAGCCTGAGAGTTGTGGCAGGCCAGGCAGCCCCTTTCTGCCTGAACCCTGTTTCCACCTTTTTGCACGGTCTCGTAAAAGGGGCGGTGCTTGTCATCGGCAGGGACTCTTCTGGCCTTCTCGTGGCCTGTGCTCATAATGAACGCACCGAGTGCGACAACGACAACTGCACCAATCAACCAGTCTCTTTTGGTTACCTTCATTAGAACGTTCGGTTCTTTACCCTTTATGGACGCTAATTCCGGACCAAAAGGGCCAGCGGATCTGAACCAGATCAGCTACTCCCAAACCTTCGCGCTGGGCATGTACAAGGAGATTGAAACTTGTCCTAACTCACCAGACAGATTGACCGCTACGCAACCCCGGCAGGGACTATTTCTTGATAAGCGTTCCCCCCTCAATAAAATGAGTATATAAGAATGGCGTTAGTGTATCAAGAAAAAATTGCCCCAAGGTATCGTAGGCCGACGTGAGGGGTTTCAGAGAGTGAATCGTTGAGGGTCTAACGCAATTTGATTTTCTTCACACTTATGGGAATGATCTGGAAACAATCGCGCGAAATACCAGAAACTTCCCTAATACACCCGTCTCAAATTACTGGAGCCGGCGCTCGGATTTGAACCGAGGACCTACTGATTACGAAACCGGCTTAGGCATTTCTTGCAACCTGCGAAGAATTAAAGACTTCTTGAGATACCAATAAGTTAAGTCTTCCATTTAGTCCATTTGATTCTACACCATTTCGCAAGAAAAAATAGTCAGTGGTGAAATAACCGTTAAAAGGATTCAAGGGTTGCCTATTGATTCTTAATGATACAAGAAGAGACTTGAGGGATCAATAGGCAACCCCAAGGCCCGGACCCTGAGCGGCCGAGCGCCCACACAAGCGAAACCGAGAGTCAGCAAACCCCCAGTCATAGAACACAGCTAAGTCTGGCCCCCTATTTTGGCTGAACCGTGATGTTGATTCAATGGTTCTTCACAGTAATGGATGAGTTCTCCAGTCTCTGTATCGACGACTATCTCCATGTATCTATTATTACCACGATCAATAATTCTCTCTTTATGGCACCATTTCTGCCTTTCGTGAGAGAAATCGTCCCCTGCCATCTGCTCGCTGATCGGTCTCCCTAATCCATCTATCTTATGATTTTTCTTAAGCATTTCGTGTATTGAGATATCATCGCTGACACTGACATTTACCATTAAATCCTGTAAGGTTCCGCACGATGGGCAAACAATGTTTCCAGTACTGTTTTCCAATGCGTCGAAATTCACTTTGCAATTCTTACATTTGACGTAATGAGCCATGTGGCAGCCTTCCCTTTAACTTTGGGACATCCCCAATCATACACCTTTTTTTGAATCTTGTGAAATGCGAGGGTTCGGAAAATAAGGGATATTCAAGTTTATAAAAATGTCGCCTTTTTACACATGGGCTAACTACCAGATCATGAGCTAAATTAGAGGGGGTAAATGGGTGACACTCCTGAGAGGGAGAAAGGAGTGTACCCATGGAAGATGTAGAAGAAGTTAAGAAGAGGAGTAAAGAGAAAGAGAGTCGATATGGGAAGCGGTATGGGTTTGAGTTCAAGCTTCGCTGTGTGAAGTTGAGGTTGGAAGAAGGGATTCCAATTTCTCTGTTGTCCAAAGAGGTAGGATGCAGTCAGGACGTGATTCGTCGTTGGGCGAAGGCGTATGAGGAACGGGGAGAAGCCGGGTTACGGAAAGGGGTTGTCCCGGCGGAGAGTCGACGGAAGCTTCCCGGACCCGTACGTGAGAAGATCGTTGAGATCAAGAAGCGAGAGCCCCTCTTTGGAGTCAAGCGGATTTCCCATCTTTTGAAGCGTGCGTTCTTTCTCAGCGCCAGCCCGGAGACGGTGCGACGGACGCTGGGGGCAGAATCGTTGATCCTCAATAATGCATCAATATTGAAAGCAAATTTATGGCAAATATAGTATTTTCAAGGTTAGAAGGCTATAATGATCTGATTCCACAAAACGTCCTTTTTGGACGGTTTGTGGAACAAGTGTTAACCCCCAAAGATTTCTCTTTCCAATATGCCAAAAGGCCTGAGAACACTGCGTTTATCCTTTCACGATACCCATCTTACTCACTTCGGGGGAATGGTCCTTCTTCAGCGTTTTTGCAACAAGCTCAGGCTCCGTTGGTTGCTTCAACATTATGTCAAGATTCCGCATCGAAAGGCAGACTATCCTCCTTGCAATTTGATTCTGGCTCTACTGTATGCGATCATGGCAGGTCTCCGGAGAATCAACAAGACAGAGATTTTGCAATACAATGGAGTATTTCTTTCTCTGCTAGGGGTTCCGCGATTTCCCGATCAATCAACTCTGCGGCGTTTCCTGAAGCGGCTTCCCCCCAAGAGTATCCGGCAACTCGTTGCCCTGCACGATCAGCTTCGAGCCAGACTGTTTGTACTTCCCAGAGCCCGAACCTCTTTGATTTTCGATTTGGATTCCGTTGTCCTGACCGTCTACGGGAAGATCCAGTGGGCCCGTGTGGGTTACAATCCCAGGAAACATGGCAGACGATCCTATCATCCTCTGCTTTGCTTCGAAGCTCATCTCCAGGAATTTTGGCATGGGTCGCTCCGTCCCGGAGATGCTGCCGCCAGTACCGGGGCGGTCCCCTTCCTGAAGGTCTGTTTGGCCAAAACTCCTCAAAAGATTGCCCGATCTCGTATTCGGATTCGAGGCGATTCGGGATTCTTTGGCAAGAGGGTCATCGAGTTTCTCGATGCCACGGGTTGCGGTTATGTGATTGTGGCCAAGGAATATTCCACGATCAAAGCTCGATCCAGAGAACGTCGTTTCAAAAAGCTTCGGGGCGGATGGGAAGTGGCGGAATTCCGATACAAACCCCACAAATGGCAACAACCCCATCGCTTTGTCGTCGTGCGACGTCCCATTCCCCAAGATCCCGTCGAGGCCCAACAACTCACGCTCTTCAAAGACCACAAATATGCTTACCATGTCTTGGTCACCAATTTAAAGACCCATCCTTGGAGAAGTCTGGCAGTTTTATGCCAAAAGAGCCACCATCGAAAAGAACATTCGGGAACTCCTCTACGATTATCCCTTGGGCAAGATTCCTACCGACGACTGGGTGGCCAACGTCGCCTTCTTTCAAATCTCGCTTTTTGCTTACAACCTTGTCCATTGGTTCAGGAGACTCTGTCTGCCCAAAGAATACCTCTATACGACGCTGGATACCATTCGGACCGATTTCTTGGTGCTGCCAGCGAGGTTGACCAAAGACGGAAGTCAAAACGTACTGACCTTGCCTCAAGGGTATCACTACCAGACGCAATTCGAAACCGCTCTAAAAAGAATCGACAAACTCAAAATTCCGTTAAATTCATGAATTTGCAAATAGGCGACTCTCAACAATTCAGTGTTTATAAGGCTTTCGGAGTACAAAATACCATTCTCACGCATTATTGAGGTTGATAATTCCCTCCAAAAAGAAACACCAGTCTAACATGACCCGTCCTCGGTTTTTTGAACGATCCACACCGAATCAAATGTGGCAGTCGGACATCTTTACGTTTCGTCTGGGAGGTCGGTATGCCTATCTGATCGGGTTTATCGACGATTACTCGCGGTATATGGTGGGATTGGAGTTATACCGGACTCAGACAGCGGATCAGGTGATAGAGGTGTATCGGCGGGCAATTGGGGAGTATGGGGTCCCGAAGGAGATGCTCACGGACCGGGGACGGCAATATACGAACTGGCGGGGAACGACGAGGTTTGAGCGGGAGTTAGGGAAGGACCGGGTGAGGCACATTAAATCGCAGGCCCATCATCCGATGACGTTGGGGAAGATCGAGCGGTTTTGGAAGACGATCTATGAGGAGTATTTGGTGCGGGCGCAGTTTGGGAGTTTTGAGGAGGCCAGAGAGAGGATCCGGCATTGGCTCCAGTATTACAATCACAAGCGGCCTCACCAGGGGATTGGAGGATTATGTCCTGCGGATCGGTATTTTGAGATCCAGGCGGAGTTGAAAAAGACGATGGAGCGAGGGATTGCAGACAATGTTTTGGAGATGGCGCTGCGGGGCAAACCGAAGGAACCCTTTTACATGGTGGGGCGGATGGAAGGACAATCCGTGGTCTTACGAGCTGAGAAAGGAAAGCTGCGTTTGATGGTGGATGATGAGGAAGGCGGTGGAAAGCAGGAGATGGTCTATGACGTCACCGCCGCAGAAGAAAAGAGAGATCGCTCTATTGAAACGATTGAGAGGGGGGAGACCGATGGAAAAGACAGAGAAGCCGAAGGTGGAGAGGCCGGGGATGGAGGAGAAGAAAGGGCGGAAGGGATCAGGCCATACGGCAGAGGAGAAGTGCCGGGCGGTGCTCTCGGTATGGACAGAGAGACGGAAACCCGGGGAGGTATGCCGGGAGTTGGGGGTTGCGTGGAGCTTACTGAACCAGTGGCAGGAGCGGGCGATGGAGGGGATGCTCTTGGCCTTGCAGCCACGGATTCCGGTGATGGAGAAGACAGTAGCATTGAACTCGCGTCTTGCGGTATTATTGGAGCGGAAGAGCAAGAGAGGAGGGATGAAAGGATTGGAACGGCGTTTGGTCCGACTCCAAGGGAGTCCGGTCAAACAAGGGGAACTGCAGGAGATTGCACCAGAGAAGAAGGTCTGACGATCTTGGGGGAGATTGGGGATGGAGGAGAAGGGACGAGGGCACAAGAAAGAGAAGGAGCAGAAACTCGCACGGGAGCGGGCGTTGGTGATCCTCCAGGTGCACGGTGGAGATTTAACGGCAAAGGAAGGGGCGAAGCTGCTGGGGGTGTCGCGCAAAACGTATTACGAGTGGGAGGAGAGGTCGCTGAAAGCTATGGCCCTGGCGTTGGAGAACCGACCTCCGGGGAGGCCGCCTGCGTTTATGGACCCGGAGAAGGAGGCCCTTCGGGAGCGAATCCAGGAGTTGGAGAAGAAGCTGGATCTGGCTGAGAAGACCATCGAGGTCAAAGAACTGCTGGGGTCCTATGAGGAGTTTCGGCACAAGGGCACTAAAAAAAACCGATCGATCGACAAGAGGCGATAAGAAGGATTGTGGAGATTGTTGAGGAGATGAAGAACCGGATGAGGATGCCTTACGGGATGATCTGCAAGACGCTTCAACTGCCTTTGGCCAGTTTCAAACGATGGCGGTATCGGATTCGGGGGAGCATGGTTTTAATCAATCCTCCAGGTCCCAGGAAGGTGGAGCCGTTTGATCCTTGTCTTGACATGGAGATTCGATTGTTAGATCATGGGACGAAGCGCAGTGCAGGAACAATCGGC
>CAWEAV010000033.1:0-93035 GCA_963806715.1 uncultured delta proteobacterium
CATCAAATGAAGAAAAAAAAAAATAACCTCTTTAGGAGGTTTGCCGAAGATGGTCTTAATGGCATCTGAATAAACCTGGGCTTGAGGCTTATAATGCTCCAATTTTGAGTTTAGGTTATCTTTTTCAACCAAATCGGTCTTAAAGTCCAAAACCGTTAGGCCATCCTCCTCCTTCAAAACCACATCCATGACCCCTTCAAATATGGTCCCATTATTTTTGTAAGAAAAAGGAACTTCCTTTTGATATCCCCGGATTTTATGCACCGCTGGAGGAGTTGAGATTTAAGGGCTTCTCTCACCATCTCCGCCGCTTTCTTTCTCATCGAACCTGAAGCCCCAAGGGCTTTTCCTTCAATCTCTGCCATTTTTTCAAGCGGACCGAGTTGACTCCAGTCGAGTTCTCTCGAAAAGGCGATGAACCAGCTTTCCAAAAATGGCTCCCTCACCTTTGGTCACCGGAGAGACCAGCCATTCATCCTCCCTTTCAACCTCGTCCTGAATCTTCACCTGCTCAGTGGCTGTCGTGATTGGTCGGCCCATTCCCGCCCGCTTCTTCAAATCCTCCTGCGCCTCCTTCCACTTCATTCTTTGAGAAAGTACCAATCGAGAAGCTTTCCCACCTTCCATTTCAGGTTTTAACGGGGATCGGAAGGGAGCCGTTTCTTCGGGTTCAAGTTCAAGCTTGTTCGTGTTATAAGCCATCATGTCTTCGTTCCACTTCCCAAATGAAACTTTATCAGGCACGCTTAGGTAAGGTTGGAGATAGCCCAGGAAACTTCCCGCGGGTACTTCCTTCTCCCCTTTTTTCTCCTTCACCCAGTAAACGGGTAGGACTAAAAAATCCCTTGCCCTCGTCATCCCCACATAAAGAAGACGTCGCTCCTCTGCCTCTCCTCGCTTTTCTTCCCAATCACTCAGCTCTTCATAATTCCGAGTCTGGAAACCTCTGTCTTTTGCGCCCACCTTAATGGCGATCCGTTCTCCATTGCGGTCGATGATGAAATCCTCACGCCCGCCTCCTTTATGGCCAAGGTCTGCCAGTATGACCACAGGGAATTCCAGTCCCTTGGCCCTATGAATGGTCAGGAGTCGAACGAAATTATCACCTCTTTCGAGTGTAGGGGGTTCTTCCTCTTCTGCCTCTTCTTCCTCCCGTTCAGAAAGCCAACGGACAAAGCCCCTGAAGCTAAGCATTCCCCTTTCATCCAGGGCACGGGAAACATCACCGATCTTCATGAGATTGGCAACCCTCTGCTCTCCTTGTGGCTTCAAGAGGAAAAGGACCAGTCCGCTCGTCGCCTCATAAAGTCTTTTCAGAAGGACTGCAACACTCGCCTGATTACGCATCTCGTGAAGTTCTCGAAGGAGAGAGAAAGGCTGTTCCAGAACAGTCCCGTGAGCCTCCTCCAGGTAATTCAAGTCTCCTCCCCTGGCATGAAACAGGAACAGATCTTCATCAGAGACCCCGAAGAAAGGCGAACGAAGGGCCGCCACCAGGGCAACCTTGTCGTTCGGGTTATCGATTGACTGAAGAACAGCAAGGAGCTGCTGAACCTCCTGGCGCCTATAAAAATATTTTCCGCCGACCACCCGGTAGCCCACTTCATAGGATCTTAAGGCTTCTTCCAGGGGGTTTAAGGGAGTATAGGTCCTGATCAGAATGGCAATATCCCTGAACATGACCGGACGAAAGGATTGATCAGAATCGTCCCACACCTGCCACTTCTCATCATCAACCAGCTTTTGAATGAAGGAGGCGATGCAGCGAGACTCCCATAAACGGCAATCGTCAGCACTTTCCAGCACAATATTTCCGTTTCCTGGCGGGTAGAGGAGCACTGCACCGTGTTCCGGTGGGACGGTTCCTTTCTTACGGCCAAAATGGAGCGGGACATATCCCGGCTGGTATTGACCATCCTCCGGAGGTTTTATCAGATCCTGGAAGATCCTGTTCACGACGCGGACAATAGAGGGCGCACACCGGAAGTTTTGAGAAATGTTAAGAAGATGGCCCTTACCCATCCGATTCTTAGCTTCTTCGTACATTTCGATGTCTGCCCGGCGGAAGCGGTAGATACTCTGCTTTGGATCACCCACGAGAAAGAGACGCTTCGGTGAAACCTGGACATCCTTCCACTCTTTCGCCTTCCCTTTTCCTCTTCCGAAAGGAAGAAGGCGATCTCTGCCTGAAGGGGATCTGTATCCTGGAATTCATCAACCAGTAAAAATTTGTAACGATCACGGAAGTACTTCCGGACCTGTAGATGGTCCTTAAGCATGCGTCTGGTAAAAATAAGAAGATCATTGAAGTCAAGAAGGTTGCGTTCTCGTTTAGCCTGCTCATAGACTTCAATGTAATCGATTAACCGCTTTGCCAGGGCCGACATGACAGAATCAGCGATGGTTGCTTTGACCTCTTTATGGGCCTTTAAGAGTTGGTCTATCTCGTTTCGAACATTTTCAAGGTGATCTTTACCTCCCCAGTTCTTCTGGTTTCCCGGCTTCGAAGAACCGATATAGACCTCTCTAAAGATAAAGAACCCTTTCTCTTCTTGGGGGAGTGATTGCAACTTAAGAAACTGCTCATTCAACTGGTCAATTCTTTGAACCGCTTTGTCTTCATCCGGATTCTTACAATGCTTCTTCAAATGGATCAGAGAATTGACACCTTTTTGAAACGATTTAATGAATTGTTCAATTGCTTTCTCCACTTCTTCAGGGGAAGGAGGAGATGGCAGGTATTGCAGAACATCATGGTTATCAAGCAGGGATTGACTCATCTCACGGATCTGTTTCGTTGTGATCCCAATGAGCACTGCGCGGCGCAAGGCAGGGTCGTTTGCATCCATCTGCCTTTCCAACCACTCTTCCCAGACTTCAGCCTGAACGAGGGAGGAAGTCAAATCATCGGCGACTTCAAAGTTAGGGTCAAGCCCTGCCTCGACCGGCCGCTCCCGGAGCAAAGCACCGCAGAAAGAATGAATCGTCGTCACCTGCATCCGCTCCAGGTCAAAAATGGCCTCGGAGAGCCGGTTTCGTTCATCAGCGCTGGAGGCAGTTGAGAGCTCCTTTTCCAGTTCCTGGCGGAGCTTCACCTTTAACTCGGCAGCCGCCTTCTCCGTGAAGGTAATGGCAACAACCTCATCCAGGCGTGCCTCACCTGCCTTCATCAGATTGATGATACGTGTCACGAGGACAGTGGTCTTGCCTGTTCCAGCTGCTGCCTCAATGATGTAACTTTCAGAAAGGTCTTGAGCTGCCCTGTCTCGATGTTCCTGGTCTATGAGCTTTGCCTCAGATTTCATTCCTCATTCTCTTCAGTCTCTTCTGCCAGCATTTCTAAATATCTCTTCACCCTCGGGTCCTTTGCCTTGCGATCGAAAAGGATCTGGGTCCAGGTCCCACAGACTATTTTGAACTCACAGTATCGACACTGGACATCTGGTACAGCAATAAAAACTCCATCTTCGATGCTTTTAGCGATGGTTTTCAGAATCTCCTGAAGTTTGGCCTCTTTTGCCTTCAGCTCAGAACCTTCAAACCCCACACGCTTCCCTGCTTTAAGAAAATAGTATTCAGCAGACTCGACCTCAATGCCTTTGTGAAGGCGACCGAGTAACTGTCTGGCGGCATAAAGATAGAGAGGTAGCTGCAAGGCGCTTCCTCCTTGGAAATCATTTGGTTTGGCCGAAACCTTACCGGTTTTGTAGTCTCGTACGCGAGCTCTTTTCTTATCCTTTGTTAAGTCGATCCGGTCAATCCTGCCCCTCAAATGGATGGTTTTGCCCGCCAGTTTTATAGGGACCGGCTCTTCGGTCGAAATTTCACTTTCCTGAAAACCGTGGCGTTTCATCCCGTATCGAACTTCAAAATAGGTGGGGATGAACTCAGATTCATTAAGCTCCTCGCTAAAGAAGTCCGCCAAGTTGTCCAAAATATTCCTCTTCTCCACCTCCCACAGCATGGAGTAACCCGTTACCCCCATCTGTTCGAATTCGACGAATTTTTTATTGGCTATCTTTAACAATCTCTCCAGGTCTTTCGGTTCTAATTGAAGCGAAGATCCTCTCTCTTTTTTCAGATCGGTAAAAAATTTCCAGAGGATCGAATGGATGAGGGTTCCTTTATCGAGGGGGTTGATGGTCACCTCTTTCTCAGGTTCCCTCAGTGCCTCGATACCCATGATCACATTTAAAAGATATTGATAGGGGCAAGAGGCATAGGCTTCAAGCCGTGTGGGAGAAATGCTCTTTTTAAAGATCGAATAGCGCTCACGCAAAACTTGAAGAGCCTCTTTCGAAGGGAGAATGCCTTCAAAGCCGGTAAAGGTTCTTTTTCCCCAGCGGGAGGATTCGAGCTCAAGGCCACGGCCAAAAAAGGGAGAAAGCTCCCGCAGATAAAGTAATGCCTCTGCCTTCTTCTCCTCCAACTTTTGCTGTCCGGTTGAGAGATCAAATTCCACTTCATCCAGGGCCTTCTCCGGGGATTTCACAGCGATCTCGGATAAAGGGATGCGGACAAATCCAGGAAACTTTTCAAATTTCTGAAAATCGGTGCTCTCTCCGGTAAGTGCCTTCACAGAAGCAAGCAAAAAGGAGGATGGCAGGCGTTCCCTTCCTGTCCCGATTTCTATCCGGGGAAAGCTGAGAATTAACTTTTCTTTAGCAGAACCGATTGCCAGCCGGTAAAGAAGACGCTCTTCTTCGAGTCGTCCTTCTGTTTTTAACGGTAGGGGCTCTGTCTCATTTCCGCCCAGAGATTGGTTCAAGATCTTTCGTTCGTGATCCAGCAGGATTGCATCCTGCCGTATAAGGGGTGGAAAAGACTTTTCTACCATTCCGGGGAGGATGACCATTTTAAAAGGAACACCCCGGGCTGCCATCAAATTGACGACTGCTGGCCCGTTTCGCTGAAATCTTCCGATAGGGATGACATCTTCCTGTAATACCTCTTCGACCAAACGTGTAAAATCTACCAGGGACGGGGGGATGCCAGTCACATCCAGTTCAGAGAGTCTCTTCACCGCCTGGTTGACAAGAATACCTTCTTCGTCTTGTTCCACGAGACCATCAAAGGCGTCGAGTAAAGCTTCCGCCTTTCCATTCCAGGTATTTGACTCTGCCAATTGCTGGAGAGATTTGAAAAGCTCTTTGGTGAACCGGATCAAGTGGTTGATGGCAACAATATCTTCCTTATGGAAGCTTCTTCGTCCTTCACCCTCTCTCTTCCTCCCCCTTTTTTAGGCAGCTCTCTCGAAGTCGTCCAAGCCTTTCTTCCCATTCTTTCTGGCTTTCGACGATGCCTGCCTGGATGGAAATGGCATCCCATTGGGATGGAGTGAGGGGAAATCCTTTTTTCGTAGAAAATCGGTCAGAAAGTAATTTTGCAAAAGTGGCAAATTCAATGACAGACTGTCTTGAAAAATTTCGATTTAGAATATTCAGAAGCAGCGATAAACTTCGACCTGCTCGCGTCTCTGCCAAAGGCAGCCCTTCACGGAGATAAGGATTAACCCCTAACACATCAAAAGCCTCCCGGAATAGGCGTGAATACGCCTCGGGAGCCCGGAGGAGGATACCTACTTCATGAAAAGCGATTTCCTTTTCCTGAGATGTCTGAAGGGTAGCCCGTATTACCTCGCGAACTTCTCTGGGTTCGCCAGGGGCAGAAACGATCTGAATGACATCCGGAGGGGTCTCAGCCGGCTTCCCGTTATTGAATAGATGTTGACACAGATGATCGAGGGGTGACCTGCGTGTTTGGGGATCTCGTTTCTCAGTGAAAGTTTCCTCAAAACCATTATCCTTGAGCCACTTCAATGTTGGTTTTACATATTCGAATGCAAGGGTGGGTTCATAGGGAAGGAAGATAATGGTCTCTTTTTCGTTAATGCAGGTTTGAAGAAGTCGCTTTTGAACGATATTGAAGTCATAGAAACCATAAATGATCGTCTTGGGGGTTTGTTTTAGACATATCGAGTCTTTTGCCCACTGACAGGCAGATATCAGAACATCGGATTCATCGTACCATCCAAGATCTTGTAACCTTTTTTCATAGGCCTTCCAGAGGTTGAGAAGATCCTTCAATTTGAGGAGATGAACCCGCTTTGCAATTTTGGTATCATTTAGAACGTGATCCATCTGCTCAGAAGAGAGACAGGCATCTTTGAGGTCCTTTAAGGTTGCGAGAATAGCCCTGTGGAACCCAGGGTGGTCTATAATATCATGAAAGTAGAAGTTCTTATCCTGGTCAGCCAAAGATTTTGCAGTGTGACCGATGATGAGCTCGTCACCGTGAGAAGGGAGTTCCTTTCTTCCCTGACTGAGAAGATTGGGGGCGCTTATCTGTCTGGCAAATTCTTCTAATGTCCAGAAGCGAAGATTGAAATGAGGGACTCCTTGCTCTGGGAGAAGTCTCCGGAGGTGAAGGCCAAGGAGTTTCGAGGATACCAGAATCAGGAGAGGGTTAAAGGGGTCCTGTTCTCTTACCGACCGTACTTCCTTCACGAAAAGGGATTCAAGCGCAGGGTAATCACCGCTCACTAAAATCCGTGCGTTAGGCCGGGTTATGCTCACTGTTACCTCTTAACCCTTTCCTTTATCGCATGAGATTTGATAATGTGATGCGTCTTCCCCCAAATATGTTGGACCTACCGTATCAAAACCATGATGAAAAGTCAAAGTTTCCTTTCATGTCTTACAGTACAACTCCATGAATTCGGAGGTAATCTTTCTCAGATCCTTGTCAAGGATCTCCATTACCTTTTGGGTGATGAACTCCGGCACACCCCCGTAAAAAGCCTGGGCGATTCCTCCCGTGATACAGGCCAGCGTGTCGCTATCTCCCCCCAGGGAGATGGCGTTTCGTATGGCATCCTCAAAGTCCTCCGATTCCAGGAAGGCGGTGATGGCCTGGGGCACAGTTCCCTGGCAGGATTCATCAAATCCGTAGGAGGGTCTGATTTCATCCAGGGTCATAGAAAGGTTGTAGCCAAAAGACTGTCTCGATAAAACCCCTGATCTCTTTTTTGGTCTTGCCTGTTCTTGCGAGAAAGATGGCTGAGGCTGTCGCCTGAGCGCCCTTGATCCCTTCAGGATGATTGTGGGTGATCTCTGTATACTGTTTGGCCCTGGTCAAAACCTCTTCGAGGCTTTCAAAGGCGAAGCCGACAGGACTGATTCGCATGGCTGCTCCATTGCCCCAGCTGTTATAAGGCTTACTCTCCCGGGAGCGGGCCCACTGATGGAAAAAGCCTCCGTATCCGGCATGCGGATAACGGCGGTAATAGGATTTCATCGTGTTCCCATAGTCCTTATCGTTAAGAATGGTATCGGCCAGGGCAATGGTGAGGACGCTGTC
The DNA here is from genome assembly GCA_963806715.1 of uncultured delta proteobacterium. Taxonomy (GTDB): domain Bacteria; phylum Desulfobacterota; class BSN033; order BSN033; family UBA1163; genus CAWEAV01. The sequence goes on from CAWEAV010000033.1 coordinate 7,360, forward strand.
GTCTGTAAAATGACAATCGGGGCTGAACAGATTGAATTGTTTTGTCTTAATCCTGTTCCATTCGTAAACGGACCCAATAATGTCACCGGCAATAGCACCAATCATGAGTCTTACCTCCATTGCTCATTTATTTCTTAGAGTAGACAAAAGACATTCCGTCTCAATTCGATCAACAATATATTAAAATTTTGGGGATCAAATATCTCCCTCAATCAGGCATCTCTCGAAACCCATTCATTTCAAGCCAGCGATAGGCATGGTATTTACTCAGCATGCTTGCTACAAATTCTTCGGCCAGCAGAAAATCATCAAGGAAATAGACCGGGATCTCCCAGCGCTCCTGGGCTGCAAGCAGGCTCCCGAGAACTGCATTGGGGTGTGCCTGAGAATCTTCGTAGGGCGTCTTCACAGAACTGAGCGACCCTTCAATCACCAGGCACTTCTTTTTGAAGTTAGATAGCCTTTCGCACTTCTCTATAAAATCCTCTCTGTCCTGGATGATGGAATTGACAAGGTCCTGGATCGTCTTCCTCTCCACGGCTACCTCTTCCTCCATCCCGAGGAGGGTATAATCTCCCACCTCCAGCCGCCTTCGAACCGTCCCATCGAACCAGTTCGTAAATCTCTCAAATTTATAGCCCATATGCTCCTGGGAATCGATCACAATGGTAGGCTTTGGAACGCGGACTGACTTCCCGGCCTGTCTCACTCTGAGAGGTGAGGTAGGAGGAGGAACCGGGAAACATTCGCTTGCCTCTCTGGCCATTGGTTCGTAAAGATCAAAGGTCCCTTTCTTGCACCTTGGACATTTTACTTCTCCCGGAGGAAGGATGAGATAAACCGGCTCTTTGCACCTGTGGCAGGAGAGTTTTGTCTTTCTTGGAATATCAGTCCACCAGATCCCGGAGAGATTTGGCAGCGGCCTTTCGTATTCAACAATTGGGTATTCCTTCTTCTTGTCGCAGTGGGGACAATAGACAATGGCCATGAGGCCATGAATTGGACGTGTGCACGCCTCGTACAGGCTCTCGTAGGAATGCCTCGCTTTCCCCTCTCTCCAGTAAGGCCACGGCCCCTCTGTCTCAACAAGATAGTTACATTCACTGCAGAGGAATCGGTATGACTGGTAAAAAGAGCATCTTGTCATCTGTTTTCCTCACTTCTTCCTTTACCCCCCATCATCCAGAGATGGAATTTCGAATAATCTTCCTTCTTCCAGGTCTTCATTGCATTCATATACCACCGCTTTTTTACCTTATCCATTCCTCTAAGATGAATGCGAAGATAGTTACTTTCCGACATCCTCGGTTTTTTCAGCTTTTTCATTTTCCCCTCAGAATTCTATTGGGTTTCCCTTTCTCGTCTCTTCCGGCTATTCTCCCCTTAATTCTAACAAAGGACCCCTCCCAGGAAGTGTCCTATGTTTGGAATCTATAGAGAATAAAGCGGACTGCCTCAATTCGATGCTCACATGGACATTCTATCGGACAACATCCCCCAAAGAGTGTCCTATGTCGTAACTGCTTGAAAAAAAAGTTAAAAGATATAGGGAAGAAGGGTGAGGAGAAAGGCTTTCAGTAGATCTTTGCGATGTTCTTGGCCTCGGTCTTAATCATCTCCCGAAGGGTCTGGGGCTTGATAACCTCGACCATGTCGCCGTGCTTCAGGATCTCCATCTTGATCTCCGAAAAGTCGGCCACAGGAAAGGTTAGTTCAAGGGAACCATCCCCAAGGACTTTCGTCTTCTGGTCCTTATGCCAAATCTGGTCCTTAATCCATCTGGATTTGATCGGTGAAAATCGAAGAGTCACTTCTTTGATTGATTTTCCTTTATAGATTCCAAAGGAGGTTTGGAAGAAATCTTTCATATTGAAGTTCGAAGGCTTTTCGAAGGTCTCCTGCAAAATTGCCGTCTCGGTGATCCTTCCCAGAGCAAAATCCCTTACCGATTTTCTCAGATGACAGTAAGCAATGAGATGCCAGGTTCCCATGTAATTAAACAGGTGATAGGGATCGACTGTCCTCTCGCTCTTTTCATCCCTGGCAGGTGAATAGTAAGTGAATTTCAACTGATTCCTCTTTAAGCAGGCTTCCAGAACGGCTTTAAATACCTGTTCCGTTACCGGAGAGTATTCAATGAGCTGGAAGGAAAAGGCATCGTCAACCTGATCTCCCGTGGCCATATGCTTATTGAGTACGTTTGTAATTTTTTCAAGGATAGAAGAGATTTCATCTCCGAGATAGCCTCCGCTTACATCCTGAAACATCTTTTTAGCAATGAGAAGAGAGGAAAGCCCCTTGGAAGAAAAATAGACCATCGGCAGGGTAAAGGTTTCGCCCTCGTAATAATACCCTTTCTGGCTAACGTCATACTCAAGAGGACAAAAGAGCCTGTCTCTCATAAAATCAATGTCACGCTGAGCCGTCTTCGTAGAGATGTCAAACTGGTTTGCCAGCCCAGTGGTGTTGGGGTACTTCTTGGCCCTGACTTGACTGTCAAACCAAATGAACCGTTCGTAGATATTTTTTTTGCCCATCACACACCTCATCAATCATTTTGGAAGGATCGGGGGATGAATTGGATAACCCAAGATACACAAAATGAAAGAAAAAGTCTATAATATATCGAGTTTTGACGGTGGATTGCGCTCAAGTTTAAATCGTTTGGCTTCTCAAAATACACAAAATGATGAATCCCGTGAAATCTGATTTCCAACAATTCCTCTTTCGTAACCCCCACCCAAATATCCTGATGGGGATGGCGAGTGATCGGTATGCGGGGTGGATTGGGCAGATTTACACGGAGGGACGATATACCAAAGGAATCACTCAGCGAAGCCACAAGGTGGGAGACAAGACCTTCATCGAAAGGGTCCTGCCTGTAGAGAGCGTTCAGGAGTATTTCGAGCACTTTCCCATTCTTGAAATCGATTATACCTTTTACCGACTGCTGCTTGATCAAGACGGCAAGCCTACCCAGAATTACCACGTCCTCAGGAAATACCGGGAGTATATGACCGAAAAGGACTCCGTTACCCTGAAGGTTCCACAGGTTATTACAGCCCGGAGGTTGAGAAGGGGAGGTACCTCTGTTGAAAGTCAAACCTACCTGAACCCCAAGATTTTAACGGAGCAGTTTTACAAACCAGCAATCGAAATCCTTGGGTCTACTCTTGGAGGGTTCATCTTTGAGCAGGAGTACCATCCAAAGAAAAACCGATTCGAACCAGACCAGTTAGCGAAAGACCTGGATACCTTCTTCAGCGCTATTCCGAAAGACAGCAGGTATCATATCGAGCTCCGTACGGAGGCGTACCTGACGGATCAGGTCTTCGAAATCCTTGAGAAGCATGGAGTGGGCTTGGTATTCTCCCACTGGACCTGGCTCCCTCCCCTGAAGAAACAGTTCGAGAAGACAGGTAGCCGATTTTACAATTCCGGGAACCAGTCCATCATCCGTCTCATAACGCCCTTCAGGATGTCTTACGAGGATTCTTATGTAAAGGCCTTTCCATTCGACAAGATGGTGGATGGGATGCTGAATCCCCAAATGATCGAGGATACAGTCCAGTTAATCAAGGAAGCCATTAGGCGAGAGAAGAAATTTGCCATCATCATCAACAACCGTGCCGGAGGCAACGGTCCTCTTATCGCACAATCAATCGTCACAAGATTTTTAGCAACATAAATGCAGGTTTTCCCTTGATTTGTGGGCACTTTTCTCTTATAAAGCCTTTCAAATAACCATTTCTCAAGGAGGAGGGAATTATGGCAGCTCAGAAAAAGCTTTTAACAAAAGGACAAATCGTTACGCATTTCGCTGGGAAATTCGAGATTTCCAAAAAGGCCGCTGCTTCCATCGTTGAGGAGTACGCAGCCCTGGCAATCGCCGAAACCAAGAAAAAAGGGGCCTTCGTGCTCCCGGGAATTGGCAAATCTGTTCTCGTCAAAAGGAAAGCCCGGACAGGCCGGAACCCTGCCACAGGTGAAGCACTTAAGATCCCGGCTAAAACGGTCGTCAAGATAAGACCTGCCAAGGCATTCAGAGAAACGATTGTGCCATCCAAAAAATAACCTCCACGCGTCAAGAGGCGGGCTCAATAATTGGACCCGTCTCTTCTTTTTCTACCTCAGGACAGGAGCCCGCTGAAACATTTCTCTTTGTTTTCACCGCCAAGAGGGAATCTTGCACGTATTTGAACATCCAAATTCTTATAAGAACCCCGAGAAACGGCTGCTCTCCCCGAGATCGTCCTTTAGCTGGAAAGTTACCTCATTTTACGGTCTTCAATGCTTTATTGCCCTGTTCAAGCTACCTAAGCGGTAACGCCGTTCCACTCCAACCGCCTTCCAACGGTTACCACTATACCTAAATATTACCCCAATTGAGCGAAAAATGAGTTCTTCAATCAAATATTTCCCTGATGATGAAACCATTAAAGAGCTTGCAGAGCGCTCTATCAAAATCCCCCTCAATCCCCCTTTACGAAACTGAACGTGTCCCATATGTTAGGGGGCTGGACACAAGGGGAGTAATGTGCTATAGATAGGTCGTGCGGATATGCGGCCAGGAGTTTAGCGACGAAATTTGTGATCGAATCCGGGCCACCATTGAATCGGAACCGACGATCTCGCGTCGGGCATTGTCGTTGCGCGTCTGCGAGTGGCTCAACTGGAAGAGCCCCAATGGCAAGCCCAAGGAGATGAGCTGTCGGATGGCCTTGCTGAAGTTGCACCGTGGGGAGTATCTCTGTCTTCCGGAGCCAGGGGTCCGCAACTGGGCCGTGGTTCAGGGAGAACGGTGTACACTGTCGCTTCCAGAGATTGAGTCGCTTCGCTGCCGGTTGAAGACGTTGGGAGAGATCAAATTGGTCCTTGTTGAGAACAAGAAGCGCTCTCTCTCCCGTCTGTGGAATGACCTGATGGAGGCGTATCATTATCTGGGAGCTGGCCCCTTGTGTGGAGCGCAGGTTCGCTATTTGATTGAGAGTTCGGTCTATGGATGGATTGGAGGGTTGGCCTTCAGTGCTGCGGCTTGGCGAGTGGCCCCCCGGGATCGATGGATTGGGTGGAGCGAACAGGCCCGACAGTCGAATCTGGACAAGGTGGTCTGTAACAGTCGGTTTCTGCTCGTGCCTCGGGTGGCCCATTTGGCGTCCCACATCCTTTCGCTTTGCGCCCGACGAGTGGTTCAGGATTGGGTGCAGCGTTATGGTGTGCGGCCTATATTGATCGAGACCTATGTCGAGCGGGACCGGTTTAAGGGGACCTGTTATCGTGCGGCCAATTGGTGTTATGTAGGAGCGACGCAGGGCCGAGGGCGGATGGACCGGGATCGCAGGTATTCGGCACCTGTTAAGGACATCTATTTGTACCCTCTTCAAAAGAACGCCCGCAAGGTGCTGTGTGTTGAACCGCCCGCGAAGCCGATCCGGTGCCGATCGCAGCAGCCCGGGGCGGGCCGAGACTGGACCGAAGAGGAGTGGGCAGAGGCGCAGATCGGAGATCGCCGGTTGAACAAGAGGCTGCGCACCATTGCCCAAGCCTTTTACGCGCGGCCTCAGGCCAATATTCCCCAAGCCTGCCAGAGCCGGGCGGAGACAAAAGCCACGTATCGTTTTTTGGATCATCCTGAGACGAGCATAGAGACGATTCTCGATCCCCATTATCAAGCCACCGTGGCACGGATGAGTCGGGAAGAGGTGATCTTGGCTGTTCAAGACACCACGACGCTCAACTACAGCGCCCATCCTGCGACGGAGAACCTCGGGCCGATTGGCTACAGTAAGGATCGAGGCATTGGACTGCTCCTGCATGATACGATGGCGTTTAATCGAGAAGGGACGCCACTGGGATTGCTCGATGTGCAATGCTGGGCGAGAGACGGGGCGGACTTTGGGAAGAAGAAGTGCCGGCATCGCTTGCCGATCGAGGAGAAGGAGAGTTTCAAATGGCTGGTCAGTTTTCGCAAGGTTGCCCAGGCACAGAAGCAATGTCCCGCAACGATGCTGGTCAGTGTGGGAGATCGAGAGGCGGATGTGTATCAGCTTTTTGAATTGGCCTTGAGTGATCCTTTGGGGCCAAAGCTTCTGATACGAGCTGAACAGGATCGGTTGCTTGCGCAAAGTCAAGGGCATCTGTGGGACAAGATGGCCGAGCAGGAGGTTTCGGGGATCCAGGAGATTCATGTTCCCCGTCACAAGAATCGTCGGGCTCGAGTGGCGCGGCTGGAGGTTCGGTTTGCAAAGGTTACCTTGAAGTCTCCCAAAAACGAGAAAAGGCGCCGCGAATTGACCCTGTGGGCCGTCTGGGCGCGGGAGGCTGTAGGGTCCACGGAAGCAGATCGCATTGAGTGGATGCTTCTGAGTACGGTGCCGATCCATACGTTTGCGGAGGCCATCGAGAAATTGGCCTGGTACACGCTCCGTTGGGGGATTGAGGTTTATCATCGCACCCTGAAGAGTGGATGCAAGGTGGAAGAGCGGCAACTGGGCACTGCTGATCGCATCGAAACGTGCTTGGCCATTGATATGGTGGTGGCATGGCGAATTTTTCATTTGGCAAAGCTTGGCCGCGAGACCCCGGATGTGCCTTGTACGGTCTTCTTTGAAGAAGCGGAATGGAAAGCCCTGGTGGCTTATATCACTCAAAATCCGAAACCTCCTGAGACGCCTCCCACTCTTCGAGAGGCCATCGGGATGGTTGGCAGTCTCGGTGGGTTCCTTGGCCGAAACGGCGATGGCGAACCAGGGACCAAAAGCCTCTGGCTAGGAATCCAACGGCTCGACGATCTATCATCCATGTGGAAACTATTGACTGCAACTGCTCATCCTCCCCCCTCTCCTTCCCTTGTATCCAGCAACCCAGGTTATGGGTAAGGATCAGTTTACGAAAGGGGGATAACAATTAGTCCTCCCCTTTAGTAAAGGGGAGTCAGAGGGGATTTGTCGAGATTTGTTGACTCAATTGGGGTATTAGTAAATGTCCGCTTTCTGCAATCTCATAAACATTTCTCGCTATGGGCTTCGATGGAACCTCTACGGTCAACGCGTTTCTCAGCTTATCAAACGACGTCAAGTTTTCCAAACTTTTCATCCTTTCCTTCTTATTATCAACAGCAGTCCAATCTAATAATCCTTGGAAGATCCGTAGTCTAATCGAGGCCGCATATTGTGGTTCACCTAACTTGGCAATCATTTCGCAATTGAAAGAGCTTGCAGGAGAGGCGAAATCCTCACAATGGAATGGAAGGATGTGGACCTTTTCAAGAGAACAGTAACTGTCCTCGGAGAGAAAACCGAGGAACGGAGAGTCGTACCGCTGACGCAAAAGGCCTTCGAGGTTCTGAAAGCGCGAGAGCGGGCAAGGTCAAACGTGAGGCCATTGAAAGGAGACTTTGTCTTCACCCATCCAGCCGGAAGGAAGGCCAATATCCACACGCTGAGGACTGTGTTTGAGGCTGCGGTTGAAAGGACAAAGATAGAGGGCTTCCGCTTCCACGACCTGCGCCACACCTTTGCCTCAAGGCTCGCCCAGTCCGGAACAGACCCTTACACAATCCAGAGACTCATGGGGCACAAGTCTTTCGTGACGACGCAGAGATATGCCCACCATTACTCCGAAAGCCTGAGAAAAGGAATAGCGGCGCTGGATGAATTCAGGCAACAGAAATCCAATTTTATCACAATCGGGTGAAAACCGAGGGTAGGATGGATTTGGAGAGTAGACGTAAGTTATTGAAAAAATTGGTGCCGGAGGTCGGAATCGAACCGACACGGGGTGGAAGCCCCGCGGGATTTTGAGTCCGAAAACCGGCTTTTTGCTAACCCCCTGATTCTTAAGGCGGTCTCCCTTAACCACTTTAAAATACTGGGGAAAAACCTTTCAGGTCCATTCCATTCTACTCTGTCTATTCCATTCTATTCGGGTCGCTTTTATCACAATTTTATCACATTAGCATTTCATGATTTGAATTGCCTACCTCTCATCGAATTCCTTATGTGCCTCAGGGGCAATGATTGCGGACGGCCTTCAAATAGATAGTATTTTTCGAAGCCCAAAAAATTATGATTTGATGATCAAAGCTTCATCAGGCCCACCCCATTAATGGGAGAGGGTTTTAGCAAGCTATATTCAGTCTTTAGATGCTGATACCACCTCCTACAAGTGACAAGATGAGACTAATCTTTGTCAATTCTCCTGGGCCGGATCATCTCTTCAGGCGATAGAATCTTCTCGATTTCTTCTTTCGAAAGAAACTTCTGATCGAGAACAAGGTCATAGACAGACTTTCCTGTTTGGAGGGCTTCTTTTGCAAGCATCGTAGAATTCCTAACCGAGATATTCTTCAAGTTTCTTTCCTTTTGCCCCATAGAACGGCTCTCTTATCCTTCGAAACTGCCTGATGATTGCCCTTGAGTAGTTTCTTGAAGGATTTCGGTTTCCTTCTATTCCTTCTTCGCCCGCTTGGCCGCGCTGATCCCTGCCTTGAGGGCTTCGCGGTTCAACCTCTCGGTGCCTTTGGGCACCCGTCCCAGGACCGCCGTCTCCATCGATTTGGAAGAAACGATCGGGGTCAACTGGGTCAAGGCTCCCAGGGCCACGATGTTGGCCACCATCTCCCTCTTTAATTTTTCCCGGGCAATGCGCGTAAAGGGGATCCGAAAGACCTTCGACGTGGGGACCTGCTTAACAAAGGTCGAATCGACGATGAGCAATCCACCCGGTTTGAGATCCGAATAGAATTCGTCGCACGATTTCTGATTCATGGCTAAAAGGAGGTCCAGCTTCATGGCCTTGGGATAGTCGATCTCCTCCTCACTGACGATCACCTCTGCCTTGCTCGATCCTCCTCTGGCCTCAGGACCATAGCTCTGAGTTTGGGCCACGTACTTCCCCTCATAGATCCCGATGGCTTCTGCCAAGATAATCCCCATGAGGATGAGTCCCTGTCCGCCTGAACCACTGAGTCGAATCTCATACCGATCACCCATCGCTATTTCCCTGCACCTCCCTTTGCCCGTTCTCGAATCTTTTCGTATTCAATTTGAAATACGGGAAGTTCTTTATCGACCAAGACCCCGATAAGAAGCTGATCCTTCGTCTCCTCGGGCTTCATCGTCACCGCCTTCTCCACGGTCAACGCATGATCCCGCTGCCACTCCATCATCTCCACTGCCCCTCCGAGATGGTTCTGCCTTCCATACTGAGTATGGCAATGGGCAATGACTTCGACTACGGAAAACCCCTGTTTTAGAAAGGCCTTTTCCATCAGGCTGTCCAGGAGCTTCGCATGATAGACCGTCCCTCTTCCGACAAAGACGGCTCCGGCCGTCACCGCCAACTCCGAAATCCTAAAGGCCTGCTCAATATTCGAATAGATCGTTGTGGTGGACCGCATCCCGTAAGGCGTTGTCGGTGAGTACTGGCCTCCGGTCATCCCATAGATGCTGTTATTGAGGATGATCGCCGTGACATCAATGTTCCTTCGGGCCGCGTGGATGAAGTGGTTGCCTCCTATGGCAACGGCATCTCCATCCCCCATGATGACGATCACCTTGAGATTGGGTTTGGCCAGTTTCACCCCTGTGGCAAAAGTCAGTGCCCGTCCGTGGGTCGTATGGAGGGTATTGAAATCGACATAAACCGGGAGCCTTCCCGAACACCCAATCCCCGAGACAAGGACGACGTCATCCTTTGCGTAGCCGATTCGATCGATCGCCCGGATGAGAGCGCCCAACATGATCCCGATCCCGCATCCGGGACACCAGACATGGGGAAACTTCTTGTCGTGGCGAAGGTATTTATGAATCAGCTTGGTAATTTCAGGCATCAGGATACCTCCAGGATCCGATTCAAAATTTCCTCGGGGGTAATGATCGTTCCATCCACCTTATTAAGAGTAAACACCTTGGCCGTGTCCCGGTTCACCCGCTTCACCTCCCGGGAAACTTGCCCCATGTTCATTTCCGGAACGATCAATGTTTTGGAGGTCTGTAAGATCTTTTCCACGGCCGACCTCATAAAGGGCCAGAGGGTGATTAGCTTAAGCAAGCCCACCTTCTTTCCCTTCTCCCTTGCTTCAATCACGGCCCTCTTGGCAGAACGGGCCACACATCCGTAGGCCACAAGGGTGATCTCCGCATCGTCGGTCAGGAAGAATTCAGCCATCTGGATCTCTGAGAAATTCTGATTGATCTTCCGGAAGAGCCGATTGATGAAAGGACCAATCTCATCGGGTCTTGAGGTGGGGAATCCTCGAATATCGTGGGTTAATCCTGTCACATGGTATCGATAGCCCTCTCCAAAATTGGCCATGGCTGGAACAGCGCTCGCTGTATCCTCGTAGGGGATATACCATTCCGGAGGGACCGTGGGTTTAACCCGGTTGATGATCGTCACCTCTTCTTCATCCGACAGGGTCATCTTTTCCCGCATATGAGCCACAACCTCATCGATCAGGACAATGACCGGGTTCCGGAACTTTTCCGAGAGGTTGAAGGCCTTGATCGTAATTTCATAACATTCCCGGACCGTCGAGGCAGACAGGACGATGGCCGGATGGTCCCCATGGGTCCCCCACCGCGCCTGCATCACATCGCTCTGGGAGGGATAGGTCGGAAGCCCGGTACTTGGCCCGCCCCTCATCACATTGACGATGACACAGGGAATTTCAGCGATCACGGCAAAACCAAGATTTTCCTGCATCAGCGAAAAACCCGGACCGCTCGTTGCCGTCATCGCTTTCACCCCAGCCTGAGAAGCACCAATCACCGCACCCACGCTGGCAATCTCATCTTCCATCTGGATGAAGGTTCCATCTACCTGCGGCAGTTTTACGGATAAAATCTCGGAAATCTCTGTGGCGGGAGTAATAGGATATCCTGCAAAAAAACGACAACCTGCCCGAAGCGCCCCTTCAACAATCGCTTCATTGCCCTGGAGCAACACCTCTCTCTTCTGACTCCGCTTCTTCACCTTTCCCCTCTTTCTTCTTACTCCTTCTGTTCCACGGTGATGGCAAAATCGGGGCACCGGATCTCACACCATCCACAACGGATACACTTTCCGATATCCTTCACATAGGGGTACCCTGACTCGTCCTTGGCTAAGGCCCCGGTTGGGCAGAAAGCAACACAGATCCCGCAGGCCTTGCACCAGGCGCGGTAGATATCGATCTTGGCTTCCTCTCTCTTTTTCTTGGATTCAACTGCCATAAATAACCTCAAGACGTAGATTTCCGTTCTTATCCCGTCTGAAAACGGAACGACACGGAAACTTCGTTTTCATTTTCATTAATTATTTTCCCCTACTTTAATCATAAGCTAAAATAATGAAACTTGTCAAAAATTTTCAATCAGCGCAGAGGCAAACTCAGAGGACCTTACCTTCCTGGCCCCCTCCATCTGCCGGGCGAGATCATAGGTCACGATTTTCTGACAGATCGTCTTCTCAAGGGATTGGATGATCTTCTGGGCCACCTCACCCCACTCTAAGTAGTCAAACATCATCGCGCCCGAGAGCAGAAGTGAACCTGGATTGATGATATCCTGATTGGCATACTTGGGCGCTGTTCCATGAGTCGCTTCGAAAACTGCAGCTTGGTCTCCAACGTTTGCGCCTGGGGCCATCCCCAAACCTCCGACCTGGGCGGCCAGGGCGTCCGAGATGTAATCTCCATTCAGATTGGGCATGGCCAAAACCTCATACCCCTCTGGTCTTAAAAGGATCTGCTGAAACATGGCATCTGCGATCCGGTCTTTGATCAATAATTTACCAGGAGGAATTTCGCCTTGCCCTGCCTGGCCCAGTTCACTTTCCAAAATGACTTGACCACGAAATTCCTCTTTCGCAAGCTCATATCCCCAGTCCCGGAAGGCCCCCTCTGTAAACTTCATGATATTTCCTTTGTGAACGAAGGTAACACTTTTTCTCTCGTGGGACAGGGCATATTGGATGGCCCTTCGAACGAGACGCTTTGTTCCAAACCGACTGATGGGCTTAATACCTATTCCGGAGTCTTCCCGGACTTTTTCCCCCAACTCCTTCTCAAGAAAGTCTCTTAATCGCAGGGCCTCTTTTGACTCCGCTTTCCACTCAATCCCTGCATAGACGTCCTCTGTATTCTCCCGGAAGACAACCATATCCACCTTCTCCGGATGTTTCAAAGGGCTCGGGGTTCCGGGGAAATACCTCACAGGCCGGATGCAGGCATAAAGATCGAGCCTCTGTCGTAAAAGAACATTAATGCTTCGAATTCCTCCGCCCACGGGCGTGGTCAGCGGTCCTTTGATCCCAATTTTATATTCTCGAATCGTCTCGATCGTCTCCTCCGGAGCCCATTCCCCCTTCAACTGGAAGGCCCTCTCTCCTGCAAAGGTTTCGAGCCACTCGACTCGCCTTTTGTTTCCATAGCACTTTTCAATAGCGGCATCAAAGACCCGAACAGAGGCCTTCCAGATATCCGGTCCCACTCCATCTCCCTCGATATAGGGAATGATCGGAACATCCGGTACATGCATCTTTCCGTCGGAACGAATCGCAATCTTCTCACCCATCGTTTTCTCTCCTCAGATGAATTGCAGCAATCTCGTAGGATCGGTCTCTGTACCGACCCAAGGGATAAGCGCACGGCAAGGGTATCGCTTAACCCAGATAATGCTTAAATTTTTACTATACGGACGTGGGCAAGCCGTTCGGAAAGGCTTCAGGGCGAACCTTTCGTGAAAGGAATACTTACGTCCCAGACCCCTGCCGGAGTTCACATTGAGTGGAGTCCCCCCTTCCCTTAAAATGTCAAATCGACCGCCGTCTGAAGCCTTAAAGAGCGGTTTACCCATGGCCGTTTCTGCACCCATTAAAAGGTGGCTTAAGCCATCAATCTCGATTTCATCACATTTCCCTGGTCCATCCATTTGTGATCTCCCTCGTCTTTAAAAATCATAGGAAGAACGCTAGGGTTGGTCAGATTTGCCAAGTCAATGCGGGCAAGTGATTTCATGATCACCACTTAAATCGGGGCGAGAAAAGATTTTGAGCAGGCCAACAGTCACTTCTCACTTTGACAAACAACAATTCATGAGGTGCCTTCGAAAAAAGCCCTCACTCTGAAACCTGCGGAGATCTCAATAATGAGACATCCCCGAGGATCTGTCTTTATTTCATCCGGATTTCCCCGATAGTTGCTTAATTTTCGCGGACAGGTAGGCTTTCAAACCCTTAAAACGCGGTCTTTTTTGATTATTTTCGGGTTCATTCCCAATTTCACCAAAGCGGAAGTCCAGGAAGTATGGAATCTCATCAGTCAATCAACCTGTCATAGGATTCCGCTTTAATGGTTTTCAGCCCACCTGTCCGCTCTCCATGGGATGGTTTTTGCAACATCAGGGTTTCTTTGCATAATCGACCATACCTTGAAAGTCAACCACCACTACAGGCTCATTCCCAACCACCCAGGCATCATGTCCTGACCCGAGCATAGACACATCTCCTGCCTTACAATCTTTTTCTTTACCATCATCCGTCTTCACTCTTAATGTTCCGGATACATGATACTGAAAGTGAGGAGCTTCACAACTTTTTGTTTTTGCTAACGGTTTGACAGATTCAGACCACTTCCATCCAGGTAGAAATGTTGCCCGTCCTATTTTCCTCCCATCAATATCTATGATTTCCAATCTTCCTTTATCAAACGTCCTCACCTCATCTGGTGTATTCAAGCTTTTCACTTCCAATCCTGCCTTTTTTACCATCTTAATCACCTCCTCAACTTGTCGGACTGATATTTACTTCCGACCTTAATATATGCACTCCAAATAAGACTTTCAACAGAAGAGTTACCCAAACGGTGTGGAGAGGTGTTGGAAAGTTCACTTATTTAGAGAAGGCGGCAGGACATAAAGTGAAGCCCTCAATTTTGCAGGTTGAATGTAGCATTATTGACGGCTTTTTGGACAAAAACAGTCACGTATTAGGAGAACGGATAATGGCTGATATATACAATACTGCATGTGTCAGAGGATTTCATCAATTTCCTCATCTAAAAACCCCACAGCTTTCAACCTTTCTCTTCGCAGCCTTTTTTCTTCTTCTTTGGTTCTTCGTGCTCGTCCCGTTTCAGTTATTGTTTCTATCGAAGCGACTAAGCAACCCGGTTTTTGAGTATACAAAGATAAAATCGTTATTCCTATCCCAAAAGTTACTCCGAACAAGAATGCTTCAAGAACGCTTGACCTCATTTCTGTCTCCTCCACCCCTCAAGACAACAAACCTGATCATCACATAAAAGCACTTCCAAGCATACCATTAGAATTCATGGGATGGTTGGGAAAGAAACCAATCTCACCCCAGGAGGTGCCCTATGACCGCATTATATGAAGGTCATCTCATGGTATCTCTCCTTGTAGCCATAACTGTAGCACACTATAAGGTAGTCACCTTATTCTGTCAAGCCAAACAGGGGTTCAAATTCTCTATTCTTTTGACCCCGGCCCCAGGTGATCTAGGAATGGTCTTAATGACTTGCGGGTCTTCAATGAAGCTGATGACCCGCATGATTCCTCGACACTTCAGACAGAAGAAGAATGGTTGGAGTTGATCTGCTAAGGGTTGTAGAACGGATGGGACACAAGACGATTCAGGTCGTGCTGACGGAACCGAAGGCAGGCAGCTAATACCTGCAAGGCCTGAAAGTTCATACGCAAGCCCGCAGGCAGCGCTCCAAACCGGCAAGCAGCCCTATTTCGCAGGATTGTGCTATGGCGCCAGAAAGTAGTTACGGCAGGCCTGGGCCACAGCCTCGCGATCCAGGCAGGGCTCCTTCTGCCGATAGTGAGCTCCCCAGAGGACCTTTTGCAGGATGTCCCGCGGGTAGCAGGCTCGCAACGACTCCTTGTAATCCTGACCGATCATCTGGATCAGGCTATCCACCACGGCCGCATCGTACCTGAGGTTGAACTGGAAGCAGACACGCCGGAAGATCGCACGGAACTGTTCGGAAGTGACAAAGTCCACCTTGATCTTGGTCTGGATGCGGCGCAGGAAAGCTTCGTCCGCCAGCTTGGTGGGATCCAGGTTGGTGGAGAAAATAACGAAGAGGTCGAAGGGTATCTCGATCTTCTTGCCGCCCGCCAGGTTGAGGAAGTCGATCCGGCGGTCCAAGGGAACCACCCAGCGGTTGAGAAGTTCCTCAGGGCTGATGCGCTGTCGCCCGAAGTCATCTACGATCAGCAGGCCGTTGTTGGCCTTCATCTGCACCGGTCCGGAATAGAACTTGGTGATGGGGTTAAACTGCAAATCGAGCATCTCGATGGTCAGCTCGCCGCCCACCATCACACGCGGTCGACGGCACAGTACCCAGCGGCCATCTTGATCTTGGTCTGCAGGCTGCTCCACCCTCTGGTGAAGAACCGAGTCATAAACCGTGATGATCTGGCCGTCCACTTCCACCGCGTAAGGAAGCAACACTTGGTCACGATCAAAGAGCCGGGGAAGCGTCTCGGCGATGGAAGTCTTGCCCGTCCCTGTCGGCCCGTAGAGGAAAATCGAGTGGCCCGAAAGCACCGCAGTACCAAGCTCGTCCAGAATCTGGGTGTCGAGCACCAGGTGTTCGAAGGCGCGGGTCATCTCCCTGGGGGTGATCATAATGCCGCGGACGCTCTGGGCGCGGACGCGGCTGATGTAGTCATCCAGGGATACGGGCGCGGGGCCGGCATACTGGCTCTGGGCCAGCAGTTCCAGCGCCCGTGACCTTCCCCCTGATGTGGTGGTGATGCGGTGTACGCTCCCGACCATGCCGGTGACTTGACAGAGTTGGTCCTTGCGTAGACGTTGGAACAATTCCTCCACCATGCCTAAGCTGAGCCCCATGTGGCGGGCCAGTTCGTGAACCGACATCTCACCCACCAGATAGAGGATCTTGAGTGCAAGGTCTTCGAGAAGGTTTCTGCGAACTCCAATTTCCTTGAAGGACCTGGATACCGAAAGCATTGTGGTTGCCATAATCGCCAGTTTCTCCTATTTGATAAAAACTCGCTTAACGGTTTCTTGTTTTCCCCGTGTTGACTGGTCCCTCCTCCTCTCTCCCGCTATCCCGTTTACCCAAGATATTCGACCCCTTACTGGGCAGTGAGGACCAGGACTTTATTCTCTAAAAAGCATATCTTGACGCATTTTCCCCTGCTTTTACCGAATTTCATGCATAAAAGATACCAAGGACCCAGCATAAATAATAGATAATGAATTTCTAATGTCAATTTAGATTATGAAAGGGGTTGGAAATTAGAAAATCTCGGCTAACACGTGTGATATCTTGTCAAGAACTAACAAACATTTTCGTAGATAGGAAGGGACAATTTGGAGGTGACCTTCCGTCCTTTTACGAAAATTGCTCTATACCGGAGAGTTCCGGCGTTCTTAAATGTTTCATCTGTACAAAATGTCACATCCTTCAATACAAATTATTCAATTCATCACATCAAGCCGCTTTCAGAGATGAACCTTGTAGTTCAATTCATTGGCATTTCAATTGCACGAAAATAATCAAAAATCAATCCATGTGCGACAGCCCCTATAAGACCTAAATTGATGCAGTTGGAGGTTGGAAAACCGCGGGTCCCAATTTTTGAGATAGCCGGTGTATAAATTACCAATAAAATGAATGAGGGTTCGATCCAAAATTGAATATAGGTGTTTGTTTAAGAATTGAGACTTTCTTCTGCGACTGAGCGATTCATAATATTCATTTTGTATGGTGATGAACAGGTGACACGTGTATAAAAAATTTTATGGTTTCTCAGAGAAGCCTTTTGAAGTCACACCGGATCCAAAGTTTCTTTATTTCACTTCCAGCCACCGGGATGCACTGGCTGCTGTGTTTGACGCCATAACAAATCGAAAAAGATTCATCTCCCTCATAATAGGAGAAGCAGGAACTGGCAAAACGACCCTGATTCATTTTTTACTTGGTAGGCTTGACCCGAAAGTGAAGACAGCTTTTATCTGTCACCCTCCAATCACTTTTAGAGATCTACTGAGAAATATATTTCTGGAATTAGGCTTTAACGTTGTGGAGGAAAACAATAAGGTTCTTTTGATTCAACTGAATGAATATTTGGAGGAACTTGCCGTAGGTCAGACTCTGGCGGTGATCATTGATGAAGCCCAGAATCTTCCAGAAGAAGTTATAGCGGAACTGGGACGGCTTGAGGAGAGGATTGCCCTAACATCAAGTAGACTTCAGATCATCTTCGTGGGACAACCTGAGTTTGAAGCCAAACTCAATTCTCCAATTTTGAGGGAACTCAACCAGAGGATAGAGATAAAGTGTCAAATCAGAGCCTTCACTGAGGAAGAGTCAAGAGCCTATATTAATCATCGACTCAAATTGGTTGGAAGCAGTAGTTCTGAGGCACTCACCCCAAATGCTCTTTCAACGATTCTCATCCATGCCAAAGGAATCCCACGAGCAATCAACATTCTTTGTGACAGGGCCTTTCTGATTGGCTACGGTTTATCCAGAAAACGGATCGACGCAGAGATTATTGGGAAAGCAATTAACGAGATGGAAAGTCCAATCCTGCCGAAATCAATCCCTACGAAGATCGTTCCGGCGCTCAAGGGCACTCACTGGAAGTTCCTCAGACTCAATTTTCCTCAAAGGAGGATTTCCTTTGCCATTCTATCTATACTCTGCCTGGGAGCATCCCTTCTTCTGATCTATGGATTCCTGCAGCAAAAACCCACAAAGACCGGAAGTATTGAATCCATAACAAATCGCCGTATAGGTACATTAGAGGAGGTGATAGCCGTTGAGAATGGGCAAACCATTTCTTCTCTGTCGCAGAAATATTACCGCATGACGAATCCAACCCTTCTTGCCTTCATCCTAGATTTCAATCCTGAGATTACCA
Source organism: uncultured delta proteobacterium (assembly GCA_963806715.1). GTDB lineage: Bacteria > Desulfobacterota > BSN033 > BSN033 > UBA1163 > CAWEAV01. The sequence continues at coordinate 25,269 of CAWEAV010000033.1, forward strand.
ATGCCGACCTCATTCAGGTGAACCAGAAAATTAAGATACCCAGGATCACAAAAGATTGGCTGGTGTTTCAATCTCCTGATCGTGTCTACAAAATTCATGTTGGAACTTTTTCGACTCTTGACTTTGTCAAACCTTACAAGAATGAACCCCTATTAAAAGGAAAGAAAATAGAAGTCCTTCCCCGGAAAGTATCCCCTCAGGACACATGGTATCGAGTCGTAGTTGGAAATTTTGATCATAAGGATGAGGCTTTGAAAATGATAGATCTTCTTAAAGAAAAAAGGCTGTTACCCCTTTTCGGAGATATTCCTAAGATCGAGTGAGACGACCTAACCACGAAATCAGGGCCATCAACATTTTTGAACAAGTTATGTCACAAATTCCCCGCAATTTGTCCCATCCCCAAAGGTAGTTTCTTTAAGCCAATTGAGATCTTCTTAAAGAAAAAAGGCTGTTACCCCTTTTCGGAGATATTCCTAAGATCGAGTGAGATGATGAAATCGGGACCATCACATAGTTGGACAAAGTTATGTCACAATTCCCTCGCAATCTGTCCCATCCCCAAACGTAGTTTCTTTAACCCAATTGATTGGCTGTCCCGGTCTTCCGGGTCGAGGATACCGAAGGAGAACCACTCGATTACCAAAAGACAGAGCTCGACAATGATCCGGATGGTGGAGGAAATACAGCCACTACTCTTGGATTGATCCTTCTTGCGCTTCTAATTCACAAGAAACTGGCAAAGAAATGAAAGATGAAGGAGGGATTATGACTGAAATCCATGAAGCAGGTAACAGGGAAAAGGCTATAGAGTCAGGATTCAGGGCTCTCTTCAGAAGCGTTAACCTGTTTGGATGTGAAGCGACCCTGGACCTGATGGTAAGGCTGGCTCATAAAGACCCTGTCATGAATCAATTACTATACTTATTTCCGGGAACAGTCGTGATGAGAGATTTCCTGTCCAGAATTCCTGTCATCCGTGTGGCTAATCCGAAAAACTTAAAAACTCGGAAGAAAGCTTGGCAGAGGGAGGTGATGACACAAAATGATAATCAAGGATGTACCTTTAATGGACGTGCCTTAAAATGATGCGGAGGGGTTAGAATCTCCGATCCCCATTGACACTGCTATCCACCTGGCGGCCTGAGACCAAGAAAATCGACATGCGAGTGGTGCTCTCCATCAAACAGTGTAAAATGAGAAAGTAAAAAAAAGCCATTCAGTCGGAGGTAGGTTCCAGCAATCTTTTCCGGACAATTCATATCAATCCCCTATGATTAGCTAATTCGAACCCAGTGCTTTCATGGCAGCGGTCATGGGGTCGCCGTAGAAAACTGGGTCAACTTTTTCCACGATATCCGCTGACACCTCAAGGAAGTTTCGTTTGTTTTCCAGCGGGATGAGGGCACGGCGAGCGCCATTTTCCATCGCCATCTGCAAGGGTTCAATCAATGTATGGACAGATTTTATGTTGCCCTGAATGCTTAAGTCTCCCAAAATTACCAATCCAGGAGCGACAGGAGCCTTGCGAAGGGCCGAGCCATCGCAACAACGAAGGCGATTCCAGCTTCGCACGTGATTCGGTTTGCCAGTAAATCGATTACCTCCACATGCAAGTCAGTTGTATCCAGAACGCTCGCTATGCCCATCTGGACCTTATGACCCTGGAGAAAGCCAAAAGCACGGTTGAGGCATTCCCTAATCGAGGAATCGATTCCTCCGGCCATTTTCAGTTTGCCTGTGCCAGATGATGTGCCAACCTCGATACGGTAAATTCCGACCTTTCCCTCGGAGCTCACTCGATGCAGCATAATCTGACCCTGGAGCGCACGTAGGGCCAACCTTCGGATGAACGCTGAGTAGGCTTTCTGCGGGTCATACCAAACCACCAGGCCGTGATCGTCGATTTGCCTGGAAATCAAAGCCGCGAGATAGTCTGAGACCTTACCCATTTTTGCTGCCTGTTAAAAGTTGTAAATTCCCTGTTTGAAACTGAGTCAACTTTTGACTAAGATTGAGGAAAGGGGTTAGTAAAAATACTACAAAAGAAGGTCCCCCTCTCCCCTCAATCCTTTCCCACGGTGGGGAGAGGGGATATTTAGGAGAAATAATGTTCATTCAGACCATATCCAGGAAGAATTTCGTTGAATACGCGATGAACATACCGTAGCCAAAACTCATCAATGTACCGATAATGATGTACTCAGCTTCCATCCGGTTCTGTTGATCTTTAATCTCCCCGAATCGAAGAATCGATTTCGCTGCAATCAAGAAACCAATGCCGCCCGGTTGTCCTGTCAGAATGAACAGGAAGATCAAGCTCCTCTCAAGGTATCCGATGAGCTTTCCTCCATTTTCGAATCCCCGGGCTGTGGTTACTCCCTCTTTTGTCGTTTGTTCCCCAATCTTCTGTAACTCGTCTATAAAAGGCTTTACAGCCAAACCAATGAGGATGCCTCCTGCTTTGATAGCAACCGTCAGACCAGATATCAGAATGAGAAATTCCAGGAAACCCCTCCCGAGCAGGTCCACCCAGAATGTTGATGAACTATTTAGTGGAATAATCTTCGTGTTGACAATCAAAATGGTGATAGCGCTTATGACGGCGAGATGCACCGCCTGGTCCAGGATAAATGAATAGACACTCTCTTTCTTTAACGTGACCTTAATGTAATCCGTCAGACCATGTGTAAGAAATATGACGAGGGGAACTTGCCAGAGGCTCCAGATTCCGCAAAGTACGTAACCTGAAGCAACGACGATGAAGGCATGTTTCAAAAGTATACGAGCCCTTCTCTTCCTTGATGCATCTGCATCGGACTGAAAGATGAAGTCACCCAGGAAATGGGCCGCCAAAAGACAAATCAGAATTTCTTTCGCAGCTTCACTCATTTGGTGCGCCTGACCTCCAGCCCGTCACAGCTTGTTGAAGCTGTAATGGGCGTTTACAGCCTGCTGGGGCTGTGTGTTTAGGATGGCACCCCATCCTCCTTCATCGAGGGAAGAGGAGCGTGGTCTCTTACGGGTCCCGGAGACCCGATCGCCATAAAAACAGCCCTCAGAGGCTGTAAATCTATATTACAGCCCTTTTAAGCTGTTTTTCAAAAAATCCGATCGCCTTTTCTACCGGAAACCAGCCGGCTCGCTGGAGATGCCTGTTGACAGACTGTTGGGTAATCGCAGGTTTCCACAGGCTCCCGATTTCCTCCTGCTTCAAGCCCTGCAATGCGCCGGTTATGGCAAGAGCTTGTTTATCACTCCAGTTCATTGCCAATACGTCCAGAAGGTGAACCAGAACATCGAGAGATTCTTCAATCTCCCGCTCAGGAAATCTAAAGCACATATTGCTTGCCTTTGTCATTTCCTCCAGGGCTTTACCTGAATACCGATACGCCTGCCCATCCCCGCCGGAAACACGATCATCCGGAACAAAATCAACTGTCCCGATTGCGATCGCCATACGGGTATCTATCTTGCTTGCCGCCGCTGCTGCTCGCAAAAACGCCCTGTAAAACAACCCGATTCTCAACGACACCGCGGGATCAGCCACCAACAACTGCCAGGAGTCTCCTCTGAAAACATCCACATCCAGCGGAATGCTCTCTTTAAAAACCTTACGAAGAACCTTTGACCCATCTTTCATGTTACGGTGAAGCCTTTGCCGCTCCTCGACTGATAATTTCGAAGAATCCACAATATCTCCCGTAACGACCGCGTAAGGCTTTCCTTTCTCAATCTTCATTTTATCCTTCTCCGTCCCTTCTTCGGAGTTAATGCCTTTTCCTCGAATAGATTCTCAAGGCCGTGGGCGATGGCAAAGGATTTGTTGGTCTTGCATTTCTCCTTCACCCTTTCAGGCCAATATTCCATGGCCTGTTGAGCCCAGTCATATTTCTCTTCCTCAAGCTCCTTCCCAGGCCATTCTTGTTTCCGGCAGGTATATTCCTCGAACGTGTTCTGCGGAAATTCTAACCGGTAAATGCCTCCAGCTGCCTCGAACCTTAGCCAGCCATGCTGGTGGGACTCCATGAAAAGACGCTCAACATTTGTCTCTCTGAGCAAGAATAACTTCCAATCGGGGTGTCGAATCATGTCTCGGCCAATCACTCCCAGGTCGTTAAGACAAAACCCAATTAGGGCAAAGGCTTCAAGAGCAAGATGAAAGGGGGTAATATGTTTCCGGACGCCCCTTCGAGAATCCCAAAATCCCGCAGCCCAGCAAGGAGACCTCGGGCCACCTTTCGTTGTACGGTAGGAGTCCATTCCTTCTTAACTCCATGAAGCTTTCTGGATAACCAACTTATGACTTCTCCAACACGAATTTCCCGGTCGGGATGCCCGGCTCGGTGGAAAACCTCCTCTGTAACAAAAGCATATAGCAAGGGCTCTGCCCTCGCCGTGATCCAGTAATAGAAAGCGCGAATAATTTCGATATCAGCAGTTGAAACCTCCAGAGTCCGGGCTAACTTCCAGGCATTGGGTGGGGATCCATGAATGAATCGAGGGCGGAATGCACGGGTATAGGTATCTCTTACACGGGCGAGGGTCATTTTGGAAAGAACCGCAAGTGCAGATTTGGGGGAATTGGCCTTGGTCAGCTCCTCAGACCAATTTGAAACGAGCAGCCGCATGTCCCCAAGGAGCGCCCCACCTTTTGCGAGTCGGCTGGTGAATTCTACTGCTCCTTGTGCATTTTGTCTATCCATGCAACGTACGCCGTTTTTGCATTCTAATCTCCAACTGTCTATTTTCTACCAGAAAGCAGTTGACATGAACCCATAAAATTATTTCTAAACACTTCCTTTACTTCATCAGTCTCTTCCCTTCCCCTTCCCGCATACCTCACGTTCGGATGAAGGTGCCTATTCAATTCCCGCACAAAATCAATAATCGGATGTCCATATCGCCTGCCCTGAGTACTTTCGGCTTCAAGCCTGATAACTTCACAAATGATTTCGAGGGTGGTGTTTAATCTGATCTCACTTTTAATATATTTCGGAATCGAGGGAACCACTTGTCGGTATGTTTCCTTTACAACCTCCGGCTTAACAGAATCATGGATGTAGTAATTACTCACAAGCTGAATTACCAATTTCCCCACCATTTTCCTGAAGTTCTTGAATACGACTCTACCAGAACAAATCTGTTTGATGTTTTTGAGGAAGGATAGATATCCAGCCTCATCATACTCAAAGATATCTCCGTACTTGTCCCGGGTGTACTGAGTGTAGGCGTATACATCGGTTTTTGGCCCCCTCACTTTGGACTCACAAACCACAAGCGTTCTCTGCTCGGGATGGTAGGCCAATACATCAATATCGCTCCATCCATGCCCTTCCCCCTGGAAAGGAAATCTCTGTTGCGTCCAGTAACCCTGGAGCCTCCAATAGGCCTCGACGATACTTTCAACGGCCATCTGCTCAGACATTGCGAGGTACCCCCTTTCAATCTCCCTCGGCTCTTAGTTGCTCCCGAGATCATTCTTCAAGCCGTGGCTTAGAGACATTGGTCGAACCAAGCCCAAAAAATTTGGAAAAATGCGAATCGCCCCCGGGAAGTTGACCTAACTATACCAAAAATCTAATTTTATAGCAATTTTAAGATGTTTTCACCCCATGAAAAGGGGAGTAATTATGAGGAAGGTGGAGGATCCCTTTTTGAAGTCTTTTTGGCATAGTCATCATCAACGGCGGAAACGGATTGGGTCAAAGACGGCAACCAAGGATACGGAGAATCATCTATGGAAAGAACGGATCTCCCTTTTAACCAGATCCTGGAAGAGGAAATTCAGGGATGGAAAAAGTTTCGAAGGGCATTGAGAAAAGAGGATCAACAATTCCTTGATGGGCTCTTCGAAAAGGCGAGGCTCCATGTAGAAGCCGGGGATTGCACTTCAAGACCATGGCTTTTTGAAACAATTCTGATTTCTATACTCCTCGAAAACGAGAAGGCCCTGGTTGAGTTGAAATCGAGACTGAAGACCCAAGAAAAGTGGGAAGGGGTGTGACTAAATTGTGACTGAATCGAATCGAAAAAACTCGAATAGATAGAATAGACTGGAGTAGATAGAAAAAGATTTTTCTTTAAATCTTCAACTGGTTACGGGAAACCAGACCAAAATCAAAGGGTTAGAATAAATGCCTACTTCGTATTCCCAAGCCAAGGGTCGCGGGTTCGGGTCCTACTGCCGGGAAAAGAGGGAAGCAACCTAATTGTTCTATTTTCCAAATCTCAAAACAAATCTTTAAAAGCGTGGGCAGCCGTATACACGCATCCTACGCCACATATAAAATCAGCCACCCTTAAAGCCTCAATAATTTCTTCTTTTGTGGCACCAGCCTTCACGGCCTGCTCAGCCAGCGATCTCACTCCTTCGACGGTTCCTTGTGACACATCCAATGCCATGGCAATGAGAAGCTTGGTCTTCCTGGGCAAAGCTCCATCATTCAGCGCCAGTGCTCTTGTATTATCGACAAGTTTTAAGAGTTCCGGGTCCAACTTCTCAAAAATCTTCAAAGGATTTTCGGCCATATAATTACCTCCTGGTCTTTATTCACCTTTTTCATCCGTGCTTAACATTGATGCTGAACGGCCTTTGTTCAGGAATCCTGTCCAATAATTCCCTTAGAGCTGGGCGTATATAGATCTGATCGAGATCAAAATGCTTTACTGCCATTGCCAAGATCTTAATCCTGTCCTTTACCGATGCCTTAGAATTGATGATTAAGACATATTTTCCTTTCAATAAGCACAGTCCCCCAGCGACAAATGATGAATCTTCATCTTGTTTGATAGTTTCATACCGGATTTCTATGCCAAACCTCTCGGCTAATTCTTCGAGATAGTCAATGATGGTGTCTTCGTTGATGCTCAAGCTTGCCTCAGTTCTTGCCTACGTTCCCTTTTTCTCAGGCCAGACCCAAATCTCTTTAGCCTTCTGATGCATCTTGACCAGATCTCTCTTCAGTTCTTCAGCATGGCGCTGAACATCATCGAGGACTGCCGTTGCTTCTCCATAAATCTCTTCTGCGTCCTTCAAGACCTTAGTCCCTCTCTCCTTAATTTCAGACCTCAGTTGTTGGCCGGATTTTGGAGCAAAGAAAATCCCTACCAGTGCACCCAAGATGCCGCCGAATAAAAATCCTATTAAAAAATTGCTTTGGTTATTTCCATTTTCCGTCATGATAGCTCCCCCTTTTCTTTGGCCCTTATTTCCCCCTTCCTCATGTCCCACTCGTCCTCTTCCACATGAGCCAATGTATAGATATTCGTCCACCTTTTTTTGCATTGCCTACATGAAATGTTTTGCGTTGCCCGATTGATATCCGCGGTGACCTTTCCTAAAGAGAGCTCGTCAGATCCGCAGTAAGGACATAAATAAGGTGATCCCAGGTATTTATTTTTCTGTTCTTCCGTCAGCATTTCCTCTCCTTGGGTAAATCTACTCTACTATACCCTTTATCGTGTTCACCTTCTCTTTCAATTCTTTCCCAACCTTGAAGTAAGGAAGTTTCTTAGGAGGGACATCCACATTCTTACCTGTCTTGGGGTTTCGACCTTTGTAAGCACCATAATTCCTCACCACAAAGCTTCCAAATCCTCTAATCTCAATCCCTTCGCCCTTCTCCAGACTTTCTCTCATCGAATCAAAAATGCCGTTTACAATGACCTTTGCTGCTTTAGACGGAATTCGCACCCTTTCTGAGACCTTCTCGATGAGATCGTTTTTGTTCATCAAACCTCCCTGACTGGTTTATTTGTCAACTACGCTCATCCCGACTTAACTCTTCGTCATACCCCGACCTACCGGCTCCTTTTTTTCTTTCTGTTCATCTTTACAACGGTCTTCCTTCGGTTGTTTGAGTCATATTTAAAGAGGGAATCAGGGACATCATAACCTAAAGCCCTGTGCTCTCTAATGACCGAATGAAAATTCACGAGCCCTGCTTGCCTTCCTATAGTCCTGACGGGAAGTCTCTTTTTGAAATAAAGTTGATACGCCAACTCCACCTTTTTGGATTGTAATATTCCAAATTTGCCCGAAATAAGTCCATTCTTTTTGAGAATACGAAGATGATAAAACCATTTTCCACTTGTTAGTCTTAATTTGTCTCTGATCGTTCGAGAGCATATGAAATCACTATGCGGCTTTCTGGAGATCTTAATCAGATCCTGACAGATTGAACAGGTTTTTGTATGCTCTGTCTTGGAACGCTTGGGCCTCTTAATCCCCCTCTTTTGGGCAAATTCAAAAACGGCTTGCCTGCTCACCCCGTACCTCTTTCCTAACTCGCCGAAGCTCAGGGTACTTACTTTCAAGTCCTTTATTAATCGGTCTTTTACTCTTTTAAGTTGACCTTTACTTGCCATAAACCTTATCTATTCTTTGCTCTTTCGTATCATCCTTTGAAAACGCATGTCAAATTCCGTTAGAGAAAAAGGTTTCTTAATGACCTCATGGGCACCCGTCACGTCCGACGATCCTTTACTTCATCTAATCATGTAGGAGTAATCCCTGCTTCAGTTATTCTCCTCTTTTTTAAAAGCCACTACTGTAATCTGCCCTAAATGGGATAATTGATCATACGCCTGATTCTCAGCTTCCACTTGTGTTTCTGCTTGGACCTCAATCTCGCCTTCAAAGCTGACAATATAATTCTTTTTTCCAAGATTTAGATTTATTTCGTCAGGATGGAGGAGCCTTGCCTCAATACCCAATATTTCACCCAGAATGGCTACCTTATTATGGACTCTCCTTTCCACCTGCTCAGGTGAATCTCCATTTTCAAGGCATGCACCGGAATAATGGACTCTGAAATCATCCATGATTTTATGATAACCAATTCTTCAGAGGAAAGGCAAAAATGAAATTTCGTCTCTGTGCTCCTCCACCTGCTTGATTACCATTTCCAGAATCTCCTAAATGACGTGTACCCACTTTAATTCCCACTGACCTACCTTGTCATGTCCTCTCCTGCAATCTCTGCATTTCTTTGTAAAAGATCATTATGACATTGTAAGCGAGTGGAAGTGTGAGGTTGGAGGTTAAGGAGGTAATGAGTAGAGGGCACGAAAAGCGTAAGGTCACTTGAAAAATGTCGTGAAAATTGTTGGAACTCCAGACTGGGGGAAACAACCAAAGGTAATACTCATGTCCATACTTTGTCCATACGAAAATTTAAGCTAACCTATTGAATTCATTGGCTGGGGGACGAGGGTTCGAACCTCGGTTGATGGAGTCAGAGTCCATAGTCCTGCCACTAGACGATCCCCCAGTAAGCCTTGTAACTTGTAAGTGGTAAGAAGGTGTAAAAAAAATGGGAACCTGTGCCTCGGCCCGTATGGACGGGCGTCTCGTCCAACCTTATACGATGCGGGTCATCGGATGTTATGGGTAGCGGTCCTTTCCGGTAAATCGAGCGATTAAGCAGGGATAGACCGTGCAGATCAATTTTAGAGGTTCTGCCCTAAAGCTTCTCCAATCCGCCCATCCATGCAAGCCGAAATCCCGCCAACGCGGGACCCATCCGGGAAATGTGATTTTTTCACACCTTCTGAGTCATTAGGGGCCTGAAAAAACGAAAATAATCATAGCATTGTCCACCTAAATGATCAATCGCGAGGAATCTTCCCTTTGAGCGCCGTCAACAAATCATCGATTGGAATTTCCTCCTGGGATTTGTCCATCATATTTCGCAAGATTGCCCTTCCCTTTTTTAATTCTTCTTCTCCCAGGATGAGTGCGTATCGGGCCTTCAACTTATCGGCCCTTCGCATCTGGCTCTTCAGGCTCTTTCCCTCATAGTCCAATTCAGCCCAAAGCCCTTCAAGGTGGAGCTGGTTGATCAATTGGTAAGCCTTCTTGTAACTTTCTTCTCCTATGGCAGCAACGAAAAGATGAGGATACCGGATAAACCCTCTTTCTTTCGGTAACAGGGAAATCAATCGCTCTACACCGATGGCAAATCCAATGCCCGGAATATCGAGTCCGCCTATCTCTTGAAAAAGATTGTCATAGCGGCCTCCTCCTGTCACCGCATTCTGAGCCCCTAACCCATAGGAAACGACCTCAAAGGCGGTCCGTGTGTAATAATCCAATCCTCTCACCATTCTGGGGTTCAAAATATAAGTGAGTCCCGCCATGCTAAGATATGATTTCACCTGATCGAAATGTTTCTGACATTCCTCACAGATGAAATCAGTCACCTTAGGGGCATCTGCGATCGCTTCCTTGCATGATTCGACTTTGCAGTCAAAGATCCTAAGTGGGTTGCTATTCAATCGTCTCTGGCAATCTTCACATAATTGGAAGGATTTCCCGGCAAAAAATTTCTTTAGCTCCTCTCTGTACCTGGGCCGGCATTCTCTGCAGCCTAACGTGTTAATCTGGAGTTCGAGGTTCTTGAGCCCCACTTTTCCCAGGAAATGGATGAGCATGATGATCACTTCCGCATCTACCATCGGATTTCCAACACCGAAAACCTCAGCATCGATTTGATAGAATTGCCTGAAGCGCCCCTTCTGAGGCCTTTCGTATCGGAACATCGGCCCAACGCAGTAGAGTTTTGCCACCGGGTCGAAGGAATACATCTGATGCTCTAAATAAGCCCTTGCCATGGAGGCTGTGGCTTCAGGCCGGAGGGTAAGGGAGTTCCCGTTTCGATCAACAAAGGTATACATCTCTTTTTCGACAATGTCTGTCGCTTCCCCGATCCCGCGAGAGAAAAGCTCCGTTCTTTCAAGGATGGGAATCCTGATCTCTGAAAACCCGAATCCTCCGAATACCTCCCCTGCGACCTTCTCAACAAATTGCCACTTCCCGATCTCCTCAGGAAGGACATCGTTAAACCCGCGTATTGCCTTAATCTCCATGCAATCGTTCCTTATGTTTTCTCATTGGTAGTCCCCCATTTTGGAGGCGGTTACAGGTAAGTCGGCACTGAATCCCGACGCTACAAAATTTATCCTATCCGGTTCCAAAAGTCAAAACGTTGATTATTAAGGCATTTTAAGATAATCTGTGTCAACCCCGTAGTTGCAGAAACGGGCATGGGTAAACCGCCCTTCAAGGCTTCAGAAGGCGGTCGAATTGATATTTTGAGGGTATGGGAGGAGATCACCCAAGGTGAACTCCAGCAGGGGTCTGGGGCGTAAGTGCTCCTTACAATAAAGGTTCGCCCTGAAGCCTTTCCGAACGGTTCACCCATGCCCGTATGGTAAAATGTTCTGCAACATTAAGGTCAAGTAACGTTATGAGGAGAAGAAGCTATGGAGATCAATCCGCTCATCTTTCGTGAATACGATATCCGGGGTGTGGTTAATCAGGATCTGACGCCTGATATCGCTCGAAAATTGGGACGCGGGTTCGGAACCCATATGGTCTATCTGGGGTTGAAAAATCTCGTCGTCGGAAGGGACGGAAGGCTCAGTTCAAATGCCTATGGAGAAGCACTGATTGAGGGGGTTACTTCCACAGGATGTCATGTGGCTGATATTGGCCTTTGTCCAACTCCTGTCTATTATTTCTCTCTCTTTCATTTGAACAAAGACGGCGGAATGATGGTGACGGGAAGTCACAATCCGCCTGAATTTAACGGGTTCAAAATATCGGTGGGAAAAAGTACCATCTTTGGAGAAGAAATCCAGAAGCTGAGAAGGCGGATTCAAAAAGAGGAATTCGTCATAGGCAAGGGGTCTCTTTCAAGACATGAAATCATCCAACCTTATCAGGAGTTTGTGAGGAAGAATATAGAGCTAAAAAGGAAGCTGAAGGTGGTGATCGATGCTGGGAACGGTACCGCTGGAATTGTGGCAGGGCCACTCCTTCGAGATTTGGGATGCGAGGTAGAGGAGCTATACTGTAAAGTGGATGGCCGTTTTCCTAACCATTTTCCTGACCCCACCATCCCTGATTATTTGAAGGATCTCATCCATCACGTTAAAGCATCCGAGGCTGATGTGGGAATTGGTTATGATGGCGATGGGGATCGCATCGGTGTTGTAGATGATCAAGGGGACATCATCTGGGGTGATCAGTTGATGATTCTCTTTGCCCGGGAGATTCTGAAGGAGAGGAAAGGAGCCACCTTCGTGGCTGAGGTAAAATGTTCTCAGAACTTATATCAGGAAATCGAAAGGCAGGGTGGAAAAGCCATTATGTGGAAGACGGGGCATTCCCTCATTAAAGAAAAGATGAGGGAAGTAGATGCTGTTCTTGGTGGGGAAATGAGCGGCCATATCTTCTTTGCGGATCGATACTTCGGCTATGACGATGCCATTTATGCTTCGTGCCGCCTCTTAGAACTCCTCTCCAATACAGAAAAGAAATTATCTCAACTTTTTCTTGATGTGCCCAAAACCGTGATCACCCCAGAGATTCGGGTCGAATGTCCGGATGAGACCAAATTTAAGGTGGTTGAAGAAGTGCGAGATGAACTGAGAAGAGACTATCCCATCATTGACATGGACGGGGTAAGGGTGAAATTTGAGGATGGGTGGGGATTGGTGAGGGCCTCAAATACCCAACCTGTGCTGGTTCTGAGATTTGAGGCTTCGACCGAAAAGCGGCTTGATGAGATCAGGCGGCTCGTTGAGGATAAGGTGAAATCTGCAGTTCTATCCTCAGGGAGTCGTTGAACAGAGTTTTATGCATGGGCGATCAATCCGGGTATTTCGCAGAAAGAAATCCTAAATACCAGGCACTTAATCTCGATAACCGGTGCGGACTGTCACAAAGCGTTATTTCGATGCTTTCGTGGGGTGGAAAAAATCATAGACCCTTCGGGCGGTTTTTAAGTCCATCTTAGGAACCTTCGTCAATTCTTCAACGGTGACTTCTTTAATCTTTCCAACACTGCCAAAATGTTTCAACAACTCCCTCTCCCGTGTTTCTCCGACACCACGGATATCTCCTAATTCTGATTTGACCGTTTCTCTTCCTCTTAATTTCTTATGATAGGTAATGGCAAAGCGGTGGGCTTCATCACGGATCTGATCGAGAAAACGGAGAAGGGCTGAATGTCTTTCCAGCCCAAGGGGCTCCTTGTATTGAGGATGAAATATTTTTTCCTCGGTTTTCCGAAACCTCGATGAATGAAGACCTCCGATCGTCTTCTCCTTGGCCAGGCTGACAAGATCGACGTCCTTAATCTGGAGCTCTTTAAACACCTCCTGAGCCACATTCAGTTGGCCCTTTCCACCATCTAATAAGACCAGGTCGGGGAGATCCTTCTCTTCAAGGGCCTTTTTATATCGACGGAGGAGGACTTCATACATCATGCCATAGTCGTCTGCTCCCTCAATCGTTTTGATCTTGAAGTGACGGTACCGCTCTTTGGCGGCTTTCCCGTTTTCAAAGACCACCATCGAGCCTACCGCATTTTTTCCCTGGATATTTGAGATATCGAAGGCCTCAATCCTTCGGGGATTTTTTCTAAGGTGAAGGCTCTCCTGCAGCGCTTCAAGGAGCTTCTCCTGATCCTTTTCAATCTCCGTCTCAGCTAAGAGAAACTTTTCCGCATTTTCGCAGGCCATCTTCAGGAGTTGCTTCTTATCCCCTCTCACAGGAACAAGGATTTGAACCTTCTCTCCCTTGAGTTCCGTCAACCATTGCTCGACAAGGGGATTGGTCGGGAATGGCTTCAGGTATCAGGATCTTCTTGGGAATAAACTTTCCTTCGCGGTAATACTGCTTGAGAAAGGAAGAAAGAATCTCTTCGTCGGGAAGGCCCGCAGATGGGAAGGTAAAACCTCTGCCTCCCAAAAGTTTCCCTGCCCTGACAAAGAGGGGATAGATGATGAGGGTGTGATTCTGACGACGAAACCCGAGGACATCCTGATCCACAAAATCACTCGATACGATTTTCTGCTTTTCAATGACATGTTCAATATGTCTGATCTGATCCCGCATTTTAGCCGCTGCTTCAAAGTGGAGTTGCACCGATTCCTCTTCCATTCTCTTCTTCAGCCTCCCGACAAGATCTCTGTCCTTTCCTTCTAAAAACATCCTCACCTGTTGAACGATCTCGTGGTATTGTGCCGGGTTAATCTTTCCACAACATGGACCCGAACATCGGTCCATTTCGTAATTGATGCAGGGCCTTAACCGATGGGTAAATTTTGTGTCGAGGCAAGTCCGTATGGGAAAGAGCCTTCGAATCAGTTTTAAAGTCTCTCTAAGGGAAGTAGCTGAAGGGTAAGGGCCGAAATAGACAGAACCATCTTTTTTTGCCCGCCGGACAATGCATAAAGTGGGAAACTCCTCTGCCATAGAGAGCTTCAGAAGAGGGTAGGTCTTGTCATCCCTCAGTTTCACATTATAACGGGGCCGGTATTCTTTAATAAGATTATTCTCGAGGATAAGGGCCTCTTTTTCGGTATCGGTGACAATCGTATCAATGTCCACCACTTTGTCCACCATGGTGAGGATCTTCGCATCTTTTCCCTCTGGCTTCTGGAAATAGGAACCCACCCGGTGCTTGAGGTTCCCTGCTTTGCCAACGTAAAGGATGGTTCCCTTTTCGTCCTTAAAAAGATAAACGCCTGGATTATTCGCTATATTTTCGATTTTTTCTTTCACGTATTCCATTCTTTACACGGTGCCCCTCTGAAGAACTTAATTTTAAGGGTATACGATGCTCTGAGCTTTTGCAACCCAAGAATGGGTTCTGTTGGTCTACAATCCAGACACTGGACTTCAGTCCCACCAAGGCGGGATTAGACACCAGACTTTAGACTCCAGACTGTCTGATGTTCATGGTCTGATGTCTGAATCACCTTTGCTCTCGCCATTACCCCTCTTCAGTCTCATGTCTGAGGTCTAAAGTCTTACTGTCTGAATCATAGGGTCTTGACATCGTATTTGGATGTATAGTAATATGTATTGCGAAGATATAAAAGGAGATGTCTATGGGAAAAACAACCGTTTTTGTCGATGAGGCACTCATCAAACATGCGCTTCAAGTGACAAACCTGAAAACGAAAAAAGAGGTCATCGCGGCTGGACTCCGGGAACTGGTGAGAAAGAAGAACCAGGAACTCTTGCAACAAGAGCTTGGGTCCTTCGATCTGGACCTGTCGCTGAAAGAGTTGAAAAAACGGAGGGCCGAACGCTAAAATGATCCTCATCGACACCTCCGTATGGCTATTCGCCCTGAGAAGAGATTTTCACCCCGGCATCAAAGAGAGAGTCGAAAACATCCTGGTCAATGATACGGTTGCAATGAACGGAATGATCCAGCTTGAATTACTCGGAGGCGCCAAATCGGAGAAAGAGTACGATCGTCTATTTCAAAGGCTGGATTCTCTTTATCATATCGAAGCGGACCGATCCCTATGGGACAGGGCCTCGAAGCTCGCTTTTGAGTTAAAGCAAAAAGGGATTGCCGTCCCTTACGCAGACATTTTTATCGCCTCCTCGGCGCTAAAGGAGAATATCCTTCTCGTTCATGCAGACTCCCACTTCGATCTCATAGCAGGCCACTCGGATTTGAGAGTAGAAAGCCTTGTCTCGTTGGTAAACACAAGGTAGCGACCCGATATGGGTTAAACTTGGAGTCATCTTTCCATTTTCTCGAAAACCGAAAGCGTTCCTATTCTCTCTATAGTAACAACTCTTTCTTCCTGTACTAAATAATTTACAGGTTCGGCAAATAGGTGTATATTCGAACCAGTAATCTTGAAGGCTGCGTGATCTCCGAGCGCGAAACAGGAAGGAGCCAAGTGATACTCGAACCAGTGATCGATAGGTGCCACATTTGTGGGAGAATGACTAAGCTCAGTTTTGAACATGTTCCACCACGCAGCGCCTTCAATAACACCGGGGTGCTCATCGCGGACATGAATTTCGAACAGCCGCTCACCGTCAAGGGCGTGCCGCAAGGCGCGAGGATATTTCAATTAGGGATGGGTTCGTATAGCCTATGCCCCAAATGCAATAGCGACACGGGTACGTAGTACGGCGAAAGGTTCGTTCAATTCTGCAAGAAAGGAATGCTCATACTGAAGGAGACCAACTACAGACCCAGTCTTTGCTACTTTGGAGATATTTATCCTTTGGCAGTCATTAAACAGATTCTCTCTATGTTTCTCACCATCAACTCCCTTGCCTTTAGAGATAAATACACCGATCTTGTTCCTTTTATTCTTGACAAACAGGCACACCATCTTCACCCAAGATATCGTATTTAAATCTACTTCAACCACGGTGGCATGCACCGCGCAACTCCAGTCTCCGCAAAACTTGACCTAAAAACTTCGACTATGGAACCCCTCAGAACAAGCCTAATGACGGAAATCTCTTACCCGCCATTTGGCTACTTGATGACCATCGATTCTGAGCCACCGGACCCAGAAGTAGTCGATATTACATTTTTTTCCGAATGTGCCTACAACCAGTTGAGGACCATTTCGATGGATTACCCGGTATATCCTACACATACTTTCTTTCCCGCAGACTATCGTAATATTGAAAAGATAATCAAGGACAGGCGAGAAAAAGGAGGACTTGTCCCATAGCACGATCTCAGATGAGCCTCTGGCAGTAGCTGATACATAAACAATGAACGAACAATCACCTCGCTTAACAAAAAAATCCAGCCGGTCGTTTACAATCGGCGGCTGATTTTGAGCGTAGTATTTATTGGGGGTTGGGCATATTCATTCTTGGATGTTTTATCCAGTTTGTAGCCTAACATAGGTGGAAGCGGCAATGCGCGCACGCTGGGTGTCCCATAATCCTTCGCCCAAACTTCCGATCGTAGCTCAAACGATCATGGCCCACTGGTGGCCTTGGAAATATTATTTTGTATCAACCATTTGGATGGACCCGTCTGAGCCTTTGGCTCACCTGACTCAAAGTTTGAAAACAGGGGGCGACTATAAGAACGTTACGCCAGGGCCAGACGTATATGTGACGCAAGTTTTCAAATGTAACAAGGACGGATGGCCTAAATCCATGGATTATGTTTACGATCGAGAATATTCCAACCTCACCCAGGCTAAGCTGGGCCATGAGGAGACAGTAGGCTTACTCGCACAAGGTCGATTGAACTTACAACGAATCAGCTACAAATTGAAGGACAGATTGTGAGCTAAAACATAGCAAACCGTACAACGTGCAATGAAAGGTAAGGCAATATAGAGCTATTCGGCCCGTAGATGGTGCTGACCCCAATGAAAACACAAGACACGATTGCTTCTTGGCTACTTGTCCTATTTGTCTTGGGATCTTTTGTAAGGGCATTTTATGAACTAACCGATGCTCTGCAGTTAAACCGTCCTATCAGCACAATTCTTTGGTACATGGGGGTTACGTTGGTCGTGGGTGCCTCTGGCCTATTCCTAGTTTTTCGTTTTTTTCACATTATGCACGAATTGGGGCATTATGAGGTTGAACGAGAGACAAAGAGAAAAAGAACAATCGAAAGGATAGAAGGTTATAAAAAAAGGCAACATTCCTTTTTAGAGGACCGTCTATTGCTTACTTTCTGAACAAAATAATTTACAGATTTGGTAAAAGGTGTATATTTTAAAAAGTAATCCTGAAGGTTGCGTGATCTCCCAGCAACGGCTTTAACGTCTATGCTGATTTTAAGTGTAAGGGAGGCATCTATGAATCAGGTAGAACTTAAAGATTTCATAAAAACCACTCTCATCGAGATTGCCAAAGGGATTAAAGGCGCGAATGAGGAACTTAAGAACACAGTCTTTAGCTTGAGACACAACAAGGGGGATCTTTCGAAAATTCCTGGCATACAATTCGATATTACAGTCACTGCCACCAAGAATCAAAAGGACAAAGCTGGGTTTATGGTCGCACTGGTAAACATTGGTGGAGGTGCAAACACGAAAAAAGGGATAAGTGACAAGATGGTGCACAGGATAAAATTCGAAATCGGCATTGATCAGGGGTCACTAACCAACTTGAGCGACGATGAGCTTGACGAGAGGATCAATGCGTTGTTGGAGGCAAAAGGCAAGTGATATGCAACCCCTACCACTATATGTTGTGGTGTATGTCGCGCTGACAATGTTTGTCACAGCAAGCTAAGCTGCTTATTTTTTTGGAGATTTGTAGTTTTTTGTGTTAATTTGTTAACGTTAGGACGGGTTGTGCGCTGATTTGAGCAAAACCGAACAGAAAGGAGAAAATGGGCCTCAAGTTCTTTTTTTAGGTGCTCGGCGAGACATGAATATCTATATTTGTTGTTCCAATCAACATCACACTGTGCAGGCACTTGCGGTGGAACTCAGCGATAGTTATTGAAAAGGAGGATATGAAATGATTTTTTTTGAAGAAACATCTGATCTCTAATGGGGCATATTTATAGTAATGGTTCCAAATAATAAGGGCTTCTGCCTAATCCACTAATCGAGCTGTGGCTAATTTTAGTCGTTTTCTCGCTTTGGCCCGTAGTCATCATATCTCTTGTTGAAGGTGAAGGTTTCAACAATGAGTTTTCTTTACATTGTCTGTAAAGCTAAATACTGGCCATGACACATGAATGAAACGATGGGATATTCAACCAGTCTCGGTTACCTTTTTGTCAGCCTTCTTGTTCTCTCTCTGGCCGTCAAGTGGTATGAAAACTACTGCAGCGTCCTTACGGTTATGGAGAAACCACCCCTCCTGGCAAACACGGCAGGCAACCTATCCGTATGGATCATTCGCAGTCTTATGATGTATGGGAGTTTTGTTGGAATTTAGTTTGTGTGGGGCGTATGGGCAGTGCTTCCGGCGTACGCCTTGAAGATGATCTTCAGCCGAGGAACACTCAAATACTACTACTTCAAAGCAGTCCGAAAGTGGGCCTTTTATTACTTGGACAAACTTACGAACGAAGCGAAGGGCAACAGACAGACTCTTGACGAGGATCAGTTAAAAGCACAGGCCCTCCTTCTTGCGAAAAGTATGGTGCAGAAGGCAATGAGGAACGAATGGTAGCCCTAGCATGCCCCCTGTGTAACCACGATAACGCGGATAGGGAGGACCTGATCGAGCGCGGGACCCGCCTGTATAGGTGTCCCCGGTGCAAAACCTTCGAGATTAACAACTCGCTTTGCCATTGTATGGAACTTGGTGAGTATGCCGAAGGTGGACACATCCTCTCGGGGCTATCGAGACGAGCGTGGGAGCATGAGGAACAGCGCATGCAAAGGGAAAGAACTACTTTCTTCACGCCATACCGCATAGATGAGAACACCATTCAAGACCAACTTGCCTCGCTGGTTCTCTCGCGGAGCCCTCTGGACCGAATGAATATTTTGCTGCTATTGGTCCAAGAGCGAACCGTTGATTTCCGGGAGGGCGCATGCTTTGATTTCGAGATGGATTATCCTTTGCTCTTCGCCCGAGATGGCGATGAAAGCTTCTACTTCGCGCAAATAGCAGAACAAATGAGCTTTCTTGAAGGCTTTGGAAACGGTCACGTCACGCGTAGTTCGACTCGACTCCGCCTAACTGCACCAGGATGGGAACGTGTGGACGTATTGTGCCGCTCGGTAGTGCAATCGAGCAAGGTCTTCGTTGCAATGTGGTTCGACAACACCATGACGCCAATCTGGGAGCACGGTTTCAAGCCGGAGTTAACATCTCTCGGATACGATCCCATCCGCATTGACTTCCAGGAGCATATCGACAGAACAGACGACCGAATACTCGCCGAGATTAGGACAAGTGGTTTCGTTGTTGCCGATTTCACGGGTGCACGTTCTGGCGTATATTTCGAAGCAGGTTTTGCGATGGGCTTGGGCAAACCAGTTGTCTGGACATGCCGACGTGACTGGATCGACAAACTTTACTTCGATACGCGGCAGTTCAATCACATCCTCTGGGATAATCCCGAAGACCTTCGGGAGAAGCTTCGTAATCGCATCAACGGCGTAATCCGCCCTCTATTGTAGTTGACTCCGGTGTCGCGAGGTCCATCGCATAAATGGGTCTGTCGCCTTCTACGTAAAAAGGCGACATTTTCGTTTTAACCTCCTTAGAAAGTCCTTTATTTTCCTCACTTGTGGATAAAAACTTTGCGTCATCCTGTCGCTTTTTTGTATAATAAGCGACAGGACTCTGGCTAAGGGATAAGGTTATTTGGGGTGGGGAATAATATCAACGAGGTTGTAAAGGTCGCCTTCAATGGTAAAATAAAATCGCCATCCTCCATTGACCCTGGCCTGCCAAATACCGTGGGTCTCATCGTATTTTTTGGCGTGCAGCGAAGGATGAAGGAGATTGCGCAGGAGGTAGCCGAGTTGTTTGCCAAACTCGCGTTGAACCCTGTCGGGTGCCTCCTGGAAGGAGCGAGTGAAGCGTTTTGAAAAAAGCACTCTCATTAGGTTCGGGTCCGGAGAGCGCGCATTGCCGCCCGACTGGTCTTGAAAGGACCAACTACCCGACCTTCCTTGATATCTTTCAGACCTTCGGCCAAGCGCTTTTCCACCAGCATTTGGGGAGTTAAAACCAGCCGATCATCTTCAAGCTCAACTTCAAGATAATCGCCTGGCACCAGGCCCAGTTTTTCGTAAAGTTTTTTAGGGATCGCAATTTGCCGGCTGACGCCGATCTTGACTATAGGCATATGAACCCTCTTTTCCTGTTTAATTGTTTTCGTATATTTTCATATATATGTATTTACTTCTGATTGTATTATATTATTTAAAAAGCTTTTGTCAAGGACAGAAATAAAGTCCTGACATCGCTATATCGAAATTCATTTATGCCCTACCAATACAAACGAGAACCATTAAGCGACGACGAAGTAAACCGGCTCACCAATGCCTGTGAGACCTTTGATGAAAAGCTCATCATTTGGACTCTCCTGGACACGGGCTTGAGGGTGGGCGAGCTGGCTCATCTAAAAAAAGACAACATCCTTTGGCAGGAGCGCCGGATCCTGCCCATGACCGATCGAATCCGGAGGTTGATTGACCACCATTTTGCCGAGCACGACAGTGCCGGCATGAGCAGCCGCACCATTCAAAGAATCGTAAAAGAAGTGGCCAACAAAGCCGGGATCTCCACCCGGGCCCTCATGGCCCTCCTTGGCCATGATCGCCTGGCCACAACCGAGATCTATTTGAACCTCTCTCCGGAAGATGCGATCAGGGAGTTTCAGAATAAGTGGTAAGGCCCACTGTTTGTTTCTTCCTGAAACTTTGGCTTCCCAATTCTTCAAAAGAGGTGTATATTATAACCCGTATTTTGCAATTGATAACGCTGACCCAAGGCCGCATATTTTCCTTTAATAATTATATGCATGCAACATAACATTAATTATTGTTCGACCAAAACCAAGGAAATTCTATGGTTCGCTATCCGCATCATGGGAGGTGCCGAATGGCAAAGCTTTCTATCTCATTATTCGCATTTCTTTTGTTTACTTTTTCCAGCGTATGTCTGGCTGAGGAGTTGATATTTCCTTTTACGGTAGATCAAAACACAAAGAATGAAGATATAAACCAGCTCCCAGTGCACAAAGACATACAGACCGACAAATGGTTCATGAGTCCGCCGACTCGCCTTGAGTTATTGACTTACGCAATTGATCAATATTTTCAAAAGAAGGTTGCAGATCTCTGGCACATGATAACAATCGAGGAATATTTTGAACAGCAATCCCCTTACAGTTCTGTTCGAGCAGAAGCAGACGTGGATTTTTACAGTGCCAAAGATGTGTTTGTTGCTAAGGTTAGAGTAACAGGCCTTGGCAAACCTAAGAAACCTATGAAAGAGGTCTGCTCTGAGGTTTTGAATTTAATGGATTCTTCTTTGAAGGGTGGTGGTTATCTTTATCAGAATACATTTCTCAGGGCCTTCATCCAAGGAGACCCGCGCGACCCAGAAGTTGTCCGCATTGCCGAGAAATTGCGGAAGAAGTTTTTGGTTGTGGTCATTCTCGAAGCGAAATTTGACAAAGAGAAACATGCAGATGCGATACCACGAGACTTCTACACGATGCAGTGTTATAAGTCGCCTGAAGAAAAGGAGGTTCACTATTCAAAGCGAACATTTAGGCTGGAGCGGTAAGCGGGAGAGGCACGAGCCGACGTCAAACGTTCGTGGGAACCGGACGCTTATCTGACTCGGACGATGAATAGTCAATTATTTTATGCATTGTTGTCGAAGGTTAGGCTAATCGAAAATGGCATCTCAAACAATAGATAAACTGGAAGCTGCCTGTCGGCAACTTAACACGGCAATATCTCTTTGGTTCAATGATGGAGATGCTGTTTCGATCCACACCCTATCCTGCTCGGCCTATCAGATCGTTCATGATATTAACCACCGTCACGGGGGAAGGGATCTACTTTATGATACCCTTGTAATTAAGGATGAGTATCGCCGCCAGGCAATTAACCACCTGAAGCAGCACTACAACTTCTTTAAACATGCTGAGAACGACCCGGCCGAGACTATAGAGTTTGATCCGATTATGACTGAAATATTCGTTATGTTTACATCACTGGGTTTAGAGCTTCTTGGTTGCGGCCCAGACGAAGTGCGAGGCGCATTTAACATTTACTATTTTCTGCGCAATCCTCATCTTCTGACTGATAAGGGCAAAGCGGTGTTCATTGACGCCGTTACAGAAGAAAGCCGCAAGTGTGCTCTCAATATGCCGAAGCAGCAGTTTTTCGAAACCTATACTCTTCTTTGTAAACAGCACTTCTCAGGTCCCGAACGATGAGTTCCGAGGGGCGCGATAATGCTCGTTCGTGGGTTCAATCGCTACCCTGCATTTCATTTAGAAGAACTAAACCGCTGCGCGGTAGAAACAAAGGTTGGTGCGAAGCACCGTTTTTTTATTGATACCCGTTCAATTTGGTGTTAAAATTCCTCTGTTGCTAAGTTTTGGCAACTTGTAACGGAAGTCCCCGATTGAAACCCCATAGGATAATCTCTCTTATTCGCGCAGCGGCTCTGTTCTTCATGCGTCAATCCAAAATAGAATCAACACCGTGAATTCACATGTTTTTCAATTTTATCACAACTTCGGATTGACGCTTATTCGAAATCCTCAATTTATGACTCAATCTTATCCGCTCTCTTTGTAGGTGCAACCCGCATGCTTCCTCACATATAGCAAGAAGATGAGAGATGGGAGAACAAAAAATAAGTATGGGTGATTTTTTGAAATCTAAGGGAGCAGGTTGAAGAATTGATCAAAATTCATCTTAAGAACCCTTTCGCATTTTTTCTAAATTTCTTAGGGTAACTCCAAACTCATCATAAATACGAGACCCTCTTAAGTGGCGAATGGTTCCCTATTTTTCTTTGGGGGGAGTGGAAAGCATTTCAATCAGGTCCTCCCGGGAGAAGGTTTTCAATAAACCCGGATCATCTTCTATTACGATGCTGTCCATCAGGTTACGTTTTTTCTCAATAATCGCAGCAATCTTCTCCTCCAGTGTCCCTTCGGTCACCAGCTTGAAGACCTGAACCCCTCGCCTCTGCCCGATCCGGTGAACCCGGTCGGTGGCCTGGTCCTCCTTTGCCGCATTCCACCAGCGATCGTAATGAATAACAACCGACGCCGCCACGAGGTCAATGCCTGCGCCTCCTGCCTTCAGGCTTCCCACATAAACCCGACAATCCGGATCTTCGTTAAATCGATTAACAATCTCCCCCCGCTTCAGACTTTGACCGGTGAGGGTAACGAAACCTACACCCATCCCTTGCAGGCAATGCTCTATGATCCTTATCATTCCTAAAAATTGGCTATAAACCACAACCTTCTGTCCACTGTCCAGGCTCTCCGAAAGGAGTTCTTTGAAAAGCTCCCATTTGCCGGATTCGTATCGCTCAAAATCTTCTACTTTCCGCTCAATCAGGGCCGGATGGTTGCAGATCTGTTTAAGCAAACTGAGCAAAGCAAAGATGTGCATATATGGGATCGGTTCCTCACTTCTCTTCAGAACATCGACCAGTCCTTTACCTCTTGAAGAGATGGCATCCCTATAAAGCTTAATTTGATCGTCACTGAGGCTACATGTCCTTATGTCCTCAATCTTCTTGGGAAGCTCCTCAAGGACCGTTTTCTTGAGACGGCGCAGCGTGAAAGGCGATATCAGTCTGCCCAGGACCTGCCGTTTTTCACTCGAAAGTTCCATTTCAATGGATTTGACATATCTTGAATTGAAATCCTCGTCAGTTCCCAGGTAACCAGGAACGGTCAGGTCGAAAAGGGCTTTCAGCTCGATCAGGCTGTTTTCGATGGGGGTTCCTGTAAGGCCAAGTTTCATGGATGCCCTGAGAGATCTGGCTGCTTCATAAGCAAGAGTCTGGGGGTTCTTGATGTTCTGTATTTCATCAAACACGACAAGGGAAAAAGGGATGCGTCTTAACTCCTCAATATCATTCCGGAGGATACCATAAGAGGTAAGAATCACATGGTTACCCTCAAGTGCATCCTGGAGGTTGCGTTCTCCTCCATGAAAAACTGCTGTTTTCAAGACTGGAGCGTGGACAGATATTTTCTGGTACCAGTGGCTCAGGACCGTTGTGGGACAGACAACCAGAAATGGCCCCTTTACGTCTTTATGTTCCAATAAAGACACTATGAACGCCATTACTTCATGGGTTTTTCCCATTCCCATGTCATCGCACAGGAGACCTCCGAGGCCGTTTTCGAAAAGGAAGAGGAGCCATTCCACCCCTATTTTCTGGTAAGCCCTCAAGGTTGAAGCTAATCCTTTAAGTTCCTGCAAGGGTTGTGCAGGCCTCAGTTCAAGCACTCTATTTAAGAGGAGGGCCGTATCCCCATCACCTGTCACCTCAATGGGGCGAGAAGTAGAAGCCTTGAGGCGAAGCAGGTCCATCCTGGAAAACCTCACCCGGTTTGCACGATCAACCCTTTGCTCCGTTGTAATTTGATTCAGAATGGGATCCAATCCTTCAAACTCCTCGGATTGGCAGTCTACCCATCCATCGCTGGTGGGGATAAAATGCTGGCCTTCTTTCTTTGCCCGAAGGATTTCCGCAAGAGAAATAGTCGAATTGCCAAAACCATACTCGAACGAAAGCCAACACCAATCCCGGTCGATGGTCTCAGGAGTTACCTTAATTTCATCAAATCGGGTGTAGATCTTGAGCCGTTTCACCGAGGCATCGATGATGTGGGAGCCGCCTTGAAGTTCATCCCCAAATTCTTGCAGGAAACTGGGGACCTGGGATTTCTTGAGCACCATCTTAATGGGTGCTGCAAACCTGCGTTGCAGATTTCCTTGGGGCTCCAATTCAGCCAGTAGACTCAACTCCTTGATATAGACCAAATCGCCGTACCGGAAACGTTCCAGATCTTCTCTTTCAAAGAACCTTGCTTCACCATCCTCCTGGAGGATCTGAATGATAGGCCGGACCTCCAGATCCAGTTCTGTTGTTGCTGAAATTTTGAAGATCGATTTAAGAGGAACAGGGTGGATCATCAGGCCGTGCTGGTTTGGGATGAACTCACTGAAAGCAGCGAGTAATTTTTTCACTTTCTCCCGTGGAACGACAATTCGAAAAACGGGGTCGCTTCCAGAATGTCTGCAGGCAATTGTAAAAGCGCCGGAATTCTCTTCAATAGCCGGATGAAATGCAATTTCTTCTTCTCCGAATTCACGAAAGCAGTGATAGGCAATTCGGTACCAAACACTTTCTTCCAAGACCCATCGAAGGGTTTTATAACCACATTCCCCCATGACCCTTTCCTCATCCGATCGTGTCATGCGGCCAAGTTCGTCCAAGAGGGCGCCTCTGTGGGGTACGGTATTCTCCTTTGGAACCTGACCCAGTCGCTCCAGAAGACGTGATTCATCAGGGGTTTTTGAAAGATAGGAGAGAATCTCCTGACCATCGGAACCGACTACCCTGAGAGTGGAACCACCTTCCGAATCAACAAACTGGAGACGGACTGACTTCAAGGTCTCCTGGCATTTGTCAGCAAGGATGGTTGCCAAACGATACCAGAGACTTGACCGGAAGGCCTCATTTGGGGGTTTTCCTTTATATTTTTTCTGGAGAGCTTTGTAAGATTCAACCAGCTTCAGAATGTGTGGGCAGGTTTGCTTTTTAGCGATTAAACAGGAACAGATTCTTATGTCGGGATCTCTTGAACTGCCTTTTAGAAAATAGGCAACGCCAGGCCTTCTATCGGATAGATCGGGTACAAAGGCCAATCCATGGCGATGGAATTCAATCCGGTGAAGGTCGGCCTCGGAAGAATTCGATTCCCCGTTCTCGGGCTCTTTTTTTGAATGGCGATTGACAGGGGAGGAAGTTCTGCGGGAATGGGACACGGCTACACACGCTTTTTATCCGGCTTCTCACTTCAACTTTCAGGACATCACCCCAAAACAAGAAGCCAATGATGACACCTTAATGATGGCACAATCGTCATCTCTTTTCAAAAGCAGCTCGGATCTCTCTCTTCACCCAAATCCACCCCGACCAGGTAATGGAACCTCTTCCGTTTCGCAGCTTTCCTGGCAAGCTGTTTCTGACGCCTTTTCTGATCAATGGCCATCTCCGATTCTCCTCACTTTGAGCTTCTTACCCCATTTTTAATTCCAGTTCTTCAAGACGATGTATCCGATCCCTTAGTTCTGCGGCCCGCTCGAATTCCAACTGACTCGCCGCTTCCTTCATCTCCTTTTTTAACTTCTGGATGAGATTGGGAACCTCTTTGACAGACCCATACTCTTCCTTCACATCGGAGACGGTTGGAATAGTGAAGTAATCTGATTCATAGATTGAAGCCAGGATATTCCGGATCGATTTCTTGATGGTCTGTGGGGTAATTTGGTGAACCTGGTTATACTCTTCTTGAATTTTTCTCCTCCGGTTTGTCTCAAGAATGGCCTGACCCATGGACCCGGTCATTTTATCCGCATAGAGGATCACCTTCCCGTTTACGTTTCGCGCAGCCCGGCCAAAGGTCTGGATTAAGGACTTTTCTGATCTCAGGAAGCCTTCCTTGTCCGCATCCAGGATGGCCACAAGGGAAACCTCTGGAAGGTCGAGACCTTCCCGCAAAAGATTGATGCCGATGAGAACGTCAAATTTTCCGAGTCGAAGCTCTCTGATAATTTCGATCCGGTCGAGCGTATCGATATCCGAGTGGAGATATTTCACCTGAATTCCAAGGTCAGCATAATATTCGGTCAGGTCCTCGGCCATCCGCTTGGTGAGGGTTGTGACAAGGACTCGCTCCTTCTTCTTCACTCGCTTGCGTATCTCTTCCAGAAGATCATCGACCTGGTTTTTGGCAGGCTTTACTTCAAGGGAAGGATCAATCAACCCAGTAGGCCGGATGATTTGTTCCACCACCCTCCCCTGACATTTCTTCATCTCATACTCGCTGGGAGTGGCCGACACATAGATGACCTGGCGGACCCTTTCATGAAACTCTTCGAACTTGAGTGGCCTGTTGTCCAGTGCCGAAGGGAGGCGAAATCCATATTCCACCAGGGTCTCTTTTCGCGACCGGTCTCCCCGGTACATCCCGATTAATTGAGGAAGGGTCACATGGCTTTCATCGATGAAGAGAAGGTAGTCTCTGGGAAAATAATCAAGTAAAGTAGGAGGAGGTTCTCCGGGTCTCCTTCCGGTGAGATGGCGGGAGTAGTTTTCGATCCCCTGGCAGTAACCGAGTTCCTTAAGCATCTCCAAGTCAAATCTTGTCCGCTGCTCCAGTCGCTGGGCTTCGAGGAGTTGCTTCCGCGATTTGAACCATTCGAGCCTCTCCTTCAGTTCCTCCTGGATTGTTTGGATAGAGATCCTCATCCGGTCCGGAAAAGTGACATAGTGACTGCCAGGGTAGATAGGGAGCTTGTCAAGGGCCTGGATGATCTTTCCTCTTAAAGGATCGATTTCTGATAGGGCCTCCACCTCATCCCCGAAGAGTTCAATGCGAATGGCCTGTTTTTCTTCGTGGGCTGGAAAGACATCGATGACGTCCCCTCGAACCCGGAAGGTCCCCCGGTGAAAGTCGATATCATTTCGCTCATATTGGATCTCCACCAGTTTGGAGAGGATCTGCTCCCGGGAGATCTCCATCCCTTTTTCCAGGTAGAGAAGCATCCCATGATAAGCCTCCGGTGAACCCAGGCCATAGATACAGGACACACTGGCAACGATGATGACATCGTTTCTCTCCAGAAGGGAACGGGTGGCAGAGTGCCGCATCTTATCGATGTCCTCATTGATCAGCGTGTCCTTCTCAATGTAGGTATCCGTGGATGGAATATAGGCCTCGGGCTGATAATAATCATAATAGCTGACAAAGTATTCAACAGCGTTCTCTGGAAAGAGTTCTTTAAATTCACCATAGAGCTGGGCGGCGAGGGTCTTATTATGGGAAAAGACCAGGGTAGTTTTTTGAACCCTCTCGATTACATTCGCCATCGTAAAGGTCTTTCCAGAGCCTGTCACACCCAGAAGGACCTGATGAGAAACCCCTTTTAGAACGGCTTCGGTCAACTTCTCAATGGCCTGGGGCTGATCACCTTTTGGCTGGAAATCGGAGACGAGTTTGAATTGGGTCATAGAATTATTCTAAAACAAAAAGGGAGGGAGAGAAATGGTTAGGCATGGTGAGAGGTGTCTTTGATCCGTCCGGATTAAAACGTTCCATTGAAATATGCTCTCTTTCTGAAGCAAATGGAAACCCAACAGTTCTAAAGTTTTCCTTTCAAAGACCGCAGAGAGGTCCCACGGGCAATCTTGATGGTCGGTACAGAGGCCGACCCTACTTTTCGGTCGGAGAGGATGAAGCCGGTTCGCTGTGGTTGTTGTTGGGCTCTGGTTTCAACTTTTTCTGGATACCGGTGGAATAGACAACTATGGCGGCCTCGCCCTCAACCGGACACTTGTTCTCGCAGATGCCGCACCCGGTGCACTTCTCTTCTTTGACGCTCGGACGTTTCTTCTCGTCTCCCACGATAGCCTGATAGGAGCACTGCTCATTGCAGACGAGACAGATTTTGTCCGTATCCCATGCGATGCACCGGGTTTTATTGATGTGAGCCACCCCCATCTGGATCAGCCGTTTTTCTTCGAGTGTAACCGGCTGGATTGCCTCGGTGGGGCAGACCCTTCCGCAGAAATTACAAAATTCCTCGCAGTAACCGATCCTGGGGACAAGCCTTGGCGTGTAAAGACCGGCCAGACCCGCTTCCAGGAAAGTCGATTGGAGCGCATTATTGGGACAAACCTTCAAGCATTCTCCACACCCTGTGCACGCAGCAACGAATCTCTCTTCCGGCAGGGAACCGGGGGGACGAATCAGCCGGTTATTGGTTCGTCCGCTCTCTGACTGGAGGGGATTCGATTTGATCACCAAAGACGAAGCCAAACCAAAGGCAAAGGACCCCAAAACATACCTTCTCGATAGATTCACTCCTTCCACTGTTTTCCATTGCGGCGAAACAAAATGAAAGGAGACAGCCCCAGGAGGACAATCAAGGCATTTGAAACAGGAGATGCAGTCCTGTTGACGGTATTGATCCGGCATCTCCTCCGGAATCACCCCGACAGAACATCCTCTGACACACTTCTGGCAATGAGTGCAGCCATCCGTCACAAACCTTCTCAAGATTCGGATTCGGGAGCAGATCGACAGGAGCGTGCCCAAGGGACACAGGTAGCGGCACCAGAACCGTTTCCGAATCACTCCAAGAGCAAGAATCAGAATAAAAAAGATGAAAATAAAGAGGTTGACCTTAAAGAGAGGAAGTGGAAATGTCGAAAAGAGGGTCGAATTTCCGGGAAGAAGTTTTTGAACTGGTGTCAGAAGATGGTTGTACACATAGATTGCAGGAGGGTAAAAGGCGATGACCAGACTTCGGGTGATGAGACTGATCGGGTCCAAAAGATACATGACCTGGAAGGCCATCAGACCTGTCGTTAAGGCAAAGATGAAGACCCCATAGCGGAACCTCCGGAGGGATCGATCGTTGAGAGGCTTTGACCGCTTCCTCTCCCGAAAAAGAACCTGGTCAAAAAAATCAATCGCGGTTCCCATCGGGCAGAACCATCCACAGAAAAAATTACCAAAGATGAAAACGAAAAGAAGAACCCCAAAAGCTGGCAACATCCTCCAAATAACTTCTTTCTGGGTGAAGAGGGAGATCATCGCGATGAAGGGATCGAGTCGAAGGAAGAGATCGACAGGAATCTTTAACTCCAGGGGAAAGGCCGTATGAAGAACAAGATAGAGGAGAAAACAGAAAGAGAGGGTCTGGATCGTCCTCCTCAGGTAAGGAATTACTTTGGTCATGTCGCACTGACTTTCTTTACCCGAACTTTTGAGAGATCGATCTCTCCCAGCCCATGATCATAGGCATATTTAACAAACCGGATCTCTTCTGGCCTGAAGGGCTTTCCTGTCTTCGGGTTCTTGAAAAAGCCTGCTCCGTAGGCATCCAGGGCCACAATATCGGTGGAGGCAATGACTTCGCCAAGGTCTTCCGTTTTGCCAGGCCCCTTTGGGCCGTTGGTGGTTAGAATCCGAATTGCATCCATTACGACCAGGTCCGGTTTCCGGAGCGTATTGACATCAGCGATGCACTGATGGAGGTCGATCTTATGGAGCTGTTCCATGTCCCAGACAATCCCAATCAGGTTCTTCATCCCGAGAGTGAGCTCCGTCGCAAAATGCTGCTTGGGAATAGGAAAATTGATAAAGACATCGGATTCGAGGATATCCCTGAGGATTTCGGCGGTCTTCAGTTTCTTCCCTTTCGGAATCTCCACCTGCTTGTAGACGTTTCTCCCATGACCGGATAAGACATCCGCACCGGCCTTCTGGCCCGCCTCTTTTAACCCGGACCTTGAGAAGCAAAACTGATAATTGTCGCACGTATGGTCCCAAACGGCCACGTGCTTGGCCCCTGCTTCATAGCACATCTTGATCAGAACCATCATCAACTCTGGATTATTGGTACAGGCCTGTTCAGGCGTTCTCGCCCAGGCGATGTTTGCCTTGATTGCAACTCTCTGTCCCTTTTTTACAAACCGGCCCATTCCTCCCAAAGGGGCCATCGCTGCCTGAAGGAGCTGCGTAGGAGATCCAGTCTTGGCAATGACGAGGTCACTCTCTGTAGCCGCATGGGCAAGGGATCCATAAAAGGGAAGCTTACCCGACAAGAGAGGGAGGGTTGCAGCAACGGCTGCTCCCTTGACAAACTGTCTCCGTGTGATCTTCTTTTCTGGAGAATGAGCCATGAAATCAATTCCTCCTTTACTCAAATTTCAGATTTTGGATTGCAGGTTGTAACAATTTGAAGGTCTCTTCTTTTATTCCGTAATCCGCATTCTGAAATCTACAATTTTGCTTAGGGACCAAGAATGAGTCTGGACGCTCCCTTATCCGTTCCAAACCAGATACTGTTTTTATCCTCGGCAGCATAGAATACCGTGTTGCTCAGCAATCCATCGGTGACAGACAGAGATTCCCACTGACCGGTGGTTAGATCATAAAAGCTCACACCATTGTCCCTGCACACCCATACCCTATCCTTAGCTGCAACAAGGGTGTTAATCGCTCCATTCTTCAGTGGATCTGTGGATTCTAATTTCTTCCAGCGGTCTGCTCCCGGTTCGTATTCGAAGAGAGACCCCCCGATCCCCCCTGCCCATATTCGCTCTCCAATTTTGGCCAAGGACTTCATCTCTGTTTCTGTAAGTCCTTCTTTATGACCATAGGTCTTCCATGTCTTCTTCGACTTCTGAAACCGGCTGATCCCGCTATTGGTGCCCATCCATAGGGAGTCAGACTGGACAAGGATGGCATTCACAAAATTTCCAGAAAGACCGTTCTGGGTAGAATAAAAAACCTTCCAACCTTCTGTCTTTCTGTCGATCTGAGAGAGTCCCTTTTCAGACCCTATCCAGACCCATTCGCCATCGACTGCCATCGAAACTACTTTCTTGGCCCGTCCATTATTGGTGTTGAAAGATTTCCAGGGTGGATTCTTTTGAGGCTGAAAATAAGAGATCCCACCCCCGCCAAACCCATAGAAGTAGGTCCCAAACCAGATCCGATCGATATCCGGAACGATGGCGGATACATGATTATAAGAAAGAAGATTTTTCCATTTGATACTTTCCCCGTTGTCCACTTTCTCCATGGGGTCTCCTTTGGTGGTATAGGCCTTCCATACCTTCCTGGCTCTTTCATAGAGGGTCGCTCCGCCTCCATAGGTTCCAAACCAAACCTCTTCCCCCTGAATTGCGATGACTAAGACCATTTCACTCGACAAACCCTCTTTGGGGGTGAAATGTTGAAAGGACAAGGGTCTCTTTAACGGGCTAGCGCCTGCCTTGCAGCAAAAGAGACAAACCAGGGCAAGTGGTGCAAGCATACAGAATATTCCCAATCGTTTCATCATAATCCTCGCAAAAAAAATATACATCAAATATGACCAATTAAGCCCAATTTTTCAATATCTCGAGGCACATAAAAAAATATAAATTTCTACGTCCTTCACCTTGACAACCGATTTTAGGATGCTTATTTTAATGCCGTGATTTAACTTACCTTAATTGTTAATCTTGTTTTTAACCAAAAAGTTAATAAGTATTTGATTCTGTTTAGCTTATCAGTAAGCGGGGAGGTGATGTGTTGAGATAATGAGCTTTTAATTCGTCTATCTAATCAAATTTTTACATCCATTCGAAAATAAGGAAGAAAGGAGACGTAGAAGATGAAAATTAGACCATTACAGGACAGAATTATTGTCAAACGAGTTGAGGAGGAAGACAAGACAAAAGGTGGAATCATCATCCCTGATTCCGCAAAAGAGAAACCTCAAGAAGGAAAAGTGATCGCTGTAGGCAAGGGGAAAATGACAGAAGATGGAAAACTAATCCCTCTCGACGTGAAAGTGGGCGACCGGATTCTTTTTGGCAAATATTCCGGGACCGAGGTCAAGATTGAGGGTGAAGAGCATCTCATCATGAGAGAAGAAGACATCTTAGGAATTATTGAAGGGAAATGACAACCCAAATTTAAAAAGAATGGAGGTAGGTGATTATGGCAAAAGAATTGAAATATGGTCAAGAGGCCCGTAATGCAGTTTTACGGGGAGTGAATATCTTAGCCGATGCGGTCAAGGTTACCTTGGGTCCGAAGGGTCGAAATGTCATCTTAGAGAAGTCCTTTGGATCTCCCACGGTGACTAAAGATGGGGTGACCGTCGCCAAAGAGATTGAATTAGAGGACAAGTTTGAAAACATGGGCGCCCAAATGGTTAAGGAAGTCGCCAGCAAGACCTCGGATACAGCGGGTGATGGAACAACGACGGCGACCGTGTTGGCCCAGGCCATCTATCGTGAAGGATCGAAGGTAGTGGCTGCAGGCGCGAATCCTATGGACGTAAAGCGCGGAATGGACCTTGCCGTCGAAGAAGTCGTCAAGGAATTAAAGAAACTCAGCAAACCCACGAAGGATCCAAAGAGATTTCCCAGGTGGGCACCATCTCTGCCAATACTGATGAAACCATCGGAAATATCATTGCAGAAGCGATGAACAAGGTTGGCAAAGAAGGAGTCATCACGGTTGAAGAAGCCAAGGCCATGGAAACAACCCTGGATGTGGTTGAGGGAATGCAATTCGACCGGGGATACCTCTCTCCCTATTTTGCCACCGACCCTGAAAAGATGGAAGCAGCCCTGGAGGATGTCTACATCCTTCTCCATGAGAAGAAGATCTCCAACATGAAGGACATGCTTCCGATCCTTGAGCAGATTGCCAAGATGGGAAAACCCCTCCTGATTATCGCTGAGGACCTGGAAGGGGAAGCCCTGGCGACCCTCGTCGTGAACAAACTCAGGGGAACCTTGAAATGTGCGGCTGTTAAAGCCCCTGGTTTCGGGGACCGGAGAAAGGCGATGCTTGAAGATATCGCTATTCTGACAGGCGGAAAGGTCATTTCTGAAGACCTTGGCATCAAACTGGAAAATATCAAGATTAATGACCTCGGTCGGGCCAAACGGATCACCATCGACAAGGATAACACAACGATTGTCGATGGAGCAGGAGACAGGCACGACATCGAGGCCAGGGTAAAACAGATCCGGGCTCAGAGTGATGAGACCACCTCTGACTATGATCGTGAAAAGCTTCAGGAACGGCTGGCAAAGATCATTGGAGGCGTTGCAGTCATCAATGTCGGGGCAGCCACAGAGACTGAGATGAAAGAGAAGAAGGCCCGAGTGGAAGACGCCCTCCATGCTACCCGAGCAGCCGTGGAGGAAGGTATCGTTCCCGGAGGTGGCGTGGCATACCTCCGTTGCCTCCCGGCATTGGAAAAGTTGAAAGTCGAAGGCGATAAGAAGATCGGGGTGGATATCATTAGACGGGCCCTCGAGGAACCTATCCGGCAGATTTCTAATAATGCCGGGCGGGAAGGCTCTGTCGTTGTCGAAAAGGTGAAGAACGAGAAGGGTGCCTTTGGATTCGATGCCGCGGCAGACGAGTATACGGATATGATCAAGGCCGGTATCATCGATCCAACGAAGGTGGTCAGGCTCGCTCTCAAAAATGCGGTCTCTGTTGCTTCCTTGATGATTACAACGGAAGCTCTGGTTGCCGAAAAACCGGAAAAGAAAGCGCCCTATCCTTCGATGCCTCCAGGTGGTGGAATGGGTGGAATGGGCGGAATGGGTGACATGTATTAAAGTTGTCCATTGTCAATAGAGTTTCAAAAAGGCCAGAGATAATTCTCTGGCCTTTTCATTTAGGATTTCTTCTCAGATCCACCCATTTATATGGCTTTGAAAGGAACATTATCCGATGACAATCGTGCAACATTAAGGATGGCTAAAACTTTTTTCCCATTCCATTGTCTATAGAGGAATGGAAAATAAAACAGAAGTCCTCTCAGGATGATATTCTAACTATTGAATATTAAATAGAAAGTTTATTTTCTTCTTGCATTTATGGATAAAGGGATTTAATATTCTGTTCGTATGTGACCCGGTTCCAAAGTAATCAGCGAAAATAGTCAGGAGATCGGAATTCTCCTGTTCATGGAGCAACCTGGATGAAACGATTTTCCCTTTCTTTCTTTTGGCCCTTTTCATCTTATCCTCTGCCGTAGAGGCAAGGGTCTATCTCGATGTCAATGCCCCAACCCTCATTCAGATTCCGATCGTCCTTCCAAAATGGAAGGCCGTTGATAAGACGCCTCCAACGCTTCCGCCAAGGGTTACGAAATCTTAGAAAATGACCTCACCCTCTCCGGCTTTTTCAGGGTGATCAATTTTGATCGCCTTCCTGCTCATCTTCAGAAAAAAGAGGGCATCCCGAGCACCCTCTATCTCCAGGAATGGATGCCTGCAGGTGGAGAGATTCTGCTTGCCGGCCGAAACGACTCTGGAATCGGAGGGCCTCAATCTCAAATTGAAATTTCACCTCTTTGATCTTGTGGAACAAAAACATCTTGTTGGAAAACAGTATGAGGGACCCTATCCAGAATCTTCGAACGATGGTCCATCGGATGGCTGATGAGGTCATCCTTCAACTGACCGGAGAGAGGGGGGTCAACACGACCAAGATTGCCTATGTGAACCTTCAGTCCGGAAACAAGGAAATCTTCGTCTCCGATATCGATGGTGCAAATATTAGACAGATCACCCAGAATCAATCGATCAACATCTCTCCTGCCTGGACTCCGGATGGAAGAGGATTGCCTTCACCTCCTATCTCAAACGAAATCCGGATCTCTATCTCATCGATCTCGACGGGAAAAATCTGACCCGGTTTCTCTCCCACCCTGGCCTCAATACCTCTCCCTCCTGGTCACCCGATGGAAAGCAGATCGCCCTCATGCTCGGGATGGAGGGCAAATCCGATATCTACCTTGTGGATGCCAGTGGAACAACCCGAGGAAACTGACCAAGGGGCACGGGAATGAGGCCTCGCCGACCTGGTCACCCGATGGGAAATGGATTGCCTTTGTCTCAGATCGATCCGGTTCTCCCCAAATCTACGTCATGTCGGTGGAGGGATCGGAGGTTCGTCGGATCACCTTCGAAGGAAACTATAATACCCAGCCTTCTTGGTCTCCGAAGGGGAATCGAATCGCCTTCTAATGGAAGAGCGGGAGGCCGATATACGATTTTTACAATCACGCCCGAAGGGGCTGGGCTTCAGCGATTGACTTCGAATGCGGGAGAGAATGAAAGCCCCTGTTGGTCTCCGGATGGCCGGTATATTGCTTTCAGTTCGACTCGGACCGGAGCTCCAAAGATTTTCATCATGCATGCCAACGGCCTCAACCCAAGACCTTTAACCCAAGCGAAAGGAGGTGAACTCAGCCCGGCCTGGTCCCGGCGATTTGATTAGAGAAGAAAAAGAAAACCCATCGATCAAAGGAGGTCTATCATGATTCGAAAAAGCTATCTCGTATTAGTCCTTGTCCTCTGCCTCGGACTGATCCTGTCAGGATGTCCGAAGAAGACAGTCATGAAAGATGAACCCGCGGCCAAGAAGTCCGAGGAGGCAGCCAGACTGGAAGCAGAACGGGCAGCCAAGGAAAAAGCAGAGAGAGAGGCAGAGAGAAAAAGAAGAGGCAAGGATTAAAGAAGAGGAAGCCCAAGAGAGAAAAGAGAGAAGGAGTTTGAAAAGAGCCTGGTTGCAAAGAAACAGCCTGGCATCGAGGGAGAGGTCCTCGAAAGCAAACTCCTCAAAGATATCCATTTTGATTTTGATAGATATGACATGCGACTCAGGACGTAGAGGTTCTGAAGGATAACGCGGCCTTGCTCATGAAATATTCCACAGTGAAGATTCAGATTGAAGGTCACTGTGATGAACGGGGAACGGCAGAATATAACCTTGCCCTCGGAGAACGGAGGGCCAACAGTGCGAAGAAATATCTCGTCTCCCTTGGGATCCCTGCAGATCGCCTCTCCACCATCAGTTATGGAAAGGAGATGCCCTTGGACCCTGGGCATAATGAGGAGGCATGGGCTAAGAATCGAAGGGCCCACTTTATCATCCTATCGAAATAAAAGAACGAAAGGTTTGAAAAGGTGCAACCATGAAAATCTGCAATCCCCTTGTTTCCTTCTCCCAAAATGGGCGCCGCCGTTTAAAGCCAGATTTTGGTGCAGGGCGGACGATGGGGATTGGGATGTGGACCCACCTTTGGAGGTATTCCGATGCAAAAGGCGAAAATCATGAAGGCATGGATCATTCTTGCCATGGGTGTATTCCTTTGGGGATGCGCCACCAGCCAGGATGTCCGGATTCTCGACCGGGAGATAACCCAGCTCCAATCCCAGGTCAACACCCTTCAAAAGGAGAATCAGAGAGAGAAAGAAACCCACGGCAAGGAGGTCGACTGCGTTAAGAAATGAATGGAAGAATGACTTGAATACAGAATTCGAAGAAACTGCAGACGGACCTTCAACTCCAGCATCGAATCCCTGAATCGGATGTCCGAATTCTTTCGACCGGGTTGGATGAGTATAAGGATTTTGCCAAACGGCCTTCAAAAGATGTTGAGCGCGTCAGGGAAGATGTGATCCTCCGGACGAGAGTTCTCGAAGAAAGGGGGAAGATCTTAGAAGAAAAGAACAGGACCCAGGAGGAACGAACCAAGGCCCTGGAGGAGAAGATCAGGGCCATGGAGGACCGTCTCAAGGGCATGGAAGCCAAGGTTGATTCAGTAGCCTCCAAACAAACCGAGGCTGAGAAGGCGGCGACGATGGCAAAGGAAGCCGCTTCGGAGATGAAAGGCCCTGCCACCGGGATGGGCGAGGTCTATAAAGATGCTTACGAAACCTATCAAAAGGGAGATATTGAGGGGGCCCGGAGAAAATTCGAGGCCTTTCTCAAACAGTACCCGAATACGAGCCTCTCCAATAATGCCCAGTTTTGGATTGGAGAAACTTACTATGCGAAGAAAGACTTTGAGAAGGCCATCCTGGAATATGAAAAGGTAATCGCCAAATACCCTGAAGGAGATAAGGTTCCGGCAGCCTTACTCAAGCAGGCTTTTGCCTTTTTCGAACTCGGAGATAAGACGAATGGCAGGAACCTCCTTCGGCGGGTGATTGAACGATATCCTCAATCCGAGCAGGCGGAGATCGCCAAAAAGCGACTGGAAGCTATGAAATGAGAAATTGGAAAGGTGGGAAGGTAAGCGTCCCTTCCTACCCTCCGTTCTTGCTCTACGTTGGTCTACGCTGAAAATCGATTTCATCCCTAAACGGGCCGGAGAAGAAGGGTCAAAAAAAAGAATCCACCAAATTGATTAAACTTGGTGGATTCTAACGAGGAGGAAAGAGTAAGATACTCTTTTAAAAAAGATAATACATTTTCATTAGAGGAAGATTAAAATCGAATTAAAGTTTTCTAATCTCTTTCAGGTGGAATTTTTGATAAATACTCATTAGCCCATATTGGGAGAGAGAATCTTTGACACCAACCTTTTCCTTCCTTAGATCCAATTCGCGGAATGGACACCAAGAGAAGTTATTTTCTTGACATCTCCATAAAAGTTCCATAGACTGACTCCATTATTACAACCCGCGGTAAATTCCAGTTAACAAATCAACCTAACAACACAACCTCCAACCATTAGGAGAGTATTATGCGGGGAATATTCCAAAAGGTGCCAATCTGATGCCTCCGAGGGTCGGTGTGCCCCTTGGAGGGTTTTGCTTTTTAATCCGACAAGGCCGAGCACGCCACTGTTAGGACAAGGATTCAAATATTTTTAAAGAACAAAGACAGCGTCAATGGTTTACAAAGTGAGTCAGTCCTTTGAGAAGCGTAAGAGTCCAAGGATAAATTGGATCAATTTGGAAGTGCAGGTAGTCTTAAAATCTATCCATACCGATTCCAAAATTCTGGGATGGATTAAAGATATCTCTCGAGGGGGATTCAAGGTAAGAGCTGAAACTCCTCCGAATTCTAAGGGTCTTTTCCAGAAATGGAATGAGTTTTATTTTGAAACATTTGAAAATTTTTTTGAGATTAAAGGGCAAGGGAGGATCGTCTGGAGTTCCTCGATGGAGATTGGAATTAAGTTCAATCAACTTGATAAAGAAAGCAGAAGGTTCGTTGATGGGTTTTTAGGCATATTTCCATAATGATGATTGGCAATATTATATCTAAATACATGACTGTCCAATTAATGGATGAATAATTCCAACTGGTTGTCGCACATCTCCTCCGGGATTGTGTAGGATTGATGCGAGAGAGCCTGTAGAATGGGCCTTTTCTCGAACAGCGATACGCTCAAAATCTGTAGAATTGTGTAGAGCGAGGTATCTTCCAGGTGCAGGCGTTTCTTGACGATGGCAACCAGAACGTAGACGCTCACCGCTATGAAGATCTGCGTCTTGACCGCGTTTTCGCTCGTTCCGAAGAAGGATTTGATCCGCAGGTGCTGCTTTATCCAGCGAAAGAACAGTTCGACCTGCCAGCGGCAACGGTAGAGTTGTGCTATGGTGAGAGCTGGGACCACATGGTTGTTGGTCAAGAAACGCAGTCGTTTTCCCGTATCGGGATCGACAAAATGAACCAGGCGCAGTTTGTCGGGGTAATCCCTGAGGGAGTAGAAGCCTGAAAGGACGATGGTCTGGTCGCAGCGCAGTCCAGTGCTTTTGTTCACCGGCCAGGAATAGAGGCGGCGGTAGCGAGTATTGCTCTTGATGCGTGTGACGAAAAATGCCGCATGCCTTGTCATCACATACAGTCGGGCAAAATCCAGATAGCCCCGATCCAGAATATAGAACGATCCCGCCTCGACAGGCAGGAGGTCCAAGGCATTGACGTCGTGGACGGAGGCGGAGGTCACGTGAACCCAGCAGGGGACATTGCCTCTTAGGTCTAATAGTGTGTGGGCCTTCACGGCCGCCTTGGTCTTGCGGAACGAGGCCCAGGGGAAAAGTGATAGGCACAGGTCGATGGTCGTAGAGTCGAAGGCGTACGCGGTATGCGAAAGCTCCACGCCAAGCTCGTCGTTGTGGTATAGTTCTCGTGCCGCACCGATCAAGACTTGCGCTAAGTCGGCCCAGATGCGCCAGTCGCGGCGCTCGTTGGCGTGGGCAAGTGTGCTCTTGGACACCTTGCCACGAATGCCCATGTGATAAAGCTTGGCCGGATGAGCCCGGAGGCAACACTCGATATCTCGCAGACTCTCGCGGTATGCAAGTTGAGCAAATGCCATGCAGAGGAATTGATCCATGCACGAAAATGATTTGACGTATCGCTCTCCGACATATCGAGCCACACAGGCCGAAAATTCCTTGTGGGGCAAGAACTTCATCACTTGCGAGAAGATCGTCCGTCCTCGGTTCATGTGCCGCCTCCCGGTGGTTTCCGGGATTATGGCTCATTCCGAGGTTGAAATCGTTCCCGTTCTCGATGTCGGAATAGTCACTCATTCTCAATCACTTATCCCGTTTGCGGGAATCTTTCCTTGGACGGCCGTGATCTAAATAGAATTTTCATTTGTTTAAATAAATTTCAATTCTTTCTTTACCCTTGCCAACATTTTTACGCTTTAGCTCGATCTCTCCAATTTCGCCTGTTTTCCTCAGGTGAGTCCCTCCGCAAGGAACCCGTGAAAATCCCCGAATTTCCCAATATCTTTCCTCTTTTTCTTCATCACTGAAAGCACTAATGATTTCTTGATTCGCCTCAATAAGTCTAAGCGCTCCTTGCTTAATAACAGGGAACAAAGGCGAAATATTCTTATCCCATTTAAAGTCTATTCTTGCTTTATCTTGGGCGATATGTGCCCCAATTTTTTCAATGGCATCCAAATTCTGATACACCAGTTCCAATACAATTTCTGCCGCAAAATGCAATCGCATCAGCTTGTATCGTCTTTCCCAGTCGATCTTCATCCCTACTTGATCCCCAGACTTTAAGCCATGATCATTTTCCAGGGTATATACAATCTCTTTATCCTCCTTGCGAGCCTGGAGGACGCGATGATTTCCGATTGTTCCATGATCACTCTCTTGCCCTCCAGAGAAAGCATAGAAGATCGTTTGTTCAACGGTAATGTCATTCTCTCTCATATTCGCAATGTGCGTTTCGAACTGAGTTAAATATGGGTCTTCCCAAAATATCTTTTTTGTCATATGAACGCTTTCGTAACGGATGTTTGATTCAAGGGGGATACCCCTGATTAAGAACGTTTGATTGTTTCGATTTTCTATTATGGAAGAGGCCCATTCCATGAGGTAATTGGAATGGGCCTCTTCATCCATTTACTAAAATTGTTTCTTCGTCACTCTTAGGCAGGGCTTTCCGTCGAAACCTCTGCTCCAGTTCCTGGAGGAGGAACCTCTTCCCCGGTGTACCCTTCAACCCAGATCTCACGATTCTTATACTTGGGTAGGCCCGTCCCTGCAGGAATCAACCGTCCCATGATCACATTCTCCTTCAATCCCTTGAGGTTGTCCACCTTTCCTGCCACAGCAGCCTGAGTCAGTACTTTGGTCGTCTCCTGGAAGGAAGCGGCAGAGATGAAGCTATCGGTGATCAGCGAGGCCTTCGTAATTCCCAGGAAGAGAGGTTCCGCAACCGCCGGCTTTCCGCCTTCCCTGATCACCCGGGCATTCTCTTCCTCGAAAACGAATTTTTCCACCTGATCATCGACCAGGAAGTGGGTATCCCCTACTTCCCTGATCTTCACCCTCTTGAGCATCTGGCGAACAATCACCTCAATATGTTTGTCGTTGATCTTGACCCCCTGGAGCTTATAGACTTCCTGAATCTCATCCACCAGATAACGGGCCAAGGCTTTATCTCCTAAAACCCTGAGGATATCATGAGGATTGGAAGGACCATCCATCAAGGCCTCTCCTGCCTT
Organism: uncultured delta proteobacterium; assembly: GCA_963806715.1. Classification (GTDB taxonomy): domain Bacteria; phylum Desulfobacterota; class BSN033; order BSN033; family UBA1163; genus CAWEAV01. The sequence continues at coordinate 67,092 of CAWEAV010000033.1, forward strand.
GACATAGTCTCCCTCATGGACGCTGACATGTTTTGCTCTTGGAATAATGTACTCCTTTGAGTCGCCTACATCCGGCCGGATGACGACGGTTCGCTTTCCCTTGAGGTCCTTTCCAAACTCAACGATCCCCTCGATCTCGCTGATCATGGCAAACTCCTTGGGCTTTCTGGCTTCAAAAAGCTCGGCGACCCGGGGAAGGCCTCCGGTGATGTCTTTGGTCTTCGTCGTTTCCCTGGGGATCTTGACAATGATATCGCCTGCCTCAACCGGATCGCCTTCGGAGATGAAGATATTCGCTCCGACAGGGAGAAGATAACGCGCCTGAGAGGCTGAGCCAGGGAGGTTCAACGTCTTTCCCTTTTCATCCTTGATCGAAATCCTCGGCCGGAGATCAGGGTCTTTCGACTCAATGATCACCTTTCGCGAAAGGCCCGTGAATTCATCCACCTGTTCCTGCATCGTCAGCCCTTCGACAATATCCCCGAATTTGACGCGGCCTGACACCTCGGTCAAAACTGGAATGGAATAGGGGTCCCACTCCGCCATCAATTCGCCTTCCTTAACCTTCTGGCCATCCTTGATCTTTAATTTCGCTCCATAGATAACCGAATAGCGCCGTCGTTCCCTGCCGCTTTCGTCAAGGATTGCAATCTCACCATTCCGGTTCATGACGATCAGGTTTCCTTCCCGGTTTTTGACCGTCTTAAGGTTGATAAATTTAACCCTGCCATCGATTCGGCTTTCGAGAGTGGTCTGTTCAGCTCGCCGGCTTGCGGTGCCACCGATATGGAAGGTCCGCATCGTGAGCTGGGTCCCCGGCTCTCCAATCGATTGGGCCGCGATGATCCCGATCGCCTCTCCCGTATTGACCAGCCTCCCACGGGCCAGGTCTCTTCCATAACAGAGAGCACAAACTCCCCATTTCGATTTACAGCTCAGGACGGACCGGATCTTCACCTTCTCGATTCCCGTATCCTCAATCTTCTCCGATAAGGTCTCTTCGATCTCATCATTCGCCTTAACAATCACTTCACCGGTAAAGGGATCAAGAATGTCTTCCAGGGCGACACGGCCCAGGATTCTTTCTTTCATCGATTCAATGATCTCCCCACCCTCCACCAGATGAGGTAACGTCGATCCCATCCATGGTCCCGCAATCGTGTTCTGTGATCACAACATCCTGGGCCACATCCACCAGCCGTCGCGTGAGATATCCTGAATTCGCCGTCTTGAGGGCGGTATCCGCTAATCCCTTTCGCGCCCCGTGGGTGGAGATGAAGTATTGGAGCACGGTGAGGCCTTCACGGAAGTTGGCCGTGATCGGGGTCTCAATGATCTCTCCGGAGGGTTTGGCCATCAGTCCCCGCATCCCGGCCAATTGCCGAACCTGCTGGGCGCTTCCTCGGGCTCCGGAGTCTGCCATCATGAAGATGGGGTTGAAGCTCTGGGTCATCTCTTTCTTTCCCCCTGGTGCCTCGACCACCTCGCTTCCCAGTTCCTTCAACATCACATCGGCAATGTTTTCGGTAACCTGAGCCCAGATATCAATAACCTTATTGTACCGCTCTCCGTCCGTGATCAAACCCTCCGTGTACTGTTCCTGAACCCTTTCAATCTCCTTCTGAGCCTCCTGGAGGAGGGCTGCCTTATTGGAGGGAATCACCATATCATCGATGGAAATGGAGATACCCGCCATCGTGGCGAAACGGTATCCCAGAGTCTTCAGCCGATCCGATAAGAGAACGGTCTTCTTATCGCCACCATAACGGTAACAATAGTCAACCAGGTTTGCCAGTTCACTCTTTTTCATCACCTTATTGATCAAGGCAAAGGGAATCTCTTCAGGAAGGATCTCCCAGAGAAGAATCCGGCCTGCGGTCGTCTTCACCAGGCTTCCATCCATCCGAACTTGAATCCGGGCATGGAGGTCCACTTCCTGGGCATCGTAAGCCATCCGAACTTCCTCAGGACTTGAAAAGACCTTTCCCTCACCCTTCACATAAGGGTCTCTCCCGGGTCATGTAGTAAATCCCTAAAACAATGTCTTGGGTGGGAACGATAATCGGTTTTCCGTTGGCAGGGGAAAGGATGTTGTTGGTCGACATCATCAGGATCCTCGCCTCCGCCTGGGCCTCAATGGAGAGAGGAACATGGACGGCCATCTGGTCTCCATCAAAATCGGCATTATAGGCGGCGCACACCAGGGGGTGAAGCTGAATGGCCTTGCCTTCAATCAACACGGGTTCAAAGGCCTGGATACCCAGGCGGTGCAGGGTTGGCGCACGGTTCAGCATGACGGGATGTTCGCGAATCACCTCATCCAGAACGTCCCAGACCTCGGGTTTCTCTTTCTCCAACATCTTCTTGGCACTCTTGATCGTCGTGGCTAAACCTTTCTCCTCCAAACGGTGATAGATGAAAGGCTTAAAGAGCTCGAGCGCCATCTTCTTGGGAAGGCCGCACTGATGCAGCTTGAGCTCAGGACCGACGACGATGACCGATCGACCGGAATAGTCCACCCGTTTTCCAAGAAGGTTCTGCCGGAAACGACCCTGCTTTCCACGGAGCATGTCACTCAGGGATTTCAGCGGTTTCTTGTTGGCACCGAGAATGGTCCTTCCCCGTTTTCCGTTATCAAAGAGGGCATCGACAGCCTCCTGGAGCATCCGTTTCTCATTCCGGACGATGATCTCGGGGGCGTTCAACTCAAGAAGCCGTTTGAGACGGTTGTTTCGGTTGATTACTCTTCGATAAAGATCGTTCAGATCCGAGGTGGCAAATCGTCCGCCATCGAGAGGAACAAGGGGGCGGAGATCCGGAGGAATCACGGGAATGACCTCCAAAATCATCCACTCCGGTTTATTCCCGGATTCCAGGAAGGATTCGATGACCTTTAACCGCTTTGCCAGTCGCTTCTTCTTTGCCTCGGAGGATGTTTCTTTCATCTCCGTTCGAAGCTTCTGGGAGAGTTCTTTCACATTGGTCCCCCTGAGCAGCTCCCGAATCGCATCCGCCCCTTGGGCCACGACAAACCCATCGCCGTATTTATCTCGCGCCTCCCGGTACCGCTCTTCGGAAAGCGTCTCCCCCTTCTTCAGGGGCGTCTCCTTTCCATCGATCACGAGGTAGGCTTCGAAGTAGAGGATGCGCTCCAACTCCCGCAGCGTCATATCGAGAAGGATCCCAATCTTGCTGGGGATACTCCTTAGAAACCAGATATGGGCGACAGGGGTTGCCAGCCGGATATGGCCCATCCTCTCTCGACGCACCTTGGATTGGATGACCTCGACCCCACACTTTTCACAAACAATGCCGCGATGTTTCATCCGCTTGTATTTGCCGCAATTACATTCATAATCCTTCGTGGGGCCGAAGATCTTGGCACAGAAGAGACCGTCCTTTTCGGGTTTGAACGTCCGGTAGTTGATGGTTTCCGGTTTCTTTACCTCCCCGTGGGACCACGACTCAATCTTTTCTGGAGAGGCAATCGAGATCCGGATGGCATTGAAACTGATAGGACTCTTCACCTTTTCATAGAATGATAAATAATCTTCCAAGGTTTCCCTCCTTGCTTGTTATAACGCAAAGCGCCATGAGCATAGCGTATAGTGATAATTTTTCTGATTCGATCTTTGAGCTTTACGCTATGCGCTTTGCTCTATGCGCTAGGCTTGTTGTTAGGGTTCTTCGACTTTTTCCTCGATCAGTTCCGTATCGAGGCAGAGGCTCTGGAGTTCCTTGACCAAGACATTGAAGGACTCCGGGAAGCCCAGGCTCTAGGGTATGCTCTCCCTTCACGATGGCTTCGTAGACCCGGGTCCTTCCTGCCACATCATCCGATTTGACCGTCAGAAATTCCTGAAGCGAATGGGCTGCCCCATAGGCTTCAAGCGCCCAGACCTCCATTTCTCCTAACCGTTGCCCACCAAACTGGGCCTTCCCTCCGAGGGGTTGCTGCGTCACCAGAGAATATGGACCGATCGACCGGGCATGAATCTTGTCATCCACGAGATGGTGCAGTTTGAGAAGGTACATGTAGCCCACCGTCACCATCGAATGGAAAGGTTCCCCGTCCTTCCATCATAAAGAGTAGTTTGACCGGAAGACAGGGAGTTCGGCCTTCTTTAGAAGCTCCCGAATCTCATCTTCAGAGGCGCCATCAAAAACAGGGACGGAGACAAAGATTCCCTGGCCCAGTTTCCGGGCTAAGGCCAAAACCTCATCATCCGTTGCCTCATCAAGATAGGCATTCACCTCTTTCGAGGAGTAGATCTCTTTGATCTTCCTTCGCAGGATCTTGGGATTAAACTGTTTCTGGATATACTCTCCGATCTTCCAGCCGATCCCTTTCACCGCCCACCCTAAGTGGGTCTCCAGGATCTGTCCCACATTCATTCGGGATGGAACACCCAAAGGATTAAGGATGACATCGACGGGTGTCCCATCTTCGAGGTAGGGCATGTCCTCTATGGGAAGAACCCGGGAGATGATCCCTTTATTCCCGTGTCGCCCGGACATCTTATCGCCGACGGAGAGTTTTCGCCTCATGGCGATGTAAACTTTCACGGTTTTAATCACTCCGGGGGCCAGTTCGTCTCCCCGTTTGAGCTTGGCGATTTTTTCCTCAAAGACGCCTTTCACGACGCTGATCTGAAGCTCGGCATGGGAGAGGAAACGATGAACCTCAGGAAGGACTCGCTTCCCCTCCAGACACATCGATCTCCCGCAGTCGATCAAAGGGAATGGCGATGAGCTGTTCCTCTTTGATTTTTTCCTTGGCTTCCAGATAGACACGGCCTTTCTTCTCATCTGCGATCCGGTGGGCGCTCCGCTTTCCGATCAGGTACTTCCCGATCTTCCTCCGGACACTATTCATGATGATCCGGATTTCATCGGCCTGGTTCTTCAGTAATCGCGCTTTCTCCTGATCATCAATCGCTTTGGTTCGATCGTCCTTCTCCTGCCCTTTTCTTGAAAAGACTTTTGCATCGATGACAATCCCCTCAATCCCATGGGGAACCCTGAGGGAGGTGTCCCGAACATCCCCAGCCTTCTCACCAAAGATTGCTCGAAGGAGTTTCTCTTCCGGAGAGAGCTGGGTCTCCCCTTTCGGAGTCACCTTTCCGACAAGGATGTCCCCCGGCCTCACCTCAGCGCCGATCCGAACAATGCCGCTCTCATCGAGATCTTTCAGCGCCTCCTCTCCCACATTGGGGATATCTCGGGTGATCTCTTCCTTCCCCAACTTGGTGTCCCGGGCCATACACTCCAGCTCTTCGATATGGATCGAAGCTATAGGTGTCCTCTTCCAGCAGTTTTTCACTCACGAGGATCGAATCTTCAAAGTTATATCCTCCCCAGGGCATGAAGGCGACCAGGACATTCTGTCCCAGAGCCAGTTCTCCCATATCGGTTGCCGGCCCATCCGCAATGACCTCACCCTTCCGGACCTGTTCCCCAATATGGACGATGGGCCTCTGGTTGATGCAGGTATTCTGGTTCGACCGTTTATACTTGATCAGGGTGTAGATATCCACCCCTGGATCCGTCTCGCTCTGGCCATCCTCGTCTGCCCGGATGACGATGCGCGAGGCATCCACATCCTCGACGATCCCGTCCCTTTTGGCCACCAGGGTCACTCCGGAATCCCTCGCGACAATACCCTCCATTCCTGTTCCGATGAGCGGGGCCTCCGTCCTCAAAAGGGGAACGGCCTGCCTCTGCATATTCGACCCCATGAGGGCTCGGTTCGCGTCATCATTTTCCAGGAAGGGGACAAGGGAAGTGGCCACACTCACCAATTGCTTGGGTGAAACGTCCATATATTGAATTTCTTCAGGTTTCACCATGACGAATTCGCCTCCCCTCCGGGCTGAAATCAGAGGGAGCGGTAAATCGTCCCTCTCGATCGAGGGACGCATTGGCCTGGGCAATGGCAGGCTTCTTGCCGTTGATCTCTTCCTCTTCATCCAGGGCGAAGAGATAACGGATGTTGTTGGTCACTTTGCCATTGACCACTTCCCGGTAGGGGGTCTCGATGAATCCGTAGTCGTTCACCCGGGCATAGGTACTCAGGGAGGTAATCAGGCCAATATTGGGACCCTCCGGCGTCTCAATGGGACAGATTCGGCCGTAATGGGTCGGGTGGACGTCCCGGACCTCAAACCCCGCCCTTTCCCGAGTCAGTCCCCCTGGTCCCAGAGCAGAAAGTCGACGCTTGTGAGTGATTTCAGAGAGGGGATTGGTCTGATCCATAAATTGAGAAAGCTGGCTGGAGCCAAAAAATTCTTTGATCACCGCAGAGAGGGGTTTCGAATTGATGAGGTCATGGGGCATCAACGTTTCAATGTCCTGGAGGCTCATCCTCTCCTTAATCGCCCTTTCAATCCTCACCAGACCGATGTGATATTGATTCTCGAGCAACTCACCCACGGTCCGGACCCTGCGGTTTCCCAGGTGGTCAATGTCATCGATCGTTCCCTGACCATCTTTCAGTTTAATCAGGTATTTCACCACCTCCAGAATATCCCGCCTGCTCAAGGTGGTCTTCTCATCCTCAAGGATCTTTTGGATCTTCCCTCGGACATCATCCGTGATGGTCCCTTCTTTCATGGTAGGCATGAGCCTATCGGATGAAGGATCTTCGATACCCGCTGGAGATCCTCGGCCATCTCCGGGGTTGCGATGGCCTCATCAAAATCGAGCCATCCTTCTAAGATGCGATCAACCAGTTCCTTTCCATCGGCAAAGGTTGCTCCTGCCTCCAGGGCTTCTTTCTTGTATTTCTCGGTAAAGACCAGGATCCGGGGCGGAATCCCTTCAGACCGAGTTTATGATTCAACTTCATCCTCCCCACTTTGGAGAGGTCATAACGTTCAGGATTGAAAAAGAGGTTGTAAAAGAGGCTGATGGCGGTCTCAATGGTCGGAGGATCACCCGGGCCGAAGCCTCTTGTAGATGTCGATCAGGGCCCTCTCAGATTCCTTTTCCCGAACCGATTTCCCTGATTCGGCAGCAGGCAACTTTTCCCTCTCCTCCCGAGTCAATCCGATCCGGTCCATCTCCAGGGTGTCTCGCAGCGAGGAACTGACGTTGATATTGTCGATGAAGAGGATCTCGAAGGTCTCGATCTTTCTCTGTCTTGACCTCTTCCAGGAATTTTCTGTCACCTCATCATTGCATTCAGCAACCACCTCTCCTGTTTCGGGGTCCACCACATCCCGCGCCAGATACTTTCCAAGGAGGTCCTCGGTCTCCACAGAGATCGTATTGATCTTGGCCCATTCCAGTTTCTTGTAAGCGACCTCCGTGATCCGGCGATGTTTTTTAACGATGACCTTGTGGGTCTCGGGATCGAGGATGTCCGAGGTGGCTTTTTGCCCGACCAAGACATCCTTCGAGATCTCCTTCGAAAATTTTCCTTTCCGGAAGAAGAATCTTCTCCCGATGGTAGAAGAAATCGAGGAGCTCTTCTCCCGTATACTTTAAGGCCCGGAGCAAAACGGTCACAGGAATCTTTCGCCGTCGATCGATCCGAACATAGAGAAGATCTTTCTGATCAAATTCGAAATCGATCCACGATCCCCGGTTCGGGATGATGCGGGAGTAATAGAAAGCCTTCCCGCCACTATGGGGCTTGACTTGATCCTGATCGAAGAAGACACCTGGAGACCGATGGAGTTGGCTCACAATGACCCGCTCCGTCCCGTTAATGATGAAGGTGCCATTATCGGTCATGAGGGGAATTTCGCCAAAATAGACCTCTTGTTCTTTGACAGCCTTGATGCTTTTCGCTTCGGTCTCTGGATTCACATCCCAAACCACCAATCGGATGGTAACCTTGATCGGAGCCGCAAAGGTCATCCCCCGCAGGAGACACTCCTCGACATCATACTTGGGCTCGGTGAGTCGGTAATTGACGAACTCGAGCGAAGCGGTCTCATAAAAATCCTTAATTGGAAAAACCGTTTTGAAGACGCCCTGGAGGCCGAGGGATTCCCGTTTCTCGGGTTCCAAATCGACCTGCAGAAACTGGTCGTAAGACCTCTTCTGAATTTCAATTAGATTTGAAATTTCAAGGACTTCTTTAATCTTCGAGAAGTTTTTACGACATCGTCGATAAACAGGGATGACACTGGCCATAGTTCCTCCCCTTTAAATAAAAAGTCCCCTCCCGTTCGGACGGCCAATCACAATTTGATTTGTCCTTCTGGGAAGAGACAAAAAAATTTTTCCATTTGCCAATAATACTAAATGGTCTCGAAGTCTCTTACTTTACTTCTACCGTGCCCCCAGCCTCTTCGAGCTTCTTCTTGATCGTTGCCGCTTCGTCTTTGGAAACAGCTTCTTTCACGGGCTTGGGAACTCCCTCAACAAGGTCTTTGGCTTCTTTGAGACCCAATCCTGTCAGCTCCCTGACCACTTTGATGACCTGAATCTTCTTATCACCAAAACTGGTCAGGACGACATCGAATTCGGTCTTCTCCTCGGCCGGCTGCAGCCTCCGCTGCAGGAGCGGTGCCTGATGCAGCCACGGCTGCAAAGCCACCGGAGCCGCAGCCTTGACGCCCAATTTCTCCTCAAGAACCTTCACAAGGTCGCGAGCTTCCAATAAGGTTAAACCACTGATTTCTTCTGCAATCCTTTGAACATCTGCCATTGGAAAAACCCTCCTATCTGATTCGAGTTTCTTCTATTGATTTGTCCCAGGGGTGGCCTCCACTGAATCTTCCAGTTGGTCCACACGGGCTTGAAGCACACCCAGGACTTGCTGAAAGAGGCTATGAATGGTTCCAGCGACTTGGGCAGCAGGCATCTGAATTCCGCCCAGGATTTGGGCAAAGAGCACTTCCCGGGAAGGCATGGAAGCCAGATTTTTCATCTCCCCGGGGGCAACGATTCCCCTTCGATCAGGCCGACTTTGATTTCGAGGGCAGGTTGGGTCTTTACAAAATCTAAAATGATTTTGATCAGAGAAATCGGATTCCCATAGGAAACCGCAATGGCGGTCGGCCCCTCGAAGTACGGGTTGATCTTTTCGAGATCTGTCCCTTTCGAGGCCAATTTCATCAAGGTGTTTTTAACCACATGGAAAGAGACCTTCTCTTCCCTCAGCCGATGCCGGATTTGGTTGATCTGCTCCACCTTGAGGCCCCGGAAATTGGTTAAGACAGCGCCCTTATACTGCTCGATCTGTTTTTGAAGATTGGATATGCGTCTGTTCCTTCTCTTTGCGATTCAATGCCCCTTACCTCCATCCATCCTTTTTCATTCCGGCTTTCCATCCCCCTGGACTATACGGATCCCGTTGAGGGAATGCTCCTACTTTAAAACGTTTCGGACATAGAGGGGATCGATCTTCACCCCCGGTCCCATGGTTGTAGGATAAGGTGATGCTCCGGAGGTAAACCCCCTTACTCGTCGGCGGCTTAACGCGCAGGATCACTTCGAGCAGGGCCTTGACATTTTCCAATAATCGATCGAATCCAAAAGAGACTTTCCCAACAGGGACATGGACAATTCCCGCCTTCTCCACCTTGAACTCAACCTTACCCGCCTTGATCTCTTTCACGGCCTTTGCCACATCAAAGGTTACGGTTCCAACCTTTGGGATTAGGCATCAAACCCCGGGGGCCTAAAATCTTACCCAATTTGGACACGGTCCCCATCATATCGGGCGTCGCAATGGCCTTATCAAAATCGAGCCATCCCTGGCAAATCTTCTCCACCAGGTCTTCTGCGCCGACGTAATCTGCCCCGGCATCCTGTGCTTCCTTTTCTTTCTGGCCCTTTGGCAAAAACCAGGACCCTCACCTTCTTGCCGATTCCATTGGGAAGGACAACCGTCCCTCGCACCATTTGGTCTGGCTTTTTGGGATCCACCCCAAGACGGATGGCGAGGTCTACGCCCTCGTCAAATTTGGCATAGGGCTGTCTCCAGAAGGGCCTTCACGCCCTGCTCCAATTCATACCGTTTGCTTCGATCAACCTTATTCCTTGCCTCTAAATATTTTTTCCCTCGATTAGCCATTGGTCTGCTCTCACACCACCTCAATGCCCATGCTTCGGGCTGTTCCCTCGATGGTTAGGATTGCACCCTCGAGGTCCACGGCATTCAAATCCTTCATTTTGATCTGGGCAATCTCCCGAACCTGTTCTTTCGTCACCTTTCCGACTTTATTCCGGTTCGGTTCCCCGGACCCCTTCACGATTTTCGCCGCCTTCTTCAAAAGGATAGAGGCAGGCGGGGTCTTGGTTATAAAGCTAAAGGATCGATCCGAATAGATCGTGATCACCGCAGGGATGATCATCCCCTCTTGCCCCTGGGTCCGGGCGTTAAAGGCCTTGCAGAACTCCATGATGTTCACCCCATGGGGACCTAAGGCCGGCCCGACAGGGGGAGAAGGATTGGCCTGCCCTGCTGGAACCTGAAGTTTCACCATCCCGACGACTTTCTTTGCCATGCTTCACCCCTCAGATTGATAAAACCTAATTCTTTTCGACCTGAATAAAATCCAATTCGACCGGAGTTGCTCTTCCAAAGATCGAAACCAGAACCTTCAACTTCCGCTTCTCTGGTTTCACCTCCTCGATCGTCCCAATAAAATTGGCAAAGGACCATCGATGACACGAACATTATCTCCGACGCTAAATGAAATCTTGGGCTTTGCCTTGCCAACCCCTTCTTTCATTTGAGCCAAGATGCCTTCCACCTCTTTTTCCGAGATGTGAACAGGCTTGGTCCCATCCCCTGCAAAACCGGTGATCTTCGGCGTATCCTTGACAATGTGCCAGGTCTCTTCATTGAGTTCCATCTTGACCAAAATATAGCCCGGGAATATTTTCCTCTGGGAGGTCTTCCGTTTTCCCTTCACCAGCTCAACAACCGTTTCCGTGGGCACAAGGATCTCAGAAAAGAAATCTCCCTTGCCTAAGGGTCTTGATGCGCTCTTCCAAATTCTGCTTGGCCTTGTTTTCGTAACCTGAATAGGTGTTTACAACATACCAGTGTTGTGCCATACGTTCTTCCACGATCGATGAGTCTTTATAATGATTTATCCCGTTGCCTTCTTCAGCAATTCCCGGATGAGGCTCGAAAGGCCTGAATCAACAATGCCCAAAAATACGGCGATGACAAAGACGGCAACCAAAACGACGGCGGTTCCCGAAAGGGCATCCTTTCTGGATGGGCCAGGTCACTTTTTTTAATTCCTGCTTGACTTCCCTCAGAAATTGTTTCGCTGCCTCGATCTTTGAATGTATCGCAAATTCCATGAGTCCGCCTTTTCTATAAACCGATCCAGATTCGTGACAGTCCCATTCCTATCCATGGGCTCGGCGAAGAGAGCAATGGCAGGCCAGGAGGGATTCGAACCCCCAACACCCGGATTTGGAGTCCGGTGCTCTAGCCGTTAGAGCTACTGGCCTCTCGTCTTTTGGCAAGCAGAGAATGGATCGTCAAACGTGGATTAAACTATTTTCTATCCCCTACTCTCCACCTTCCACTCTCCAAAGTGCATCTATTTCGTCTCCTTGTGGGCCGTATGTTTATGACAGAAACGGCAATATTTCTTAAACTCCAATTTGTCCGGAGTGGTCCGCTTATTTTTTGTCGTGGAGTAATTTCTTCTTTTACACTCCGTACAGGCCAAGGTAATAATGTTCCGCATCTTCTCCTCTCCATCCACCAGCAAGGGCATTTTCTTCCTTGATCGACTCTTTCAATCCTATTCAATGACCTCACTGATGACCCCGGCTCCCACCGTCCGGCCCCCCTCCCGGATCGCAAACCGCAACTCCTTCTCCATCGCAATCGGCGTGATCAACTCCACCGTCAACTGCACATTGTCCCCAGGCATCACCATCTCCACCCCCTCCGGCAACGTCGCCACCCCCGTCACATCCGTCGTCCGAAAATAAAACTGCGGCCGATACCCATTGAAAAACGGCGTATGCCGACCCCCCTCCTCCTTCGTCAATATATACGTCTCCGCCTTAAACTTCCGGTGCGGCGTGATCGCTCCCACCTTCGACACCACCTGCCCCCGCTCCACCTCTTCCCGCTTGATCCCCCGCAGCAATATCCCTATATTGTCCCCAGCCTGACCCTGATCCAGAATCTTCCGAAACATCTCCACGCCCGTGCACACCGTCTTCACCGTAGGCCGGATCCCCACAATCTCCACCTCATCCCCCACCTTGATCACCCCTCGCTCCACTCGCCCCGTCACCACCGTCCCTCGTCCACTGATCGAAAAAACATCCTCCACCGGCAACAAAAACGGCTTGTCAATCTCCCGCACCGGCTCCGGGATAAACGTGTCCACCGCATCCATCAACTTCCAGATCCCACTGCACCACTGACACTCCCGCTTCCCACACCCGCACTCCAACGCCTTCAGCGCACTCCCCCGCACCACCGGCGCATCATCCCCAGGAAAATCATACCCGCTCAATAACTCCCGCACCTCCAACTCCACCAAATCCAATAACTCCGGATCATCCACCATGTCCACCTTGTTCAAAAATACCACAATGTACGGCACCCGCACCTGCTTCGCCAACAACACGTGCTCCCGCGTCTGAGGCATCGGCCCATCCGCCGCCGATACCACCAGGATCGTCCCGTCCATCTGCGCCGCTCCCGTAATCATATTCTTGATATAGTCCGCATGCCCCGGACAATCAATGTGCGCATAATGCCGCTTCCCCGTCTCATACTCCACATGCGCAATCGCGATCGTCAACCCCCGCTCCTTCTCCTCCGGCGCCTTGTCGATCTGATCAAATGCCATATAGCTCGCATACCCCTTCGTCGCCAATACCCTCGTGATCGCCGACGTCAACGTCGTCTTCCCATGATCCACATGCCCAATCGTCCCCACATTCACGTGCGGCTTCGTCCTCTCAAACTTCGGCTTCGACATGGCTTCGCCCTCCTTATCTTTCAAAAAATCGTTGCGTCATTCAATTTCATGGAGCCCACGATCGGATTTGAACCGATGACCTCTTCCTTACCAAGGAAGTGCTCCACCGACTGAGCTACGTGGGCGAAAAAGAAAGAAAAACCTGTCAATGAGGCAAGACAGGCTGGTCGAAATTGAGTTACCAAGTTGACAATAATTACGAATCGTGGAGCGGGAAACGGGGATCGAACCCGCGACCCTCAGCTTGGAAGGCTGATGCTCTGCCAACTGAGCTACTCCCGCCTCAAAATTTAGATAGTTGATACTGTATTTGCTCAAAAATCTTTTCCTTCTTCTATCTCTCCCCCGCCAGATCACAACTCAAAGAACAATCCGCTCACCATTTCATTTTAGGCGGCAATGACCAGAACAGCTAATATTACATATTGATTCCTCTGTGATCCATCGGCAGGCCTGGTGGAGAGGGGAGGATTCGAACCTCCGAAGGCATCGCCAACAGATTTACAGTCTGTCCCCTTTGGCCGCTCGGGAACCTCTCCGCATCCAAATTATCTCTTGTTTAATTAGATCAACTCCTCCTGGCGCAGAAAGAAAAAGACTGGAAAAATCAGCAAGTTACAACCGCGGAAAAATATCTATAAAAAAATTAACTTTATATTAATAACAAAAAAAAATAAACTTGTCAAGAAAAAATTCCTTCATAAAAAATTTCTTCTTGAAATAATATTTGGCTCAATTTGCCCCACATTTACCCAAACCATACAAGGTAAAATCCAGAATCTCCTCCGGTAAGCCTTCCATCATACGTACATAGGTAGGAGATCATTCTTTCAGATTAGGAAGCTGACGTATTTATATCAAGAATTCAATTTTATGGCAACTTTGTATTCCGGAGAAAAAGAGGGTTTATGCTTAAAGTTTCTCTCCATCATTTCTTTTTCTTTTAAACCCGTGTTGGTTTATAATTCCAATGGAGGAGAAAAATGGCCATCCGCCAACAAAAGAAGGCGCTTATTCATATTGCCAAATCGAATCTTCATCTCGATGACGCCTCCTACCGCCAGATTCTCAAAGGGGTTGCAGGGGTTGAAAGTGCAGATGAACTGACGAGGGAAGGTTTCGAAAAGGTGATGAAGCGGTTTCAGGAGATGGGATTCAAAAGCCTTCTCCCTTCCCCTTATCATCCGGTGCCCAAGGGAAGACTCATCCCTATGCAAAGCCCGCAAGGCTTGGAGTCTATCACTCAGAGCCAGCAAGATTTTATTGCCTATCTTCTGGAGAAATTAGCCTGGGACGGAAAACACTACCAGGCCTTCTCTCTGCGAATCATAAAAAAAGAAGTCCCGTTGACGAAGAGGGAAGGTCAAAAGGTCATCATCGGCCTCATGGCGATCCTAAGGAAAAGAAGCCTCCGGGATCGTACCTCTGGATCAATACAATAAGAACTGCCGATAGGAAATTCCAAAATCAAGGGTCTCAAAAGAACAGCAGGCGGCGTAAATTCAATTTAATAGGCGTTTCACGATTGGAACCTTAAAAAATCGAACGCCTTCTTTTTTAAGGAGGGCTTCCTCTTCCGTGGTAGTCGTCCCTTTGATATTTCTCTTCTTCGATTCTCCATAATGGATCTTGAGGGCCTCTTTGGCAAAATCAACTCCGACATCCTCAAAATGCTTTTCCACAAAATGATGAATCGCCTGAAGGGCTTGGTGGGGATCAATCTCCGCCTTTTTTTCTCCGCCATTCTTTTTGACGACGAAAGGAGAAAGAACCTTTTCAACCTGAGTATCATTACAAACAGGACAATTGATGATGCCAGCCGACTTCTGCTCCTCATAAGACTTACTGTCTTTGAACCAACACTCAAAGAGATGGCCATTCACACACATGAGATCAAAAGCAATCATTTTTTCTATTCCCTCATTTTCCTCTCAATTTAACATTACAGAATGCGTCTATCAAGGGCAAAATACAGTATCTTTATCTTAAAAATACAGGGTTTACCCCATTCCTTCCACTCCAGCTTTCATTATACTTATGGGTAAATCTTTATTTCCACGAGGGGCAGGGATGAATGATCTCCAAAAGTTGACTGGGAAGTTGTGATGGAACTGGTACGCGATATTAGACCCTTATCGCCTTGGGAGCCAGGGATTCTGGCGCTGGGCATCTTCACTTTTATGGCCCTTGTCTTGGTAATTGGCCTCCTCTTCATCTCAAGCTGGCTTGGTGAAAAGAAGCCAAACCCCGAGAAGTTGAGGCCCTATGAGTGTGGCATCATCCCCACCGGCACGGCTCGGTTACGGTCCCCAGTCGCCTTCTATCTCATTGCCACCTTTTTCCTTATCTTTGACGTCGAAGCCGCCTATATCTTTTCCTGGGCCATTGCTTTCGACCAACTTGGATGGCCGGGTTGGTGGCAGATTTCCTTTTTCATCGTCATACTGCTGATCAGTCTGTTCTATATCTGGAGAAAGGGAGGCTTGGAGTGGGGACCGACAACCCGGAAAAACCCAGTTACCCCGGAAACGTCATCCTGACTAAGCTTGACGCCTTGATCAACTGGTGCCGCCAGTACAGCCTTTGGCCCCTTTTCTTCGGGACCTCGTGCTGCTTTATCGAAATGGCAGCTGTTTTCACGCCCCGTTTTGACCTGGCCCGGTTCGGGGCCGAGGTCCTGCGGGGCTCTCCCAGGCAAGCCGATCTCTTGATCGTTGCAGGAACGGTCTTCAAGAAGATCGCTCCTGTTGTGTTAAGGCTTTATGAACAGATGGCGGAACCGAAGTGGGTGATCTCCATGGGCTCCTGTTCAAATTGCGGAGGAATGTATGACGTCTATAGCGTTGTCCAGGGCGTAGACCAGATCATTCCTGTTGACGTTTATGTCACAGGTTGTCCTCCACGACCTGAGGCCCTTGAGCATGCGTTAAGGATATTACAGAAGAAGATTACTTCGGATGAAGGCCAGCCCGTTCTGTTCTCCATCTGCGGTGGCGGCACTCAGGGAACAACGAAACCGATCCTGGTAGATGGGCAAACGAAATCGAGAGATACGAGGGGACCGGGCTATGAAGGTATTCCCATCAGGGGAACCTCCGTAACCCCACCCCGATTCTGGGATACCCGTTCGGATCTGATGTGGACTCCGCCACCACACAGATTCGAATTGCATGAACGGGACAAATCTCTCGCCCAGATCCTCAACGAGAAATTTGGCGAGGCCCTTCAAGAGTACGCCTGAAACCTCGGACATGGTGACTTTCCATGTGGCGGAAAATCGGCTCAAGGAGATCCTTAAGTTTCTAAAGACCGAGGCCACCCCCAGGTATCTGCGACTCGATGATTTCACCGCAATTGATGAATCCGCTCGGCGCGGCTCCCAGCCTTATGTGGCTTATGCTGGAACGGTTGCCCATGAGATTTCAGGCGATGAACGGGACCGGCCTGTCCGAGAGACATACCCGGATTATACCCTTGTTTACCACCTTCTCTCTTTCGATCCTCCTTCCCGCTTGCGACTGAAGGTAGGTTTAAAAGGGCAGGATCCGATGACCCCAACCATTACGGATTTCTGGCCTTCTGCCAACTGGTATGAGCGGGAAGTTTATGACATGTTCGGAATCCGATTTGATGGCCACCCCAATCTGCGCCGGATTCTCAATCATCACGATTGGGAGGGGCATCCCCTAAGGAAGACCCATCCTGGCCGCGCAACAGAGATGGAACCCTACACCCAGGAGTCGGCTCGAAAATATCAGCCTTTGGATGCGGGACTATTTCTGAAGCAGGAAGAGGATGGAGAGCTCCTTCTGCTCAATGTCGGCCCCCAGCATGTCGGCACCCATGGTCTGATGCGATTCGTCGTCTCCCTCGATGGCGAGAAGATAAACGATATCGATATGGATGTCGGGTATCATCATCGAGGCGTCGAAAAGATCGGCGAACGCCAGTCATGGCACCAATTCATTCCTTATACAGACCGGGTCGACTATTTTGGCGGCGTGGCAAATAATCTCTCCTATCTCCATTCCGTCGAGACCCTGGCCGG
Organism: uncultured delta proteobacterium; assembly: GCA_963806715.1. GTDB lineage: Bacteria > Desulfobacterota > BSN033 > BSN033 > UBA1163 > CAWEAV01. The sequence continues at coordinate 84,066 of CAWEAV010000033.1, forward strand.
AATCAAGGTGCCTGAGCGGGCCCAGTTCATCCGGGTGATGCTCAGCGAGTTTTTCCGGATCAACAATCACCTCGTCTGGTTCGGCACCTTATGCCCATGACGTGGGAGCCATGACCCCCACCTTCTACACCTTCCGTGAACGGGAGAAGCTCATGGACATCGTTGAGCTCATCACAGGGGCCGGCTCCATCCGTCGCTGGTTTCGGATCGGCGGACTGGCTGCGGATCTGCCGGAGGGATGGAAAGAGGCGGTCGATGACTTTATCAAGATCTTTCCAGACCGCCTGAAAGAGTATGAAGCACTGATTACCAAAAATCCCATCTTCAAGGCCGGACTCAAGGAGTTGGAGCGCTGTCGCTGCAAAGACGCCATGGAATGGGGAGTGACAGGTCCAAACCTGCGGGCCTGCGGCTTGGAGTGGGATCTGACGGAAGAAATTTCCCTATTCCGGCTATGAAAATTTCAAATTCGATATTCCAACCGCCACCGGAGGGGATTGCTATGCCCGTTATCTTGTCCGGGTGGAGGAGATGCGTCAGAGCCTGCGGATCATCGAACAGGCTGCCAACAGATGCCCGGCGGAAGGTATATGACCGATGATTACCGCTATTCGGTCCCCGAGAAAAAGGACACGCTGCGGGATATCGAGAGCCTCATCCATCACTTCATCAATGTGACCCGGGGGCCAAAAATTCCGAGAGGAGAAGCCTATACGGCCACGGAAATCGCCCGGGGTGAGCAGGGATATTATGTGGTCAGCGATGGACTCAACATGGCTTACCGGATGCGGATACGGACCCCTGGCTTTGCCAATGTTCAGGTCTTGCCGCTGATGGCAAAGGGGGATTGCTTTCAGACCTCCTGGCCATCATCGGCTCGATCGATTACATCCTGCCGGATATCGACCGGTAGTGCCGTCTCCTCTCCTTAAGGAGAAGAGACGGAAATCCAAATTCGAAGAACGAAAAACGAAACAATCGACCGATGACAATAACCCAAAACGCAAGAAATCGACTTTGAGTTTGTGCGGCTTAAAATTGGAAATTTGAATTAATTTGTCGGCCTGCCTGCGCGAAGCCGCTTCGGCGAAGGCAGAAATTTCGATATTCGAATTTCGTTATTATTTATTTGCTTATGCTGCCAAGGATTACGGGAAAACTTCAGAACGAGATAGCCAGGGGAGAACCTTCGGGAAATGGCGGTCGATGTGATGTTCGCCCTCCAGAATCATTATGGCTATCTGAGTGATGAAGCACTGGAAGAGGGGGCGAGACTCCTCGGTATGACCACCCTTGAATTGGAGGAACTTGCAACGTTTTATGATTTTATCTACCGAGAGCCGGTCGGGAAGATTTGTCATCCATGTCTGCGATGGGGTGGTCTGCTGGATGAATGGCCTTCAATCGGTGGTCGATTATCTTCTACAAAGACTTGGCATCCGGCTGGGAGAAACGACAGAAGACGGCCTGTTCACCCTGCTGCCCACGGCCTGCATCGGTTATTGTGATCTCTCCCCGGCTGTCTTGGTCAATGGCCGGCCCTATGGTCCTCTGACCCCGGAAAAGATCGATGACCTCCTTCAAAGGTTGAAGGGAGAGGTGAAGCGCTCCAAGGTGATATAGGAGATCTGGATGTATCCGCAGGTGCTCTTTCAGAATCGCAAGCCGGACCGAATTGCCACACTGGAGGAATACCGTCAAAGCGGGGGCTATCAGGCATTGGCCACGGTCCTCCAGAAATATTCTCCCAAAGAGGTACAACAGATCGTCGTGGATGCCAATCTCCAGGGCCGCGGAGGGGCCGGGTTTCCAGCCGGACTGAAGTGGAAGTCCGTCGCAGACGATGCCCCCTTCCCGAGATACATCATCACCAATATTGATGAGATGGAACCCGGGAACATTTAAGGATCGAGTCATGACCCATGCGGATCCCCACATGATCATCGAGGGCACCATCCTTGCAGGGTATTCTGTTTCCTCGGAGAAAGGTTTCATCTTTGTCCGGCCCTCTTACGAAAACAGCGCACGGATCATGGAGAGGGAATTGAAGATAGCCAGGGAAGCCGGATATCTGGGCAAAAATATCCTGGGCAGCAACTTTTCTTTTGATCTCGTGGTTCATCGAAGCGGTGGCCGATATATCTGCGGTGAGGGTACGGCGCAGATCAATGCCATCATGGGAAAGAGGGCCCACCCCCAGCAGTCGCCCCCCCGTTCGACTGAAAAGGGGCTGTGGGAAAAGCCCACCGTATTGAACAACATGGAGACCTTGGTCAATGTCCCCCATATCCTGAGGAACGGGCCGGAATGGTTCAAGACCCTGGCAAAAACGAAAACCGCTTCAGGGACAAAACTCTATTGCGTGAGCGGAAAGGTGAAGCGGCCCGGCTGTTATGAACTTCCAATGGGGACCCGCCTGAGCGAGATCATTGAGGAGCATGCCGGCGGATTGCTGCCCGGATCCGATTTCAAGACCTGCCTGCCGGGTGGAGCCTCCACCTACTTCTTGCAGAAGAAGCACTACGATATGGAGATGGATTACGAGTCTACCAAAAAGGCAGGGAATCGGCTGGGCACGGGCGCGGTCATCGTTTTTGATCAGAAGACTTGCCTCGTGGCCGCTACCCTCAATCTCCTTGAATTCTTCGTTCGCGAGTCCTGCGGCTGGTGCACCCCCTGTCGAGAGGCACTGCCCTTCATTCGCGACCTGATCCGGCGGATTGAAGAAGGAGAAGGCAAGGAAGAATTTATCCCGATCCTTAAGCGGATGAGCCAGCACACGTGGAAATCTTATTGCGCCTTTGCTCCAGGGGCAACCATGCCCGTGACAAGTCTTCTCGACTATTTTGCGGACGAGGTTCACGAACACATCAGCCAGAAAAAATGCCCGTATAAGGGATAACCCAAAATGACAGATGTCAAAGTTCAAATGGCAAATCAAATCCAAAGCTTAAATTTTAGAAAGTTTTTGGATTTTGGGATTTAATGTTCCTTTGGCATTTGGATTTTGAAATTTGACATTTCTCTTTGATAGCATATGCCCAAACTGAAGGTTGACGGATTAGAGATAGAAGTTCCAAAGGGGATGAAAGTCATTGAGGCGGCTGCACGCCTCGGCATCATCATCCCGCGCTTCTGCTACCACTCGGGGCTGGGCTCGGTCGGTGCCTGCCGGATGTGTGCCGTCAAGTTTCTGGAAGGCCCGGTCAAGGGGATCCAGATGAGCTGCATGGTCGATTGCCAGGACGGCATGGTGGTGTCAACAACCGATGAAGAGGCGGTCGACTTCCGCAAGCACGTGATTGAGTGGCTCATGATGAACCATCCCCATGATTGCCCGGTCTGTGATGAGGGCGGTCACTGCCTCCTCCAGGATATGACGGTGGCAGGTGGCCACGGGCTGAGGCGATATCTTGGGAAGAAGCGAACTTACTATGACCAGAACCTCGGCGTCTTCGTCCAGCACGAGATGAACCGCTGTATTCACTGCTGGCGATGCCGCCGCTTCTATCAGGAGTTTGCCGGCTACCGCGACTTGGGTGCCATGCAGATCGCTTATCCGCACCTATTTTGGCCGTTATAAGGACGGCCCTCTGGAAAGCCCCTTCTCTGGAAACCTCATCGATCTCTGTCCAACAGGCGTCTATACCGACAAACCGTCCCGCTTTACAGGGCGCCGCTGGGACTTCGAACGAGGGCCCTCCCTCTGCATCCATTGCAGTCTCGGCTGTAATACCATTGCAAGCGCACGCTACCGTGGGATCGTCCGGCTCGAGGCCCGATTCAATGAATCCGTCAATGGCCACTTCATTTGCGACCGGGGTCGTTACGGTTTCTACTATACCAATCATCCCGAGCGGCCACGGCATGCGAGAATCGGAACTGAAGAGGTTTCTCTGACCAAAGCTCTTCAAACGGCAGCGGAAAAGCTTTTGCAGATACAACAGAAGAAAGGGCCCGAATCGATCGTGAGTGTGGGATCGACACGGAGCAGCCTTGAGAACCAGGCGATGCTTCTCCGATTTTGCGAGGCCCAGGGATGGAATGAACCGAATTATTTTGAAACCCCTGCCATGGCGCACAAAGTCAGAAGAGCAGTGTTGAGGCTTGACGAACGTTTGGCTGTCTCCATGCGCAAGATGGAGAAGGCCGATTTCATCCTGGTCGTAGGTGCCGACCCAGTCAATGAGGCCCCGATGCTCGCTCTGGCAATCAGGCAGGCTTTCCGAAATGGGGCTACGGTTACCTTGATGGACCCCAGGCCCGTTTTTCTTCCCCTCAAATTTGAACATCTATCCGTGGCACCCGATGATCTGGAACCCTGTTTAGCTACTTTGGTCAAGGGGACTGTCAATCGCCCGGCAGCGGAAAAGCTTGGCAAAGAGGCCCTCCAATTCTATGATGCCTTGCCATCCGAATACCCTCACGATCCGACCCTCAAGGATCGCATGGCCACAGCAACTGAGAAATTGAGGCAGAGCCGTTACCCTGTGATTGTTTGCGGCACAGCCATTGTGAGCGAATCAACTCCTGACATGGTGGCGGACAGTACCCTCCTTCTTCATGCTGCAAAAGAACGGGCCGGCCTCTTCTACCTGATGCCCGAGGCCAACGCCTTTGGTGCTGCGCTCCTATCTTCAGGACAAGATTCTCTGATGGATGTGATTGAGGCCATGGAGAAGGAGAATGTGAAGGCTTTGATCCTCGTTGAGAATGACCCTTTCTGGTCTTTTCCGGACCAGGAAAGGCTAAGGCAGGCCATGAACAAGCTTGACCTCCTGCTGGTGATGGACTACCTGCCTTCTACTGCGACCCAACTTGCACACATCTTCTTGCCAACACGGACTTTGTTCGAGATGGAAACAACTTTTGTGAACCAGGAAGGAAGGGTCCAGTCTGCTCCAGCGGCTTACTGTGGTGGAATTCCGATCTCGCAGATCAGCGACGGGAGCCATCCACCCCGAGTTTTTCGACGCGATATCCCGGGAGGAGACCCGGAGCCTGCCTGGGAGATCCTATTCAAACTTGCCAATACCATACGTTCTTCAGAGGAGGAAAGATTCCCCCGATCCAGAGGCGAACTTTGGGCGTGGTTGACCAAAAAATATCCTGCCTTTATCCAGGTTCAATCTCCCGGTGAGCGACAGGATGGTATTCGAGTCGTACTTGGGCGGGAAAAGGGGAATCCGTTCTCCACCTACAGACAAACCCAATCTGAAAAAGAACACAGGCAGGAGGGCACCCTCGACCTTCTGCTTGTCGATTGGACTTTTGGCACGGAAGAGCTTTCAGCTTACTCCAAATACATCCAGCAGGTCGAAGAAAATCCCTGCCTCTTTATGCATCCTGGAGATGCATCGAGAGTGGGCGTCGCTGACCAAGACAGGTGTATCCTTCATTTTGATGGAGGACCTCTGGAGGTGGAACTGCGCATCGTCAAGGAGATGGCTCCCGGCGTAATTGCAATGCCCAAACACCGGCAACTGACATGGCGAAGGCTGAGGAGTTGGCCCCCGAAAGTGAGGGTCGACCAGATTGAAAAGCATTCCCTTTGAAGCATCGCAAGAAACGAAGGGCACGTTATGATTCTCGCATGGATTCTTGGATTGATTTTCCTAATGATTAAGTTGAGCATCATCCTGATTGTCCTGCTCACGGTGGCTTCCTATCTCGTCTGGGTTGAACGGAAACTCCTCGGCCGGATGCAGGCACGCTTCGGTCCCAACCGGGCCGGAAAATTCGGCCTCCTCCAGCCCCTGGCCGATCTTGTCAAGCTGGTCACCAAAGAGGACACCGTACCTGAAGGGGCAAGCAAGATCCTCTTCCTCCTTGCTCCCGGCGTCGCAGCCCTCATGGCCCTGCTTATTTTTGCTGTGGTCCCTTTTGGAGGGGCCATGACACTCTGGGGCAGGTCCATTCCTCTCGTCATTACGGACCTGAACGTCGGACTCCTCTATTTTCTGGCCCTTTCTTCCATCAGCGTTTACGGCGTCGCCATCGGAGGCTGGGCTTCCAACTCAAAATACGGCCTTCTCGGAGGCATCCGGGCTGCAGCCCAGATGATCAGCTATGAGGTTGCCCTTGGACTCTCCCTCGTGCCGATCGTCATGATGGCAGGCTCTTTCCGCCTGACTGAAATAACCAATGCACAGAGCCGGTATCCTTTCATTCTCGTGCAGCCGGTCTCGTTTCTCCTTTTCTTCATGGCCGCAATGGCGGAGATCAAACGGATTCCCTTCGATCTACCGGAGGCTGAAAATGAGCTGGGTGCCGGGTACCACACCGAGTACAGCGGGATGCGTTTTGGTCTTTTTTTTCTTGGCGAGTATATCACCATGATCACGTTGGGTTCTTTCGTCGCCGTTTTTTTTCTTGGCGGGTGGCACGGCCCTGTCCTTCCACCTTTCGTCTGGTTCGTTATCAAGGTGAGCGCGATCGCTTTTGTCGTCATCTGGCTTCGTGCAACCTTCCCACGCATCCGGTACGATCAGCTGATGAACGTGGGCTGGAAGGTGCTCATCCCGGTCGCCCTGCTCAACATTATCGTCACTGGCGCCGTGATCTTAGCGGGATCTTAAAAGAATGGAGATTTCATGGAAGGCATAAAAGCCCTGGCGAAGGGGCTTGCAACGACTCTCAAGGTCCTATTCAGGAAGCCGGTCACCGAACAGTACCCGGAATACAAACGGCCCTTGCCTTCAAGATCACGGGCCGTGATCGTTCTAACCCGAGACCCGGACGGCGAGGAAAGGTGTGTGGCCTGCTATCTCTGTTCAGCGGTGTGCCCAACGAGCTGCATCTCCATGCAGTCAGCAGAAAGAGAGGATGGCCGCAGGTACCCCCGGTGGTTCAGGATCAACTTCGCCCGCTGCATCTACTGCGGACTCTGCGAAGAGGCGTGTCCTACCCTTGCCATTCAGTTAACACCGAACTTTGAGACGAGCCGCCGCGATATTCTGAAGCTCGTCTACGAGAAAGAAGACCTCCTCGTCAATCATGGCGGCAAAAACAATGAGTATAATTTCTATCGCTATGCCGGCGTCACCATGGTGGGTGACAAGGGAACACATATCGATGAAGACAAACCGGTCAACGTGAAAAGCAATCTACCGTAGTAGGTTCAAGGGGTCCAGGGTTCAAGTGAAACACAAGAAACTCACACTCGACCCCGCGAATCGTGGAACCCTTCTTTTGCAGTTTGAATTACAGTATTTTTCATTGGAAAATGGGTAATCCACCTCATTCACGATGGAAATATTCCGTGATATGGTTTCCTTGGAAAGTCTGGGTTGGCTTTCGAAGCTGAGACAATAGGCGTTTTGTTAACTGAGGAACACCATGACTCTTTATGCTGCGATTTTCTATCTCCTCTCCGCCGTTATGGTGGGTGCCACCGCCATGGCCATAACCCGGCGGCATCCGGTTCATGCCGTACTCTATCTGATCGTCGCCTTCTTGGGCACAGCAGCCCTCTTCTTCCTGCTCGGTGCGCCCCTGCTGGCCGCCTTCGTGATCATCGTCTATGCAGGGGCGATCATGGTGCTCCTCCTCTTTGGGATCATGCTGTTTCAGCGGTCTCCCCGGGAGATTGGACTGCTGTCTGAATGGGGGCCTGCCATGCTCCTGGGAGTCGTTTTCCTCGCCGTCGCCGTTGCAATGGTCTTCAAGGATCCCGGCAGCAGGATCGTTCTCCAAGGCGCTGTCGTCCAGCCCCGCGATTTCGGTCATTTCCTATTTGACAGATACTGGCTGGCGGTTGAGATCGTCTCCATCCTGTTCCTCGTTGTCCTGGTGGCCATCATTCAGCTGGGCAAGAAAGGGGGAGCGGACGGCGACGAAGCCGAAAGACGAGTGAAGGAGGCGCACCAATGATCGTTCCCTTGGGCCATGTCTTCCTTCTGGCAGGACTCATCTTCTCCATGGGACTTGTCTGCATGGTGGTCCACCGAAACCTGATCATGACCCTCGTGGGTGTGGAAGTGATGATGAATGCGGCGGCCATCGCCTTTGTCACTGCGGCGTTGCGCTGGCAGCTCATGGAAGGCCAAGTCTTCGTGCTCATCATCCTCGCTGTGGCTGCGGCCGAGGTCTCCGTAGGACTGGCCCTGGTCGTCAGTGCTTACCGACGAACCGGTTCTCTAGACCCGGACAGTTACAACATCTTGAAGTGGTAGTCCCATGCCACCCGTTGTGGGTGCCCCGGACGACACTGAGGCGGACCGATAATGGTTTCCTGGCTACAAGATCCGAATTGGGTGGCGGCAGTGCTGACCACGTGGCTGCCCTTTGTCTCTTTCCGTGCTGATCATCGTATTCACCAGGGATCATCGCCGGCTCTCGGGAGGGATCGCTGTCGCGGCGGTGACGGGCTCACTCGCCGGGGCTGTCTTTCTACTGGTTCGACACTGGGGTACGGGCGGGCCGATCCACTACGCTGCCAGATGGCTCACTGTGGGAAACGTCTATATTCCCTTTGGGTTTCTGCTCGACCCGGTGAGTCTGCTTATGCTGTCCCTGGTTGCGGCCATCAGTTTTCTTGTTCAGATCTATTCCCTCGGCTACATGGCTGGCGACCCCGGTTTCTCCCGCTACTATGCGTTTCAATCCCTTTTCGCATGGGCAATGATGACCTTGAGCATCTCCTCGTCCATGCTTCAGCTTTACGTCTTCTGGGAACTGGTAGGGCTCTCGTCGTACTGCTGATCGGCTTCTGGTACGAGAAGTTCAGCGCCACCCAGGCGGGAAAGAAGGCATTTGTCATGACCCGTCTGGGCGACGTTGCGCTTTTCATTGGTCTTCTCCTGGTGCTGCTTCATCTCGGGAACCTGGAGATCCTGGAGATGAACAGCCCGGAGACAGCGGCCCGCATGCCCTCCGGCTTTCTGACCCTGGCAGCCCTCTTGATCTTCGGCGGCATCGTCGGCAAAAGCGCGCAGTTTCCGCTCATGACGTGGCTGCCTGACGCCATGG
>CAWEAV010000034.1:0-56283 GCA_963806715.1 uncultured delta proteobacterium
AAAATCTTAATCAAAAAAGATTGTGACTGCAACCGATTGCGAATAGCCTGTTCATTGCTGAGCTGGTTCAGGTATACCTTTCTATCGATTACCTGCTTAAGATCTACACCCTTTAATGAATTCCGGCCTTTTTACGGATCTGGATAGATGATGTCTGTTTGAAATATTGATTATGGCGCAAAGATTGGAAAACAATATTTCAGGAGGCAAGAGATAAGACATGGGCTATTTAGTTCACCTACTCTTCAATCTGAGATAAGTCTGGAGGGTAACGATAACTGGGAGAAATGTGCACAAAAAAGGCAGGCCAAAATGCCCTGCCAGTAATCAGGTAAAATTCAATCGGGGATGGCCACAGAGCCTATGGCGACCAGAACGGGCGGACTTTCCCTATCTCTCCAATGGCAGAGATGAATTCCCCTAAATACCTCTGATAATTGGAAAAATAATCCGTCTCCAACCGCCGGGTGAATAAATTACCCGAAAAAACTTTGACCAAAGCAGACAATTCAACAATCCCTTCTTCGGTAGCCGATTTGAAACCGCTCCAGTTACGAACGTGCTCTTCCGACCGGAAGAGGTTCATGGTACTTCAACTATAGGGAAGGTCTTTGAACCATTCCCGGAAAGGTACTGATGTGTACCCTACCAGACCTTCGGGCTCGGTATGCTTTATTATACCATCTTTCATCTCCACCCGGATGGCTGATCCGCAATCAAGACATGGAGCATCAATCCGCACTGTTTTCCCTTTGAAGAGCCAGCTGACCGCCAGCGACTCAAACCCTCACTCACCAAACCACTTTTGTTGCCCTTCGATTGTGATCCGGTACTGGGTGGGAAGATTGTTGAAAGGGGCGAAGGAAGTGATGTAGCTGGTATTCGGAAATACCCAAGCAGGAATTCCCGTCCCCAGGAGACTATGGAGGGCTTTACGACCTTCTTCCACGGAAACCGCCAATTCAGCAGCTATTTCCGTATAGAAAGGTGCTTGCCCAGTCTCCACCATGCGTTTCAGGATAAAGGAAAAGGTCCTGTCCAACTGGCTTGATTGACTCATGAGTACCAACCTCCTTTCTTTCCTTTAGCAAAATTATCCGAAAGTTACCCAACCCTCAGCAAAAAGTGCCGTTCTTCGGGTTGAAAAGTAGTCGCCTCCAAAGAGAAATAGAAATCTCCTTGGAGGCTTCATATTGGCACCTTCTGAAAACTCCTGTTCATGCGACACCCAAGAAGGGTAGAGGTTAGGTTGTGAGGCTGATTAAAGACAAGTGCGAACCAGTAATTAAAAAATACTCCTATCGGCATGGCCAGTCAAGGGGAAAATAATCCTCTGTCAAGCCAGGTTCCTGATTTCCATTTGAAGTGGAGTATGCTTATGGAAAATCCCAAAAACAACATTACAGGAAGATGTCACCACACCACTTAACAGGGTGTGCAAGGTCAAATCGTGACTTTCACACATAATTTGGTCTGCCTTCCTACCTTCCCTTTGGTCGTTGTTTCCTGTAAAGACCTCCAAAGCTACCGGGTTGATAGCCTTGGAGACCGTTGTTAATGATGACAGGGAATCAGATTAGAAAAGAGTTGGCCTGCTTTCCCACTACTAATTAAGAAAATAGGGGTTATTGTGCTAATTACTATTACAAGTTATGTGAGTCGTTTCGCTAACTTATTGAAATCATTGATACCCTTTCACCTTCTCTTAATCAGTAGGTTACAGGTTCGATTCCTGTACGGCTCACCAAATAGTTCCATAACTCACACCACCGATTGATCATCACCTGATAACCAGGATCTGCCTCGTTTTTTCTTGACATCCGCTTTTGATCTGAGCATCCTTTCGAAAAATGTGAGCAGGAATAAGGTGAGAAGGAGACCCTCAGATCAAAGGGACGATCAGAACGACAACGCTATACAAGCGTAGCCGAGTAATTCAACTTAGTCACCAACGTTGCGTCCATTTTCATTCAAAGAGGTCGGCATGAGACCCCATCCTCTCAACATGATCCGATCCTTCTCCAACTTATAAATGAGCAGCCAGTCTGCTTCAATGTGACATTCTCTGCGACCTACATAGTCTCCGACAAGTTGATGGTCGCGATGTAGCGGATCAAGCCTCTTGCCCTCAATAAGTACCCGAGCAATAATCTTGAACTAATTGATATTCCCCCCCGTGCTTTTTTGCTCTCTTAATGTCCCTCTCGAATTGCCGGGTATAGACTGGAGTTCGCATTCAAATCCCCAGCTTCCTGAACATATCATCGGCGTCCTTGCAAACCACGAGGTCCTTGCCGGCATCTGTACCTTCGAATGTCCTTCGCGTGGTCGCATTCGGAATAACCACATCGAACGGAAGCCCCTTGCGCAACGTGACTTGCCGGTAGAAAAGAGTGATGGCTCGTGTGGCAGAGAGCCCTAAATCCTCAAGGACATGTTCTGCTTCCTTCTTCAGGCGCGGTTCAATCCGTGCTCTCACTGTTTCAGTCTTGCTCATTTTGGACCTCCTCTACGGCCTAAAGGAAATGTAGCACAATTGGGCTATAACCGCAACTCTCAAACACCAGTCCGAGATGATCCGTCAGTTACGCTATGCTCGATGCGCTATACGATCTTCTAACTGACGCCATTCAGGAGAAGCTGACCGAGCTGGCCAAGAGAGAGACCGAAGTCTACCGGATCGCATTCGAGAAAGAGAGGAGCTCACGGATCGCGCCTTGAAGTTGGCAGAGATAGGTAAGCCCAAATCGAATTGGGAATGACAGGGCGTATTGGGGTTGGCCATTTTTGTCTTAGGATTTTTGGCTGAAAGGTAAGACCTTAAAAGAATTGCGTCATAGACATTATTTCACTTCACAACTCATCAAGTAATCGGTGATACTCTTCAAGGCTTATTCCCATATCACGCAAGATCTTGCGAAGAAGAGGGCGAACGATCACTTGAGAGCCATGGTCAGGAATGACAATGATGCGTCCTCCTTCACTGCGAAAAGTATTGTGGCTGCCTTCACGACGAACCCATTGAAAACCAATTCTTTCAGCGACTTTTCGGAGTTCCCGATAGGTGACCAGACGAAGACGGGTCATGCAGCAACCTCAACTCGCCAGGTTCCCACGAAATCCGGCAAGGGCTCCTCCGGTTCCGCCGTTTTAAGATATGCGGAGATAGCTTCACGAATATTTGCTTCCAATGCGGGAAGGTCCGGAGCTTGAGTGTAACACCCGGGCAATTCAACCACTTCGCCGACCAGCCAGTGGCTCTCAGGATCGCGTTCCACAACAATCGTGAATGATCTCTTCATATCCTTGCTCCTATCTCAGGTTGATATCGTATAAAATATATCAGATTATCCATCGAAGTTCAATTCCGTGTCGCTACGTCAGTCAGACTTCTCACTCACTCGTTTGATTTGGTTTTCAAAACGTTGATGAAAATCATCACTTTACATTCTTTGATAATTGTGGTAGAAGTTTTTTATGCCTCGGCAAGCAAGGTTAGACGCACCTGGAATTCTTCACCACGTGATGGTACGTGGAATTGAAGGCTGTCCGATATTCCTTGACGACCGGGACCGGCAGGGTTTTGTTTCCCGTATCAGTCAACTGGTGCAGAAGACGGGAACGAAAGTACTAGCCTGGGCTCTCATGGATAATCACATCCATCTCTTGATATTCAGTGGTCCCCAGGGGATTTTGCAATTTATGCGGCGTCTTTTGACGGGTTACGCCATCCGATATAACCTGAGATACCGAAGGAGTGGTCATCTCTTTCAGAACCGTTATAGGTCAATTGTTTGTGAGGAGGACCCTTATTTACTGGAACTGGCCCGTTATATTCATTTAAATCCCTTGAGGGCAGGAATCGTGAAGAGTGTGGGAGAGTTGGAACAGCGCCCCTGTGCGGCCATGGTGCTCTGACAGGGCGAAGGAAGAGCGATTGGCAGGAGACGGATTATGTCCTCAAGCAGTTCAGCGAAGAGAGACGGAAAGGGGTCCGGGGTTAGCGGAAGTTTATGGAGGAAGGGAAACAACAAGGGAGACGTTTGGATCTGGTTGGGGGAGGATGGATTCGAAGCCTCGGAGGATGGTCGCAGGTACTTTCTCTGAGGGATTCAAGGAAGGGTCTCCGACATGATGCGCGCATTTTGGGTGGAGGAGGTTTTGTTCAGGATATTTTGAGGGAGGCGGATAGGAATCTGCGACGGCAACTGAAGCTGGGAGAGAGGAAAAGATCGATTGAGCAGGTGATCAAGAGAATGTGCGAGGAAGAAGGGGTAAGTGAGGGAGCGCTTCGAAATGGGGCGCAGAGGCGGGAAGTGTCGCGATTGAGGGCTAAGATATCCTCCCATTTAAGTCATGAGTTAGGGATACCGATGGCAGAGATAGCGAGACATGCAGGGGTATGTGCTTCCGCTGTCGTGAAGGCGATTCGAAAGATGGAGTCAGTAAGTCTAAATTCATAGATTTCATCATCAACGTTTCTCCAACACGGGAGTAGAAAAAACGGTGATGCCGAAGGGAACCATGCTGAACGTAGGAGCTGCAGAGTTAGAAACAGAGCTCGGCGATGTCTTCCCCGGACAGTTTGCTCTCATTGCCCAAAAAGATATGGAGCGATGTGGAACTTCCCTGGAGCAACTGGCTCAGGTTTCCATAAGTAGAAAATCCGCGGGTGGGTCTCGCTCAAATCATGGGCGGTTATAAGGAATGGGATACCCGGGCCTGCACGGTCCATATTCTTGTCAAAGACTAATCTTCAGGCAAGGTCCGACAGGACAAGAGGTTAGATGAATGAACCCTTCTGAGAATTATCAACTTCTCTAGAACAACGTCAAAATCGAATTTTTCAAGCAATCACCCTGCAGAAACCAGATCGTATTCCCGTCATTCTGGAATATGCGGGGTTTGCAGCAAGAGTAACCAAGACACCTCTATCTGATTTTTTAAGATCGATTCCAAAGTCGGTCGAGGTCATGATTAGGGCATTTCAGATGGTTGGAGACGCCGACGCCATCAATTACGGGTTGTATTCTCCCTATGGCCTATGCTACCTCTGGATGTCGAAGGTTAAAGTCCCAGGAGTCGATCTCCCAGAGGATGCAGCATGTCAGGTTGTGGAATTAGAGCTCATGGCAACGGAGGATTATGATCAAATACTATCCGAAGGTTGGCCCAGGTTCTTCCATGATTTTATGATGAACCGCGTTTTAGAAGACGTCCCCCCGGAACGTCTTCCTTTTGCCCAACCACCGATGGACATCAAGGCTGCATGGGCTGCTCATGGTATACCCGTATTGTCAGGAGGTGCCATAAGTCTTCCTTTTGAGCTTCTCTGTGGGGCGAGATCTTTAACGGGTTTTTTTACGGACCTACTCACTATTCCTGACAAGGTTCAAAAGGTAATGGACGTGATCATGCCCTATCTGGTTGATCCTGCCTGCAAACAGGCCAAGGCTTCAGGGCTTCCAGGCGTCTGGATTGGTGGGTGGCGCGCAGCAAGCAACATGATCTCCCCGGCATTGTGGGAGCGTTTTGCCTGGCCCTACATTGAGAAGGCAGTCCGTGAGGTCATTGCCTCTGAATTGGTTCCTATCCTTCATTTAGATTCAGACTGGACCCGGGATCTCCCCTATTTTAAATCTCTGCCGGTTGGTAAATGTATTCTATCCACCGATGGGCAGACCAACCTATTTAAAGCCAAAGAGATTTTGGGAAACCGAATGTGTCTGATGGGTGATGTCCCTGCTGCCATGCTGGCATTCGGAACACCAGAGGAAGTGGGACAGTATTGCAGTAAATTAATTCGAGCCCTTGGACCCGACGGCTTTATTCTTCACTCGGGTTGTGACATTCCCATGGATACTCAATTAGCCAATGTCCAGGCAATGGTTGCAGCAGCTTCCGAATGATTTTTTCTAATGAGTGGCTCTTGGCCATTCCCCATGATCACCCGTCACCGTCGCCAATTTTCCCTAAAAAACCTTTTGGCATACCTCCCAGGACATCTCAACATCATCTTTTCTTTGACAAATCCCTGTCTTGTTGATATATATTTCACATTTCAGAGTTAAAAGGAGAGATTATGGACTTTGAACCCTCGAATCGTCAGAAGCAGATCCGCGTGGCTGCCCGTGAGTTTGCCGAGGGCGAATTAGCGCCCATTGGGCAGGAGTGCGAGGTGAAAGAAGAATATCCGAAGGACCTTATCAAGAAAGCGGCACAACTGGGATTCATTGGTGTTTTCTTCAAAAAAGAGTATGGAGGTCTTGGATTAGGCTATCTTGAGCATGCCATCATCCTTGAAGAATTCTGGAGGGTCGATCCCGGGTTGGCTCAGGTACTGTCTCAGCCGATCTTTGGCTCAGAACAATTGTTGCTCTTTGGAACTGAGGAACAGAAGAAGAAGTACCTCCCGCCCTTAGCCAGAGGAGACTGGGTCACGGGTTTCTCGATTACAGAGCCAGAGGCAGGAAGTGACGCAGCTTCAGTCATTACCTCGGCTGTGAAGGAGGGGGAGGAATACGTGATTAATGGCAACAAGGTGATGATCAGCAATGGCTCCGTGGCCAATTTTCTCCTTGTGTTCTGCTTGACCCATCCGGAATCGACCTCGAAAGCAAAGCGCCATAGTGTCCTCCTCGTGGAAACGGACCGGCCAGGATTCAAGGCAGATAAGATCCATGGAAAGATGGGGGTCCGCGCCTCGGATACGGCCAATATCTATTTCAATAATGTTCGAGTCCCGAAAGAGAATCTCGTTGGGATCGAGGGAAATGGATTCATTCAGTTGATGCGGTTTTTAGACCACTCCAGGGTCGCTGTTGCTGCTCATGGCGTTGGGCTTGCTCAGGGAGCCCTGGAGCAAGCAATCAACTATGTGAAAAAGAGGAAACAGTTTGGCCAGGCCATTGGATCTTTTCAGGCGACCCAGATGAAGATTTCCGAGATGGCTACCCTTGTTGAGACGGCCCGGTCTCTGGTTCATAAGGCCGCCTGGAATCTTGACCGGGGAAATCCCAACACGCAACTCTCTGCCATGGCAAAGTGGTGGTCCTGCAATATGGCCGTTAAGGTAGTGGACGAATCGTTACAACTTCATGGGGGATACGGCTATATTGGCGATTATCCGATTGAGCGCTTCTATCGGGCAGCCAAGCTACTCGAGATCTACGAGGGAACCAAAGAGATTCAGAAGTTAACTATCGCTCGCCGTATTCTTGGCATGAGCTAATCATCGCTCCACCCATCCATCTTTCTATTCGACTTTAAGAGACCGTGAGTCTTTATCGACAACCCTATGCTTTTTCTTCCCCTTCTTTGAGAAAAGGCAATGGTTTTCCTTTTCGATAAACAAGAGCTTCGCAATAAGCGATCAGGCTGTTTTGGTCATCCGACACCTTAATGTCATAAAGAGCAGTCCGAGGGGTCTGATTAACCTCTTGTGCCTCGGCAATTAGTCTGCTTCCTGGGGAAGGAGAAGAAACAAAGGTGATATTTATATTCAGGGCTACAGCGATAGTGCCATGGGAGTTTGAGGCAGTTTCGAAGGCCTCATCAATAAGGGCAAATAATGCCCCACCGTGGGCAATGCCCAACATATTTACCATATCCGGCGTAAAGTCCATTTCCACCTTAGAGTATCCTTCGTCCAGTTGTTTCAGTTTGAGCCCGAACTTTTGCCCAAAAGGCTCCTTTTCCACCTGTTGAAAGATCGCTTCTCTAACCTGTTCGTCCATAGTGTTCCCTTCATGAGGGGTTTGACGGCGCTTCGTCCCCGCCTTCTTGAGGTAAGATTTAGCGCCATTCCAACGGGCCAAATGAAGGAAGTCATCCCCGATGGTTTAATGAGAACTGAGTAAGCGCCCGTTCTTTGCATTTTCCGTCGCTCCAACGTTTTGGTTAGGTCGCGCTTTCTATCAGCCCTCGTCCGGAAAGTAGAAGAGGATTATTTCTTCTTCCTCATGCAAAAGTCAACACCGATATTCGTTCCTCTCATAGTCCGTAACGATCATCATTCTTGTATGCTCTGGTGTTTCAGGTTTTTCTAATAGATACTTCATTCCCGGTCTTTTTTCGTCCTCGAAGAATTTGTTCCAGAACTCCAGGCCCCAACCGGTCGCCGCGCCACCACCCAGTTTAAAGTAAATCTCTTTGAACTGTTCTTTATTAACCTCTATCATGCATCTCGAAGGCATAACACGCACTAAGTTAGAAAAAGAATTGACAGTGGGTTATCTACAAATTCTACTCCCATCCGGGTTGGGAATCAATTGCGCTTTCTTCATTTTCTCCATATTTATTTATTCTTTTATATCCTTTTAACCTGGCTTCTTCAATCATTGCTCATTATCTCTTGCCAATTCTTTGGGCTTTATACTCATCCTTCACAAACAGTCTTTTCATTTCACATATATCTGTGCCGATTCTCTTCATTCCAACACCTCCGATGACCTGGCTGCCGTCCTTCGCGACAATGAAGGCTCCATCGCGGGGTTCATAGAGACTGGGAAAAGAGCTAGCTCATCGCTAATGTGTTGAAAAGTACATCAATATGGGTCACTCATATATTACGCTAACATTGTCCTTGGCCTAATCTTTTCAAGGTGTCAATCATGACGGTCGCATCCATACGGCGTTTTATTAGCTCTGAAATCATTGAAACGTGGATTAACTAAAGGAATGATTTCTAATACTTGAAGCCATCATTATTTACTGTTGTGGCCCTGCGTATGTTTTGAGCGAAAGTGTTGATAAACACGGAGAAGTTCTATATAATAATTAAAATTTATTATTATGAATGAGGTAATCTAATCTAAGAATTTGTTATGCTGAGAGCCTATGAAGCATTTCTCATCAAGAAGGGGAGCGTAAGATCTCAATCTGTCCCTTACTATTTGAAGTGGGTCTCTGATTGTTACGGCTTTCTGAATGAACCGCTGTCTAACCGTTTGGGAAGTGAGCAAAAGAAACAGTTTCTATCGGAAATGGCAAAACAACACGAAGACTGGCAGGTCAAGCAAGCGGACACTTCATTGAGGCTGTACGATTATTTTCTATCAAAAAACGTGACGTCGGGGATTGGCGAGACTACCTCTCCTGTCCACCCTGCAGAGAGATGGAAACCGCTTGAGGAAAAGATGCGCGAGGCCCTCAGGCTCCGGCACAGATCGCTCAGCACGGAGAAAACCTATCTCACCTGGCTTCGGAACTTCAGGGGATTTGTCGGCGAAAAGGAGCCCGGTGAGCTTCAAGGAAGAGATCTCCAGGACTTTTTGAGCAACCTGGCGGTCGAAAAGAAAGTCTCCGCTTCGACCCAGAACCAGGCCCTCAATGCTGGGAACTTTGAAAATTAAAGGCCTAAAAGAATTGCGGCTCTTATAGACAGAGTTTATAACCTTTTTGAATCTTTTCTCGAGTCGTTTCTCTGCTTCCAACATCCTGCCTTTTGGGTAGGATGATTGATTTTTCACTCGATGGGTATCCCTTCTATTCTATCTATAGCTTTTTTTAAGTATTTTTGATATAGTCTGCTCAAAATCTTGGTCCTGTCCTTAGTCTCCTGATCCATTATTATATAGATATTAGAGACCGCTTCTGTTTTTTAACGGGTAGGGTACGAGATGCAGCAGGTATCCGCTATTATTAGAGAAAAGAAAGAGGAGATTCTCGAGAGATGCGCAAAGGAATATCTTAAACGAGGCCTTCAACGTCAGCATCCTATAAACCGTGCATTTCGCCGAGGGATAGAAGCCTTCTCAAAGGCCATCCACGATCAGAATTTTAAAGGGCTGGATTCGTATGTAGAAGCTCTGACCCATCAGGATCCTCACCACCTCTCTCAAGGCATAAAGATCCTCACCGTTCTTAGAAATGCTTTGATTCGGCTGATCCTCCAGAAAATTGAGAAAGGGAAAGGGTCTAAAGCGATTCATTCTGTGGATCGATACATCGACTATGCAACCCAAAAAATAATCAATCGCTTTGAAAAAGACTTTCTTAGGGTCAGAGAGGAAATTGAAGGCCGGGATAGGCAAATCGAGGAATTGAAAGGGAATAAAGTAAAATTCTTATCAAGGAAAGCGAGAGGCTGGATCGATGTGGGAGGCACTCGGATGTGTCTCCTTGATATCCCCGGAGGTTGGCTTAATTTAGGAACGTCTATCATTCTTTTTGCTGGGGATGATACTTACAGACGAGTGCTGTTTGAGGCGGGACTATCAGAGACCTTTTCTAAGGAGGCCTTGAAAAAAGGCATTTTAGACAAGACATCGAAGGGATTTATTGATGCAGTGACAACGTATTCTGAGGCGGGTTTTGGAGATTTTGTCATCAAGGAATTAAAATTTGCCGAGGGATACGCCTATGTCACCTGCCGGAACAGCTTTGAAGGATGGGCCTTTTTATGCAATAAAAGGTCTTTTGAATCACCTGTCTGCTATTACTCGGCCGGTGTTCTCCTTTCTTTTATGCAAGATATCTCAAATAGAAACGATCTGGTTTCAGCAGAGACAAAATGTATTGCTAAGGGTGATGATGAATGTGAGTTTGTTATCGGAACCCGGGTTGAATTGCGAAAAGGAGGCGTTGACCTGCCTAAGTGGGGCATGACCATCAAAGAAAGGGCCGAATACCTGGAAAATCTATTAGAGGAAAAGAGGAAGGTAGAAAGAGAAATTACCAGGAAAAATGCAGAATTGTCCGTACTGAATAAGATTTCTGCTACGGTGAATCAATCCCTCAACTTGGATGAGATTATGAATCTGGCCATCAGTGAACTGAGGAAATTGTGGGGGAGAAAGGGGTTGGCATCTTTTTATTCGATTATAAAAACAAAGAATTGATCTTTACAGCCCATAGAGGGATTTTCGAAGGAGTTTTATAAAAGCGTAAGCAGGCTAAAGATTGGTGAGGGACTGGCCGGAAATGTAGCCCTGCAGCAATTGCCGATGGCTTATGATGACTATGCGAAATATCCCCATGCTCTTGAGCCTGCTGTAAAGAAGGAAAAGATCAAATCACTTATGTCGGTTCCACTCATGGCAAAAGATAAGATTGTGGGGGTCCTGAATATTGCAAGCAAGACTCCCTGTCACTTCTCTTCTGAAGAGATCAACCTCATGACCCTGATCGGGAATCAGATCGGAGTTGCTGTAGAGAATGCTCAATTGCACGAAAAGATAAAGGAATCAGAGAGAAAATATAAAACCCTTGTGGAAGACATCAACGATGGGTATTTGGTGTGCCAAAATGGTAAGATCATTTTTACCAACCAGGCTTTTCTTGCCATGCACGGCTATAGCCGAGAGGAAGTCTTGGGCAAAGAGCTAAATGATTTTTTCCCCTCCGAGTATATCCAGGAGGTGAAAAGGATTTTCAAGGATAAAATGAAAGGGAAGAGCATCCCTGACCCAATCGAATTTCTTCGAATGCACAAGGATGGTACAAGGCTACCCACAGAATTAAAGATCAATTTCGTTGAATTCGATGGAAACCCTGTAATGATAGGAATCTTGAGTGATATCAGCGAAAGGAAGAAAATGGAACAGAAGATTTTGGAGAATGAGAGGTTAGCCTCCGTCGGACAATTTGCTACGACGATTGCCCATGAGATCCGAAATCCCCTTTCATCCATTAAGATGAACATTCAGATCCTGTCAAAGCATCTGAAGTTCCAAGGGTTCAACAAGAGACGTCTTGAAATTGTTGCAGACGAGATCAAACGTCTGAATCAAACCGTAGAGGATGTAACGGATTTTGCAAAACCCATCCAAATGAAGAAGGAGTCTTACCGTATTGAGAAGGTCATTGAAAAGTGCGTTAGTTTATTGAGTGATAAGATGAGGGAAAGAAATGTTCAGGTCATGCGAAGGATATCCGGCTCTCTCCAGGACGTATTCATCGATTGGGAAAAAATGGAGCAAGCGATCTTGAATATCCTCCTCAACGCCATCGAGGCGATGCCCACCGGGGGCATCCTTGAAATTGATATAGGAAAGGCTGAAAGGATGGGCCGTGAAATGATTAGGGTCGAGATCAAAGATACGGGCATTGGCATTGCTTCCGAATATCAGGCTAAGATATTTGACCCCTTTTTTACCACAAAAGCCAAAGGCGTCGGGTTGGGACTCTCAAACGTTAAGAAGATTATTGAAGCTCATGATGGAATCATCGAGGTTGACAGCCAGATCCACCGGGGGACCTCGTTCAGAGTTTTGCTTCCACGGAGTAATCAGCAATGATGAAGATTTTAGTGGTCGACGATGAGCAGCCGATTCGAGAGACATTAGAGATGTTTTTACGCGAGAAGGGATACGAGGTCGTGACCTCAGAAGAGGGTGGAAAGGGATTGGAGGCCGTTCAAAGAGAGCGACCTGACATCGTGATTCTGGATATTCGGCTTCCGGGGATGAACGGACTGGAGGTCCTTCATCGGATTATGGAGGAAGGAGAGGGCATCCCTGTCATCATGATCACCGCCTACCATGATATGGAGACGACAATCCAGGCAATGAAGCTGGGGGCCTATGAATACATCCACAAGCCGATTGATGTGGATGAGTTGGAGATCGCCATTGACAAGGTGGTCAGTAACCGCAACCTGAACACCCGCTTAGAAAATTTAATCGTGGAAATTTCTCAAGATTACAAGGTCAATAACATTGTAGGCAGGACCAAGGCCATGCGGGAAATCTTCAAGATCGTTGGACTCGTTTCAGAAAGCAAGACCACGGTATTAATCCAGGGGGAGAGCGGGACCGGTAAAGAACTGATTGCCAAAGCCATCCACTATAACAGCCCCTCCAGAAGAGAACCCTTCTTGCCGATCAATTGTTCAGCCCTTGTAGAAACCTTGCTTGAAAGTGAGCTTTTTGGGCATGAGAAGGGGGCCTTCACAGGAGCTACCCATCTTAAAAGAGGTAAGATTGAGTTAGCCCAAAATGGCACGATCTTTCTCGACGAGATTGGGGAAATTTCTCCCAATTTACAGGTGAAACTTCTGAGATTTTTACAGGAGAAGGAGTTTGAAAGGGTAGGAGGAGAGGAAATCCTCCGTTCCAGTGCCAGGGTCATCGCAGCTACTAACCGGGATTTATCGCACCTGGTGGAAGAGAGAAAGTTCAGGGAAGACCTGTATTTTCGGCTCAAGGTTGTGGAAATTTATGTACCTCCTTTGCGGGAGCGGAAAGCCGACATCCCTCTTTTGGTAGATCACCTGTTAAACAAAATCAATAGGGAATTGCACAAGAAGGTAACCAAGATCCCTAAAGAGGTGATGGAGGGCCTTGTTCATTACTCATGGCCGGGGAACATCAGAGAACTGGAGAACTTATTAACCAGGGCCATCGTTCTTTCGAAGGGGAACATCTTGTTGCCAGAATCCTTTCCAGAATTATTCAGCCCAAAGGGGAACCTGAAAGAATTAACTGTTATCAAACCCCTCGAGCAAATTGAAATGGAACATGTGGTTAAGGCCTTAGACTTTGCCCACTGGGATAAAGGAAATGCCTGCAAACTCCTAGGAATATCGAGACCTACCCTTAGAAAAAAGATTCAAAAGTACAATCTCCGTCCTTAAGCCTTTTTCCTCATTCATTGAAAGATCCTTTCTACATAAATGGAAAGGAATTTTCAATCGGATCATCCCAGCAAAACCCTACCCTTTAGAAATTCAACAATATCAATGGATTAATTAACACCTTTTTTGGCATATTTCTTGATTTCGTATTTAATGAATAGAAGCACTACTGCCACCCTCCTTCATGTTAAACAATACTTATGATTAAGATTTTGATCATCGACGATGAGCATTCGATTCGCGAGACACTGGAGATGTTTTTGCGGGAGAAGGGATACGAGGTGGCAACCTCAGAAGACGGGGAAAAAGGCTTAGAGTCGGTTCAAAGAGAACGACCAGATATTGTGATTCTGGATATTCGTCTTCCAGGAATGGATGGACTTGAGGTGTTGCGGAGGATCAAAGAGAAAGAAGAGGACATCCATGTCATCATGATCACTGCCTACCATGATATAGAGACCACCAAGCAGGCAATGAAATTAGGGGCCTACGAATATATTCATAAACCCCTTGATGCAGATGAATTCGAGAATGCAATTGAAAAAGCGGTCAATAACCTTTTCCATGAGATGAGGCATGGAGATAGAAATACAACGACAATGAATAAAAGGAGGTAATGGGATTATGAAGGAGCATCCATTTCCGAAACTAACAGAGCCCGGCAGAATCGGAAGTCTGGTCATAAAAAACAGAATGGTATCCTCCCCAATGATCACCGGATACGCGACCCGAGATGGGATGGTAACCGATCGATTATTAAGATTCTACGAAGAGAAGGCAAAGGGAGGAGTGGGGCTGATCATCGTCGAATATGCCTATATTGACCTTAAGGCGAGTATTTCAGCCCATTGCCAATTAGGTGTCTATGATGATGCCTGTATCATCGGATTGGCTCAGCTTGCAGAGATCATGGAGCAAAACGGCGCCAAGACATGTGTTCAAATGGAGCACTGTGGGAGGCAGAAATTTATTGGGACCTATCCCATGGTGGCCCCTTCTCGGGTCCCCTGGGAGGAGCTGGTGGCCATGGGGGGTGTCATTCCCACCGAATTAAGCATCGAAGAGATTCATGAGATTGTCGAGGCCTTTGGGAATGCGGCCCGAAGGGTAAAACAGGCTGGTTTTGATATGGTAGAGATCCATGGCGCCCATGGCTATCTGATCACCAATTTTTTATCTCCCCATACCAACAGGCGAACAGATATGTATGGAGGGAGCTTGAAAGAAAGGATGCGGTTTGGGCTTGAGGTCGCTGAAAATGTAAGAAAAAAGGTAGGTCCTGATTTTCCTGTGGGCATCCGGTTAAGCGGGACGGAATATATCGATAATGGCGTCGTGATTGAGGAGACGATCGCTTTTGCCAAGGCACTGGAAAACATGGGGATCAATGTATTCCATATCTCTGGGGGAAATCATCATACCATGCATTGCCAAGTCGTCCCTTCGAACCAGCCCTTAGCCTTTAATGTCTGGGCTGCTGAAGCGGTTAAGAAAGAGGTGAAGATCCCAGTGATCGCCTCGGGTTCGATTACGAGCCCGGCTTTGGCAGAAAGCATCCTTAAAGAAGGGAAAGCGGATTTTGTCGGTCTTGCCCGACCCCTTCTTGCAGATCCGCACTTTCCAAAGAAGGCTGAAGAAGGAAGAGCGGAAGAAGTTCGTCCTTGTATTCGATGCAATCAGGGCTGTTTAAAAAAAGGAATTTTTATGGGGAAGAGCTTGATGTGCTCAGTCAACATTGCCATTGGCAGGGAGGATCGGTTTGCCCGATTGCAGTATGAGGAAAAGGATCCTGCCCCCCAACCCAAGAAAGTCTTTGTTGTCGGCGGTGGTCCAGGCGGCATGGAAGCCGCAAGAGTTTCTGCTCTTCGAGGCCATCAGGTCACTCTCTTTGAGAAGCGGGACAGATTGGGTGGGGCTCTTCTTGAGGCGTCTATTCCAGATTTCAAGAGCGACCTGAGACCATTGATCGATTATCTTTCCAATCAGCTCAAGAAATTAAAGGTTATTGTGAACCTGAAGAAAGAGATCACGGTTAAAGAAATCATCAATGAGACACCTGACGTCGTCATTGTGTCCACTGGAAGCAGACCGTCAATGCCAGAGGTCCCTGGAATCCAAAAACCCGTCGTCGTCAATGGATTGGATATCTATAAAGGCAAAGAGGTCGGAGAGACGGTGGTCATCATCGGCGGAGGGATGCTGGGGGCCGAACTGGCCTTATTCCTGGGGGAGAAGGGCAAGAAGGTCATTCTTACTACGCGACAGGGACAGATTGGATACGATATGGAGATCGCTCACTTCATTGTTCTCATGGACAGGCTCATGAAGGCAGGAGTCCAAATACATAACCAAAAGCTGTTGCACGAAGTAACCGATGAGGGTGTCGTCATGGTGGACTTGGCCAGGTTGGGAGAAAAGATCAAGATCAAGGGGGATAACGTGATCATCATGGGAGGCCTTCAGCCAGATACGGCGCTCTATCAAGCCTTGAAAAATAAGGGGCTTGCCGTCTATGCCATCGGTGACTGCGTTCAACCCCGCGGCATCCATGAAGCCATCTACGAGGGGCACTTGACTGCCAGATCGATCTAACAAATCCACAAAGGAGAGCGGAGATGAAATATGTGGTCGGAGTCGATACAGGAGGAACATTTACAGACCTGATCTGTGTGGATGAGGTAGGAGAATATATCGTAATCAAAACCCCTTCAACACCTGAAAATCCTTCCCTGGCTGTGATCGAAAGCCTCCGAAAGGCGGGGGCTCAACTGGGGAAGGATCTCAAGGGATTTCTGGCCGATGTCACACGAATATGCCATGGGACTACGGTAAGTACCAATACCGTCCTCACATGGAGGGGTGCTAAAGTGGGTTTGCTTTGCACCAAGGGATTCAGGGATACCCTCGGAATTCGTTTTGGAATAAGAGAAAACCCTTATGACTATACGATTCCCACCCCCAAGCCTTTGGTGCCGAGGTATTTGAGGGTTCCCATTGAAGAGCGCATCAAGTGGAACGGCGACGTGCTGGTTCCCCTGAATGAGACAGAGGTAAAAAGGGCATGTCAATATTTGAAGGAGCAAGGGGTCGAAGCCATTGTTGTAGGTTTTGTCTGGTCCTTTAAGAATCCATCCCACGAAAAACGAGCCGTAGAGATTTGCAAGGAAAGAGCTTCCCAATGTTTATGTCATCGGTTCCTGTGATATTCAGCCAGAGATTCGCGAGTACTGGCGCATCAGCACGGCTGTTCTCAGTGCCTACGTTGGCCCTAATCTATCTCATTACCTCAAATACATGGTCCAAACCTTAAATGAGAATGGTTTTGATGGACAGCTCCTCGTCACCCAATCCAATGCAGGAGTGATGTTCCCGGAGATCGCCGTGGAACAAGCAGTGAGGACGATCCTTTCCGGTCCTGCCTGTGCCCCGGCTGCAGCCGCTTACATTTCCAATCCTCTCGACCTGAGAAACTCTGATCACCGTTGACATGGGTGGAACGAGCTTTGATGTCTGTCTCATCAAGGATGGGCAACCCTGTACAGCCCTGGAAACGGCGGTGGCCGGTGTTTACCATTTAAGGTTGCCCTTGATCGATGTCCATACGATTGGTGCAGGTGGTGGAAGCATTGCATGGCTCGATAGGATGAAGATATTGCATGTCGGCCCTCAAAGTGCAGGTGCAGACCCAGGTCCTGCCTGTTATGGGAGGGGTGGGATAGAGCCTACGAGTACAGATGCGGATCTACTGCTTGGCTACCTGAACCCCGAATATTTCCTGGGCGGACAAATGACAGTGGATATTGGACTTGCACGAAAAGCGATCAAAGAGAAGGTTGCAGATCCTCTCGGGATGGATGTGATCGAAGCAGCCAGAGCGATCAGGAAGATCATCGATCATAGTATGTCTGATGCTATATCGAGGGTTTCCGTCCAGCGGGGGGAGGACCCAAGAAGATATACTCTGGTCGCGGCAGGAGGGGCAGGGCCAGTCCATGTCGCCGCCCTTGCCAAGCCATTGAATATCAAACAAATATTGATTCCCAAGAATTCCTCAATCTTCTGTGCTATTGGGAGTATTATCGCGGACCTAAGACATGATCTGGTCAGATCTGTCGTTGCCAAAACGGGCGACGCAGAGGTCGGCACCCTCAATGAGGTCTTTCGGAATTTGAAGGCCTTGGGAAATGGCTATTTAGAGCGTGAAGGGATCGCACCCAAAGACAAATATTACGGGAAATCGATCGATATGAGATACAAGGGTCAATTTCACGAGGTGGAACTGCCAATCTCCGAAGCGGAATTAAGCAAAGAGGAAATCCATCATATCATCGAAGATTTTCACAAGAAACATGAAGAATTGTATGCCTACCGGGATGAAGTTGAAACCGAAATGATCAATTTGAGGCTGGCAGCCTTTGGGAAGGTGGTGCCACCGACCCGCAAGGCAAGGCCTTTCAATTCGCAAGATCCTTCAAAATATATCAAGGGTCAAAGGGAGGTCTATTTTGAAGAAAAATACGGATTTGTTCCCACCTTCATCTATGATGGGGATCAATTGGCAGTAGGGAATATTATCAAAGGACCCGCCATTGTAGAGCAGAGGACGACGACCACCGTGGTTCCTCCGGATGCCAGGTTAGAAGTAACCACTTATGGAGATTATTTGATGATGCTGGAATAAGACTATTAAGCAAAGGAGTAAAAAAATGGCTCAGGAAAAGACCTATCGATTACAGACAAATCCTGCCGATTTTAGTGTGTTAGTCTCTGCCATGTTTACGATTGCACGCGAAATGGGTGTCAACATGGAGCGAACAGCCCGGGCTCCTATCTACTTTTCCGCCCATGATTTTGCAACCACCATCGTTACCTTGGATTTCGAGTTGCTCGCACTGGCCGAGTATATCCCGGTTCTCATTGGTGCGACCCCTTTCTCTGTTCGAGCAGTAAAACAATTTTTTAAAGATGACATCCATGAAGGGGATGTCTTTCTGGTCAATGACCCTTATACCCTGGATGCTGGGAACCAAATGGCCGACTGGTGTATTGTCTATCCTATCTTTTGGAAGGATAAACAAATCCTTTGGGTTGGGAATAAGGCTCATCAGCAGGATACAGGGGGTGGTGTACCCGGAGGTTACAATCCTGGTGCGTTAGATATTTATGGCGAAGGTTTGAGAATTCCCCCGGTTAAAATTTTTGAACAGGGGAAGGAAAGGAGAGATGTTTTCAATCTGATTATGACCAATGTTCGGATTCCTGAAACCCAGCGAGGTGACCTGCTGTCCATGATCGGTGCAGCCAGAGTTGCTGAACGGCGGACCCGCGTTCTCTATGACACCTACGGTGAAGAGACCATGAATATTTTTATCAAAGATCTCTTAAATTATGGGGAATTCATGATGCGGGAAGAGATAGCGAAAATTCCAGATGGAACTTACCATAGTGAGATTACAGGGAATGAAGGCTCCACTCCGATCATCTGTGATCTCACGATTCAAGGGGATGAGATGGTCGTTGACTTTAGCCGGAGTGGTCCCATGTCAAGAGCCTATATCAATAGCCCTATTGCCAATACTTATAGCAGTGTCTACATGGCACTAATGACGTCCTTAGGCAAAAAGATAGAATATCGGTGCGGGGGGTGCTATCGGCCAGATCAAGATCATTACCAAACCAGGAACGGTGACTCATGCGGTCTATCCGGCGACTCATGGAAATTGCACCAATTTTATCGCCAAACAGATCATTGAAGCAGTCTGGGATGCATTAGCCCAGGCAGCTCCAGAGGAAGTACCGGCGGGTTGGGGTTCGATCAACTACTGGGTCTTTTCGGGTATCGATCACAGACGTAAAGAAGGGTATGGCAGCCCGGACTTTCTGGCTTGTTCGAGTGGTGCTGGCGCGATTTGGGGAACCGATGGATGGCCAACGAACGGGCCGCAGATCTGCAGCGGCACGCTCTATTATCCCGAGATCGAGGTCGCTGAGGGTATTTACCCGATGACATGGGAAAAATGGGAGTGGGCTATAGATTCCGGCGCCCCGGGTAAATGGCGTGGCGGTTGCGGCGTCGATAACATCTGGGTGGCTGATTCAGATCCGGAACCGATCTATTTGGCCTATGCCGCTGAGCCTTTCGATTATAAGGTCGCCCCTACCATTGCAGGAGGAAAGCTCCCGAGTCCCAATTCGAAGAGGCTTATTCTGGCCAATGGGAAAGAGGAAACTCAGGAGGACATTCGCCGAACCATGCTTTACCAGCTTCATAGCGGAGATAAGTCGATCGATTATATCATGGGGGGAGCTGGGGTTGGCAATCCATTGGAGCGAGATATCGAGGCAGTAAGAGAAGATGTAAGGGATGAACTTGTCTCGATAGAAAGTGCTAAGAACGATTATGGGGTGGTCATTGATCCGAAAACATTTGAGGTTGACCTTATAGAAACCGAAAAGCTTCGAAAGAAAATGCTGACCAAAGGAAGGAAGACATAGAAAATAATTTCCCTGTACCATAGGAGGCGCTTCCCTAACGAAAATAACTTAAAGGGTCCAAGTAGAAATTCAAGGGTCAGGGAAAAAGGGGGAAATCTATGGTGATTGGGGATGCCTTAAGAAGGTGTGCAGTCAATTACTCGAAAAAAGCTTGCTATTAAGGATGAATACGGAAAACATTTCCCTCAAGGGTTTAGTTATACCTACCAAGAATTATTCGAAACAGTCAATCGTTTGGCCAATGGATTTCTTGCCTTAGGGTTGAAGAAGGGAGATCGGGTGGTTGTTCAGACTGGAACAGGAATGGGCCACTTTGTTTCCTTATTGGCACTCACGAAGGCTGGTATGGCCATTGCCCCCATTGACCGCACCTACATGGCCGACGAGATCACCTACCAGGTTCAGGATAGCGGCGCGAGAGGGTTTATTGTGGATGCGGATATCTATCAGACAAAAATCGAGCCGATCAAATCGAGATTGACTTCGGTAGAATATTTCATCGGCATCGGCAAAGAGAAACCGTGTCCATACGATTTTGACACGCTTATTAAAGAGGGAGCGTCCAACGAGCCACAAGTCGAGGTACGGGAGGACGATGTCGCCACCTTGATCTATACCAGTGGGACGACGGGTAAGCCCAAAGGCACACCCCTCACCCACAGAAACTGGAGTTTCAGCGCCTACATGTGGGCCGCTGAGTTGGGAGTTCATCCTTACACCCGATGGCTTCTTGTTATGCCCCTACACACCTCCGGTGGAACAGGGTTAAGCATTGCTTCGGCCATGAGAGGATGTTCCTTGGTCGTGACCAATCCTGATCCAAAAAAAATTCTGGATCTCATCACGAGAGAGAAGATCACTTTCACTCAATTTAGTCCAACCCTTCTGGCGAATGTGGTCCGGCATCCTGATGTGGAAAAGTGTGATTTTTCGAGTATTGCGCGTTGGTTTACCTCAGCCGCCCCTATTTCCGCTACGTTATTGAAGGAGGGAGCGAGATATTTTGGAGAAAAATTTACCCAACTCTATGGGACCACCGAAACTGCTCTTTTGGGGACGATCCTACGACCAGAAGAGGTTTCTGTGGAAGGCCCCCTTTCCAAGAGGCTTCCCTCCATCGGAAGGGCCTGTTTAGGATATGAGACGAAAGTGGTAGATGATGAAGGAAAAGAAGTAGGGCCCGGAGGCGTTGGAGAACTGGCTGTCAAAGGTGGGGGCGTAGCCAAAGGGTACTGGAATAAGCCTGAGGCAACGGATTTCAAAGAGGGATGGTGGTATTCCGGCGATATCGTCCAAATTGATGAAGACGGGTTTTACTATGTGGTAGATCGAAAGAAAGACCTGATCCTGACCGGCGGCTCAAATGTGTACCCCCGTGAAGTTGAAGATGTCATCGCCTCTCATCCTGCGGTGAATCTGGTCAGCGTCGTTGGGGTTCCCGACGAAAAGTGGGGCGAAAGTGTAAAAGCGGTCATCGTCCTCAAGAAAGGGATTCAGGCCACGGAAGAGGAGATTATTGAACACTGTAAATCGAGATTGGCCTCCTACAAAAAACCAAAATCGGTCGATTTTATCGATATTTCAGAAATGCCCATGATGGGTGGAGGTTATAAGATTCTGAGAAGGGAATTGAGAGATCGATATCGGAAAAAATATGAAGAACAGAAGAAGACAAAGGTGGACCGGTGGGGAACTGTCTAAACTGTCTAAGAAGTGGGGGTGAATCCAAATAAAGAGAGAAAGGGGGTAAAAAGAGATGAAATTAGGTAATCCCGGAATTTTTACGCTCTTAGGCTTTGGGTACTCGGTCGCTGTTTTGGGTGTGCAGCAACTATTGCCTTATCCCGAACTGATGGGGGCAGCGATTTATGCCATCATGGTCGGTGCGATAGCAGAGTTCATAGGAGGCATGTGGTGCTTTGCCCGGGGGGAGACTTATATTGGTTCCATTGTCGCGACCTTTGGTGCATGGCTTATTGGGTATTTCTTGCTGGTAACCCAGGGGATCGCCTTAAAAACTTTTCATCCTATGAGCGGAGCCCTTTTTTGCTTCGCTTTGATCCCCCCCGTTGTCATGCTAACTGCCCCTGCCGTGAAGCTTCGACTGAAGGGGTTGACATTTGCTTTTATTTTCCTGATTGGTCTTTTGCTCTTCTTAGGTCTTGCCAATCTTCCAATCTCGGGTGTTGCCATCTTTCAAAAGATAGGAGGGATATTTGCTATTCTTTCCGCCATCGTTCTGTGGGATTTGGCTTGGAAGTCGATCAAACAAATGATGGATGAAATGACCCGAGGATGAGAGATAAGAAGTGTTTTATCGTATTCGGCAACGTCGTGGTTACGGATGCTCATAGCAAATTTGAGTCTGGGGGGATAAATCGTTATGGAAGAAGCGAGAAGGTCTTTTCTGGATAAATTACCTGTTGGAAGGATCAGCCAGAAGGTTATTGAATATCGGGTGGCCATAATTATTTTCTCGGTGATTGCCACAATTCTACTCATCTGGCCTCTTACGAAAGCAACGATCATTAATGACCCGGATCACTGGGCACATCCAAATCATCCTTATGTAAAATTGAACAAAGCCATCTTAGATGAGTTTGGGGGAGCAAATGTGTTAATGGTCATGGTCCAGGTCAAAAAAGAAGCAGACATCTTTAATCCAAAGGCATTGGCAAAGGTTAAGAGCATCTCCGATAGGCTATCCGTCACAAAAGGCTTCATCCCACCTAATTTTGAAGCCATGACCTCATCAAAAGCAAAATACTTCAAGGCTTCCTCAGAGGGAGTCATCATCCAGCAATTGATGCCGGATACGCCGACCACTCCAGAGCGGATTGCCACCATAAAGGAAGGGGTGTTAAACAATCCGATGGTTTACAAGAAATTGGTATCCAAGGATTTGAAATCCGCCTTGCTCATGGCCGATTTTGACAAGACGGTCACCGTTGACGAGATCTATCATGAGGCAAAAAGGATCGCTAAAGAAGAGGGCGATGAGGATCATGAGGTGAGGATTGCCGGAAAGCCTGTCCAGATGGGATGGGCAAATGAGCGGCAGACAAAAGAGATGCCCGCCCTGTTTTTGGTGGTTTTGGTCGTCCTATCCATCATCTACTATTTTATATTCAGATCCAAAACAGGAACGTTTTTCCCTATTTTAATCGGGTTAATGGGCGGCGCCTTTGGAATGGGTTGGGTGCCTCTTTGCAAAGTAGACTTCAATTTGATGAGCTGGGGGGCACCGTTTATTATCCTGGACGCGGGAGGGCGCCATGCTGTCCAGTTTCTGAAGAGGCTTAACGAGGAACTTACTAACAGGGAATTATTGGATGGCCTCAAGGCAACGATAAAATATATGTGGTCACCCATATCCGTTTCCATCATTAATGCCGTCGGGTTTGCAATCATTGTATTCACACCCTTTGAAAACTTAAAACCGGCTGCCATTGCGGCTGCTTTCGGATTGATGTGGGATCTGTGGCTGACCTTATTCTTTCTCCCGGCTTGCCTCTCTTACTCCAAAACAATGCAGCATAAAAAAGTGGAAGAAAGGGTCTCCCGATTTGCTACATTTGTGGGGAACGTGGGAAAGAAATGTTTTATCTGGCCGAAATGGAAGATCATCGTTCCGTTCTCTTTGGTTGGTGTTTTTGGTATCTGGTTTATGGTTGCCCATTGTTATGTTGGGGGTTTTGACTGGGATAATGCTCTCTATACCAATTTGGCTCACCGCTGGAAAAGGCTGACAATCTATCAGGATCAAGAAGCGATCCGAAAGGCGTTTTCTGGCGCCTATCCCTACAACATTTACATTGAGGGCAAGCGAGAAAATGTACTCCGGGATGCTGACCTCATGAAAGACATAGCGGGTCTACAAGGTTTTCTGGAATCACGGCCAGAGATCACGTATACGTTGTCGTTGCCTAATTACCTGGTTGGTATGAATATTCTAATGCATGAGGGGGATCTAAAATTTGCTCATGTCCCTGATGATCCAGCCTTAAACGCACAATACCTCTTCCTATTATCAACTGGCTATCCAGGGGAATTTGAAACCGCTGTTGATACTGTATCGTGGAGAAATACAGTGATCAAATGCATGGAATCATCCGGATCGCCCCAGGTTTACGACAAACTGATTAAAGATACAAAGGAGTGGATCAAGAAAAACTGGAAATACCCCGATGCAACTCCACGTGTGGCAGGGGGGTTTATCGGCGTCTCAGCTTCCATGAGCGAGGATGCGAGGCAATGGATTCTTCCCACCCTGATCGCCCTGATCATCATTATCTATGTCTTTTGCGGCGTATTCTTCCAAAATTGGGTTATTCCTGCATTTCTTATTGCACCGATCGTTTATGGCCTCGTTTTGATTTTGGGGATCGGGTCCTATCTGACGATGAGCGGAAAGAAACTCATCGATTATGGGGACCAGCAGTTTATCAGTCTTACTCTTGGGACAGGTATAGATGCTTCGATCTATTTGATCGCCCGATATTTAGAGGAGGTCAGAAGAAATAACAACGACATATTGGGGGCAGTTGGAAGGGCCTGGGAGACGACAGGAACGGCAGTGGTTTACTCTTCGATAGCCTTAGTCGTAGGTTACATCCCTCTGCTGTTTGTCCAAACCTACTGGGCCTATATAGCGATGGGTTCTGCAATGACACTCTTTTATAATCTCGTTGCAGCCTTATTGGTGATGCCTGCCATGATGGCCATTTTCAGGCCCAAATTCATGATGGGGAAGGGGGTTCTCATAGTACCTGGAGAGGCGATCCGCTAAAGTACTCGCTCTGGGTGTTGCTGAAATTCTTGCTCTGAACATGATCGGTTCTCTCGTGATCATGCCCTTATTATTAGGCATTTTTAAGCCGAGATTTCTTCATGGAAAGGAGGTGGGGAAATAATTTACCGCTTATGGCGGCTTTGGAATTGGATGAGAGAAGGAGGGGAGGAACAACATTTCGCCTTTAAGGTTAAAGAGAGAGGAGGGAATTAGGAATGATTAAGAGAATGATCATATTATTATTCTGTGCAGGGTTGGTGATGGGGGTGGCCTCCTGGGTGTTGGCAATAGATGATATATTCGGTATCCAGGATTTACGTTTCAATGGATATTTGAAAAATGCCACAGCCATGAGGATCCAGCATGATTTTGACTTTATGAAGATCGATAATATTTTGGACCTCCGGTTAACCTACGAACCCAAAGCGCTCCCTTTTAAGTTCCATATCGATCTTCGGCCTGAATATGATGGGGCCTACGATATGCAGCACAAGGGAGTGGGAAGTGACACTGGGTTGGAACCGAGGGATAGAGGGATTGGAATAGGTCGGAAGCAGTTGGGTTATGATGGCCGCTTCCCAGGTTCACTGAAGGGTAACCTCCGTGAAAACTGGTCCGATGCTTATATGGCCCGGACATTTTTGTTAAGGGAGTTATGGGTTGATTTCAGAATAGGTAATCTTGATCTCAAGTTAGGCAAGCAGCAGGTGGCCTGGGGTAAGACCGATGGTTACAAGCTCCTTGATATTTTGAACCCTACGGACTACCGGGAGTTCATCTTGATGGATTCCGAGGACAGCCGGATACCCATCTGGATGGCCAACATAAAGTACTATTTTACGCCCAAGCACAACGTGCAATTTATATGGATCCCTAACTATGAGCCCAACTTTCAGGCATTGCCTGGTTCCATCTGGACTCTAAATCCCGTCAACTCAGTCCAGTTATTAGGCGCCGCCCCTTTTGCCCGTGTATGGGGTCAAGATCCTTCAAATAATTTGGGCAACTCCGACTTTGGATTTCGCTATGAAGGGCAGATTGGGGAGAAGTTTGACTTCACAATCAACTACTTGCACCGATGGGACCAAAACAATGTCTTTCCCGCACTGATGAAGATCAGTCCCACTGGACTCCTCATTTTTCTTGAAAGGCCAATGCGACAGAACATTTTCGGTGGCTCCTTTACCACCACTATAGACAACCTTCTGGGGATGAAAGATGTTGTCTTAAGGGGGGAGTTTGCCTATTTCAAAGATAGAGTCTTCTTCGAGAATGACGTAAACATTCCGATTCGAAAGGACAATATCCAGGCAGTGATCGGATTTGATAAAAACGTCTCGGCTTTAGGCAAGTTTTGGCTCGTGAGCCTCCAGTTATTCGAGAACTTTATTAGTAGTAACTATCCTGATCATCCTATCTCTTCACTGGGAGGTGGGAAACAAAGGCCCCATGAGGAGAATTTTACTGCATTGGTCTCAACCGATTTCAGTAATCAGAGGTGGAAACCCGAGGTCTTATTCATTTGGAGCATCAACCATATGGATGGATGGGTCCGGCCCCGTGTGAGCTATGAGATCAGCAATACCTTGACGGCAACCGCTGGCTTCAATATCCTCTGGGGAAGTCAGGTTGACTCCTTGGGCCAGATGAGTCCTAACAAACAAGTCTTTGCAGAATTAAAGTGGAGTTGGTAGCCTTTTGTTTAGGAAATCGATTTAAGGAAAACTGAGGTTTAAAATATGTAAATATTCAAACTTATTAAAAGGAGGTTTTTAACATGAAGGTGAAAGGACCAAGAATAGGTAAGCTGATGGGAATTTTAGGATTGGTGATCGTCACCTTTCTCGCCCTCACAGTGAGTTCATTTGGTGCTGAAAAGATGTGGAAGGGATTGAATCCGGTTGTTCAACCCGACGGGTCAGTAAAATTTGTTGAAAAACCCATTCCCATATCGAGAGTCAACACCAAGACGGTACCTGAAGGGGCTACGGGATATTGGGGATTTGCGGATGAAAAGTTTGTCGTTAATATTCCACCCCAGTATGACACAAAGGGTTGGAAGGCCATGGATTACATGACCGCATATCAGAAACATATGGGAATGGAGACTCCACCCTTGGAAAGCATGTATTTACCATGGTGCGGTTTCGACCTCATCGATAAGCTTGGAAGAGTCCGAACCAGGAGGTTCGAACAATGGAGAAAACCTTATTATGGGAAGGATGGTATTCGATATAAGAATATGCTTTACTTTCACGTCCCAACAGAGGTCGGGGGGATGAGCATCCATGTTGTAAAGCATGCTGATCCGGATAAGGCGGATGATAAGTGGATTTACCTTCCAGCCCTCAGGAAGGTTCGGCGTATTGCAGCAGGCCAAAAGATGGATTCCATGGCGGGTTCGGATTATTCGAATAATGAATGGGATGTTGACACAAGACAATGGGACTACGAAATCATCAAGGAAGAGACGATCGATGCAGATAAATCCCCGTTCAAGGATGCCTATGGGATAGAGCGCCATCGCCATAGGGTGAATGGGAGCCAATGCGTAGTTATCAAAGCAACCCCTAAAAATAAGGACTGGCCCATCGGGTATGAGCTATGGTGGATGGATAAGGCAAAAGCGCTCCATCGATATCAGGAGACGTTTGATAAGGCAGGGAAAAAGATCAGGACCGAATTTAATTACCAGGAACATGGGGTTCCGAAAAACCCGAAATACATCTGTTTTGGAGATTGGTATGCGCAGAATCTCATAACAGGCCATAAGACTTACCTCACCATATGCGAAACTGATGAAAAAAATAACAAGGTGATTGATTACGACAAAAGGGATTGGTCAAACTATATCTTCTGGTATGATACGGGATATTCAGATGAATTTTTGACCTTGAGATTCATGGAGCGTGGGGTGAGATAAACGCAAAAGAAACGCTGATGGACTGGTCGAACGAGGGAATCGTTTGGTCAGTCCATCAATATAGACTTTTTTAGACCTTGATTCGCAGCCAGTAATATTTGATTTATATTGTGAGAGATCAGGATGAAATAATAAAGATTTCTGAACAATTGATGAAAGAAGGTAAAAGATGTGCGGATGCAACGAAAGCTCCTGTGGGATTTAGAATGGATGCGATGAATTGTTATGTTACTGACCATATACCTCTCGGAGGAACTGCGAGTTTAATGTTCAGTGGGGAAGGAACCTTCGATTACGAGATAGAAGCGGCTTTTGCAACCCCGGCAAGAGGAAGAATTATAGTTAAAAAATAGGTGCTGAACGGAATAGCTCATCATCTTTACTTGCATCCCGCTCCATCGTGTTGTACTTCTATGTCTACGTCTTTCTCCCCAGATTTGGTGTCTGCGAGCTATTTTTTCAACCTTGAAAACATGGTCTTTAGATAGGAATGAATCGATGGAGCTGGATAGAATTTGAAAGAGATGATCAAGGTTGAGAACCTCACGAAGGTATTTGGTTCCATTTCCGCTTTGCGAGATGTCTCCTTTAAGATAGAAAAAGGGGAGAGCGTCGGTTTTTTAGGACCGAACGGTTCTGGAAAGACCACGACCCTACGAATCCTTACCTGTTTTCTTCCTCCAACCAGTGGAAGCGTTACGGTAGATGGTTATGATGTGATCCAAGATTCGATGGAGGTAAGGAGGAGAATTGGCTATTTCCCTGAGAAGGTCCCTCTTTACCCATGGATGAAGGTATCGACTTTCCTCGATTTTGTGGCTGAAGTGAAAGGAGTTGGCAGAACAGAAAGGAAGAAGAAAAATTTTCGAAACAATGGAGAGTTGTGGATTGGCAGGGGTTGCCCATAGGACCATAGGGAATTTGTCGAAGGGTTACCGCCAGAGAGTGGGGCTTGCCCAGGTTTTAATAAACGATCCTCCAATTCTCGTTTTGGATGAGCCCACCATTGGTTTAGATCCTGAGCAAGTCGCGGAGATACGAAAGCTGATTAAAAATTTGGCTAAAGAAAGGACGATTTTTCTCAGCTCCCATATCCTTCCTGAGGTAAGCATGATTTGTAATCGGATCATCATCATCAATCAAGGCAAGATCATAGCAGAGGATACCCAAGAAAATCTTGCTGCCCGACTCCAGACAGCCTCTCAGTTTCTTGTAAAGATTGAGGGTCCCCATGAAGAGGTACGTAAAAGATTGGAGAAGATACCAGGTGTCGTTAAGGTAGAGGAAAAAGAAATCGCTCTCGGAAAATATCTTTGTCTACCTAATAAGAGCCAGACAAGGATGTCGACGTGGCTCGTGAAATTTCCTCTGTCGTTTTCAATAACAGGTGGTCATTGCTTGGAGATGCGGCAGTTGGAGATGGACCTCGAGGAGATTTTCCTTAACCTGATTACCCAAGAGACCTGAACGATGAATTTTTCCCCTGTTTTCAAAAAAGAACTCCAATCCTATTTCTCATCTTCAATTGCCTATATCATCATCACCATCTTTTTGACCCTTTCCGGGTTCTTTTTTTATACCGACGTTTTAAATTTTAATATAAGGAATATGGGAGGAGGGATCACTCTAACGGAAGGAGTTTGGCTATACTTTTTCCAGGATATGAGGTTTATCTTTCTCTTAATCATCCCTATTGCTGACCATGAGGCTCTTTGCTGAAGAAGTCAAATTGGGGACAATTGAACTTTTATTCACTTATCCAATAAGAGACATTGAAATCTTAATGGGGAAATTTTTGGCCTCCCTTTCTTTGCTCCTCTTAATATTGATCCTCACGATATCTTATCCCGTCTCTCTGGCAACGATATGGGAGGTGGAGCCATGGAGTCTTTTGGCTGGCTATCTGGGCCTCTTCCTCTTGGGAACCTCTTTTATCGCCTGCGGGATCTTTATCTCTTCCCTGACAGAAAATCAGATCGTGGCAGCCATTGCGACCCTTGGGGTGCTGATCCTCTTCTGGTTTCTCACATGGAACGAAGCGATAGCAGAACCTGCTTTAATGAATATCCTTCTGCGACTGTCCCTGTTTGATCGGACCTATAATTTCTTCCGAGGTGTTATCGACACAAAGGACGTGATCTTTTTCATTGTTTTCATCCTCTTTTTTCTTTTTTTGACCCTTCAGTCGTTGAATTCACGAAGATGGAGAGGTCTGCGATGAAGGGGTTTCGATTTCTCCCTTACGCTCGATCTTCAAGGTATTGGATCAACCTTTTAATAACGGTTCTGATCGCTCTGGGGATTGCAATTTCGATTGAAATCATCGGTTTTATTTATAACAAGAGACTGGATCTGACTTCTGAGAGGAGATACCAAATTTCCGACCAATTCAGGAAGATTCTGAATTCATTAGAGGGAAGGATAGATGTCACAGTTTTTTATCAGAGTGGTGAACGACTGGAATTAAATGACCTCCTCAATCAGTACGCTCTGCAATCACCAAAATTCCACTACGAATTGTACGATCTTGATCGGAACCCGGCGAATGGCCAAAATGTATGGTATCAGGAATTATGGGGAAACCGTAATAGCCTATCGTGGAAAGAGGACAAAGGTCTCCTATCCTGTGGAAGATAAAATCATTAATGCCATTCTCAAATTAACAAGAAAAGAGAAGAAGGCGATCTATTTTTTGAAAGGTCACGGTGAAAATGATATCTCTAATGACAACCCTAAAGAAGGGCTATCAGCAAAGTAAAAGAAGCCCTGGAGTCTGAAGACTATGATGTCAAAGAACTTTCGTTAAACATGAAGGAGAGAATTCCCGGCGGTGCCTCTGTCTTCATCATCAGTGGTCCTAAGAAGGATTTCATTGAGAGAGGAGTTGGAGCCCTTGCACCGATTCATTCAGGAAGGCGGGAAGGTTCTCTTCATGATCGATCCTTTTTATAGCTTTCCTAACCTTTCTGCTTTTTTGTCGATCTATGATGTGGTATTAGGAAACGATGTCATTGTGGACCCATACAACAGGACTTTTGGAGGGGATGAGTATACGATCATGATACCCCTCTTTTTAAAACATCCGATCATCCAGGATTTTCGAACTCCCGTTCTTTTTCCTTTAGCGCGATCTGTTGAGGTAAAAGGAAACTCCAAAAGCAGGAGTTTTCGCTCAGACTTTTGCTCAAGAGTGATCCTAAGAGTTTTGCTTTGTCGGATAAAAAGGATTTGACAAAGGGAAAGGTCATAATGGAGGAAGGCCGAGAAGGGACCGATTTCGGTAGCAGCCATTGTGGCAGTAGAATCGAAGGAGACAGAAGGGGAAAAACAAAAGGAGAGCATTCAAGAGCAAATGGTTGTCTTTGGGGATTCGGGCTTTATAAATAACTTCTACATAAATCATCTGGGGAACAAAGACCTTTTCCTCAATACGATTAATTGGCTAAGCGAAGAGGATTACCTTATCTCCTCACGGCCTAAAAGGCCAGAATACAACTATCGATTTTTGAAGTATCAGGAGACCAAAAGGCTGTTCTGGCTTTTGGTGATCCTTCAGCCGGCTTTACCCTTGGTCGTCGGATTGGTGATTTATATTCGTCGAAAGATAAAAGGATGAGCTTTAACAGAACCCTTATCTTTGCCATTATTTTTGTTCTATTGGCCGGATTTATCTATAAATTAAAATGGCAGGAAAGGGGGCAGAAGGTCGAGA
Organism: uncultured delta proteobacterium; assembly: GCA_963806715.1. Lineage (GTDB taxonomy): Bacteria > Desulfobacterota > BSN033 > BSN033 > UBA1163 > CAWEAV01. Next base: position 31,499 of record CAWEAV010000034.1, read on the forward strand.
AGATATTCATCTTCAATCCCCAGGAGGTTGAAGAGATAAGATTGGTAAAAAGGGGCCAGACGATTACCTTGGAAAAACAAGGTAAGGAGTGGAACGTGAGGTCATCCATCAAGACAGGAGCGGCCAAACCCCTTGATGACGAGAGGATGATTCGCAAGCTCCTCTCTGTCTTTGATTACGGAATCATCGATGTCATTCATGAAAATCCTGAAAATCTTGCCGATTTCGGCTTAGGCAATCCAGAATTCGAGCTCAGTATCAGGATTAAAGGGGACCCTTCTTTCAAAACCCTCCTTATAGGAAGCGATAATCCTACCCAAAGCAGTTGTTATGCTAAAGTAGAGACGTTACCAAGGGTTCTCCTTCTCGGTATTCTTTATAAAACGGATTTGGATTCAATCTTTGATCGCCTTCAGATCAGTACCGATGGCAAATCCAGAACGGGCAAGCCGTAAACCCCTCTCACGAATGAACAGAAAGAATAGAATGGGGTTTTTTTGAGTTAACCAAGAAGCCAAATCATGCGAAGAAGGAAGGAGGCGATGAGAGCGATCCTATTTCGTAATGAGTTCTTAACAGTCCAACTAAATCAAAGGAGGGAGAGTATGTTACCAGGGACAAGGAAGTATCCGCACATTTTCAGTCCGCATCCGGATTGGCAAACTTGAGGTGAAGAACCGGATCAAATACGCTTCGACGGAAACCAACTTCAACTATCGAGACGGTTACGTGTCAGACAAAGAAGTGGCCTATATGGAGGCACAAGCCAGAGGGGGAGCGGGGATCATGACCTCTCAAGGGGCCTTTACAGAGCCAGGGGGTGAAGGGAAAGGGTATGTTGGGATGATGGCGATCTGGGATGACAAGTTCATTCCGGGGCTGAAGAAGATTGCCGATGTGATTAAGAAACACGATGCTGTTTCCTGCCTTCAGTTGATGCACTGTGGTCGGGTAGGAGGGATTGAGCTTCCCTACACGGCAGGACCTTCCAATGTTGCCCAGAAGCTTCCGATCTTCCGACCTCCCAGGGAGATGACGAAGGAGGAGGTGCATCAGTGCATTCGAGAACACATTGCGGGTGCGGTGAGAGCCGTTGAAGCGGGTTTTCAGATTGTGGAGGTTTCAGGGATTGTCGGCTACCTTCTCTCGAACTTCATCTCTGCTTACACGAACAAGCGGACGGATGAATACGGTGGCGATATTGAGGGTCGTTCCCGTTTCATGAAGGAGATCATCGAAGGGATTCGGAAGGCCGTGCCATCGGAGGTGGCGATCGGGATCCGTCTCTGCGGGGAGGAGTTGCTGGATGACCGGGGGGGGAATACGCCCGAGGAAAGCCTTGAATCGATCAAGCTCGCCGAGAAGGCAGGCATTGACTACTTGAGCGTCACCGCGGGATGGCAGGAATCTCCGGTTTCGGTCATCTCCCGGGATGTTCCCATGGGAAACTGGCTCTATATCGCCGAACGGATGAAGAAGAATATCAAAGCCCCGGTCAGCATGGCCTATCGTCTCTTTGTTCCTGAGATTCCTGAGAAGGCCATAGCGGATGGGAAGCTGGACCTGTGGGAGATGTGCCGGCCCATGATTGCCGACCCCTTTCTGCCCAAGAAGATCATGGAAGACCGCCAGCAGGATATTATTCCCTGTATTGCCTGCAATGTCTGCCTGGCCCGCCTCTTCAGGGATACGGAGCTCTGCTGCACGGTTCGTCCATCGCTTGGCCATGAGAGCGAGGTGGAGTGGGGGTTTTATGGGTTCCAGAAGTCGAAGACGAAGAAGAAGGTCGTGGTGGTGGGGTCGGGGATTGCCGGGCTTCAGGCTGCGGCCATTGCTGCGGAAAAGGGTCATGAGGTTACCGTCTATGAGAAGAATGATCACGTGGGCGGTCAGTTTGCCGCTGCAGCCCATGGGCCGTGGGGGGACAATGAATTCCAGCGGATGGTCAACTACCTGAAAGCCCAGTGTGATAGGCAGGGGGCCAAGATCGTCCTTAACACTCCGGTCACGAAAGAACTTCTGGAGAAGGAGAAGGCGGACTCGGTGATCCTCGCCACGGGTGCCACGCCGGACCGATCGATTCCGGGCAGCGACAAGAAGCACGTTGTCTCCCTGTTCGACGTCCTGGAGGGAAAGGTGAAGCTGGGTGAGAAGGTGGTGATCGTGGGCGGTTCGGGCGCTGCGATTTCCACGGCCCTCTACCTCATTGACAAAGGGAAGCATTCGGTCTCGATCGTCGATAAGCCCAAGAAGTTTGGAACAGACGTCAATCCCTCCTATGTCTGGAGGTATATGAAGAAGATGAAGGAAGGACATGTGACCCAGGTGACGCAGAGCGTGGTGAAGGAGATTCGGGATAAGGAGGTGGTGGTGGAAGGTCCTGACAAAAAAGAGATCCTCCTCCCGGCGGACTCCGTTGTCCTTGCCAACCTCATTCCCAATAAAGAGATCGGCTATGGGAAATATGCAAAAGAGGTTTACATGATTGGGGATGCGGTTCTCGTGCGGCGGGGGACGGCGGCGATTCGAGACGGTTATAAGATGGGGATGAGAGTCGATTTCTTGCCCTATCAGACCTATCACCGGATCAAGCACTAAAGCGTGACCGTGCCTGCACACCGAGGGCTTGCCTTCGCAGAAGCGGCTTCGCGCAGGCAGGCGTGCCGGGTGATGACAAACCACAAACAAAAAGGAGAAGCCTATGGTACCCCATGTTGTTGTTTCGAAATGTACGGGTTGTGGAACCTGTGTGAAGGAGTGTCCGGAGCAGATCATTGGTTTAGTCAAGAATAGGGCAGCGATCCTCACCGATCTCTGTGTGGAATGTGGCATCTGCGCCTTTGTCTGTCCCTTTGTGGCCATCGTCAATGAGGTCCCTTACGGGGGGTATGAAACCGGCAATATTTGTCATCTCTCAAAACGATAAGAGAGGATAACCCTGATGTGCAGAGGTTTTCCCGTAAAGAAGTGAACGGGTGGCCCGGAAGAGCTTTGTATCTGCGAATGACGTTTGGTGTGTAGGATGAACATAAATGGGAGGGGATTATGGACTTTGAATTGAGTGATAGGCAGAAACGGATCCGAATGGCCGCAAGAGATTTTGCAGACGGGGAATTCAAAAATATTGCACGGGATTGTGATGTCAAAGAGGAGTGCCCAAGAGAACTGATCAAAAAAGCAGCGGACCTCGGCTTTATCGGTGCCTTTATCAAAAAAGAATATGGAGGTCTCGGGCTGGGGTTTCTCGATCATGCAATCATCTTGGAAGAATTCTGGAGGATTGATCCAGGGCTTGGACAGGAGCTCTGTTCTGTAACATTTGGAGCGGAAGAATTACTCCTGTTTGGTTCAGAGGAGCAGAAGAAAAAATATCTGCCCCCTCTGACAAAAGGGGATTGGATCATGGGGTTCTCCATTACAGAACCAGAAGCGGGAAGTGATACGTCTTCGGTCATGACGACGGCTGAAAAGCATGGAAATGAATACGTCATTAATGGAAATAAGGTGATGATTGGGAATGGGACGGTGGCCAATTTTCTCCTGGTTTTTTGCCTTACCAATCCCGAAGTCCAATCGAAGTCGAAAAGACATAGTATCATCATTGTAGAGACGGATAGAAAGGGTTATAAGGCCGACAAGATTCATGGAAAGATGGGGATCCGGGCCTCGGATACGGCCAATATCTTCTTCAATAGTGTGCGGGTGCCAGAGGAGAATCTGGTTGGAACGGAGGGGAATGGATTCCCCCAACTGATGAAATTTTTCGACCATTCCAGGGCTTATGTGGCTGCTCATGGGGTAGGTCTTGCACAGGGCGCACTCGAGCAGGCCATCAGCTACGTGAAAAAAAGAAAACAGTTCGGTCAGACCATCGGGTCTTTTCAAATCACTCAATTCAAGATTGCCGAAATGGCCACCATGGTTGAATCTGCAAGATGTCTTGTACATAAGAGTTGTTCAAACCTCGACCGAGGAATCATTGATACGAACTTGGTAGCCATGACAAAGTGGTGGGCTTGCAATGTCGCTGTAAGGGTCGTGGATGAAGCCTTGCAACTTCACGGCGGATACGGTTACATTAATGATTATGATATCGAACGCTTCTATAGGGCAGCGAAAGTCCTTGAGATTTACGAAGGTACAAAAGAGATTGAGAAAACGATCATTGGCCGAAATATTCTCGGAAAGACATAGAGAGCAATCCATTGCCTTTTAGAAAACCATTTTCATGAAGAAAAACGTCGGGGTCTATATTTGCCACTGTGGCACCAATATTTCGGCCACTGTTGATTGTCAGGAATTGGTTCAATTCTTTGGATCCCTCCCCGGTGTGAAGATAGCTCGGGACTACCGTTATCTCTGTTCTGATCCTGGACAGGATTTAATCAAAAAAGATATCAGAGAGCTCGGTATCGATCGGGTGGTCATTGCCGCCTGCTCGCCCAGAATGCATGAGACAACCTTCCGGAATGCCCTTGCCCAAGAGGGAATCAATCCCTATTTTCTCAATATCGCCAATATCCGGGAGCAGTGTTCCTGGGTTCATAAGGATAGAGAGAAGGCCTCTGAAAAGGCTAAACACATCATCACTGCTGCAGTAGGGAGAGTTTGGCGTCACGAGGCCCTGAAACCGAGAAAGGTGGAGATCAAGCCCTCTGTTTTGATCGTCGGTGCGGGCATCGCTGGAATCCAGGCTGCTTTGACTGCTGCAAATGGAGGGATGAAGGTTGTTCTTGTTGAGAGAGGGCCCCTATATCGGGGGTCATATGGCTCAGCTCGATAAGACCTTTCCCACCCTCGATTGTGCCTCCTGTATCTTTACGCCGAAGACAGTGGAAGTAGCCAGGAATAGAAATATCGAACTTTTGACGTCATCAGAGGTGGTAGAGGTCAAAGGCCACGTAGGAAACTTTCAGGTAACCATTCAGAGGAAGCCCACCTTATGTGGATCGAAATCGATGCACGGGATGTGGGGATTGCGTGGAGGCGTGTGTACTGAAGAAAGGTGTGCCTTCTGAATTTGAAGAAGGGATGACCACGCGGAAGGCGATCCATATTCCCTTCCCTCAAGCTGTTCCCTTGAAGGCCATTGTGGATAGGGAGAGTTGCCTCTTCTTAAGCAAAGGAAAGTGTAAAAAGTCTTGTGTTGAGGCCTGCAAGGCCGAGGCCATCAATTTTGATCAGAAGGAAGAAGTGATCGAGAGGGAGGTAGGCTCGATCATCCTGGCCACGGGTTATGACCTTTTCGATCCTCATCAGTTATCCCAATATGGGTATGGAGTCTATGATAATGTCATCACGAACCTTCAGTTCGAGAGGCTTTCAAGCCCTTCCGGGCCTACGAAGGGGGAAGTATTGCTGAAGGACGGGACCGTTCCGAAAAGCATTGCCTTTCTTCACTGCATTGGAAGCCGGGACGAAAATGCAAAGCTTTACTGTTCCCGTGTCTGCTGCATGGCTTCGATGAAGCAGGCCCACCTGGCAAAGGAGAAGACCGGGGCCGAGATCTATGAGTTTTATATCGACATCAATGCCTTTGGAAAAGGGTATCAGGAATTCTATAAGCGGGTAAGGGAAGAAGGGATTTACTTCATCCGTGGAAAAGGCTCAGAGATTTACCGGAAAGATGGCCGCCTCATAGTCGAAGCAGAAGATACATTGCTCGGAACACCGGTTGAGATCGCGGTAGATATGGTTGTTCTCGGAACAGGTCTAACAACCCGGAAGGATTCCGAAAAGGTGGCCCAGGTTTTTGGCATCAGCCAGAGTGCAGATGGATTCTTCATGGAGGCCCATCCAAAACTGAGACCGGTTTCGACAAACGTCGACGGAGTCTTTATCGCGGGGTGCTGCCAGGGTCCCAAGGATATTCCGGATACCGTGGCGCAGGCAGAAGGGGCTGCGGGAGAGGTTCTTTCTCTTGCCGCCCAGGGCGAGGTTGAGGTCGAAGCTACAACAGCATCGATTGACCCGGAGATCTGCTCGGGTTGCAAACTGTGCATCGAGGTCTGTCCCTATTCAGCCATTGAGTTTATTGAAAATAAAGGGATCTCAGCAGTCAATGAAGCGCTGTGCAAAGGCTGCGGCTCCTGCACTGCGGTCTGTCCCAGCAAGGCTGCCCGGCAGAGGCATTTTACCCAGGATCAGGTGCTGGCTGAAGTTGAAGAATTGGTTGCGTAAATTGCGGAATGAGTTAGGAACCGTGTTAACAGGACCGAGGTTTAAAGATTAAATTGCCCAAAATCAATACCGAGATCCCGAAACAAGTTCGGGATGACAAAAAAAGAAGAAGACCTCGTTGTTGTCATGCTGAACTAGGTTCAGCATCTCCTTGTTAGTTTAAAAATGTTTATGAAAAACCATTGAGACCTGAAACGGATGAAAATTGACGCTAAGACACTTATTCAGGACTTTCATTTGAATCTATGCATCCAGTGCGGGACGTGCACGGGCGGGTGTCCGGTCAAGTTTCGATCTCCTCTGAATATGAGGAGGCTGGTGAGAGAAACCTATCTTAATACGAATCTCCCCCAGATCCTTAAACGGCCTGAGCTGTGGGCATGCACCACCTGTAGCACCTGCTCCCTTCGTTGTCCTGCAGGGGTCAAGAACGTTGAAATGATCATGGGCATCCGAAATATACTCACCCGCCAAGGAGAGGTCCCTTCGACCATAAGAGATGCCCTTGAGAATACCTTCCTTCACGGAAATCCATGGGGCCGGTTCAGAGACCGAAGGGCAGACTGGGCAAAAGACCTGAGCGTAAAGATCATCGGAGAAGAAAAAACAGAGACGCTATTTTATATCGGCTGTACGCCAGCCTACGACCCAAGAGCACAGGAATATTTCTAAGGCTCTTGTGAAGATCTTTCAAAGAGTAGGTTTTGACTTGGCTATCCTGGGAAAGAAAGAGACCTGCTGTGGAAACGAGATTCGAAGGATGGGTGAGCAGACCCTCTTCAAAAAACTGGCGAAGGACAATCTGGCCCTCTTTCAAAAATCGGGAATAAAAAAGATTATTACCATCTCTCCCCACTGTTACAATGCCTTCAAAAATGACTATCCGGAGAGCGGCATCGAAGTCCTCCACTATACCCAACTTCTTGGGGATTGGCTCGGTTCCGGAAAATTAAAATTGGAAAAGAAGCTTGAACTACGTGCCACCTATCAGGACCCCTGTTTCCTCGGAAAACAGAACAAGATCTTTGAGGAACCGAGAAACATTCTCTCCTCCATTCCGGGACTGGATTATGTTGAGATGGAGAGATCACGGGAGAGAAGCTTGTGCTGTGAAGGGGGTGGCGGAAGGATGTGGGCAGAGGGAGGAACGACCGGGGTCTCGAAATGGAGAGATTCGAATTAACGAGGCACTGAGCTTAGGAGCCAGTGTCATCTCGACATCCTGTCCTTTCTGTCTTTTGACCCTGGAGGATGCCGCCAAAATCTCTGGACGGGCCGACCAGATTGTGGTAAAAGACATTTCGGAATTAGTGGCTGAAGCAATGGAACCGTAATGCAAATTCAAATAGTCAAAATCCAAATTTCAAATGAATGTCCAAATTTGAAACCAAAAAGATCTTTGATATTTGAACTTTGGATTTGATTTGACATTTGAGCTTTGGACATTATTAGCTAGCTGATCAGAGGGGGTTCAAATGAATATCATTGTTTGTGTCAAAAGGATTCCAAAAACGGCTGAAGCCGATCTCTTCATCGAGAAGGACGGTAAGGATATTAAAAAGGATAATCTGGTCTTCACCCTCAATGATTGGGATGGTTATGCTGTCAGGGAAGCAGCCCTTTTGAAAGAGAAGCATGACGGGACTGTGACCGTCCTTACGGTTGGTCCTGAAGAATCAAAAGAAGTCTTGACAAGATGCCTGGCCATGGGTGCTGATCGAGCCCTGAGGATCGAGGCTCCGGAATCAGCCGATGCAAATCTGATTTCCAAAATCCTCTTCCAAGCGATAAAGAATGAGCCCTTTGATCTGATTCTCACCGGGGTTCAGGCAGAGGATGACGGTTGGGGGTACGTAGGTGTTGCCTTAGCCCAGAGATTGGGCCTCCCCCATGCAGCCATTGTCAACCGTATTGAGATTAAGGACGGAAAGGCTACTGGTAAAAAGAGAATTGGAGGGTGGGATTGAAGAAGTCCTTGAAATCAAAATCCCTGCGGTCCTGACGATCCAGACAGGTATTAATGAACCTAAATACGTCTCTCTGGCAGCCATCCTGGAGGCTGAAGACAAGGAGATGAAGGAAGCTACTCTCGGGGAGATTAGGAGTTACCGGAAAGGGAACCCCTCGATATGATGACTGACCAGGTCTCCTTCCCCCCGGTTGGGAAGATGGCAGAAATGCTGAAAGGCAATCCTGAGGATGTGGTTGTCAAGTTGACCGAGATTCTGAAAAAGAAGAAAGGGTAATATCGAAATCCTGCTACGTGAGGGGAAGGAGTTAGATGCAAGGGGTAAAACCACTTACGGCTCACGTCTCACGCTCTCACGGCATCTTAGATTGAGGAATAGGGGGTGAAGTGATGGAGGAAATTTTTGTATTAGTAGAGCACAGACAAGGGAAGATCCGGGATATCACCTATGAGATGCTGGGAGCCGGAGAGAAAATAGCTTCCGGACAGGGAGCCTCTATCGTCGCTCTTTTATTTGGGCATGGTGTCAAAAATCTTGCCGAAGAATTGGCCACAAGGGCATCCAAGGTTTTGGTGGTTGAAGATGAAAAGTTGGAGAATTTCAATTCTCTTCCTTACCAAAAGGTTCTCTCCGCGCTCCTTTCAAAATATGGACCCTTTCTCACCCTGATTGGGCACACCGCCTTTGGAATGGATCTCGCTCCCAGCCTTTCGATTGAACTGGTCTTGCCTCTTGTAACAGACTGCATCGGTCTCGTCTCAGAGGGAACCCGTCTGAAAGGCTGTCCGTTCGGTCTATGGAGGAAAAGTGAACGCCAACGTGTCCCTTAGAGAATCTCCGGGATATCTCGCCACGATTCGTCCCGGCACCTTCCCCGCTAAAGTGCCCGGTGAAAAGAAGGGAGGAATAGTTTTCGAGCCCTCCCCGCTGAGTGAGACCTTTGACACAAAAAAATTTGTGGAATACTTCGAAGCCCCTCTTACCGGAGAGGATATTACTCAGGCGGAGATCATTGTCTCCGTAGGGCAAGGCATCGGAGGACCCGAAAATATTCCCCTTGCGGAAGAGATAGCGAAGAATCTCGGAGGTGTGCTGGCCTGTTCCCGCCCAGTGGTCGATCGAAATTGGCTGCCGAAAGAGCGTCAGGTGGGAATCTCAGGAAAGACGGTGAAACCCAAGGTTTATATTGCGATTGGCATCAGTGGCGCCTTCCAGCATCTTACCGCAATGCAAGGTTCTGAAACGATCATCGCGATCAATAAGGACCCGAGGGCTCCAATCTTTAGCGTAGCCGATTATGGCATCGTGGATGATTTTCAGAATATCCTGCCTGTTCTAAAGGAAAAAACGAAAGGACTGAAATAGGGTTCAAGGATTCGGGGGATCAAGGGTTCAAGTGAAGAAAAACTGAGAAATCGTGGAGCTGAAGATTTATCTTTGAAGTTCTAATAATCCCCTTAGACATTCTCTTCATATTTCCTAATAAATAAATGGGTGCTGTTCCTGTTTCCATTCCTATTCCTTTTCGAAGGTCCTCAGGTGGGTCTTCAAACCTTGCCTCAGCCATCCAGGGATATCTATCTTCTCAAAAGAGTCTGTCTTGACGCAAACCGTGACATTGGACCCTTCCACGACAAGTCCCCCTTCATCGCCAGCCCGGTATCCTTTATACCCCCAGGTGATCGAGGTTTGGCCAATGTGGATCACGCTCACTTCCATGTCAATTCGATCGCCGTATCGGAGCCTCCGGCGAAAGTCGCACTCCACATGGACGGTAGGAAAGGACACGTTCCTTTTGTGCAAGACATCCGCGTAATCGATTCCCAGTTCACTGGCGAAAAACTCCTCCATTGCAAGATGAAAATAATGCAGGAAACGAGGGTAGTAGACGATGCCGGCATTATCAATGTCAGAGAAGCAGACCTTTATTTGTGTCCGAAAAGCCATGACAGAACTCCTCCTTCAATGCCCATATCATGCTCAAGTCCAAAATCATCCGTTACAAGGTTTGATTGTAAAGGTAAGGAAAGGAAGGGTTAAGCCCGCTGCAAAAGGTTTGATGTAGATTGGGCGCTGCCCCTCTTTAGGGTGCGTTTCCTTGCGTGTACGTTTTAATAAACCTATCCAATTCCATCTTCCGGTCCTCTGAGAGTCGCTCAAATTTCACACCGCATCGTCTGGTGATGAAGAGAATGGGGAAGACCTGATATTCATCAGAGGTAGATACCGGAATGTCGTACACGACCCTGCAGGGTACTTTGGGCAGACAGAGTCCATTGACCAATAGAACAAGATTTCTTTCGCATGAATCGTATTTTGAGATTCCATTCTCTATATGCTCGAAAGACAACCCTCCTGTGCTTATATCCTTGACTTTTCCAATTTTTGTGAATCCATTCTTGAGTGCAATAATGACGTCGTCCTGCACTAAGAATCGGCTGTTCTTCCTCTCGTTAGTTCTCATTTTATTTCATCTCCAAATCATGATGGATTCATCAAGGGTTATGAAGGGATCTTTAGAAAATTTACTGATCTCTTATTTCTAATTCTAGTTTATGATCGCAACTTTACTTTGAAATGTCAAGCCTTTTTTTATATCGCCTGCAATTCAGACACTATAGGGGATAGGTCGGGCAAGGAATGGTCCGAGGCCTGCTGTCCATGCAGCGGGTGGAAAGAGGTTTCGACGTTGAAAGGGTAAGGGGAATAAATCTCCTTTGCGAAGGATGGGATTTTCTTGACGGGGCCAAAAGAGCAGAAGAGTCGGCAACAGGAGTGAGGGTCTCTTTCATTGAAGAGATAAAATCTTTGGCTGTTGGCAAGCCGTTGATGAGATGGAACAGGAGCTTATGGGGGCCGAGGATTCTGCATGATTCCGTTTAACTCTCGACCGATGCGTCGGCATTTGACTGCGATCTTCTTGCGTGCTTCCTCCCCGAGCATGACCACAAATCCAACGAGTTCGAACGGTCTGAAGAGACCGTAGTCATTCTGCCAGTAAACAATGATATAATTATCCGAAGGCAGAAGCTGTTGATGGATACGGGGTAGCGTCTTTTGGTTCAGTTCCTTGCGCCCTCGCTTCAACAGGTAGAGTTGAAGGAGGTTATAAGCCAGCATGATAAAGACGACTTGATTGACGATCAGGGAGAAGGCCCGGGAGGTAAAATGGGTCAGGTTGCTAAGGCACTTAAGTTGACGTTCCTCTGTCGATGGACGCAGACCGTATTCCTGCCGGGCCTGCCTTGGGTCCTGGACTTCTTTGGTATCAATTAAGAACCAGATCTCCGTGTGACCATCGGCATAGTGTTCCCGGTTCGCCACCACGGTCAGGGAGACCGTGCAAGAGGACCAACTCCGAAACTCCCCGATGCTTGTGGCTTCTGTCTTGACCAGGATCTTCTCGGGGGGCGGCAGGAGCTGTTGTTCCTTTAGCTCTCGGAGCTTCTTTTGCCGCTTTTTCTCCCGCTTGAGGATGACTTTTGGCTTTGGTCGGACGGGCTCCTTCTCTTCCTCTTGGGTCTCGTTGAAAACTTTGACAGCCTCTCAGCACTTCGGCCTCTTCATGAGTGAGCCACCCGGCAAGCTTTCTCACCATTCTTTCACGATTCTTGGTGGAACCTATTCTTTCATCGACGGCTTTTATAGTGTAGGCCGTCTTCTTTTTTCCAGTTTTTACTGCTGCTTTTTTAACCATTGCTACCCACTCTTCGCGTCCTATATAACCGGACAAAAAGGAATTGGTCCCCCTTCCCTTCATCCCCTGGCACGAGGAGAAGGGAGATTTTGGGGGATCATTACTCCTCTGCTTCCTCTTCTGACTTTGGCGATGCCATCTCTTCTTCGATGGCCTGTTCCATCTCGTCCGTATCCATGTCCATGTCTTCACCGAACTCTTTTCCCATCCGCTTCATTAACTTGGCCATGCTTTTCGGATCCTTCTCATCTAAATCGCCCCATTTGGATGGGTCCGCGAGGCTCTCGATCCGACTTTCCTCCGAACGGATCACCCTCACTTTCGAAAGGACTCGGGACATCTTTTTACTTTTGCACCGTTTGCACTGGGGTGCGACCTTCTCGTCGGTTTTAATTATGAGAAACTCCGAGATCTTCCCGCAATCCTCACACCGGTATTCATAGATTGGCATAGGAATCCCCTCCTTTTTTCCTGACATAAAATTGGAAATATAAGAAATTGATGACACCAACAAAAGCGAGACAGAGGAACATGATTCGATAGTTCGTCCAGTTGAGAATAAGGCCCACCATGGCAGGACCTAAACCTGCTCCTAAATCCGCAATGGCTGTATAGGTGCCCATAGCCGGTCCTCGATCCGAACCTCCCCAATCCAGGGCAATGGTGATCAACATGGGATAGAGCAGGGCATTTCCCATTCCCCAGATGACGGCAACCAGAATGAACATCGGAAGGGTTTTGGAAAAGGCAAGGAGGGCCATGGCGATCACATACGTGGTGAGACAAGGCAAGATGACCTTTTCCCTTTCCTTTGCATATAGATCTAAGAACTTTCCACCAAAGCTACGACCTAAAATGAGTATGATGGCATAAGCAGCGAAGAAGATTCCAGGGTTGGTGACTCCGTGGTCGATGGCATAAAGAGGAAAAAAAGCGATCAGGGCTCCCCAGATGATATTTACCAGGGAGGCCATGACGGCCGGGGGAACCGCCGGGCGGCTCAATAGGGGTTGTCTCTGAAAGAGCGGATCTTTCGGGGGAAGAATTTCTCTCTTTCCGAGTTTAAGAATGAAAATTAGAGAACACAGGGATAAGCCGGTACAGAACAGAAACAGGATGGTGAAGTTCATCGGAAAGTCAAAGGAGTTGATTAGAACCATTCCCAATGAGGGAGCGAGGGCAAAGGCCACATTATTCGATAAATAATAAAGGCTGATGCTCTGTCCGCGGCGTTCTTCGGCACTGATGTTAGCAATCAGGGTGAAGGAGGAGGTGTAGAAGAGGGCCGCGCTGGCTCCCTGGAAGACTCTCGCAACCAGGAGAGGCCAGAAAGGGGATACCCAGAGCAGGGCAACAATGGAGAGGGTGAGTATAAGTGTCCCGGCGATTAAGAAACTTTTTTCAGGCCTTTTGGATAAGCCTTTTCCAATAAAGGGTCTGAGCACCACCGAAGAGATGCTGGAGATTCCTATCAACGCACCAATTTCAGCTTCCCTGGTCCCTAATTTTGAGAGGTAAATGGGGAGGGTTGGGACAAGGATGAATAAAACCGCCGAAAATGCACATTGGGCCAGAAAACAAAATACATAATCATGAGTAAAAATCTTCTGCGTTGACATTTCCAAGGACCGTCTTATTCTTTATTCATCTTATTTTATATTTTATCGTGACCCCCTTGTAAAGAGGTTGCAAACTTGATACCGTAAATCAATAAAGCTTTTCTCTATGGGGACCGACGACAAATAATCATTTATTTTTTGTGTTTCTAATAATATAATGATAAACGTTTTCTAATGATAGCATCTTCATTCAAAGATAAACCTGGAGAGTAAACGAATGATTGCGAAAAAGGAGTATTGACAAATCAATACCGCACGGATTGCCGATGAGATCCGGGCGGCTGCCAAAGAAGCCCGTACCGAAGAAGATCTCAAGATGCACGTGGAACCCATCTTGAGGAGATCTTTTAGAGACATTGGCATAGACATCGATATTGTTGAATACGAGAAAACGACTGCCCTCAGGGCAAAAATGGATGCCGTCTACGGGTATCTGATTATTGAATATAAAATACCAGGCAAGCTGGCTACTGCTGCAGGCCAAAGGGAAGCCAAGAAACAGCTTCAACGATACCTCTCGGAAGAATCTACCCAACACCGACCTCAAGAAGAAGCGTTCTTGGAGAAGGCAATCGGTGTCTCCATTGACGGTGAAATGATCATGTTTGCCCGGTATACTCGGGCGGCAAAGATCGTCTCAACACCTGTTCCCATGACACCTGCTCAGCGAGAGTTATTCCCTGAAAAGTCTGCAAAACCTGGATTCCACTTCCTGGGTCCTTATCCTGTCAGCAGAGACAGCCTGACAAACCTCCTCATTTTTGTAAGAGCCACTGCCAGAAGACCTCTCACTGCAAAGGACCTCAGTGATGTCTTTGGCCCAGAGCATGATATCGCGAGGCAGGCTGTATCTGAGATCTATTCTGCTGTCATGAGAGCCCAGAGGCTCAGTGCACCCTCGAGAGTTAAAGTATTTTTTACAGAGTGGGACAGAATCTTTGGAGTGGTCTATGGCCAGGAGCTTGAAAAGGCTGAAAAGACTGCAGAAGAGACAGCCCATCTTTATCAAATGCCAGGAGGGGTAAGACTCAAACAGCTTCTCTTTGCCATCCATACTTACTATGCCTTTCTCATGAAAATCATTGCGGTGGAACTTCTCTCCATGCAGAGGGAGAGCACCATCATTTCCTTTGTGAAAGATCTTGGAGCCTTAGACGATGATACTCTTAAGGAAAGATTGTCACGGCTGGAATCCGGTGCCGATTTCGTTGATCAGGGGATTGAGAATTTCTTGGAGGCTAATTTTTTCCGATGGTATCTTGACGGATGGAATCGATCTCTTGCAAATGCCTTTCGCACGATCGTTCGAGCCCTCTCATCCTTTGAACCTGCCACGCCCGTTCTGGAGCCTGACTGGACCCGTGACCTATTGAAGAAGCTTTATGAATTGGTCGTTCCAAGAAAGCTCAGACATGACCTCGGTGAGTTCTATACACCGGATTGGCTGGCAGAATATTTGATAGAAAAAAGTGGTTATCCAGGAGATCCGAACATCCGATTCTTAGACCCGGCCTGCGGGTCTGGCACGTTCTTAGTGGAAGCCATTCACCGGGCAATTCAGAGTCTTAGCTCCAGAAAAAAAATCGATCGTGGGAATGCAGGCCGCCTTATCCTGAATAACATTGTTGGATTTGATCTCAACCCTCTGGCAGTTCTTGCAGCCAGAACAAACTATCTAATTGCCTTTGCCCCGCTCATTCCTTTTGTTAGACCGATTTCCATCCCCGTCTATCTCTGCGATTCTGTCTTGGCACCCACACGGGTCAGCAACGAAGGAGAGCTTCCATTCGGGGATGTGACTTTTTCGACCACCAAAGGAGATTTTCTTTTTCCCTCCGCAATGCAGGAGAAAGAGAAGATCGACCAATTTACTGCTTTAATTGAAATCGGATTGAAGGGAAAGCAGAACCCTCAAGATTTTTCAGCCCTTCTAAAGAAAAGACTTTCTATCTCCGAAAGAGATGAGAGGCTTCTTTTGAGGGTTTATGGTCGCATCAAAGAATTAGAAGAGCAAGGAGAAAATGGAATTTGGGCACGCTACATAAAGAATGCTTTTGCGCCTGTCTATCTCGGACATTTTGACTACGTGATTGGAAATCCTCCCTGGATACGGTGGGGATATCTATCCGACGATTATCGAAAAAGAACCCTCAATCTCTGGCAACGATATGGACTCTTTTCTTTAAAGGGCCATGAAGCAAGATTGGGAGGAGGAGAAAAGGACTTCTCTATGCTGTTCACCTATGCCTCATGTGACAATTATTTGAAGGACGGCGGGAAACTATCTTTTCTCATTACCCATGAGGTCTTTAAATCAAAGGGTGCGGGTGAGGGATTCAGACGATTTGAAATTAAGGAGAAAAAGATACCCCTCCGCGTTACTCTGATGGAAGATCTGGTGGACCTCAAACCTTTTCAGGCAGCCAATAAGACCTCATTGTTCGTTTTAGAAAAGGGAAAACCAACTACATATCCAGTTCCTGTTGTCATTTGGAGGAGGCTTAAAGGAACAGGAATGATCTCACCAGATTGGCCATTGTCCGAGGTTTTATCTCAATCTCATACAAAAAGGGAAGAAGTGAAGGGCATCCCTGTTGACCCAACAAGACCTAACTCTTCATGGCAGACAGCTTCATCTTCTTCTCTGAAATATTCCGAAAAAATGAAAGGGAGAAATCCATATAAAGCCCGTCTGGGTGCAAGGGTTGAACCTTATGGCGTGTTTTGGCTTCGGATAAAGGATGTTCGCCCTGATGGCTTATTGGTTATCGAAAATATGGTAGAGCGGGGAAGAGGGAAATTTCTTCGACTTCTGCTGCCATCGAAAAGGACCTTGTTTACCCTGCGGTGAGCGGAGGGGATATCATCAATTTTGGGATTAAATCACAATTCTATGTCTTACTTGCTCAAGATCCATCAGAGCGAAAGGGTTATGAAGAAGGTTGGATGAGCTCCCATCTTCCGTTAACACTTGCATATCTAACCCAATTTAAGGACGTTCTCACTAAAAGAGCGGCTTACCAGAAATATTTTCATAAAGAGATTAAGCGAGGCAATAAAGTTATCAAACGAGAACCGATTGCCCCATTTTACTCCATGTACAACATCAGCAAAGAATCATTTGCCAAATATCGTGTCGTTTGGAAACGGATGGCCTCGAAGATGGCTGCCGTCGTTCTTTCACGACTCCGCACCTCGTTTGGTTCGAAAATAGCCATTTCTACAGATACGACTTCTTTTTTTGCTGCTGAGAATGAAGAAGAAGCCCATTACTTATGCGGTATCTTGAACTCAAAGATGGTTGATGAATATATTCGAAGCTTCTCTTCTGCAGGAAGGGGTTTTGGAGCGCCATCCGTGATGAGTCACCTTGCCATTCCCCAAATTAACAGCGATAATAAGATTCACATGAAGATCTCCGAACTTTCCCAAAAGGCTCATGACATGGTCGCCCAAGGAAAAGAGATTGAAAAACTGCAAAATGATTTAGATGAGGCTGTAGAAAAGTTGTGGGATATAAAATCTTAACTCCCCTGGATCAAGAATATCCTAAACGCTTGGTTGACCGCCTTGGCAAAGATTCTGCAGAGCAATTTTTTTATTGGGGCCCCTTAAATTTTCTTAAGCGATTTACAATGGCGGTGATCTCCGCCGACTCCATCAGCGGTTTGGCCCTGATGGCTACCAACCAGTTGTTATTTACCATCCGCGAATATGATCTCAACCTCATTGGCGGATGGCATTCGGTTATGGAAACAGAAATATTCCGCTTGGGTCTCTTTAGAAAGAACCTCACAGTAACCCTATTTACAGCAAAAGGTTTAGAGCAAGAAACCTTCGAAACATTCCTTGAGACGAGGTTTTATCCTCCCCTTCATGAGTTTCCAGAAAGGGATGAATACTTCCGACGGGCAAGGGAAGGAAAATTATTAATGCTTTCTATTTCTCCCCCTGAAGAAAAAAGGATGAAACGCCCCAATATTATAAACAGAAACTGGTTAGCTTGTGTATTATCCGATGTTGTTTTTGTTCCCTTTGCTGAAAAAGGAACTAAGACTTATGCATTAGCAAAACGGATTCTCTCCACTCAAATTCCTGTCTTTACCACAGACCATGAGTCTAATCATGACCTTCACCAACTGGGCATGCCTGGCCTAACACGGAAATCAGTAGGTGCCTACCTTGAAAAATTGGGGGCCAAACGGGCTCAGCTATCGGAAGCAGGAAATGGTAAGCTCGTAGTGCATGAACCAACTCAAGAGCCAGAAAATAAATCCCCCAAGTTTCTCCAAGAGAAATTTAACTTTTGATTCAACCCCGTATCCCGGCATCAAAGTGATTCGAATTGATCTCAATTCTGCAGTGATTGTCACAAATCCGCGAGGCAGTGACACGGATAGCGAAAAACCCGATACCGAAGCCTCGATCAACCCGGATCTCTGCCACGGCCGTTCCGCCTGTATCGACAGCTGTCCTAATGAGGCAGTAAGGAAGGTGGTGAAGAATCCTTGATTGATAAAAGGAACTGGGATAATATTTAGAGATAGCGTGGCAGGAAAGGAGATGGAAGATGCTGAATTTAGAGGTCAGGACAAAACTCACAGGCGAAGAGATCACCGAGGAGTTGAAGAAATTCTTTGGAAAAGGAGGGTTGGGCCTGGACTTGACCGAAGAAGGTCCCCAGTGTCTTACGTTTGAAGGTGGAGGTGGCCATGTAACCGTGACCTTCTGTCTGGAAGAGAAAAAGACCCGGGTCAATCTGGTGACCCAGGAGTGGGATTATCAGGTCAAACAATTTGCCTCCGGTCTCCCTTGATCAAGCCCATCCTGCATCTTATAGAACTTTCTGATCTTGCCATCATTATCCAAGGGGAAGGAAAGGCCAGGCCGAGAATTGCCTGGCCTTTTGCTGCCAGTTGAAATCAACGGTGAAAGAAAGCCACTGGATAGAGATAAGGAAGGGGCTTTATGAAACAAGAAGAAGAGACCCAACCGATGCATAAATCAACCAAAGCCATCCATGCGGGAAGCCTGAACCCCCCGATTTATGGAGAAGTTTCTGTTCCAATCTTTCAGAGCGCCACCTTCTCCTTTCCAAGCGCTGAAGAGGGGGCCTCGTGTTTTTCAGGAGAAAAACCTGGTTACATTTATACCCGCCTCAATAACCCGACGATCAATGCACTGGAAGAGAATGTGACAGCCCTGGAGAATGGATTTGCCGGGATGGCCACGGCCACGGGCATGGCTGCGGTCACCACCGTCTACCTCGCTCTTTTGGGTCAGGATGCCCATATCATTGCGACCGATTCCCTGTATAGTGCCTCCCGGGTCGTGCTGGAAACAGAGCTTTCCCGGTTCGGAGTGAAGTCGACCTTTGTGGACACCTCTGCCCTCGGAAGGATTTAGACCAAGCACTTAACAGGATTCCGTGACCTCTTCACCTAATCCCTCTGGCTTGCGTCGAGAGGTTTTCGCTCGAGATGGGGTTACAAGCTTACCGTGGTCTCCTCAGCCTGTCGAAAGATCAGCCCAAAGAGATCGTGCCAAAGAGATCGTGAAGGATGGCATCATCATTGAAATTTATTTGAAATATGGAATATTTAATTTGTTGGAGTGAAAAATAGATGATCATAAAAAGATTAGCACTTCTGGCAGGGATCTCGCTTCTAATGGCTGCTTGCTCTTCTGGGAAGACGGAAAAAGGTCCCCCAAGAGCCATACCTGTGATGGTGGGCACGGTGGTCCAAAAGGCAGTGCCTGTGCTGATTCGCGCCATTGGGAACGTTCAAGCCTACAACATGGTCGCAGTGAAATCGATGGTGAGCGGGGAGATCAGTCGGGTTCATTTTGCCGAAGGGCAGGATGTAAAGAAAGGGGAACTTCTCTTCACGATTGACCCTCGACCCTTTGAAGCGGCACTCAAGCAGGTTGAAGCCAATCTGGCAAGGGATATAGCACAAGTGGGCCAGGTCGAGGCTGACATGGCAAAGAATATGGCCCTGGTAAAACAGGCTGAGGCGAACATCGAAAAGGATAGGGCTCAGGCTCAAAATGCCAAGGCAGACGCGAAGCGTTACGAGTCCCTCATCGAGAAACAGGTCGTTTCCAGGCAACAATACGATCAGATTCGGACGAACGCAGAGGCGCTTGATGCAACCGTCCGTGCAGATGAGGCTGCCAAGGAAAGTGCAGAGGCAGCGGTCCGCTCCTCAAAGGCCGCTATGGAGAATGCCCGAGCCGCTGTTCGCGCAGACCAGGCAGCGGTCGAAAACGTAAAGGTTCAGCTTAGCTACTGCTTTATCCGGTCTCCTATGGATGGCCGAACGGGTAATCTCATCATCCAGCAGGGCAACGTCATCAAGGCGAACGATCTGAGCATGGTCACTATTCATCAGATCAATCCAATCTACGTCGCCTTTTCTGTTCCCGAGCAGAATCTGCCAGAAATCAAGAAATATATGGCCGGGGGCCCGATCAAGGTTGAGGCGCTTCTTCCGAACGATACAAAAAGCGCTGAGCAGGGCGTTCTGACGTTCATTGATAATGCCGTGGATAGAACAACAGGAACGATCTTGCTCAAAGGGACCTTCGCTAATAAGGAGAGGCGGCTCTGGCCGGGGCAGTTTGTGAATATAGTTCTGACATTGACTACACAGCCCGATGCGATTATCGTTCCTTCCCAGGCGATTCAAACCGGACAGGGAGGCCAGTATGTCTTTGTGATTAAGCCGGACCTCACGGCGGAGCTCCGTCCCGTGGTTGTGAACCGGACACTCAATAATGAGTCGATCATCGAGAAAGGGGTCAAAGATGGAGAAAAGGTTGTGACGGATGGCCAGCTCCAGCTCGTACCAGGAGCTAAAGTCGAAGTAAAGAGTAGTCCAAACAGCTCGGAGAAGGGTTCATGAATATTGCAGAATTCTTTATCCGTCGGCCTGTCATGACAATCCTGGTGATGCTCGCCATCCTGTTTTTTGGCATCATGGGATACCGCCTCCTTCCGGTGAGTGATCTTCCCAATGTCGATTTCCCGACCATTCTGGTGACGGTCAATCTGCCAGGGGCAAACCCCGAGACCATGGCCTCTTCCGTGGCCACTCCTCTGGAAAGGCAGTTCTCCACGATTGCAGGCCTGGACTCCATGACGTTAACGAATGCCCTGGGAATTACCCTGATCACCCTCCAGTTCAACCTGAGCCGAAACATCGACGCTGCTGCCCAGGATGTTCAGGCAATGATCACCAAAGCCTCGACCCAGCTCCCTCCAGACTTGCCGACACCTCCTTCCTATCAGAAGGTCAATCCTGCCGACCAACCCGTCATCTATCTCTCCCTAAACTCTCCAACCCTTCCCCTGTCAGTCGTGAATGAATATGCCGACACCTTCATCGCCCCCCGCATCTCAATGACCAGTGGTGTTGCCCAGGTTCTGATCTATGGGGCTCAGAAGTTTGCCGTCCGCATTCAACTCGATCCCCAGGCCCTCGCGACGCGAGGCATCGGAATCGATGAAGCCTCGAATGCTGTCCAGAAGGGAAATGTGAACCTGCCAACAGGCACTTTATGGGGGAAATCATCAGGCGGTCACCTTACAGGCCAATGGTCAATTGATGGAGGCAGAAGCTTACCGGCCTTTGATTGTAGCTTACCGGAACGGTTCACCCGTGCGCCTTCAGGAGATTGGCAGGGTGATCAATAGCGTAGAGAATGATAAAATTGCCAATTGGTATAATGAGACTCGTTCTATCGTTCTGGCCATTCAGCGCCAGCCAGGATGCGCTGCTGCCGCGAGTGCGTCCAGCAACAATTGACGTTCGGCATGAGCGCTATCGAGCGCCTCCTGCGCTGCCACTTGTTCCGCCTCGACGCGAGACAGCGCCGCAACAGCACTGAGAAAACGGTCACGTTCGGCGAGAAAGCGCGCTTGTAACTCAGCGGGGGCAACTGCTGCCAACTCCGCCCATTGCCGCTCTAAATGTGCCAACAGTGCTTGATCTTGCGAGTGATTGCCGAGTCGTCCCAACCGCGCTGCTGCCGTGCACAACGCCTCACACTGGGCGCGCAGCTGCGCCGGACGCGCTTCCTGTTCTGCCAGCACGCGCAGCTTGTCGCGAGCGACGCGATAAACGTGTTTATCTTTTTTACCAATCAGGCGCACAACTTGTTCCAACGCATCTCGCGTTTCCAGCTGCACAACAGCGGCGTGACGGTGCGCTGCGACCGGATCAGACGCGGCGCAGCTGGCGAGCACAACGGGATCCGTTACGCGTGCCAGTGCGGCAGCGCGCAGCGCCGGTTCCTCTGCATTCAAGGCAACAAAGTCAATCAGTTGTTGCTCAGTGCTGGCGGTGAGGGCGGCGAGCTGGGCGGTGAACGGCAGCGCCGGGTTGCCGCTGCTGCACAGCAGTTCCTGATAACGCGCCGCAGCTGCGTCACGGATGTCTGGCAGGGGGTCGTTCATCAGCTGGCGCAGCAGTGCCAAATTGAGCACTTGCGCAATGGCGGCGCGGCGGAGCGCGGGATCAGTGGGCCTGACCGGCTTGTGCGGCGAGGGCGTCCTGAGTGGGAGCGGGAACGGCGGAATCAGCAGAAGGGGATGCCGCCGGGCGTTGTTTCAGGAATCGCGCAAATAACATGTCGCCTTCTCAGGTCATGTTGACGATGAAAGGATTGGTGCGACGCTCGTAGCCGAGCGTGGACGGTGCGCCGTGACCAGGAATAAAACGCAGCTCGTCGCCCAATGGCATAAGGTGGTGATGAATGGAATGCAGTAATTGTGTGTGATTGCCACGCGGTAAATCGGTGCGACCGATGGCACCGCGAAACAACACATCGCCTACCTGCGCCAGCTGCGCGGCGCGATTCGACATACACGACGTGTCCGGGCGTGTGTCCGGGGCAGTGGAGTACGTCAAGCCGGATGTCGCCACAGGTAATGACGTCACCATGCTGCAGCCCAGCGCTTCCGGCATGAAATCCGTGACGTGGGCGGAAAGCCAAACATCTGGCTTTGCACCGCGAGCGTTTGGAATAAAAACGCGTCGTCGCAGTGAGGCCGGTGATCGGCAATCCCCAGGCGGTGGCGAGTTCCACGCTCGCGCCAACGTGGTCAAGATGACCGTGCGTCAGCAACAGGTGTTCGGGCTGTAGGTTCAGATCGGCGACCAGCGCGAGAATCTGCGCGGCGTCGCCACCGGGATCGATGATCGCGGCGCGGCGGGTGCGTTCACACCAGAACAGGGTGCAGTTTTGTTGAAACGCGGTGACGGACAGGATGTGATGGTTCACAGGTGCGCAGAGGCAATCAGGCACGCAACATGGCGTATAGCGTGTCTTTAAGATGCAGCCGTTGTTTTTTCAGGTCTTCAATCGTTTCGTCGGCGACGGGAGTGCCGAGTTCTTCGATGTCGCGCACTCGCGCATCCAGTGCGTTGTGTTCATCCATCAAGCGCGCAAAGTCGGCGTTATCAACCCGCAGCGCGGCAATTTTGGTGTCTAAATCGGGGAATTCATGGCGTAAATCGTGTGATTCACCGAGCATGAGAAGTCTCCTATCAATTGAAAATAACCACCACACACAAGCGGCGGACTGTCTAAGGTTGACTAGCACTACAGCGGGGCAAGGATATACCGACAGCTATAAAGCGAAAATAGTGAGGCAGCGCAATTGAAGAAAGTTGTCAGTGACAACCGTTCTGCTAACTGATAACCGCCAACTGACAACTTTTTGCAACTGCGTCACTCCTAAGCGTCTATTTGCGCAGCCGCGCTCCAAGTTTAGCGGGTGCGGGCAACGCGAAATCCCAAGCTATTTAATTTTGTTGCTGCGCTGAAATGAGCGCGAGCGTACACGCGCATCGACGCGGATGGTTTATTGAACGCGCCACTGCGTGCCACTCGCTCGCTGCACGTCGCATCCAGCCAAGGTCGTCCGTCTGCCGGGGCGTTGTGATATGTCGCGTGATAACAATCCGCCACCCATTCCATCGCATTGCCAGTGGTGTCGTAAAGTCCAAACGGATTGGCGGCAAAGCGCCCAACCGGTGCTGGCGAGCGGCGATCCCACGCCGTGCCGCAGTCAAAACAGACGGCGCGTTCCGGTTCCAGCGCAAATCCCCACCAAAATGAGCTGGTGGTGCCGCCACGCGCTGCAAATTCCCACTCGGCTTCTGATGGCAGACGGTAGGTGTGTCCAGTTTCACGCGACAGCCATTCGGTGTACGCCACTGCATCGCCCCAGCTCACGCTAACCACCGGCTGGTTGCCGCGTCCCCAGCCAAAATCATGCGGCAACGGTCGTCCCGTCATCTGTGCGAAACGGTCGTATTCTTGAAAAGTCACTTCATACACGCCGAGCAAAAACGGCGCGAGCTGCACCGAATGCGCCGGACTGAAATCTTCGTTTGCCATCCGATTAACGCCCATCTGAAAAGTGCCGCCCGACAGTGCTGCGAGCAACGGCCAAACCGCCGCTGCGTAAACGATCGCGCTGCGTTGCCGGTAGCGACTGTAAAACGACTGGCGTTGGAATTGACGCTGGCGCGGATACCTGCGCTTCAGATGATGCTGGAGGTGGCGCAAGTGCTGGCGCGGGAGTCAGTATTGTCGTGAGCGCAACGGCGCTGCGATGCCATAAGATTGCCAATTGTTCGCGCCATAACCATGCCAATGAACCGCTCATCACCAGCACTGCCGCAACTCCTCGCCACCGCCCAAACCGCCGCCAGCCCGGCGCAGCAGCTAGTGTGGTCAAGCGCACGGTGAAGGCGGATGGAGTGCGATTGGTAAGTTCGTGCCGCATTCGCTCTACTTCTGCGCGTGCCGAGGTGAGAGCATGTTCTTTGCGGACGATTTCCTGCTGCAAGCTGTCAAGCGCAACGTTTTGATCTTCCAGCGCATCTTCGAGGCGACGACATTCATCGGTGATGTGATCGAGTTCTTGGGTTTTCACCGTTAGCGTTTGGTTGAGCACCGTCATCTCTTGCTGCAACGCGATCTGCGCGGTCACTGATGCCACTGCGCTGATGGTTTGGCGTTCGGCAATTTGCGCATTGATGCGTTGGACTTCCTGCTCGGCTTCGGCGCGCATTTGCGTCAAGGTTTGGCGCTGCGCCGCCGCTTCGGCATCGTGATCAATAAGGCGGGGCGGAGTCAGTGTTTCAGTCATAGTGAACACTTGTCAGTTGTCAGTTGTCAGTTGTCAGTTGTCAGTTGTCAGTTGTCAGTTGTCAGTTAAAAACCTAAAAAAGTTGCTGAACTATTGTCAATCTTTTTTAATCACCACATTAAAAAAATAACCGCTCATTTTTAATGTGCTTT
>CAWEAV010000035.1:0-34833 GCA_963806715.1 uncultured delta proteobacterium
GATCAAAATCGATCTTATCAAGCCCTAACTTAGAAGGCCAGAAGCCGGTGTATGCACTGGCAGCATTTCCATCAGCAACGACTACTCCCGAGAGGTCAAGAACCTCCATGCTAATCCTGAGTACGCATAGAGACTTATGCTGAGCAGCACGCTTGTACATCATCGGATTTCTGGCACAGAAATACAGGTTGACATAGGAATGGAGAGGTTTACCTCCTGGTATTGTTTGCTTCGCTCTGATCTCCTGAATTTCCTGCATGGCAACTGACGTATGATTGAGCCTTTTGGCTTCATGAAGGCATAGAATCCCATGGGCCATGATCGAAGGAACATTCTGAATCGGGGTGATGTAATGGAGTTCGTGGAGATCTGATCGTTTCATGCCGTAGTGGAGCCTCTCTCCTCACAAGCTACCCATTCTTCTTTGGTGAGAAGCTTTTCAGACCACAAGTCAGGAGCTTTGTTCTTTAGCTCGGTTTCAATTAACTCCGAGATCCATGCTTGTTCGGTCGTTCCCTCCCGGACACAGAATATCTTTAAAGCCCTCTTGAATTCAGGGGGCACCCGGACATGAATCTGGGATGTCTTGTTGGACGACTCGGCCATTCCATGTTCCTCCATCAAATATTGCTGTGAATTGGTAACTTTCTACCAAATAACCAAGAACTGTCAAGAGAACTTTTCTTTGACCGATTCAATTCATGACCTGCCAGCTTGACGGCTTCAAAATGATGATCATGCGTTCGTTTATGGTTGAAAAGAATGAAAAAGACCTGAATACTTGGAATAGACTAAAATATTTAGAGGTGTGACTTTATCTTTGATTTTTCTAAGATAGCCCCCTTGACATTACGTACGTTATTGTGTACGCTTACAATCGAGGTGAGTAATATGACCACGATTAAGGCAACGGAAGCCAGAGCCAAACTTTATAAATTGCTCGACCTGGCTGCGGAATCTCACGAACCAATCCAGATCACCAGCAAGAGATCGAACGCCGTCTTGATTTCCGAGGAGGACTGGCGGTCCATTCAGGAGACCTTATATCTCTTGTCGATTCCGGGCATGAGAGAATCCATTCGCAAAGGCCTCAAAACGCCTATTGAAAAGTGTAGCGAGAAGCCTGGATGGTGAAGTGGAAGATTGTCTATACCAGGCAAGCTCAGAGGGATGCTCGAAAGGTCGCAGCCGCAAGCTTTAGACAGAAAATCGAAAAGTTACTTGAAGTCCTGTCTCAGAATCCATTCCAAACCCCTCCCCCAAATGGAAAGTTGGTTGGAGATCTTTCCGGGGCTTATTCACGACGCATCAATATTCAGCACTGGCTCGTCTATCAGGTCTTGGAAGAGATCAGAACCGCCAAAGTCATCAGAATGTGGACCCATTGCGAGTAGGGGATGGCTCTGTTTTAAGGTTTCATCCAGGGGAAAACCTTCGGGGTTTGAGATATTTGGGATTTCTTCGGGAATGGATCTACATTAAGCGTGAGGGAAATTTTTATGAAAAAAGGCGAACCAAAGCGTTTTTCTGAGCTCATCGAGGTTGCCTTGAAAGCAGGGGCCACAGCCGCTAAGATTATTCCTTCCGGGAGAGTGGTGATCGATGAGAGAGTCCGGCTTAAATGTGAGGTGCCCAGGTGCTCGGGATATGGCCGGTTCCTTACGTGTCCACCCCATGTTATGTCTGTTGATGCATTCTCGAGAATCCGATCAGGGTACAAATGGGGTCTCCTGGTCCAGGTAGAAGCGAATATTGATTCGACGGACAAGGGCAAGGGGAGGATCGATCGAGCCGTCCTGAAAGAGAATACGAAATTACATTATCCCTTCAAGCTCAAGCTAATGGAGGTTGTTGAAGCCGTTGAATCGGCAGCCTTTAAGAAAGGGATGCGCTTCGCTGCCGGACTGGTCGGAGGGAGCTGTGTCCTTTGCGAGCGGTGTGTGAATGAAAAATTTTCCGAGACCTGCCGACATCCTTTTCGGGCAAGGCCTCCAATGGAAGCCGTTGGGATCGACGTAGTCAAGACAGCCCAAAACGCCGGCCTTCCTATCCATCTATCCTCTTCAAAGAATGTGGTCTGGACCGGGCTAGTCCTTCTGGACTGAAATCCGCCCCAAAGTCAACTGTCCTCAAAAATGACATGCAGGAGAGGGGCATTTAATTCTCAGGTTGCAAAGATTGGAAGAAGGTTTTCGGAGACCCTCGGAGGAATTTTTCAGAACCCTGATTCAAGAGTCAACGCATAGGAGGATGAGTCATGCCGGAGTTCAAATTCTCGAATGCAGCCCGTGAAATGGAGGTCTACGGCTACGATTCAGTCGTTAAAAGCCATTGCCGGATGTGTCATGGAGGCTGCGGGGTGCTGGTCTACGTCAAAGACGGAAAGGCCGTCAAGATCGCAGGAGACCCGGATTGCCCCATCAATCATGGGACACTCTGCAGCAAAGGCTTTGGCTCAATTCAGCTGGCCTATCATCCGGATAGGCTGACCTATCCTGTCAAAAGGGTGGGTCCCAAGGCGAGCGGCCAATGGGAACGGATCTCATGGGATGAGGCCCTGGACACCATCGCAGAGCGAATCCTTGGACTACAAAGAGAAGTACGGGCCTGAATCCGTCGTCTTCGGTTACGGGACCGGCCGGGAAAATGAGGCCGTCATCTACCGCATCGCCAATATCCTCGGCTCACCCAATGTGCTCACGGCAGGTCATTTCTGCTATGGCCCCCGCATATCGACAGGCATCATCACCTGCGGCACGAATCCCATCGTCGATTACGAGAATTTCCCCAAATGCATCATGGTGTGGGGAAACAATGTGACGATCAGTAACGCCGACGAATACAAAGGCGAACCCTTTTCCGTGGCTCTCGACCAGGGCGCCAAACTCATCGTCGTTGATCCCAGGCTCACCCGTCCGGCAGCACGGGCCAATGTCTGGCTGCAGCTCAGACCCGGCACGGACGCGGCTCTGGCCCTCGGGATGCTCAATGTGATCGTCAACGAGGGAGCTTTACGACAAAGAATTCGTCGAGAATTATACCTTCGGGTGGGAACCCTTCGTCAAGAGGGTAAACGAGTATCCGCTGGAAAGAGTGGAAGAGATTACCTGGGTCCCCAAAGAGAAGATCAGGGAGGCGGCAAGGCTCTTTGCAACGACAAAACCGGCTGCCATTCAGTGGGGTGTGGCCATCGAGCAGCAGATCAACTGTGCAGACAATGACCGGCTGCTCATGTTCCTCATGGGGATAACCGGCAACATCGATGCCCCTGGCGGTCAGGTCCTCAACCGGACGCCGAATATCGTCAACGTCGGCCATTTCGGCGCCCATGGGATGCTCCCCAAGGACCAGTCTGCAAAACGGCTTGGGGGGGGACCGTTTCCGCCTTGCCTCGCGGTTTGCCATCATCAACCGAAATGTGTCTGGGACGCCATCCTCGAGGAAAAACCCTACCCGGTGAAGATGCTCTTTTTCATCAGCTCCAATCCTGTGATCACCCGTGCCAATGCGAAAGAGGTCTACCGTGCCCTTGAGAAGGTCGAATTCATGGCCGTGGCCGACTTCTTCCTCACCCCGACCGCCGAGCTTGCGGACATCGTGTTGCCTGCCGCCACGTGGCTTGAGATGGACTACATCGGCGATTTCTGGAAGCGTCACGGCTACATCCTGCCCCGGCGAAAGGTGATCCAGGTCGGAGAATGCCGCTCAGACCACGAAATGCTCAACGACCTCGCCCACCGGATCGGGCAGGGCGCAGTACTGGTGGGACAACTTCGAGCAGGCCCTCGATTCTATCCTCAAGCCGATGGGCATCACCTGGAAGGATTTCAAGAAGATGAACTACATCAGGGGAGAGGTGAAGTATTACAAGTACAAAGAGGGAGGGTTTTCCACGCCCACGAGGAAGTTTGAGCTCTACTCCACGCGTCCTCGAAAAGATGGGATACGACCCCCTCCCTCAGCACAGGGAGCCCCCTGAAAGCCCGGTGAGCACACCGGAACTTTACAAGGAATATCCCTATATCCTGATCACCGGCGCGCGGCCGCCCGGTTTCTTCCATACAGAAAACAGCCAGGTCCCCTGGCTCAGAGAGCTTCACAGGGACCCGATCGTCGAGATCCATCCCGATGCGGCTGCAAAGGAAGGCATCAAGGAGGGCGATTGGGTCATCATCGAATCCCGCCGGGGAAAGGTGAGGCAGCGGGCAAAGCTTTCGCTTGGACGCGACCCCCGGATTGTGTGCGGCCCAGCACGCCTGGTGGTTCCCGGAGAACAGGGATCCGGGTCATGGCTGGGATGAGTCCAACATCAATATCCTCACGGACAATGCCTTAGAGGGCTGTGATCCCGCCATGGGCGCATCAAACATCAGGACCCTCCTGTGCAAGATCTATCCCGAAAAGAAAGAAGGGGGCCGGCCATGAAAAGGCATGCACTGATTATCGAAGAGTATGCCTGCTGGGGATGTAAGGCCTGTGAAGTCAGCCTGCAAACAGGAATACAACCCGTCCATGCACCGATGGCATCAAGTATCTGACGGTCTGGGGGGATGGCCCAAAACTGATGAACGGGAAGCTCGACTTCATGTGGCGTGTGAACGTCTGCAAGCACTGCGATGAGCCCGTCTGTGCCAAGGCCTGCCCCGAAGATGCCATCACCAAGGATCCAGAGACGGGCATCGTCCTCAGTGACAGAGGAGAAGTGCACCGGCTGCAATGCAGTGCCGGGCAAGTCCGGAGCTGAAAAACAGGAAACCTCTTCCTGCAAGATGGACTGCCCGGCGCACAACAATGTCCAGGGATACGTCAACCTTGCTGCCAAAGGGAAAATTTCAGGAAGCCCTGCAACTCATCAAGGAGACAAGCCCTTTCCCATCCATCTGCGGGAGGGTCTGTCATCATCCCTGTGAATCGAATTGCAGCCGGTCTCAAATCGATGATCCCGTAGCTGCGCACTCCATTGAGCGCTTTCTGGCTGATCTCGATTTGAACGCAGGCACGCGTTATATGCCAGAAATCAAGGCCAAGAAGAGAAGATAAAGTCGCCATCATCGGATCCGGCCCTGCCGGCTTGACGTGTGCATACTATCTTGCCCAAGAAGGCTATCCGGTGACGATTTTCGAAAAGGCCAACCGGTGCTAGGAGGCATGCTCACCCTGGGCATACCCTCCTATCGTCTTCCCCGCGAGATTGTTGAGGCTGAGATCCAGCTCATTCGCGATATGGGCGTGACCATGAAAACCGGTGTAGAGGTGGGTAGGGATAAGACCATTACTCAATTGCGAAAAGAGGGATTCAAGGCCTTTTTCATTGCCATCGGCACACAGGAATGTTTGCGAACTGGGCATTGACGGTGAGGATCTGAAGGGCATTTATGGCGGATTAGACTATCTTCGCAAAATCAACCTCGGAGAGTCCGTGACACTTGGGAAAAATGTGGCTGTGATCGGCGGAGGCAATACCGCCATCGATGCAGTCAGGTCCGCACGCAGGCTGGGGGCAGAAAATGCATTTATCCTCTATCGTCGGGGTTTGGAGGAGATGCCTTCAAGGCCCGAAGAGATTGAAGAATGCCGGGAGGAAGGGATTCCCATCCATACCCTGACTCAACCTGTGCGATTCATCGGTGAAAACGGACAGGTGAAGGCCATCGAATGCGTGAAAATGGTTTGACAGAACCGGACGAGCAGTGGTCGGCAGAAGACCCGAACCTGTCCCTGGCTCGGAATTCACGATTCAGGTGGATGCGGTGATCACAGCCCTGGGGCAGGAAGCGGATTGGGCCTGTTTGACCCCGGAGTGCGCCTGCACATTAACCCCATGGGGAACAATGAATGGTTGATCCCTTGACGCTTACAGAGCGATGATCCCGATATCTTCGCAGGGGGAGACGCGGTAAGAGGTCCCCGAACCGTTATTGAGGCGATTGCAGACGGGAAACAGGCGGCGATATCCATCGATAGATATTTGGGAGGCCTGGACCTCCGATTAGAGAGAGACATAAAATTGAACCCAATCCCTAACCCTCAGAAAGAGAAGTACGATCCTGTCCCTCGGGCTCAAATGCCGCGCCTGGACCCCCAAGAGCGTGTAAAGAACTTCAATGAAGTTCAAAAGGGGTTTACACAGGAAATGGTCGTTCAAGAGGCGCGGAGGTGTATCTCGTGTGGCAGTTGCTGTATTCAGGCCTGTCCTTATGATGCCATCACGGTTTGACGAAGAAAATCGGGATCGCCCAGAAGTGTGACCTCTGTCACACAGGGTGATGAACGGACTCTATCCGGCCTGTGCCGATAATGTCTGCCTCGCCCACTGCATCTATTTCGGGGACCCCGGCGAGATTGAGAAAAAGATTCTGGAAAAGAGAAAGATTCGAGGGGGTTGGGGGGAAATTATCCCTAAGGGTGTAATAAGCGCGAGATGATTCCAATTATTACAAAAAAGGAAAATCGTCGTCTGACTTCGCGGTCTTGTCATTGAGTTTTTCTTTTGCCACCCGGTTCAAACGTTCAAAGTCATTCAGTTGAAAGCCACGAATTCGGATGAGGCTTTCTGCAATGCCGTCGATGCTGTGGGTCGTTTCTAATTCCTCCTTGGCCCCTTCTAACAGTTGAGACCAGTCTTTCCCTATTTTATCCATCATTTTTCTCAGCATCGACACAACCTCTTTCCGGTCTGCACTGGGGTTGATCAAGATCCTGACATCAACCCCATCCATCAGCTCATAGGTGTGGCGCGCCTGGAACCAATAACCATCCCCGTCCGGTTGCATAAGATTATCCTCATCTCCCGTTGTGTTAAATGCATCGATCTGTACAAATAATTTCGGTTCTCTTGCCCGGTACCTTTCCAAAAGCTCCTCTTTGGTGGGCTTTCTCATCGCCTGATTCTCCCCAAGAACTTTCCTGATTCTCTTCTCTAAGTTTATTTCGCTTTTTCTTTCGTGGAAGCCTGCTTCAATAGGATTCTTAGTTTCTGGAGGTTCTTCTTATTGATGAGTTGAAATTGCAAGCCATTGCGATTTGCCCTCCCTCTTTTTTTGCCTGTCAAATTATTCCAGATAATTTTGGCAATGCCTCGAACCGTCTCTAATTCCCATCCCTTTGCGAAAAGAATCTCAATTTTCAACACTTCGCCAGTATTTAATTTTTCGGGGAGGTGGACAAGGATGCCTCCCTCACTCACATTCTCGACGATGCCTCCATAGTTGTCTTCATTTTCTGCACGAGAATAACTCATCGGAAGTTTGAAATGAAACCTGGGATACTTTCTTTTCTCTCTTGCAGTGCCTTTCTTTTTTGCGATTGGATCGATTTTTTTCCTCTTTTTCGTCCCAGTGGGATGTTCCGTGACTGCCATGAAGACCTCCTTCTTACAAGGGTTCGTGAGGGGAAGGGTCCCAGGACCAGGTGAGAAACAGTTTTGACTTGAACCCATGAATCCTCGGATCCTATAACCCAATGTTCAACTTGAACAAGAGATTACTCGGTTGGTTTAAAAAAGTCAACAAAATTCTATGGATAACTTATTTTTTTGTTGCCTTATCACAAGAAAAGTGATACAAACAAACAATCCATTCTAAAATAAAGGATGACCGATGGGAAGAAAAATAAAGTCCTATATGATCGTGGGTTGCCTTTTTGTGCTTATTCCTCTTACCCTCCATGCTGCTGATCACAATTATGTGGCGTCTAAATTTTCGATAAGATATCATTTCCCAACATGTAAACGGGCGCTGCGAATCCAGGAGCAGAACAGGGTTATTTTCAATACGGCAGAAGAGGCTGTCAAGGCCGGATACATCCCTTGCAGTGTGTGTAAACCGCCCACCAAGGATAAAGGCCAGGATATCCTCAGTAACCAGGGATCATCAAATATCAATCCCATCGCTTTCAGATAACCGGGACGGCCTTCACTTTTCACGATCGGTTACGTCTTCGACCCTGGGCTTCTGCGTGAGGGGGGTTGTGATGTTGGGGGGCAATTAAATTGACAAAATGGGGCTTTTTATGGTAAAAAATAAAATAGGTTAGATAAACAGAATTTTGAACTCTTTGGAATTATTGGGCTTTGGTTTTAAGACCGTAACATTTAGCGCCAGACGATTCCCTTCCGCTCTTCATCTTTTCATTTGTACCCTGCTTTCTTAGGCTGTAACAGGCAGGAACAACATGGAAACTCAGGCATGCAAAGCCGGGGTGGCGAAATTGGGATACGCGCGAGACTTAGGATCTCGTGGTCGAGAGACTGTGCGGGTTCGAATCCCGCCCTCGGCACCATCAAAAGGTAAATCCTCTTTATTGAACAAGGGACCGAAGGATCGAATCGTTGAAGGGATAAATGATGAAAGTAAATGTCGAAGATATCAGCGGAGTCAAGAAGAAAGTTTATGTTGAAATTCCCGAAGACCAGGTAAGCAAAGAGATCGACGGGATCTATGAAGATCTGAAAAAGAAGGCGAAGATAAAGGGCTTCCGGCCGGGAAAGGTCCCCCGGCCGATCCTGGAAAGATACTTCAAAGATTACGTGAAGGGGGAGGCTCTCCAGAAACTGATTCAAGGTACCTACCCCAAGGCATTTGAAGATTCACATCTCCATCCGGTTTCGACTCCTGTGATCGATCCTCAGGAGCTCGAATTTGGAAAACCGTTTCAATATTCTGCCATCATCGAGATCAGACCTGATCTTAGAATGGAAAACTATTTAGGCCTGAATATTGAGGGAAAGAGAGAAGAGGCGAAGGACGAAGAGGTCGAGGAGCGACTCAAAGGCCTCCAAAACCTTTATGCGAATTTAAAGACGATTACGGAGCCAAGGCCCATTCAAAATGGGGATTTTGTTATCGTCGATTACGAGGCAAGGATGGGTGGCAAGGCCCTGGAAGAAGGGAAGGCGATTGACTATACCGTTGAAGTCGGAAGCGGCCGGTTCATCCCGGCTTTCGAAGAAGAAGCTGATCGGAGCGAAGCCAGAGGAGGAAAAAGAGATCGAGGTTTCCTTTCCGGAAGATTATGGGTATAAAAAATGGGCCGGGAAGACCATTACTTTTCATGTCAAAGTCAAAGAGATCAAGGAAAAGATCGTTCCCACATTGGATGACGAGTTTGCAAAGGACCTCGGGAGTTACTCCTCCTTGGAAGAACTAAAGGCCCGGTTGAGACAGGATCTTGAAAAGGAGAAAAAGTTGGCCCTGGACCGCCAGTTCAAGGATCAAATCGTGGATCAGCTGATTCAGGCCAACCCTTTCGAGCTTCCCGAGAGCCTGGTGGAAGAACAGGCCAAGTCCCTTGTCTCCGATACGAAGTTGAGGTTGTCCTCGCAAGGAGTGGCTTTTGAGAGCCTGGGCGTTTCAGAAGACAAGCTGAAGGAGGATTACAAGGAAACCGCACAGAAACAGGTTCGAACCTTTTTGATCCTTGAAAAGATTTCGGAGCGGGAAGGGATCACTGTCACGGATGAGGAAGTCGAGGAACGCCTGAAAGAAATCTCAGAGAGGACTCACCAGAAATTGGATGTGGTCAAGCGCTACCACGAGAAGAACGGACTGATTCCCGAGGTGAAGGCAGGGATCCTGAGTCATAAGACCCTGAACCTCCTTCTTGAAAAGGCCAACATTACTTATCGCTGAAGAGAAGATTCCGAAAAGGGGCAGAGAGAGGAAAGCGTATGGCTTTGATACCTATTGTGATCGAAAGGGATGGCAGGAGCGAGAGGGCCTATGATATCTACTCGCGTCTCCTCAAAGAGAGAATCGTCTTCGTCGGGACAGCGATCGATGATGATATTGCGAATCTGGTGATTGCCCAGATGCTATTTCTGGAGTCCGAGGATCCGGATAAGGATATCCACCTCTATATCAATTCGCCAGGCGGTGTGGTGACTTCCGGTTTGGCGATCTACGATACCATGCAATACATTCGTCCTAAGATTGCAACCTTGTGCATGGGCCAGGCGGCAAGCATTGCCGCTCTGCTTCTGGCAGCGGGAGAGAAGGGGAAGCGTTTTGCCTTGCCCCACTCGAGAATCCTCATTCACCAACCCATGGGAGGCTTCCAGGGGCAGGCCTCCGATGTGGACATCCAGGCCCGGGAAATCCTTCGGCTTCGAGGCGAGCTGAATCAGATTCTGGTCAGGCACACCCATCAGCCCATCGAGCGGATTGAAGCCGATACGGATCGCGATTTTTATATGAATGGCCTTCAGGCCAAGGAGTACGGCATCATTGATGAAGTGGTGATCCAACGTCCCGTTCGATCCCATGGATAGTTTTTCTGAAAGGAGAAAAGGATGAAGACGGAAGGAGGAAATTACGGGACTGTTTTACGTTGTTCCTTCTGCGGGAAAAGCCAGGATGAGGTCCGAAAGCTGATCGCCGGTCCCACGGTCTATATTTGTGACGAATGTATCGAGCTCTGTAATGAAATCATTGCGGAAGAGGCGGAAGAACGGTTTGTCCCAGGCCGGATGACGGTTCCCAAGCCCATGGAGATCAAGGCGAAGCTCGATGAATATGTCATCGGGCAGGAGCATGCCAAAAAGATCCTGTCCGTGGCCGTCCATAACCACTATAAACGGATTGATGGCCGTGTCCAGGCAGGCGAGGTGGAGCTTCAGAAATCGAATATCCTTCTCGTCGGCCCTACGGGGTCCGGGAAGACACTTCTAGCCCAGACCCTGGCCAAGATCCTCGATGTCCCTTTTACGATTGCCGACGCAACCACTCTCACCGAGGCAGGTTATGTGGGCGAGGATGTGGAGAATATCATTTTGGCCCTTCTTCAGGCAGCCGATTATGATATCGAGCGAACCCAGAAGGGGATCGTCTATATCGACGAGATCGATAAGATCTCGAAAAAGTCAGATAGTCCATCGATTACGCGCGATGTCTCCGGGGAGGGTGTCCAGCAGGCTCTTCTCAAGATCATCGAGGGGACCGTTGCCAGTGTTCCACCTAAAGGGGGCCGGAAACATCCGCAGCAGGAGTTTATTCAAATCGATACGACCAATATCCTTTTCATCTGCGGAGGGGCCTTTGTCGGGCTTGAAAAGATCATCGAGCAGCGGATCGGCGGAAAGACCATCGGATTTGGGGCAGAGATCAAGGTTCGAAACGAGATGTCCATGGGAGCGGTCCTCCGAGAGGTTCAGCCGGAAGATTTGCTCAAGTTCGGGTTAATTCCGGAATTTATTGGGAGGCTTCCGGTGATCGCGACCCTGGATGAACTGAGCATCGAAGCCCTCATCGATATTCTGAAAAAACCGAGAAATGCCCTGGTGAAGCAGTATCAGAAGCTCTTCGATTTTGAAAATGTGAAGCTCCGGTTTACCGAGGGAGCCCTGATGTCGATTGCCAAGGAAGCCCTGAAGAGGAAATCAGGAGCCCGGGGACTTCGGTCGATCATGGAAAATATCATGCTGGATGTGATGTATGAGATTCCTTCCCAGCCCAATATCCGGGAGTGTATCATCAGTGAAGAAGTTGTCGTTAACCATGAAAGCCCTATCCTCCTCTATGAGAAGGGGGTTGAGGTAGC
The DNA here is from genome assembly GCA_963806715.1 of uncultured delta proteobacterium. Lineage (GTDB taxonomy): Bacteria > Desulfobacterota > BSN033 > BSN033 > UBA1163 > CAWEAV01. Next base: position 11,536 of record CAWEAV010000035.1, read on the forward strand.
CTGATCGATAATCATAAATTCCAAGCCCTAAATTCTAAATTCCAAACAATACCAAATAGCCAAAATTCAAAATCTGAAACAATCTCTATTTTAGAAATTTGAGTATTGGGGGTTTTGGGGTTCAGGGAAATTTCTTCTAACATTATTGTCTTGTCATGCCGAACCTGGTTCGGCATCTCATTTTTTGGTGATCCTGAAATCGTTAGATCCTTTAAACTCAGGACCTGGTTCAGGATGACACGTTAACAAATTTTAGATATTTTTTTAGGATTTTCATTTAATATCATTTATACTGGAGTGTAGGAGATTTCAAAACATAAATGATGTCCGAATACACATTCAATAAAGCAAAAAAGATCATTGTCCCGCTTCTTCCGCTGAGGGATGTCATCCTCTTTCCCCACATGGTGGCTCCCCTTTTAGTAGGAAGGGAACGGTCGATTCGAGCCGTTGAGTCCTCCATGGAAAAAGATCAGAAACTTTTCTTCGTCCTCCAGAGAATAACGAAAACCAATGATCCCTCTGAAGAAGATCTTCACCCCATTGGAACGTTAGGGACGGCCGTCCAGTTTGTGAAACTTCCGGATGGAACGGTAAAGCTCCTCGCGGAAGGTGAAGGCCGGGGTCGCCTCCTCCGACTGATTCCAAACGAGCCTTTTTCTCTGGCTGAGGTGGAGGAGATCGAGGTTTTTTCACCAACGACGTTGGAGACCGAGGCCCTGATGAGAAGCACGGTCAATCTCTTTGGGACCTATGCGAAATTGACTCAGCGGGCCAATTCTGAAGTGGTTGCCTCCTTGTCGGAGATGGATGATCCCGGTCAGTTGGTGGATGCGATGGTCACCCACATTGGCCTGAAATTGGAGGATAAACAGAGATTGTTGGAGACCCTGGCTCCTGAAAAAAGACTCGAAGAGCTCTACCGGCTTCTCCGAACAGAGATTGAGATTCTCCAGATGGAGCGGAAGATCCGGGAACGGGTCAAAAAGCAGATGGAGAAGAACCAGAAGGAATATTATCTCAGCGAGCAGATGAGGGCCATCCAGAAGGAGTTAGGAGACAAGGACGACTTTTCCGCAGAAATGAGGGAACTGGAGATCAAGATCAGAGAGAAAAAGATGTCCAAAGAGGCTGCTCAAAAGGTGGAAAAGGAGTTCCGGAAGTTAAAGCTGATGTCCCCGATGTCGGCCGAAGCGACCGTCGTGCGGAATTATATCGACTGGTTCCTCTCCCTTCCCTGGAACTATTGTACGAAGGATAAATTGGATCTCAAAATGGCCGAAAAAATCCTCGATGAGGACCACTATGGGCTGAGGGAAGTAAAGGAGAGAATCCTGGAATACCTGGCTGTTCAGGGCCTTGTGAAGAAGATCAAAGGGCCCCATCCTTTGCTTTGTCGGTCCTCCTGGTGTTGGAAAAACCTCTTTGGCAAAATCGATTGCGAGATCGATGGGACGCCATTTCGTGAGGCTTTCCCTCGGTGGGGTCCGGGATGAGGCCGAGATCCGGGGTCATCGAAGGACCTATGTGGGCGCCCTGCCAGGGAAAATCATTCAGTCCATCAAGAAGGCTGGATCGAATAATCCTGTCTTTTTGCTCGATGAAGTGGATAAAATGAGCACGGACTTCCGAGGGGATCCCTCAGCAGCCCTCCTCGAGGTCCTTGACCCCGAGCAGAACCATACGTTTAATGATCATTATCTCGATGTGGACTATGACCTCTCCAAGGTCTTCTTCATCACAACCGCGAATACGCTCTATGCGATTCCTCCTCCCCTTCAGGATCGAATGGAGGTGATCCGAATTGCTGGCTATACCGAACCGGAAAAGATCCAGATCGGACAGAGATTTCTCGTTCCCAAACAGATCAGAGCCAATGGACTAACCCCGAAGAACATCCACTTTTCTGATGCGGCGATCCGTAAAATGGTTCAAGGCTACACCCGTGAGGCTGGCGTAAGGAGTCTGGAGCGGGAGATCGCCTCCATCTGCAGGAAGGTAGCGAAGAAGGTTTTAGGGGAAGGAAAACAGGTTTACGTGAGGATCAGCGCCGATGGGATTCAGAAATATTTGGGAGTACCGAAGTTCCGGTATGAAAAAGGAGAGAGCCAGAGTCAGGTTGGATTGGCCAATGGTTTGGCGTGGACAGAAGTGGGTGGGGAGATCCTGACCACGGAAGTGACGGTCATGCAGGGGAGAGGAAACCTGATCATCACGGGGAAGCTGGGCGAGGTGATGCAGGAATCGGCTCAGGCTGCCATGAGTTATGTGCGGTCGAGAGGAGACCGGCTCGGTCTTGAGAGGAACTTTTACCAGAGACTCGACACCCATATTCACGTCCCAGAGGGAGCGATCCCCAAGGATGGGCCCTCTGCCGGGATCACCATGGCTACGGCCATTGTCTCGGCCCTTCTGAAGGTCCCTGTCAGAAGCGATCTGGCGATGACCGGTGAGATCACCCTGAGGGGCAGGATTCTCCCCATTGGCGGGTTAAAAGAGAAGATCTTGGCAGCCCATCGTGCAGGGATCAAGACAGTCCTCATTCCAAAGGAGAATGAAAAGGATATCAAAGAGATTCCACCCAAAATCCTAAAGTCGCTCGAACTGATTCTGGTGGACCATATGGATGAGGTTCTGAAGAGGGCGCTGGTCTTAGGAGACCCCGGACATTTTCTTGCCTCCAAAGTGACGGCGATGACGACGCCTGAGATCGAGATAAATGCAGGCGTGATGGCCTAATCGATAGAGACCCCTTTCTAATTTCCATTGACCTGTTCGTCAACCACGAATGGATAAAAGTTAAAAGGCTCAGACACGCCACACGGACACGGACACGTTATCTTGGGCAATTCAGAAAGCTTGACATGGCGAAGGGGATTCCATAAAATGGCGTAAAGGGCGGGTAGCTCAGTTGGGAGAGCGCCGGCCTTACAAGCCTAAAAAACGAGCCTTCCTTTAAAATACTCCTTCTTACCGGACCTAACCTAACATCACAAGAAGCCAATATTTAAGCCTATTTATTGATTTTTCCCTTTTGCCTTGACATACTCCGTGTTACCTGCTAATCTTCGAAGCATGGTGGGGATGTTGGTGGGGATGAAGTCTTCGGCTTAAAATGTCAGCGGAGAAAGACTATGCCAAAACAGGAGCGACACAAGACAGACTATCCGGGTATTTACTTTATTAAAGGGGTGTCAGTTGCCACGGGGAAGCCGGAAAAGATTTACTATATCTACTACTGGAAGAATGGGAAGAAGATCGAGGAAAAGGCGGGCAGGCAGATTGAAGATGACATGACTCCTGCTCGGGCAAACAATATCCGAACGGCACGGATTGCAGGAAAGGAAGTTTCTAACAGAGAGAGACGGGTAGCTCTGGAAGCCGAGAAAAAAAAGAAGGTCTGGACTGTTTCGAAATTATGGGAAGAGTATAAAACGGTCAAATCGCCAAAGGGAGTCAAGACCGATGATAACCGCTTTAAGAACTATATTGAACCCGCCATAGGGGAGAAACAACTGAAAGAGATTGTACCCTTGGAACTGGACCGGATTAGACTACAAATGCAGAAGGACCGAAAACCGCAGACTGTGGCACATGTCCTTGAAACCATCCGCCGGGTATCTAACTTTGCAATCAACAAGCAGATTTGTCCCGGTCTAAACTTCAAGGTTCAAATGCCCAAATTCGACAACAAGAAGACAGAGGATTTAAGCCCTGAGGAATTGAGAGAATTGTTAAAGGCTATTGATGAGGAAAAAGAAAATCCCGATATTGCCAAGATGCTAAAACTCGCATTATTCACTGGTTTGAGACGAGGGGAAATCTTCCGGCTTAAATGGGATCATATTGATTTCAAGAACGGCTTTATGGGGCTTTACGACACTAAGGGTGGAAAGAATCATACGCTTCCCTTTAATCCTTCCGCCCTGGAAGTCTCTGGAAAGCGTTCATCGAACTACAGTCTCCATATATTTTTCCAGGACGTTATGGAGAATGTCGGAAGCATTGCACCCGCCAAGCAAACCAGATAAAGGAGAGTAGCGGGGCTCCCAAAAACTTCCGAATTTTCCATGGTCTCAGGCACGTCTACGCCTCTCATGTTGGCCTCTTCCGGACAGGTTGACCTTTTCACTCTTCAGAAACTTCTAACCCATAAATCTCCCCAAATGGTCCAAAGATATGCTCACCTCCGAGATCAGGCTCTGAAGAGGGCTGTTAATTTGGCTGGGGAGTTGGTGAATCAGATTATGACGGAAACAAAAGAAGGAGGAGGAGAATGTCGCAAATTAGTTCTCCACAGGTGAGGAAAATAAAGGGTTTTTTAAGGAGGCAAAATGAAAATGTCGCCTTTTTACGTAGAAAGCGACAGGAAAGCAAGGCCGGGGGATCTGGGCAAAGAGTCAATACCTTCCCTTATTCTGATTCCTCCTCAAGAGAGAGATTCTTTATGAGACGTTCGATGTCCCTCTTATTCCTTTCTATCTGATGAAGAAGTCTCCTTGTCTCCTCATCTGGAAAAAGCCGATTGAGATCATAACCCTTTCCGGGGAATAGATCGTTGAGGTCTATCTCGCTTGCCTTTTTTTCTCCAGGGATCTTTTTTTCCAGAGGTTTTTCGTCTTTTTCTTCCATGAAAATCCCCTACTTATATTAGGATAGCCCTCTTGTTATCATAAATCAACCCTACCCTGAAACCATCCCGTTCGATTCATAACATGCTGTAAATCCTAAACATTTCAGATCTTTAAAAATCCAAGACAAGAGGGATTATCAAGTTCTCCCGGTGTAACTTGATCCTTCCGGAGGTGGTCTGTCGTGATTGAAAAGGTGCATCAAGCCCTACAGACTTCTGGGCCCAGGTTTGAATCCGGCGATATTCTGGCTGCCAAGTGGTCTCTCCTCAACCGGACCCTCATGTTTATTGCCGTAGGAACCTATACAGGTCAAAAGAAATGGCTGCACACTAAAAACTCTTAATATTTCAAGTACTTAGTATGGTCTGTGCAACTGTGCAGCCTTTCAGACGGTAATCCACATACCTACCCCACTAAACTCGGACCCTGTTTTAAAAGGGGAATAAAAACGACGGAAAAGTCGTTTTTTGTCTTTCTATTTCATTCGAACTTTTTCCCCCGTACTGGGTTTGGCCATTTTTATGGAGTTGGTCCTCTTTTTTGCCCTCTTCCAGTTTCCTTTATGATTTCTCGGCAGTAACAGACTCAAAAGTATTTTTATCCACTTCCGTAAACAAGGCTTTCATTCAGGGAGATGAGCAACTCTACCGGGTAAGAGCGAGCCGAAAAAGAATCCGTAGTAAGGCAGGCAAACAACACTACAAAAAACAAGGCCGTCAAAAAGGTCAAATTCTTGCGGGAAAAAAGGGCCGGATCCGGCGCTTTTTTGTGTCGCCAAAACTCGTTAATCAAAATGGTACATTTTTTCGAGTTGAAAAAAGGAAGAGATAAACTGACTATCGAAAAACAAGTCTAAAAACCCCTCAGCAAGAGCGTGGCCCCACCCTTCCTCAACTCTCTGGAGCATATCTTTTGAATTACATTCAAACGGTTGCATTTTTCTGTCAGATTCCAATCCTTTTTGTTTATCTTTCCACTCTTATTTCCCTTCCAATCAAATATAATGCCATCCATTGTTCCCTTAAAGTCATACAATCTTTCTCCACAGTAGCCGACTCATAAATATTTTTATTTCTTTTATCCTTCACATCTCTCCGCGCTAACCAGTTCGCTGCTTGGATCTTCCTATCCATATTTCCTGAACAAGGCAGAACAAATTAAAAAATAATTAAAATCTATAATTCAAGGAGGCAACCATATGAAGGGAAAAACTTACACTCACGGAATCACATTCTTTGTATGCGCTCAGATGCATGCGGATATCAAAAGGGTTTCGGACGAACTTGAGGTTGGTGTCTCAGACTTCTTGCGCAAGCTGGTTAAAGACTATTTGATTGCAAATAGGACCTCGAACCAATGTTAATTTTCCCGAATTGCAGGAAAAGGGTTCAGCAACCCATAGAGGATTATTCTAAAGCATTTCTCGCATGTTAGGTTTTTTGAATAACACATAACATCTTGAAGGAGTCGAAAATGATAACCTTAACATTCCCTTACTATTTTGTTCGAGATGGGTCCACACCGAGCAGGACCGTCTCATACGAGCTTCATTCAAATCATGAATACAATGGGTGCAGGGTCCTATCAATCAGCAGATCGGCCCAGTCTAAGCATCCTCCTACTTACAATAAGCACAGCGTTTTGACCATTACTAAAGATCAGTGGCCCATGTTTTGTAACTGGATCAAAGAAGAGGTGATAAAGGAAGGAAAGGAAGAATCTATACCCTTACATTTTTCAATCTCAGAAGGAGAGGTTGAGTTTACCTTCAATAGGCAGGAATCATATCAAGGGAAGAGGTTCTTATGCCTCCATAAGAAGGATACATTGCATGGTCAAACGAAATATCAGAATTTGGCTATCGCGAAAGATCAATGGCCGGAGTTTCAAAAGTGGATGGAACGGGTAATAGAAGAGGAACCAGGCTTCTAAAGGAAGGAATAGGTCTATATAAACAAAGCGATTTATCTGTTAACTCGGGATTAATCGACCTAAGAGGCCAATCAGTTCGGGGGGTGGCTATCCCTTTTTCCCTTGGTCCCTTGGTCCCTTACTCCCTTTCCCTCCAGCCAGATCATTTCCATATATAAGTTCCCCTTCATCTGAGAACAAAATATAAATTACTTCAGGAGGTATTTCATCATGGGCGATAATAGAACTGTTTCTTTGACGATTTCTTTGCCAAAACGATTTAGGGCCTTACTAAAGAATGTCGGCAGAATGGATGATAGCAAATCCCGATCAAACAATGACGGCGGCACAGATAGTGCGATCCATAACAGAGGATTATTTGGACAAAGTCTTAGAAGAAGAAACCAAGCAAGACAATTCTGGTGGTAAAGGAGAGAGTCAGTCATGACAACCCAATGTATTATTGACAAGCAAAAGTTTATTGCTGGGGCAGTAGAGTTCTTCAGCATCCTCTATTCCCCTGTCCTAGAACATCATCCTGCTGAAATTGAGATAAGAACTTTTAAACCCGTCGGACAGTATTTTTTATCCTCAAAGGAAGAGCTTGCTGAAACAGCTTACCTTTTGTGCAACCAGGGAATTGATGTTTATTATGGAGTTAACCCAAGAACCGGCAAAGGTGGAGGGAAGGTTAACGTCCATTATTTGACGGCATTTCACGCAGAGATTGATTACGGGAATGATGGGCATAAAAAGGGTTCAGCCTACCAAACCTATGAGGAAGCTTTAAATGCTATCCAGACTTTCTATCTTCCTCCTACCATGACCGTTCATTCCGGTGGAGGATTTCATTGTTATTGGGTTCTTAATACTCCGCTTAAAGTGAGTGCTTATGGCATTGAACAACTGGAGCAAATCAATAAGGCTCTCTCTTTAGAATTGGGAGGTGATGCAGGTACTCATGACATATCCCGTGTTCTAAGGGTCCCTGGAACTTTTAACTTCAAAACTTCTAACCCGAGGCCTGTGGAAATGGTCCTGAACTCCGGCAAGGAGTATGATTATGATGATTTTAAGGATTTCATAAGATCCGAGAACCATGAGAAAGATCTCCTTGATAAAAAACCAGCCCCTGAATCATCATCCATTACCCCTTGGGACCAGGCATCTGAACTCATAAATATTGACAACCTTCCCATATCAGACAAGATCAAATCCCTAATACTCAATGGCAACGATGGCTCTTACCACACCAGAAGTGAAGCAGATATGGCAGTGATCACTGTACTGGTAAATAAAGGGGTGAGCGAAGAAACAATAAAGACCATCTTTCAGGATACAAAATGCCGAATTGGAGAGAAATACCGAACCCACAATGCTCCTGAGAAGTATCTGAGGCACAGCATAGAGAAAGCCAAAGAGAGGTCAAACCTAACGGAGGAGGAGATGCTCGACCCATTGTTCATCTCAGGGGCTCTGAATAAATCGGACAAACGCTACTCTCTCAAAATCGTCAAGTTTCAAGAATACACTACCCGAAAATATACCATCAAGGTTTTGGATCAGGAACAGGCCTTCTGTAAATACAATGGACAATGTTATGAGCATATTAGCGATGAATCCTTGAATATGCTCTGTCAAAAGGAGCTTGGAGAACACCGGGATCTATTTACAAAATCCAGCTTGAATGACTTTATTCACTACGCCATTGGGGATGCCTTCCTTAATAGTGAAAAGGCCCACCAGGATGAGATCAATTATCTGACTCTCCAAAATGGTCTTTATAAACTCGATGAAGGAAAACTTATTCCCCATACGCCAGAGATCTTTACAACGAACCTTCTCCCATACGATTATAATCCCGATGCTCAATGCCCAAGATTTATCCAATTCCTGGATGAGATCTTTTTGGGGGATAAAGAGATCATTGAATTTCTTCACCAAGCCGTTGGATATGCTTTCCATAAATCTATTCCAACCGCCGCCATATTCTTTTTAATCGGAGGTGGGTCTAATGGCAAATCTGTCTTTATCAATACGATCGCCAATCTCGTAGGGAAAAACAATACCAGCAACGTAAGCTTTAATAAGCTATCCAATGAATATTACGTTCTGGACCTTTTTCAGAAGATGATCAATATCTCAGGAGAAACCCCCACTCAGAAAATGACGACCACGGACATAGCCAAACAAGTTGTCGCTGGGGATTGGGTAACCGGGAGGGAGCCTTATAAAAAGACGATGAAATTCCGACCTTATGCAAAACACTACCTCGCTATCAACAAATTTCCTCAGATCATCGACAATACCTATGGCATGGACAGGAGATTGTTCTTCATTCAGTTTCCCAGGACATTCAAGGGGGATGAGATCGATGGAAATCTTGAGAATAAGCTGTCCCTGGAGCTCTCAGGCATTTTCAATTGGGCGATAGAAGGATATCAACAGCTGATAAGGAATGACTTCAAGCTACCTCAAATCCATTCGATGACCGTTGCAAAGCAGGAATTCCGAGATGATCTTGATGGAGTCAGATCCTTTGCAAGAATACTTCTGAAATCTGATGATCCTGCTGACAAGGTAAAGTTCAAGGATGTCTATGAGCGGTATGCTCTTTTTTGTCAAAAATGGAAATTAGAAGTAGAAAAGAGGATGGAGTTTAGAAAGATATTGGGTGAGCTTGGATTTAAGATCGGAAATTCTACAAAAGATAGCAATCAGCTCTATATCTTCAATGCCAGATTGATCCCGCAGGAAGAGTTGGATGATGAAGAATGACTCTCTTTTCCCAAAAAGTTTTTGAATGATTGCTAAATAATCCTTCATCTGGTTTAATGAGATTAAAAGTTACCTGAACCAAAATAATCTCAAAAGGAGAATGATATTGGATGCTTAACTCCAAGATTAACAAATTAAAGAGGAACTAGAAACTTTGTCTGAGAAAAAATATATTTTCATTTATATAGAATTGCCTATAAAAGAAAAATCCCTAAAAGGTTCTGAGAATCTCGTTAATCTGTTAATTTTTTCTCCAACCTATTATTATCATAAAGCTTTTGAGATTAAAGTATGATTTTAAAAATTAATCTTGAACTTTTGAGGAAAAGAAGATGCTCCTTCCATGAGAGGTTTAATCTGAGTGGAGGGAGTTTTTAAAATGAGGGGTTCAATTATTCTAACTTTTCTGGGTCATTCGAAAATAGGGACCATATCTCGTTAAACTCTAAAAAAGTTGGTGATTCAGATGAGTTTTTCTTATAGATCTTATTCCAAGAACTGAAATTATTAGGTTGTAAGTGGTTATAATTGTTGATGAAAAAAGCAGACAAATTGGTGGTTCTGGATAAATACCATGATCTGGATTATAGAATTGGGACAAATATGTTTGAAGCATCTGGTGAACCTTCAGAGTTCGAGATTATACTTTCATATCCAAATATATTTTATGAGATAAGACCGTTCCTGAAGTGAGTGGTTCTAAGATCCTCAAGGTTAGCTGGGATGATAAAGGAAAAATGATCCTGGTTAACCTACAGCAAAATTACTCTAAGGAGGTAAAAACATGAGCGAGAAAAAGAGACCAAATAACCCAAAATCCCCACCGTTTCCGGGAATTACAGTACGGACAGAGGGGGAAATCTGTATTCACAAACAGACCTTGGAGAAATACGACTTGGGGGATTTAGATTATGTCACACTTGAATATCACCCCGCAGAGTCCCTATTGATAATCACACCCTCTCATGAAAAAAAACCTCCCGCCCGTGAAGTCAAGAGAGAAAAGGACAACACCCCGATCATTCAGTGTCAAGACTTCCTGGACCTAATCAAATTCCCTTATAAGGATGGACCAGAGAAAGTCTTCAAGGCAGATTGGGACAAGTTCACAGGGGCAATCTTGGTAAAGCTTAGTTATTAACCTTTAGCCGTGTTCCTTATTTATTGCAAATGAAACCAAATTCAAGCACTGAGGGTTAATGTTAATCCTGACAACTTTTATGGCCAATATTTCCTAAAAGAGGGGGCTATGGTACTATACAAATTCTATGTGCGTGATCAGGACGGCGAAGAGCACTTCTTAGGGATACTTCCGGAGAGAAGAAATGACCCAAAGAGGATCACCGATGAATCGGTTGTAAATCTGAGTAAAACCATCCTGGGTCCCAATGCCGAAATTATTTTGGATAGTATTCGCTTTGTTCAGGTGGGATCTATTGAGGATTCTGTATAAGGGGATAAATTCTGAAGGTCCAAATTTGAGTTTACAAATACCAAGGGTACATTAGAGGCAGTATTAGGGATATGTAGTTTCTTTTAACGAATGTGGAGATGAATATCCCAATGGAAGAAGCTCAATTCAGCAAGGTTGAAGGCGAAAGGATCAGTTTAAGGTGTAATTTTAGGAAGGTGTGTACTGTGTAGGGATAAGATGGGTTTCTTGGTCAGAATGATGAATGTTGGGAAAGGAGAGAGGATTTTTCGATTCGCCATAGGAGCTGTATTGATTGTCTTGGGTTTTCTTATCCCAGGACTTACGGGGTGGATACTTGCACTGACCGGGGTGGCAATTATTCCAACCGCCATATTTGGATACTGACCTTGAAAGGGATTTACGCTGAAGGTCTTCAGCAAAAGAGGTGAAAAGAATAAGTAAGCATTTGCGGGATCAGGTGCAATGGTATGGCGAAGGTTAAGGTTTTAGCTATTCTATTCACTCTCTTTTTGATAGGTTGTTCTGTTCCCGTTTGGTCCTCTAAACCTTATCCAGAACAAACCGGCTTCAGGGGTATTAAATGGGGAACCGAGATATCTGCTCTGACAGGCATGGAGAAAGTTGAACAAGAGAAATCCTCCAATAATGATTTAGTCTGGTACACAAGAAAAGGAGATACGTTGGCAATAGGCAAGGCAAGACTTAAAGACATATTTTATGGATTTTGGATGGGAAACTTCGAGAGTGTGTGGATTGATTTTGAAGATGACGACAACTTTGAGACTCTTAAAAAAGAGTTATTTGATCAATTCGGGAAAGTCCGTGAGTCTGCGAAAGAATTTTATGCTTGGGAAGGTAAAGACACAGAGATGTCGTTGTCCTATTCCAAGGATCGCCATAATGGAATTCTCTCGATCGATTCCAGAAAGATTAGCGAGGAAAGGAGGGCTTATGATAAACAAAGGGAGAAAGAAAAACGAGAAAAGGAAGGGGTCCTAAAATAAGGCAAGAAAACTTTCCTTTCGGAGGCTCATGGCAATCAGTCTTGACCTGATTGCGGATCGCGGAGTGGCTAAAGCAAGCCAAAATCTCCGATTAACACAATGCGGGCAAAAGAACGAGCGATTGGACACCTGTCAATCCACCGAGGGAGGGACCAATCGATAATTCAATTCGAATCCCTTCTCATTTAGAGCCTCGATAATGGCTGAAGCCATCTCCTTCATCAAAAACTTCCAAAGGGAGAATCTTTTCTTTGGTTGGACAATCTGAGGCTTTCCTTTGATTCCAACCAGCTTCGAAGCCTCATCAATGGCATCCTGAAGGTTTCCCATTTTATCGACCAGACCGAGTTGTTGGGCCTGTTCCCCCGTCAAGATCCGGCCATCGGCGATAGGGATCACCTTCGCCAGATCGAGATTCCGCCCTTTGGCTACTGCCTGGATGAATTGCTGGTGGACATTGTCGAGCGTGTCTTGCATGATCTTCTTTTCCTCAGGAGTCATCTCGCGAAAGGGAGAACCCATATCCTTATGCTCACCACTCTTGACGACGACCCCTTTGATACCAATCTTTTTCAGGAGTTCTTCAAAATTCGAGAATTCCATGATCACGCCGATGGAGCCAGTAATCGTTCCTGGATTTGCAACGATGAGATCCGAGGCGCAGGCGACATAATAACCTCCTGAGGCAGCCACCGAGCCCATGGAGGTAATGATCTTCTTCTTCACCTTTGCCTTTACGACTTCCCGATAAATCTCCTGTGAGGCACCGACCCCTCCCCCAGGAGAGTCAATTCTTAAAATGATCGCCTTCACCCCATCGTCCGCAAGATATTGATGGATTTCCTCAATGACCTCGGAAGATTGGGTGATCACCCCTGTAACCTCCACAATGGCGATCTTGTCCCCCAATTGGAGAAGACCCGACTTCATCGAGAGTCGGCCTATTAGAAAGAGTGCGGAAAAAAAGACGAAAAGCAAGACAACGATGGCCAGGATTCCTACCAAGATTCGTTTTCGTTTCATAGAGACCTCCTCTGCTTCAACCTGCTATGCGGCATAGCGCCGGGCGCTTAGCGTTTTTATTCGTATTTCTTCAAACCGACATTTCCAAGATGGCATCACTTTTAACTATTCCCGATGGATAGAATGCTACCAATTCCGGTAGACATTGTCAAGCAGGCTTCGCCTGAAAAGACAAGGGGTTTTAACCAACCCGAAGGAGACACTAAATACTTTACAAATTTGCGAAAGAGGTTATATTCCAATCAGCATTCTGTACTGAGGTATATTTGCACCATTGGGGGCGGCCAAACACGAGGACTTTATGATTAGAAATATAACTGTCTTATTGTTATGTTTATTATCATCTTCGGTAATTTATTCTGCTGATGCTCAAGATAATTTTGAAAAATTATTACAACAATCTCTTAAGGATTATAAGGACAAAGATTATGCTTCCTCTAAAGAAAACCTTGAGAAGGCAAAAAGGGAGCTTGATGATAAACTAAACATGAATGGTTCGAATAAGTCAAAAAGTAGCGATCTTTTTCCATTTATAAGCTAGAGACGCAGAAGGTTTATTTGAGGCTAAAATTAATCGAATATTATTGGGTGATGATTGTATAAAGGATAACGTTTATTGGGCCTATAAATTAGAAGATTTAAGAAAACAAGATAAAGAACTGATTTATTTTGATATTACAATTACAAATTTAAGAGTTGATGAAGAAGTAACTATTTCCAATTCTAATTTTAAAATGGAAGATTCGGAAAGCATGAGCTATTCTGATGAGCTGACTCGGGATTTTCTTCATGGTAAAGCGCACATAGGCGAAGCATGTCGTGGTGGAATCGCTTTTGCATTTTATAAAAACAGCAAACCAAAAACATTACTATATGATACCGGATTTAAAGATAAGTATACAGGAACAATCTATTATATTGTTTTTAATGAAATCGATAAATTAATTGAAGAAACAAAGTGAACGACTCAGTTCCGCTGAAATATATCGCACATGGCTTTTTTCTATTCATTGTTTTCACTTTCTTGTCGCACCTTTTAATCCAAAAATCTTGAACCTTTCCTTTGACCAGGGGAGTTACATCCAAGGCATTATACCCTTCATTTAGCATCCCATCCCGCAACTTTGCCCATTCTTCAGGAGTAGTGACTCAAAACTTCCCCTATTCAAAAGTGGTCTCCTGAGTAGTGATTAGGGTGCCCTTGTCTTCCCATGGGGCCGGGAAAATCATGGCCTCAGAACGCCAATTTTTCACTCACTATTTGTCTCATTTTCGTCTTTTTCCACTTTTTTAAAGATTAACATCCAAGTTGCAAATACGATTTTTTGCCTCCAGGATCCCCTATTTGTTTGCTTTGGATACCTAAATATTTTGAGTCCATATTCTTGCAAATTGACTTTTCCCCCCTCCTACTATCTTCTAACCTTCCTTAAAATTCCCAGGAGACCCCATGACAAAACTTTGGTTTGCAATACCTGGAACTCAACCTGATCAAAGCGATCCAAAGGGGCAAAAGGAGATTATCCATGAGAGGTAAACAAAACCAGACTATTGAGTTATAATAAGTATCATTAGAAAGGAGGAAATCCATGTTCGCAGGTCCTGATGTATTGGTTGTTTTGGTTATTGCCCTGGTCGTCTTTGGAGGGAAAAGAATATCTGATCTTGGAACAGGTCTTGGAAAGGGAATCCGGAATTTCAAGAAGGGGATGGAGGAGAGGAGGAACCCGTTCCAAAAAAGGTGGAAGACAAGTCTGTCCGGGACAAGGAGTAGCACGTCTTTTGTCACTCTGAGTTCCAGGCATTAGGGTCAGGAGAATTTACGAAAGAGAAGGGAGGGTTATGCTTGCAGGACCGGATCTCTTGGTGATTTTAGTAATAGCCTTAATTGTATTTGGACCCAAGAAACTCCCAGACTTAGCCAAAACTATTGGGAAAACATTGGCGGAGGTTAAGAAGACAACCGAAGAAATAAAGGACAGCATTGGAATCAAGGAGCTTGGAGGGATAAGAAGCAGCCTGACTGGCATGAACCTCTTAACCGATTTAGCTGAAAAGGTTTCTGCTTCCATGACTCTTAAAGAAGAAGTTGGGCAAACAAAGGAGCCTGTAGAGAATTCTGTCTCCCTTCCCGTAGCGCTTGCAACCCCTGTCGCTGACGGTGAAATGTCAGAAAAGATGAAAAATGAGAAATTGAACGAGGTAAAGGACCAAATGCCAGGAGAAGGAGTTGCAGTTTAAGGAGTATGCCTTGGGATCGATTCGTCCGCTTATTGGATCGGTATCAGCTGGTTGTACCGACCCTTACTCGTTTGGCTGAATAAATCGTAGCGAAACCATGACGTGAAGAACCGGATGCGGCAATTCCGTGCGTCCGGATCTGTGGATGGCCTGAATGGGTAACCATTTGGGTTTACTCGACCAAGAGTATTTTGGGGTAGATTATGTCACGTAGAAAAACTAAGAAGGGTTTCATGATCCTTTTCCTGGGAATTTCCCTTATTGTCGTTCCTGGTGTTCTTTGGGCACAGGCAACGGACTGGTCATGGTTTTTTAAAGGTGGGAATTTCAATCTCAATGACATTCTTAACAATAATGCTTCACCTGCCGTTGCTGCCAGCGATGAATCGAATGGCATTTTTCTGGTCGTCTGGATGAAAGAAGGGACGAACGGTTTCGACATTTACGGAGCCAGGGTCAATAGGGAAGGGGTAAATCTGGAGGTGAATGGGGAATTCGCCATCTGCACAGCCACAAATGATCAGATATTTCCCTCTGTTTCATGGAACGGTGAAACGTTCCTGGTAGTATGGCAGGACGGCAGGAGCGGCATTCGATCCGACATCTACGGGGCCAGGGTAACGCCTAAAGGATCTGTTCTCGATCCGAATGGTTTTCCGATCTACGTCGGAAGCAAGAATCATAGTCAGGTCCTACCCGTTGTTTCTTTTGACGGAACAAACCATCTGGTTGTCTGGGAGGGGAGAGGGAGCGAGAAGACCTATAACATCTATTTCGCTAGAGTTTCGACGGATGGGAGCTTACTCGATCAAAACCCTGTTTCCATAAATCCCTCCTCCAAAGATCAGAGCTACCCGGCCGTCGATTTTGATGGGAATAACTATCTAGTTGTATGGAGACAAAAAAGAAATAATAATAGCTGGGATATTATGGGCGCAAGGGTTACCCCTCTGGGTGATATTCTCGATCCCGGAGCGGTTAACTTTAATTCTACCGACCCATCAGGGCAGATCAGAAAACCCATCCTTTCCTGGAATGGGAATAGCTACCTCGTGGTATGGATGGTCGCTTATAAAATCGGTCAATGGGCTCTTTATGGAAAAAGAGTGGGACCCAACATGGAGATTTTGGATCCAACGGATGTTGATATCGAATCGAACGGCGCAAAGAAGGTGTATCTCTACCCGGCCATCATCCGGGACGTATCGGATTATACACTCGTCTGGGAGGAACTGGATGCCGGTCGATTCTTCGGTATATCGGGGGCCTCGGTCAATACAGGGGGACAATCGATCGAGATCAGCGGTCCTGTCTTGGTCTCCTTTTCAGAAGACACCACCAATTCATCCTTTCCTGCCTCAGCCACCCTTGGAGATACGGCACTTGTTGTATGGGACGGAAATGCGCTGCCCAATGGATACTTGCAGATTTTCGGGCAAATCCTTTCTAAAACAAAATATAGAATGCTACCAGGTCAGTCGCTTAAGAAACGGCTTTCTTTTTAACATCGCTACTGGCCTGTTCCACTTAAGGGTATGTTAAGGATTGGTGCTTCTGATGGCCATATATACAAGAGAGGAGTATCGGAATGACCTTAACAGTGTCAGAGCGTTTGTTAGAATGCTTTCAAAATCAGATGATCCTAAAGACAGGTTGAAATTCAAAGATGTTTATCAGGAGTATACTTCTTTCTGTCAAAAGTGGAAAATGGATTTAGAAAAATGGAAGGAATTTAAGAAGCTTTTGAATGGCATGGGATTTGAAATTAGAAACTCAACAAAGGATAGCAATCAGCTCTATATCTTCAATGTCAGGCTGGTTCGGGAGGAAGATGAGATATGAAGAACGTGACTCCCTTTTTTCAAAATGGTTTAGATTTGCTGGATTTGCTAAATGATCTTTCAACTGGTTCGAATGAGATTAAAAGATAGATGGGGAAATTTTTGGTAATATTAATCTCAAAAGAACAATAATATTAAACTCTTAACCCAAAGATTAACAGATTAAGGAAGAAACAGAAACTTTTGTCTCAGAAAAAAAATTATTTTTATTTAGATAAAGATGCCCATAATAGAATTCCCTAAAAGGTTCTGAGATCTCGTTAATTTGTTAATCTTTGTTGTAACTCCTTATTATCATACTTCTTTTTAGATTAAGTCATCTCTTTCAATTTTAATTAAAAGTTTAATCTGACATTTTGAAAGAGGAGGCAACTTCCCTCCAATGATAACATCAACTTAAAAGGAGTATCTTCAAGGATCATCAATGGGCAATCTACGGAACCAGTCATGCTCAAGGAACCAACCTAAGTTAAGTGGATTTTGGATCAAGCTGCCATATCAGGTCCAAAGGTTCAAATTAATGTTAATACTTGTTTTTTAAAGCATAATGATTAGATTTGTAACAGAAAGGGGTGAAGATCATGGAGAAAAAAGGATCAAATAAAACAAAGGAAGTGAGACGCAAAGCGAGTGATACCACAAAGGCAGGAGCAAAAATTTACAAATGTGGCACCTGCGGTCTGGTTACAACCGAGAAGGGACATCTTTGCAATCCTCGGGAAGTAAAGAAGGCTTACACGTGTGAATACTGCGGAGTAACTGCGACAGACCCCAGGCATGTCTGCAAACCCAAGGTGGCTGAATTGAATTATGTATGTGATGCCTGTGGCAGAACAGCCGTTGACCGAAAGCACCTGTGCGAGCCAAAAAGAATCAAGTAGCAGACGGTTTACTGAACGTATCTGCCTAAGATTAATCAAGACTTCATATGCGATAATCGCCCCTCAAACACAGGGTACTATACTTTTATCACCGGGATGGGGGAATAATACTTTTTCGAAAGAAAGGAGTCGTTTCAAAGGTCTCTTTTTATAGAGGGAGATTGAGAGGGATTTTCATATGGGGCCTCGGAATGGTTTTTTATTCCCTTGACTGTGGGGGTAAAGGTGGTAAGATATTCTCATGAGGTCACCTGAATACATCGGTTGTACCTGTGAAAAAGGAGAAAAAGATGGCGGAAAAGACGTGGTCATACAAAAACTACCAGATCAAAGAAGGACTTAAGCCGGGAAGCAAGCATTTTCAATACTTTTTTGTGGTCTCAGAGAAGGACAAGAAAAAATGCAATTACTGTATCTGGATCGATGATGAGACCCTCCCCCGATTCTCTCCAGAGAAAGAGTTTGACAAGATTGTCTCCTCCCGGAGGGAGGAGTGGAGCAAGTGGGTCCAGGGAAAGATTGACGATGGGGATTTTAGGAATTTAGTGCTGAAGCTTGAAAAGACAGGTCAGAAAGAGATCAACCTCAACGAAATGGAAGAACAATTGAAGCCAGTTTGATTTAAAAAGGCCTTGGTTGATCTGACAGGCTTACAAAATCCACGGTGTTTCCGAACAGTCTTTTTATGAAAATAAGAAGGCCTACGAAAAACACGATCTCTACGGCCTCAGGGAGAAGAGTCCCTGGATGGCGAGTAACTGCCCGCTCTTTATCCTGAAGTAAATCGATGGCACTCTCCGCAGAGACTGGGGGCATTGTGGTCTTTCTTGTCGCCATGACAGGCGAGACAGGTGTCCCGTGAGGTGACTTTCCAGGAATGGTGGGCATGGCAGGTCATGCATTCCGTCTTGGGTGCTCTCCCTTTCTGTGCTCTCCCCCAAGTTTGTTGTGGCAGGATTTGCAGTTGACGATGGGCTTGACCTCTTGTTCTTTGAGATGACAGGTCCCGCAGTCCATGGACATCATGGGTGCTGAGGCGTCGATCTTGTGGCAGGAAACGCAGTCAAGGGGTGGCCGGTAGCCAGCCCGGTGGCACAGATTGCAGAGGACCTTGACGTGCTTTCCCTTCAGGGGCCATGGATGCCAGGGCTCTGAGCTGGTAGGAGTGGTTGCCCCGAGAGGCATGAGCGGACCCCGCTGGGGCACGGTATGGCAAACAGGGCAGGAACTGGTCAGCACCTTGCCGGCCTCGTTCGTATGGCGATCGTTGTGGCAACGAAAACACCCTGGCCAGTTGCGATGACCAATGTTGTTGGGATAGGTCGTCCAGTTGACCTTCATGCTTGGGAAGACATTCCGGTCATAGATTACGGATATGGTATTAATCGCCTGGTCGATCTGGGCTTTCTGCTTCTTGAGGACATGCGGGTAATTGTCACGTAGTATGCTTCAATCGATTGCCGGATGGCTTCGCCTACGTCTTGCTGGTCATCGTATTTTTTTACCAATGCGTCTAATGCGAGCTTTTTGATCCAGGGCAGTTTGGACGAGATGTTTCCGCCTGCCATGGCCTCGTCCACAGCCGTCTCCGGAGGATAGAAGACATGAGAAGGCCGGTTGTGGCAGTCCATACAGTCCATTGAGTTGATCGGCAATTTATTCAAATTCTCTTCGGAAAGATTGGCCGTCTTGTCCTTGTAAATCGTGAAAGATCCATCACTGTGTACCACCTTGATCCACGGAATATTTTGCAGTTCGGAAGTCTGTGGCCCTGAAATAGACCTTATCGCTGATGGTCATATGCCAGTGAATCCCTGCATTCTCACCCAGGTTGGGCGTTCCCCCTCCGGTCCTCACCAGAAGGCTGATCTGTTCCGGAGTGTTCTTTTCGTTGTAGCGAAAATAAGGATTCTGTTTCAGTTGTGCACCGTAAAACTTTTCGGGCCAGTGGCATTCTTCGCAAGTCTCCCGGGCAGGCCGGAGGTTGCTAATGGGCACAGGAATGGGTCTCGAGTAGGTGTGGAAGAACATGGCGAAGACCTGGGGAAACCCCGAAACCTTCGATTTCACATACCACGAAACCCCTGTACCCACATGGCAGTCCACGCAGGGGACCCGTGCATGGGGGCCATTCAGATAGGCCGTATATTCAGGCTTCATCACCTGATGGCACAATTTCCCGCAGAAGGTATTGGAATCGGTGAAGAGGTAAGCGTTGTAGCCTACGAAGCTCAGCAGGATCGCAAAGAGACTTCCGCCCGCCAGAAAGATGGCGAATTTCCTCCTCTGACGCCTATTATTGAGATCGAGGACAGGATAGGGCAATGCTTCTTTGAGGCCAAGACGGCGGCGACGACGACTCTCCCGAAACAACCCGTAAAGAAATATCAGGACGCCCAGGAGCAGGAAAACAGGAAAGATCATGTAGGTTAAGATCCCGATATAAGGGCTGGGTGCTTCAAGCTGAAACTGAGCAGCAGGAAGAGGAGGATCAGAAGAACGCTGACGGTAATGACCAAGCCACCGAAGTAACTGACCGTATTGCGGTAGAGCCCGCCTGCCTTGATTCTCTTATCCTTTTCGTCCACGGCAGTTCCTTACGCCTCTCTCATATTCCCATGTTCGACAGGGTTTGGCAGATAGAATTGACAATCTCCGCAAGCTTGGGATGAGTATTTTCGAACCCCTCCACAGAAGTGGAAAGCCCCTGCAAAGACAGTCTGAGAAGCTGGGGCTTCTTCTTCTTTCGGATCGCCTCGTGAACCGAGACCTCGGTAAAGCCGGTAATGCTCTGAGCGTGTTCGATGTCGACTTTTGAGAATTCTGAAATCTCGGCCTTCAAGGTTGAAAGAAGATTCAGTAATTCCTTCTGTTTCTCGTCACTTAAGGATCCCGCCTTTTTGATCCTCGCTTCAATTTCGGCAATCGTCTCCTGGATCATATTTTTGTCCTCCTTTCTTCCAGGCACTCAATAAGGGAAACTGATGAGCGTCTCTGTATCCATTTCTGCAAGGAGCCCGGTAAGCACGTAATGACTCATGGTGGCTTTGGATTTTAGGCCTCTCCCCCTTTCTTCTCACCACGGGCCAAAATCTCTTTCGCCTTCTGGCGAGCCTCTGAAAAATGTCGATCCGCTTCCTTCATAAACTCCTTCGTTTGATGCTTGGCTTCCTCAATGATCTCTTTTGCTTTTGTACTGGCATCGGCATAAACTTCCTTCGCATCCTTTAAAACCTCGCTCCCTTTCTCCTTGAGATCAGTCCTCAGTTCTTTCCCGGATTTCGGTGCCAAGAAAATGACTACCAATGCACCCAAAACGCCACCGATTACAAACCCTTTTAAAAAGTTCCCACAATCTTTTCCACTTTCTGCCATGGTAAAGCCCTCCTTTCTGAATTTCACATCAGTCATAGATAATATATCAAAAAAGCCTCACCCTATCAATCAATCTATTTCCTAACTCTTGTCTGAAAAACCGACTTTTAGTAAAGACTTCATGTCCTCTGTCTTCTTGACATCACCAGTCATTTCAGATGTAACTTCACCTATTTTTACTGCCATATTTAAATACCTCCTTCTTGTTAGTCAATAAAGAGACGGCCCCTAAAATAATTATCTACCGATGTGTGAAGAGAAGCAAATGGGAAAAACAATGTATTTTGCGAAGAAAAAGGCTGTATTCTTGGGCAATATTTGGCAGAAATTACATGGTTGAAGGGTTTTGTTCTCTGACCGGAAGAAGGGGATCGTTCAAAAGAGGGAATACTACGTGATCTTCAACACGACCTTTGGAGAGCTCTTCGTCCACAATCTCTTAAGCAGGAATTACGATTGCGTGAACACTAATCTATATAAACTCCCACCATCGGCTCAGATATTTTATAAGCGGTTCCTCCTCTATCACAATTTTCCCACGACCCATCTGAATCTTGATACGATCGTCAGGGAGATGAATTTTATAGATACAAATCCAACGAATCTCGTGAATGTCGTGGAGGGGAGCATACTGGAGCCATTGAAGCAAAGTGACCTGATTCTGTCCTATGATAAAACGGAGGGCCTTTGGGAATCAAGTATGAGATCAGGCTGCCGAAAAAAGAGGTAAAGGATCTTGAGCAGGAAAAGGATACTCACGAAGATCTAAAAACCGACGTTCGATTGGAGGATGCAGGGTTCGGTAAATAAGGATGCCGGGTTCGGTAAATTTAGATCGGGGGTTCGGTAAACGAAAAGTGGCATAAGAGGATGATATTATTCTGGATCTTAAAAACACAAGATATATAAAGATATATAAATCAAAAGATCAAAAAACCGATCCTTCAGACCGGTTTTTCCTACCATTATTTTTTTGTTTTTTTGTTTTTAGTAAAAGAATTCTTACTAAAAGATTTCAAGTTAAAATAGAAATAACAAAAAAAAAATAAGAAAATGGTAAGAGAAAGAAGTATGCTACTTCCATGAGAGGTTCAAGATGAGTGGAAGGAGTCCTAAAGAGGATCGGGTCCCCCAGTACTCTTCATGGTTAAATTTGATTTTGGTTGTGAGTAGTATAATCAGGTCCGGAATCATTCTTGCTCAAACCTCTTCTGTCGTAGCAGGAACCTTCATTTTAGCCTTCTTCTCCCCCATGCCTTCCAATAACTTAGTTCTTTTGAATCAAAATTTTGGGGAGAGCCCAGAAGCTTTTTTTGTTGACATTTTGACACATTTACAGTTAATGATAATGGAAAAAGGGAGCGTATATGAAACAGTTATGGTCCATTGGGATGGCGTTCGCCCTAATGATGATGGTCGAATTGGTCTATGCGGACTCCGAGCAAACACGGACTGTTGATATGCAGCTTGAACACACCTCAGTCGCTATTCCACCAAAGAACCGGTGGATTGCCGATTATCCCATGACCCCCATTATTATTGCTCAGGTGCTAAAGGAGCAAACAATAGAACCACAGGTGTTAAAGGAACCAACGATAAAACCACAGGTGTTAAAGGAACCAACAAGAGAACCACAGGTGCTAAAGGAACCAACAAGAGAACCACAAGTGCTAAAAAAAGAGCCGACACCTGTTCCACGAAAGAGGCTAAAAAAGCTTCTCCTCGGAGCACGTAGAAAAATTGACGGATTAAAGCAATTTTTTAAAAAAATTCTGTAGGAGAGAATGAAATATTAGGATATGTCAAAGCATGAAAGAAAAGTCAAAAACGGTTTTAGCAAAAATTACAAATTGAAACCTACGTGGATGCTCTCAATCATGTCGGGAAATATTGCGAGAACAGGAAAAGGGATTATAGAGACCTCATTCGATCACTTGCCCGTGCAAAGGGTCTTCCAAAAAGAGTTGGTGAATCTTAGGCCCAGTTGTTTTTCAATGGGAAAGTTGGTGATTCAGAAGGTATTTCTTATAGATTTTATTCTGAGAACAAAAAATATTAGGTTGTAAATGGTTATAATCATTAATGGACAAATCTTGCAATATGGTGGTTCTGGATAAATAGCATGTTCTGGATTGGAGAACATGGTTCTTAACTGGGAAGGATTGACTTAACCCA
>CAWEAV010000036.1:0-31806 GCA_963806715.1 uncultured delta proteobacterium
ATACGTAACATATCCTACTTTCTCTTGTGATATTAGTTAGTTATGCACTGTTTTGCATTATCACTTTTCCTTGCATCCCTGTCAAGATAATTCGTTACTCCTTTAGCGAGCAATTCTTAAGTCATAGTGATCACCTTCCTTTCTTTGACCTTGCCAAGCAGGAAGCGCACACCCTGGTTGTCAGTAGGATTGAGCCAGAGCATACGAGTAAAGACTTCCTCTGCCTCTTTGTAGCCGGCCAAGGCGCCACAGACAGAGGCCGTAGCCATGCATACATCGAAGGAATGGTCGGTTGTTTATGTGTCCCCAGGGCAGCACGCCGTTGAAGCTCTCGCTAAGGGAGAGATCCCCGATCCGAACCCCGACCTCATAGTGACGGATGGCCTTCTCGGGAGAGTGATCGAAGACGAAGTTACCCAGGTGGGCGTGGGCATCCAGACACCGCAGATCCGCAGCAAGGAGGCTCATGAGCATGCGGTGTGCCCCCGGGGAGTCACCAGCCTCCTTCAGTTCAACGGCCTCGATGATGGGGTCTGTATCGGGGTCGTCAGGATCCTTGCCGGGAAGCACCTGTTCCATCTCATACTCGGGTCTCTGTCCCCGGCTCATGATAGGCTTCGCCCACTCCTCTATCGGTTCATCAGGCTCTCCCCAATAGTGATCCTTCGGATCCCACATTCCCCTTTCTTCGAGCTTAAGGGGTGTAAGGCCCAGGGCGGGTATGTCCAGACGCCAGGCCTTGATCTCACCGGAGAGGTAGGGATGCCCCCCGTAACGCCACTGCTTCCGCGGCGCCACAATAATGATTTCGCCCGGCACCACATCCCAAAGCCCCGCTGGTCGGATGGTGATGACACGATCCTTTCCCGGAATGCGGCAAGAGACGGCGTTTCCTTTCACCGCAACGGCAATCAGTTCGATGTCCTGAGTCATATCGATATCATCCTCTGTTGCCTTTTGTGGCCGTCTGCGCGTTAGGGACAATGAACCCTGAGGATAGGGCTCAATGCCGAGCCACTTGCGATAAGCAGCCAGATATCGGGCTGCAGGAGAGCCTTCCGGGAAGATAAGATCGCACGCGGCGATCCCTTGCTCCACGCCCTCTTCCCGCCGGCACCTGGCTGTCAATCCTCGTCGCTCATTACCGTCGTAATCAATCGTCAGTACTGTAACCGGTTCTCCGACCACAAAAGCCTCTGCGGGCAGAACAACATTGTCTTCAAAGGCCTGCCGGAACGCCCAGAGTTGTTCATCATCGCCGTATGCATCGGTAATGATTCCATCGATCAATCCGTCCAGTTCTGGAGAATCTTTAGCCCTTCCACGTCTTGTGGCCATCCACGCCCCCTTCCTCTACTTCACCGCACGGTCTGGACATGTTTGCCCTTGTCCGGCCATGCGGGCTTTGTTCTCATGAGAACCTCCTCCATCTCTCTGCTCTCCCCTTCGTCCCCATCCCATTGTCGTGCCTGCGTCCTTTGCAAGACCACCTCCATGGCCTTGTAGTAGTCTCGTTGGACCTTGAGGTTCGCTACCCGGCAGTACCGCTGGGTGGTGGTTATCTGGCCATGCCCCAGGAGATCCTGGATGGTAGCAAGATCCGCATCGGCATTGAGAAGCTGCGTGGCCATGGTGTGGCGAAGCCGATGACACGAGACGTTGAGCCCGCTCTTTCGCGCATAGTATTCGATCCTCTTCTGGATCCCTCGAACCGATAGCGGTTTCCCCCTCATCGGTCCTTTCTGCACCAGGAACAATCCTTTCGCCTTGGATGATCGTTTCGCGAGGTACGCCAAAAGAGCGGATCGGGCATCTTCACTTACGTAGACGACCCTGTCCTTAGCACCCTTTCCATTGGAGACAAAAATCTGTCTCCTCCCATACTCTACCGCATCCACGGTCAGCTCAGCAACCTCCTGGACCCGAAGGCCGCAGCGGAGCATCAACATGAACATGGCCCTGTCTCTTAGATCCGTGATGACGGCGAGGAGTCTCCTGACCTGGTCGTCCTGCAGGTGCCGGGGCAGGGGCTTTGGCAAACGGAGCGAGATCCGGGTGACGGGATTGATCATCTTTCTTCCTTCCTCATTGATGAGATAGTCGAAGAAGAGACGGATCGTTTGCAGGTGGCACGTGATCGTCTTCGGCGTTCGTCGCTTCTGGAGGAGATGATCCACGTAGAGTCCGATCTCCTTGCGGGTTACCTCAGAAAGGGGGATCGTGAGCCATCTCATGAAGTGATTGATGATGTTCATGTAGTTCTTCACCGTATGGGCCGAGTAGTTTTTTCTCTTCAAAGCTCTCCGGTACCGGACTAGCTCAGTAGTCTCCATCGATCCCTCCTTTTTCGATAATGGCCATGGCCCGGAAGTACTCTTCCTCACGGGTTCTGTCCGTGAGCCGGGCGTAGCGGCGGGTCACCTCGATATCCTGATGACCGAGCAGTTGCTGGAGACATTCCAGACGCATCCCCGCGTTGAGAAGCTCGGAGGCGAACGTGTGGCGAAGACAATGCACCGTGTAGCCCTTCTGATCGAGCCCTGCCTTCTTGAGGTATTTCACGAAAAGGCCCCTGCCGGTACTGTAACAGAGGTGCCCATTGCCCTGGCCGTAAAAGACAAACTCCTTGTTCTTGTCCCTTCGCCTAAGCCAGAGTTTTATGGCAAACAGGGCATCATCGCTCAGGTAGACCACTCTCCCCATGCTGTTCTTTTCTCCCTCGTAGAGATGGACCTTTCTTTCCCCGATATCGAGATCGTTCAATGTCAGTCCCAAGGCCTCGCCGATCCGTATGCCCGTCCGTAAGAGCAGAAGCATCAGGGCTCGGTCCCGGGTGTCCTCAATCACGGAGAGAAGCTTTCTCACATCGGCAGGGTTCATGGCCCGAGGGAGGGTGTCGGGGAGCTTCAGTTTGATCCCCCGTTTAAGAAGAGACCCGAGGATGACATCCTGCTCCATCAGAAAATGCAGAAATGCGATAATAGCAGGCCAGCCTCGTCCGCACTGTGGAGATATGCATGCCCCGGTCCTGCTCGTGCTCGATGAAGGCCTCAAGGTCAGCCCGCTCAATCTCCCCAATCTCTCTCTTGCCCGACACTCCATAAAAGCCGAGGAAGAGCATGACTGACGTAAAGGAACTGGCGAGGGTCTTGGGTTTGTGGTTCAGGCGCCACTTGTGACGCATGTAGCGCTCGAAGTGCTCCTTGGCGGGAAGCTCCATGTTAGAGAGCCTCTTGAGGATACGATCAATCGGGGTTTGTTCAGAATGCTGCTCACGTACTACTTCACTCTCACTTTTGATTGACTCATTACTGATCGGCTGTAGTATAGTCATTTTCTCCTCCTTTTCTTTTTCAAGAAAAAGCAGGATAGATAATGACCCTTAGCTGTTGTAACGGTCAATCCATTTTGTTACGTATAGGTAGGTGAAGTCACCAATCATATGTCAATCTGACGCTGTTTCATCGGTCAAGGTTCGGCACTCACATCTAACGCATATTTAGTGCAGATCTACATTTTCTATTTCTAAACCTCTCCATTCCATTTTACCCACTTCAGATTTTCTTAATCGGATCGGGCCGTTTGTTTAATTTGGATTTCATCAATTTGGGGGATTAACGCCATGGATGGTACGTCCGTCGCATTCCAATCCTTCCAAATTAGAGGGAGAAGGAGATAAACACCCAAAGCAAAGATGATTGGGTAATTGGGGGGATAATATCTTATAATTTTTAGGACCTTTTATTGAAAGAACGCTTTCCGATTTGATTGTGAAGCAGATGGTGGGTATGACGAATGGCTGATGATGAAAGAAAGTTTACCTATGAAGGTGGCGTGCGTTTTGAGGTAACGCCCTATGGCCTCATCTGCTGTCTGGAAGAGAGCAAATACAAGAAACATCAATGCCCTGATTGCAAATTCTGCCAATGGTGTTCTCATTTGCGATGCAGCGGTTGTCTTGATCAGGATAGATACGACCGAGAGCCGAACAAAAAACCTGTCGTAGGCGGTAATTAGTGTCTGTCCATAGACTGTGGTTTTCCAAGAAGGTCGTCATTCCGGCAGAAGCCGGAATCCAGTCTTTTCAAAGGTCTCTGGATGCCGGATCGGGTCCGGCATGACGGACTAAAAGACTTTATAAACAGACTCTAATTAGTCGCACGATGCAATGCGCCCGTGGTATGCAGCCTCGATCGTCTCGGCAGATGGTCCATCCTCCCCATGCTTCATTCCATGCCAAGTTGCTGAAAGATTTCGCCCAATGAATTGACAGGGGATGAAAAAGGTTCTATTTTTCACTTATTTCATGATAAAATAGGGTCAATGGAGTTCGTGATCTTGAATAAACTATGCCCTATTTTGGCCTTTATTCTTGTCGCCTCTGTTAACACCTCTGCTGCTCAAGAGAAAAATCAAAAAAAGGTGATCAAGATTGGGGTCCTCCAGAGCACGTCCAATCCCAACTTCGATTCAGATGCCAAAGGGTTCGAGAAAGCATTGACAGAGGCTGGATTTAGAGAAGGGATCCATCTCACCTACCAGCGTCAGAATGCCAAGGGAAATGGAGCCAATGCCGAGAAGATCATTCAAAGCTTTCTGGGTGGCAAAGTCGATCTGATCCACAGTATTGGTTCCCTTGCTTCTCGGATTGCTTGGAAAAAGGCCAGTCCTCTTCCGATCGTGTTCTCCGCTGTGACAAATCCTGTGGATGAGGGACTTGTTCCAAAGACCAGCCGTCCAGGAACAAAATCGGGAACCAATTTAACCGGTATAACGGATCGCTGGCCCGTGCAATTACAGTTCGAGATGTATGCCAGTTTCTTTCCCAAGGCCAAGAGGTGGGGAACGCTCTTTAACAGAAGAGATCCTAAATCTCTCCTCCATATCCGGGGGATGAGAGAAACAGCCAAAAGGTTAGGATTAGAGCTCATTGAAGCCACGATTTCCACCAGGGCTGATACGAAGGAGGCCACCCAAATTCTTGCCGGAAAGATTCAGGTCATGAACATCACCTACGACCTCACTGCCCTCTCTGCCTTTGATGTGATTGCCAAGGTCTGCAGCGAGAGAAAGATTCCCCTCTTTGTTGGCGACGTGGATAAAGTGCCTATGGGCGCTATCGCTGCCTATGGATTCAATTATTTTGAGGTCGGCTACTTGGCTGGTAAGAAAGCGGTCAGGATTCTGAATGGAGAAAGGCCTGGCGAGATCCCTTGGGGACCGGTAGAGAAGTTGAGCCTGGTCGTCAATGAAAAGGCAGCCAAAACGCAGGGGGTGGTGATTCCTCCTGAATTCCTAAAAAAAGCAGACAGAGTCATCCAAGAGTAATTTGTTCGACCATCCCGTTCCCTTCCAAATCCTGACGAAAAAACTTATTATGCCAATTTCAGAATCTTCTTTCCGTTCTCGCCTAAAATTTTCGCTTTGTCCTCCGCAGGGATATCCATTTCCTCAACCGAAGAGATGGCCTTTGACATATCACCGATCACATGGGGATAATCGCTTCCGAGGACCATATGGTCCGCTCCGAAGGTCTGGTACGTGCACATTAAAGCGGGCCGATGAAAGGAGACGGTGTCATAATAGAAGCGCTTCAAATATTCACCCGGGGGCTTCGGGATATTTTCCCTGCAATCCGGGAAAGCTCTATACCCGTTGTTAATCCTTTCATAGAGGAAGGGGATCGTCCCGCCCGAATGGGGAAGGATAAGGGTGAGGTTCGGATATTTCTCGAAAAGACCGCTATAGATCATCTTTGATACCGTCAGCGTCGTATCCATCACGAATCCCACGAGGGGGACCAGAGGCCACTCCGCCATGGTCTCCGGATGAACGGGCACCATGGGATGGAGAAAAATGGGAAGATCTAACCGGTGGACCTCTTCGTAGAAAGGCCAAAATTCTTTCACATGAAGATGTTTCCCATCGATATTCGTTCCAAGGACAACCCCCTTCATTCCCAGATCCTTCACGCACCGATGGAGCTCCGCCATCGCATCCTCCGGATGTCCGAGAGGAACGCTGGCAAAGGCAATGAATCGCTTCGGGTATTTCTGGCAGAGGTCGGCATAATAGTCATTCGCCAGCTTGGCGAGATGGAGATTTCTCTTCCTGGTCGAGAAGTAGACATTCGGAGTGGAAAGGGTGAGGACCTGGATATCCAGTCCCAGGCGGTCCATATCCGCAATCCGTTTCTCGGCATCCTCCATCTGAGGCGTGATTCCAAGATAACGGGCTCCTTTTTCCTTAACAATTTTCAGCCCCGTGGCATCGTGAGTGAATTCATACCGGCGTCCCCATTCCTCCAGTTTTTTGAGATACTCTGATGGATAGAAGTGATTGTGGAAATCGATCTTCATGAAAACCTCCTTGGTGGTCGGGCATGGGTTTGCTTATAGCCCATCCCCCACCGAAAATCAACTCTCCGGCACTCTCTGGCCTGAAGGCCGGAGTTTGCTTAGGGTGGATCCGCCAGGTGCAGAAACGGCCATGGGCAAACCGCTCTTCGAGACTTCGGAAGGCGCGGTTGATTTGAAGTCTTAAGGGAATCCAATCCTCAAAGTTTTATGACTCGCCAATGAACTTGACAAAAGACCATTTTTTATTTAATTTCGGACTTGAATCCGAAATCGAAATTAAAACAAGACAAAAGGAACATTTTATGGCTATCCGATTTGCAGATCATCTAAAAGATATCCCCGAATACGTTCCGGGCAAGCCTGTTGAAGAATTGGAAAGGGAGTTAGGAATCAAACGAGCCGTTAAGATGGCATCCAACGAGAATTTCCTGGGTCCGCCCGAGAAAGTGATCGCAGCGATCTCCGACAAGATCCGGTCCCTAAATCTTTACCCTGATTCGGGTTGCTTCGCTTTGCGGGAAACCCTCGGAAAGAAATTCGGGGTATCCCGAGAACAGGTCATTGTTGGCAATGGAAGTAACTACCTCATTGAGTTGATTTCCAGAAGCCTCTTGAATCCTGGAGACGAAGGGATCACCTGCGATCCGAGCTTTATCGCTTACCGCCGGTCGATCAGAGGGGCAATCGGCGCTCATAAATCAATTCCATTAAAAGGTTTTGAGGTGGACATCGAAAGTCTTCTCGACGGTATCTCTGACCGGACCAGACTGATTTTCCTCGGTTCACCGAATAATCCGACCGGCAGAGCCATCCCCTTCTCTAAGCTGAAACTGTTGATGAACCGCTTGTATCCCAGAGTTCTGGTCGTCCTCGACGAGGCCTATTTTGACTTTATTCAGTCCCCTGAGTTCCAACCGGGTCTTGAACTCCTGAAAAACCACCAAAATCTGATTATCCTCAGAACATTTTCTAAAATCTACAGTCTGGCGGGTCTTCGAATTGGCTACGGAATATCCCATGCGGCCATTATCAAGGGCCTCATGAAATTATACCTTCCTTTTAACGTCGGAACTCTTGCCCAGGCAGCTGCATTGGCTTTCCTCGAGAAAGAAGATCTTGACGAAATAAGAAGGATCAACGAAGAAGGCAAGAAATACCTTTACAAGGAATTGCAGAACCTTGGGTTGGACTTTGTTCCGACAGAGGCGAACTTCATCTTAGTTCGTGTCGGTGAAGCAACCCGCGTTTATGAAGGCCTGTTAAAGAAGGGGGTCATTGTCCGCGATATGACTCCTTGGAAACTGCCAGAGCATATCCGGGTCACCATTTCGCGGCCAGAAAATAACGAGCGGTTTATCAGGGAACTCCAAGCCATTTTAGATAATTGATTCTTCAATTTAATTCGTCTTGACACAAAAGAGGATTTATCTTACAAGCTACCCAAAATTAACGAAAGAAAGGAGGATTTTACAATGAAAAGCCGTGATCTGGCACTGGTTGCGATTCTTTTGGCTATCGGAACGGTGATTTACGCCTTCACTCCTAACTTAGGCGTAATGACGCCTGACACCGTGGCTTCATTCGCCGTATTAGCCATCTTGCTGGTACGACCGAAGATGTCGGCCGGCCTTGGCATCGGCATCGTTGCTGGCTTGATCGGGATGTTCTTCTCCAAATCTCCGATTGCCTGGTTCAATGTCGTGGTCCATGCCGCTGGCGCCTTGAATGCAACCTTTTGGACAAGCAAACTACCCGAGATGAAAGTTGGACCGGTCTATTGGAAAGCACTCATCATAACAATATGC
This sequence comes from uncultured delta proteobacterium, assembly GCA_963806715.1. Taxonomy (GTDB): domain Bacteria; phylum Desulfobacterota; class BSN033; order BSN033; family UBA1163; genus CAWEAV01. Next base: position 8,165 of record CAWEAV010000036.1, read on the forward strand.
TACAAGATCGTGGGAGGTGGATTGTTCATCACTGCCATGCTCGCCTTCGGCCTCATTCCTTTCAAGATTTACATTACTGTAGCTTGGACCAACGTCCTCATCTCTCTGGCGACCGGCATCATCATTGTTATGATTCTCTATCCGCCGGCCAAGGCAATGTATGAGAGACAATCCGGAGCCGTGGCTCGGTAATCGATAAAAGGGCAAGCTGCAAATCAGGCTTTGGTCTGAGCACAAGCCGCACAACTTCAAGCGGTTGAATCAACCGTTTCCAACTGTTTTCAGGCGATAGATGATGAGCGAGATCGTGAAGGTAGAGAACCTGTCCTTTCGCTATAGTCGAGGGACCGTTCCTGCCCTAAAGGATATTAATCTAACTGTGAGAGCAGGCGAGTTCGTAGGGATAACTGGACCCGCTGGGGCCGGGAAGACGACCTTGTTAAGCTGCATCAACGGTGTGATCCCTCACTACTACTCTGGCGATTTGCAGGGACGGGTTGTCGTTGACGGCTTGGATGTCGCCGTCAGTAACTTTCGTCAATTGGCCAGCCATATTGGCACTGTCTTCGAGGATCCTGATTTCCAGATGGTTTCGATTTCCGTGGAAGAGGAGGTAGCCTTTGGGCCGGAGAACCTCGGGCTCCCACCCCATGAGATCGAGGTGCGCATCCGGGACGCTCTGCAAAAGACTCGCATCCCTGATCTCCGGGAACGGGCTATCAGCACACTCTCCGGGGGGCAGAAACAGCGAGTGGCCATCTCCGCTGTGCTCAGTATGCTTCCCCAGGTCCTGTTATTGGATGATCCTACCTCCGAATTGGATCCCATCGGAACCCAGGAGGTCATTTCCGCGCTTCGTGAGCTCAACCGTCAACTCGGAATCACCATCCTCATGGTCTCTCAGGACGTGGAACGGCTGGTCGAGAACGCTGATCGCCTCCTTCTCCTTTCTGAAGGGCGTCTGATCCTGAATGGTCCATCGCGCGAGATTTGCCTGCAACATGACATCGTGGAACGAGCTGGGGTCCGGGTGCCCCAGGTGACGCAGTTCATGATCTCGCTCTTGTCAAGGTTGAACCGTTCACCTGATCTTGATGCGATTCCCCTCACTGTCGAAGAGGCTGCTTCCATGCTGAGAAGGATTCTCGACGACAGAGGAGCGGTTTGATGGTGCCCATCATCGAAGTCAAAGACGTGAACCATACTTATCCCAACGGCTTTCATGCCCTGCGCGGTGTGAGCGTAACGATCGACCAGGGCGAGTTTGTGGCCATCATCGGACAGAATGGCTCCGGCAAGACGACTCTCGTCAAGCATCTGAACAGCTTACTCCGGGCGACGACCGGGACGGTATGCGTCAAAGGCTTGGATGTCAGCAGGCGCAAGGTTTCTGAAATGGCTCAGACTGTAGGCTACTGTTTCCAAAACCCGGATCATCAGATTTTTTGCGAATCCGTGTACAAGGAAGTCGCCTTTGGCCCGCAGAACTTACATCTGAGCCAGACGGAGATCAATCAACGAGTGGAAGAGGCATTATGCGCAGTGGGTTTGCTACACCTTAAGGACAGGATGCCCAGGGAACTGAGCAAGGGCCAGCGGCAACGGCTGGCAGTAGCAGCCGTGCTCTCGATGCGGCCGGAGGTGCTGATCATCGATGAACCCACGACCGGGCAGGATTATCGGGACGGAATAGAGATGTTGAATCTGGTGCAGCGTCTCCATCAGTCTGGACACACGGTTCTCATCATCACACACGATATGCTTTTGGTTGCTCGCTATGCCAGGCGGGTCATCGTTCTTCGAGATGGACAGATCCTTTTAGATGGAACGGCCCGGGAGGTATTCGGCCAGTCGGACCTGTTGCGCACCACCTTTCTCGCTCCCCCGCCGATCACAAGCTTGGCCCAGGCTCTGCCCGAGTTTTTCCAGGGTACAGTGTTATCGGTGGATGAAATGGTGGAACAGACTTTGGCTTTGCTCCGGAAGCATGAGGAGGTATTGCGATCATGATGGAATATGTGTATCGGCGTTCTCCGATCCACGACCTCCATCCTCTAACCAAACTGGTCTGGTCGGTGGTCATCCTGGTGTTGGCCCTGATGCTCGATTCTCCCTGGTATCTTAGCGGCATCATACTGAGCGTTATTCTGGTCGGATTCATCGCCAGGGTGGGCAAAGAAACGCTGGTCTACACTGGAGGACTCCTGGCCTTTTCAGTCATTATCTTTCTGCTTCAGGTGTGGTTCCGACCGGGTGGACCGGTTCTGTTCAGTGTCTTCCCATCTTCCTGGCCGGTGGTCGGGGGATGGTTACCTGTGACCGTGGGCGGAGTGCTATACGGCCTTTCGATGAGCCTGCGAGTTCTATGCATTGTTACCCCTTTCTCGGTCATCCTATCTACCACCCAGCCTCGTGATATCATCATGGCCTTAGTGGATAAGCTGCATGTACCCTACGATTATGCTTTCATGTTCACGACAACCCTACGTTTCATACCCGTTATCACGGCAGAGGTGACCACCATATCCCAGGCTCAACGCTCCAGGGCCTATGCCGTCGAAGGCTGGAACCCGATTCGCAGGTTGAAAGCCTTTGCCCCTATCGCCATGCCCATGGTGTTTATCGCCATTGAAAAGGCAGAGCGGTTGGGATTGTGTATGGACCTGCGCGGCTATGGCTCTAAAGAACGAACCTATCTGCGTGCGTTCAAGCTACGATTCCTCGACTGGGCTGCATTGGCTCTGATGGCCCTCGCCATCACCGGGTGTATTGTCGCGGTGGTGAAAGGGTATGGCCGGATGGTCATTCCAAGGTGAATAACAAACCGTCACTTGGCGGACTTTCATCTTTCCGGTCCCAGTGACGTTCCCTCTTACTACCAAGTTTTTTAAGGATCACGTTGCAACTGTTTGTCACATCTTTTTCCTCAGATTTTTCCCTGTACAGAGAAAGAGGATCTCATCCAGAGTGCGATAGGAGAGTTGAATGGACGACGAAAAAGAGATTTTGACCCAATCCATATCCGACCAGGAACTGGAAAGACGATGGAAAGAAGTCCGGAAAGGGATGGAGGCAGAAGGCGTCGATTTTCTTGTGATGCAGAACGATAACGAATGGTTAGGGGGGTATGTAAAGTGGTTTACGGATCTTCCCGCTCGGAACGCCCAACCCCACACGGTGATCTTCCCTCTGGACGATGAGATGACGACCATTACCCATGGCGGCAAACCCCCGGGAGACATGGGGCCCCCTGCGTGGACACTCAGGGGTGTGAAGAGGAGATTGACTGCGCCATTCTTCCGAACCGCGGCATTTACCAACACTTATGAGGCGGAGCTTGCGGCGGACATACTGGGGGCCAAGAAGAAGGCAAAAATCGGAATCGTTGGAAAAGGAACGATGTCTGCGGCATTCTATGAGTACCTGCTTACGAACCTTCCTCAATCAACGTTTGTTGATGCAGCAGATCTTGTGGACAACATCAAAGCGATTAAGAGTGACGAAGAGATAAGCCTCATTTGCAAGACCGCGGCTCTCCAGGATGAAGCGATCGAATATGCCAAAAAGGCGATTCGACCCGGCAGAAGGGACTTTGAAATCATTGCGGATATCGTCCATCGCGTGACCGATCTGGGCAGTGAAGAACAATTAGTCCTCGGTGGGTCCGGACCCCTCGGACAACCTGTCCCTATCCGGAAGCGCCATTTTCAGAACCGAATGGTAAGGGAGGGAGACCAGTTCTCTCTCTTGATCGAAGTCAACGGTCCTGGAGGTATGTACACGGAGATCGGGAGAATCTTCTGCGTCGGAAAAGTACCTGCTGAATTGAGAGACGCCCATGAGATGGCAAAGGAGATACAACAGGCGACCTTAAGGTTGATCCGACCCGGGGCAGACCCTGCGGAGATCTGGCGGGCCAACAATGCACTTCTGACGAAGAAGGGGTTTCTCCAGGAGACAAGGGCTTATGCTCATGGTCAGGGATATGACTTGGTCGAGCGGCCCTTGGTTCGCGACGACGAGACCATAAAACTCCAAGCCCGTATGAACATCACGGTCCATCCCACTGTGGGTTCAGACAGGGTCTGGGTGTGGGTCTGTGATAATTACCTTATCACCGAATCAGGCACCAGCCCATGTCTTCATCAGACGGCTCAGGAGATTTTTTCGGTTTAGAAAGAAGGCTCGAGCCCGCAATTACTCAGCAGTAAAAGTATTCTAACTTATTGATTGAACTATACTATTTGTTAAAATAATGGGTCATCTGTGACCGATTCAAATCCGTCCCAATTCCCGCCTCAAAATAAGGAAACTCAGATTCGGTCCTTCATAAAGCTTTTTGATTGAAAAAATCAAAGGCCTTCAAGTTAACACCCAATACTCCTTGACAATTAAGGGTTCGATGATTATTTAAAAGCTTGAAATTTATAAAGAAGGGAGGGTTATATTTATGAAAGTTCGGCCACTACATGATCGACTCATCGTAAAAAGGTTAGAGGAAGAGGAAAAAACAAAGGGAGGGATCATCATTCCAGATACGGCAAAGGAAAAACCGATCGAGGGAAAGGTGATCGCAGCCGGCGAGGGAAGGATCAATAAGGACGGCAAGAAGATACCGATGGAGGTGAAAAAGGGGGATCGAATCCTTTTTGCCAAATATGCCGGGACTGAGGTAAAGATGGATGGGGAAGAATACCTGATGATGAAAGAAGATGATGTTCTCGCCGTCATTGAAGGATGATGGTTGATCGAGTTTAGAAAGGAGGATGCTCATGGCAAAAGAAATTAAGTTTGATCAGGAAGCGAGAAATGCAGTGTTGGAAGGTGTCAATATCTTAGCGAATGCAGTAAAGGTTACATTGGGACCTAAAGGAAGAAATGTCGTTCTTGAAAAGTCATTCGGCCCCCCTCTCGTCACCAAGGACGGGGTGACCGTTGCCAAGGAGATTGAGCTTGAAGACCATTTCCAAAACATGGGCGCCAAGATGGTCAAAGAAGTGGCCAGCAAAACCTCGGACACCGCCGGGGATGGTACGACGACGGCAACGGTTCTTGCCCAGGCCATCTTTCGGGAGGGTCTAAAAGTCGTGGCCGCCGGAGCCAGTCCTATGGAGGTGAAGCGGGGAATTGACCAGGCTGTCGAGGAAGTCGTCAAGGAATTGAAAAAATTCTCCAAGGCGATCAAAGAACAGAAAGAGATCTCTCAGGTTGGGACCATCTCTGCCAACAACGATTCAACCATCGGCAATATCATCGCCGAGGCCATGGACAAGGTGGGGAAAGAAGGCGTCATCACCGTCGAAGAGGCCAAAGGGATGGAGACAACCCTTGAGACCGTGGAAGGAATGCAGTTTGATCGTGGATATATCTCTCCTTACTTTGTGACCGACCCTGAAAAGATGGAGGCCGTTCTGGAGGACCCTTATATCCTTCTCTTTGAAAAGAAAGTCTCTAACATGAAAGAACTTCTTCCCATCCTGGAGCAGATTGCTAAGGCAGGAAGTCCGTTCCTTCTCATCGCGGAGGATGTGGAAGGCGAGGCTTTGGCTACGCTGGTTGTGAATAAACTCCGCGGAACCCTGAAATGCGCTGCAGTGAAGGCTCCGGGCTTTGGAGATAGACGGAAGGCAATGTTAGAGGATATTGCGATTCTAACCGATGGCAAGGCGGTCTCAGAGGATGTCGGAATCAAGCTGGAGAAGTTGAAGTTGGACGATCTGGGCCGGGCAAAGAAGGTGGTCATCGATAAAGACAATACGACGATTGTGGAGGGAGCCGGCAAGCCCTCTGCCATCGAAGGCCGAATCAAACAGATCCGTGTTCAGATTGAAGAGACCACCTCGGATTACGACCGGGAGAAACTGCAAGAGAGGCTGGCAAAGATTGCGGGTGGTGTTGCCGTCATTCGAGTGGGTGCTGCCACCGAGACAGAGATGAAGGAGAAGAAGGCTCGAGTCGAGGACGCCCTCCACGCAACCCGAGCAGCCGTTGAAGAAGGGATCGTCGCGGGAGGCGGCGTGGCTTATCTGAGATGCCTGCCTGCCCTGAAGAAAGTGAAGGTAGAGGGCGATCGAAAGATCGGGTTTGAAATCATTGAGCGAGCCCTCGAAGAACCCATTCGTCAGATTGTTGAGAATGCGGGGAAGGAAGGGTCTGTGATCGCTCAAAAGGTGAAGGAAGAAAAGGGGGCTTTTGGATTCGATGCCGATAAGGAAGAATTTACCGATATGATCGAGGCCGGGATTATTGATCCGACCAAGGTTGTTCGGCTGGCCCTTAAGAATGCGGCCAGTGTGGCCTCTCTTCTGATTACGACAGAAGCGGCCATTGCCGAGAAACCGAAGAAAGAACAACCCATGCCACCGGCCCCTTCAGCCTATTAATAGGGGACGCCATGGATAAGGTTGAAGCAAGGAGTCAACGAACAGGGGTAGACTCTTCATCTGCCCCTGTTCGTTCTTCAATCTCACCCTTGCGGCTGCCCGAGGATCCGAAAGAATCCGAAAAGGCCTTCAATTCCCTACCGATCAAAAACCAGATAGACTTTCTCTTACGGGCTCGCGGAAAAGAACGGCTCCATCACCTGTTTCTCTCAAAGAATCCTGAGCCACTCGTCCAACAAATTCCCGAACTTGAGATCTTTCTAACGGTTAAGGAAGTAGGGGAAAAAGATGCCCTTCCCCTGATCTCTTTTACGACTCCTGAGCAGTTTCAATTCCTACTTGACCTGGACCTCTGGAAGAAGGATGCATTGAATCCTGAAAAAATCCTTCACTGGCTCGAGATCCTCCTCGAATGCGGAGAAAGGAAGATAGCCCAATTTATCCAATCTGCTGACCCTGAATTCATGTCGCTCCTCCTGAAACAGTTCCTCCGGGTAACAACCCTGGAAGGAGAACCCGTCGAGGTCGAGGAGCAGGCGCCCCGTTTTACATTGGACCAGTATTATTTCGTCCATTTCATCGGAAAAGGGACCAGAGAAGTTTTAGAGCCCTTTCTAAAGATCTTCTCTCTCATCGATGCAGAGGGTTACCGAAGATTAATGGAAGCCTTCAGCTTGGAGATCGAATCCGAGCTCGAAGAGATAGAGTACCGGCTCAGAAATGGACGGCTTGCTGAGTTTGGATTCCCTGAGTTTGAAGAGGCCTTAGAAATTTACCGTTTTGTCCATCCCGATTCCCCGGTCTTCAAAAAAAAGACTCCCTCGATCGAAAGGCTGATAGAAAGCGAGAAGAGCCAGGCAACCTTTTATCTGGCCTTCGTCGAAGAAGGCCCTTTTTTTTCCTCCATTCTTGGAAAGATCGATGATCCATTGGAGCAGGACCGGTTGAAAGTGGAAATGGCGGCTCTCTGCAATAGGGCAATGGTTGCAGAGGCAACGGATCTTTCCGATCCTAAAGAGATTGAAAGAATTTCAAAGAAGGCCTTCCACTACCTGAACATGGGCCTTCAATATCTGAGCCGGGAGGAGGAGATCAAGGCCCTTGAAATCCTTCATTTCCTTCCCCTCCAGAAACTGTTTCAGTGCGGGGTAAGCTTAACCCTCTTACTGAAAAAGAAGGCTGAGGCCCTTCTGAGAGGTCCATGGTTTGAAGGGGACCGGAAGAATCTTATCCTCTTGGATTCTCCTTATCTCGAACGTTTCGAAGGGATTCTAAAGAAAAGACCGGGTCTCCATCGGAAAGAAAAGACCGAGGATTTTAAAAACCTGCGAGACCTAAGAGAGACCGAAAATCTCTTGGAGGTTGTTACGGCCGCTGTCCATTTTTTGGAAAAGCACCTGGGGGTTTCCCCTGGCTACCTGAAGAAACTGGACCTTAAGGGTTGTCATCCCGAAGATTGGCGAGAGATGACCCTCTCCACCCTGTTTCTCACGGCGCTGGCAAACCAGGTTCTCAACGGTTCTTTTCGATTTGAAGCCATAGAGAAGGCCCGGCTAAATGACCTTTTTTCTCTCATTTTTGAGAGAGATGAGCAGAGAAAGGCGGTTATTAAAATGGAGATCAAAAGGGGTTTGAAAGACTGGTTCGATTCCATTGAGTTTGATGAAGACAAGAAGAACCATCTTCTCGCCTTCCGTGATTTCTGTCTCGACCTGCTTGAAGAAGAATTCGGAAACATCCCTTCAGGTGAAGAGATCGATCCTCGATTCCTGAAAGGGCTCTTGATCTGCAAGTGATAGACCCACTTCCAACGGGTCAACTCCCTTGGTATAGGCTTATTTCATTTACCTTCTCTTCACCCGAATTGGCCATTTTCTCTTCCCCTTAACTTTATCCTCGAAGATTTCAGGGTTTAAGGCCCAAGAGTGAAATGAGACCAAAGCCCATGAGGATGAGACCTGAAAACCTGTTGACCCACTGCAGGGCCTGAAGATTAAACCTTTTTCGGAACAGCCCTACCCCACTGCTAAGAATGACCCACCACAGGGTTGATCCCAGGAATACTCCCATGACCAATACGACTGCAGAGACATAGTCCCTGTTTTCGTTCGCGACACCTAACCCGGCGAATATGGCTGCAAACGCAAGAATGGTTATGGGGTTGGTTAGGGTCAGGAAAAAGGTCGAGGCATAGGCACCGCCCAACCCCTTCCCCTTCTCTGAGGTCAATTGATCCGTAGGTTTTGAAAAAAAGGCCCTCAACCCGAGATAACAGAGAAAAGCACCACCGACGATTCGAAACCATCCCTGTTGATTAATCAGGAGGCTTGAAATAAAGGTCAGCCCAAATCCGGCGACACACCCATAGAGCGCATCGGCAGTGGCAGCCCCCAAGCCGGAGACGAACCCCGGCATCCTTCCTTCTGCCAAGGTCCGGCGGATGCAGAGGATCCCGATGGGTCCAACGGGCGCCGCAATCGAAAAACCAATGATAAGCCCTCTAAGGAAAAAGCTCATGGACATCGATGCCTTCCATTTATTTGCCCAATCAAACAGGTTAATTATACTGTGCTCCCCCCTCAGAGGAGGAGGGAGAAGGTGAGTGGACGTTCATCCCTTTCATCCCTTCCAGTTCCAAGGCGAGGGATTCCCACTGTTCGGAGAGTTCCCTCACCCGCGTCTGGGATCTTTTGTGAGCCTGCAGGGTTTCATAGGTTTCTCTTTGATTGAGATAGAGCGTTGAGTCCGAGAGCCTTTGATTCAGTTGATCCAGTTGTTGCGTGGCTTCTTCTAACGATTTCTCAATTTCCTCCAGTTTCTTTTCAATGCTCTGTATCTGCCGCCGGGATTGATCCCTCTGGTAGGCCTCCTTTTTTCTTTCCACCTTTAGATAATAAGGTGTCTTCCTCGCAGGGTTCAGGATGATCTCATCAAGAGAATTTGCTTCTCTCTCTTTTTGTGCCTCCTCCTGGATCTGCCGTTTCTTATAAAGATAGTAATCATAATTGCCAGGGAAGAGATTCAGTTTCCCCCGGTCAACTTCAATCACTTTATTGGCGATCCGGTTGATCAGATGCCGGTCATGGGTAATGAAGCAGATCGTCCCCTGAAACTGTTGCAGCGCCATTTCCAAAACATTGCGAGAGGGAATATCGAGATGGCTGGTGGGCTCGTCTAAGAGGAGGAGATTCGCAGGTTTAAGGAGCATCTTGGCCAGAACCAACCGGCTCTTCTCCCCGCCGCTCAGAACAGAGACCTTTTTTTCAATCTCCTCTCCACTAAAGAGAAACGTGCCTAATAGGGTCCGAAGCTGCGTCTGTGTTTCATCGGTGGCAATCGAGAGAACTTCTTCTAAGAGGGAACGCTCAGGATTGAGAAGGTCGTATTGGTGCTGGGCGAAGTAAGCCCGGGTCATGTCCTTTCCCAGAGCCACCTCACCTTTTTCAAAATCGAGAACACCGGCCAGGATCTTAAGAAGGGTCGATTTCCCTGCCCCGTTAGGACCGACCAAGGCGGCCTTATCCCCTCGGAAGAGCATGAGGTCGATTCCCTGATAGACCTTCAGCTCTCCATAACTCTTGTGAAGATTCTTCACCTCGACCACTTTGTGGCCGCTTCGCTTGGGGACAGCAAAGTGAAATCGAATCTCCCTTTTCTCGCCCTGAAGTTCGACCCGCTCCAATCTCTCGAGCATCTTGATCCTGCTCTGGACCTGTCTTGCCTTGGTATTCTTGTAACGAAACCGTTCAATAAACCTTTCGGTCTGCTCGATCTTTTTCTGCTGAGTCGTGCGGGCTGCCTCAAGGACCCTTTTTCGAGACTTCTTCTCCTCCAAATAATGATTATAGTCGCCGTAATAGAGGTCGATCTTCTGGCCTTCGATTTCCGCAATCCGGTTGACAAGATAGTTCAAAAAGGTCCGGTCATGGGAGACAATGACAATGGCACCCGGATAATTGACCAAAAAACCTTCCAGCCAGACAAGGGATTCGAGATCCAAATGGTTAGTCGGCTCATCCAGAAGGAGGAGATCCGGAGACTGAAGAAGGATTTTTGCCAGGGCAATTCGCATCAGCCAGCCTCCGCTCAGTTCATCGGTGAGTCTCTGAAATTCTCTTTCCTGAAAGCCTAAGCCATGAAGGATCCGCTTCGCCTCAGCCTCTAAACCATACCCTCCAAGGAGGGTGTATCGTTCTTGCAGTTTTCCGTATTCCCTGGTCAGCCTCTCCTGCTCTTTTGGGTCCTCGATCGTCGATAGCTCCTCCTCTAAAATTTTCATCTTATCCTGAAGGGAAATGATTCCAGAAGCTCCTCTCAATACTTCCTCCAGAACCCCATTTCCTCTGAGAGAAATGACCTCCTGGGGAAGATAGCCCATCTTCACTCCCTTCGCAGTCAAGATCTCTCCTCCATCGTTTGGCTCTTCTCCCATGAGCATTCTGAAGAGGGTCGTCTTTCCGGAGCCGTTGGGGCCAATGAGGCCGACCCTGTCCCTCACTCCGATCTGAAGAGAGCAATCTTTGAAGAGGATTTTACTCCCGAACTGTTTCTGAACATGATTTAGGGTTATCATCGATGGTATAAAGAAGAAATCTCTTAAATATCAAGGAACCCGTATTGAAGGCTCAGGTGTCGTATTTGTCAAAATTGTATCCTGCTTTTTTGTAGTCCTCCAGGGCACGGGTCTTCAGGTCCTCCCGTTTCGTCTTTTCAGCCTCTTTGTCTGCCAGCTCGGCTGCGTGGCTCCATTTTCCTTCTCTTTCGTATTCCTTAATCTGTTTGTCTGTTTTTGAAACAGGGCTTCCTTTCACCATAAAATTGGGAGCAAAGAAGACCCGACGGATCTCATTTTGGCAGCGGGGACACCGAACCAGACGAGGTTCCGTGATCCGCTGGATGGTCTCAAACCCAGTGCGACAGTAGCCACAACCCTTTTCCAGGTCAACAGCTCTGTATTCGTAAGTAGGCATAGCACCCCTCCTGTAGTTCCTTCTATAGATAATACTTGTCATGGAGTTGTCAAGGGAAAAGGCCCTACTACAACAATATCAAATTTCGAATTGCCAATTGCAAGTTGCCCATTTTAAAATCCTGTAGTTTCCATTTTACATTTTTCACTTCGAATTGAATCGGGTCTTGCTATGAAAAGGGAATTCCTTATCAAGATCTCTATGTATATGTATATGTATATGTATATGAGATCTCCGGACAGATTCCGAAGCAGACCTGGTCTGTGCCAATCTTCATCTTCAGATCGTCGAGTCTTTGATCCGTCAGGAGTCCTTTTTTGAAAAGAGATGGGTCATCCTCTCGGGTCTCCTTGCAAAAGATGGTGAGGAGATCGAGAGGCAATTAAACCGGAGGGCCTTCCAGACATTTCTAAAGGTCCAAGACAAAAGCTGGCTGACCTGGGTAGGGTTGAGAACAGGTTGAAATAACAACCAAATTGCCATTGACATCCATTTCTTCTTATGTTAAAAATTCACCACTTCCAATTCAATTCAATATCGAAAAACTTAAAATTTTTCATTTAAAGCTGTCGAATCAGCCTCCACTGCCCCTCTTCCTTCTTTCGGGAAAAGTGGAGGAATTTTTTTGATATCGGGGGACTTATGGAATCTAAGGCTAAGAAATTACTTCCCGCTTTCGTCATTTTCTTTCTCATCCTTTTCTTGAGTGTGGCTTGGCTCTGGGCCGCCAAGCCAGCGTCCGAGAAAGAGGGCCCCAAACCTGCTGAAGGGATAAAGGCCTCTGAGCCACCCAAAAAGGGAGAGAAGTTTGTCGTTAAAGGCCGTGAATACTGTTACGAGTGCATTGATAACTCGGAATGTCTGGGTTGTCACGGAAGCAAGATCAATGAGAGGAAATTTGCCCAATCGGTTCATGGAGCAAACTCCTGTAATAGCTGCCACTGGGATATTATTGACATCAAAGAGCATGTTAAGGCCAAAGGGGCAAAAATCCATGCCGAGGCCGTAACCTGCCACCGTTGCCACAAAAAGGAAGGGGCTGAGCATTATGCCAGTGCTCATTTCATCAATGAAGTTCAGTGTAAAGACTGCCATAAGGAGATTCACGACATAACCCCCTGGAAAGGGGACAAGGTACGGGTGATTCAGACATGTACCAACTGTCATTCGGATGATGGTTACTCTGAGAGCGTCCATGGCAAGGCCGTCCTCGATGGAAATCCGGATTCGGCAACCTGCAGTGATTGTCATGGCCTCCATAAGGTTCTTCTCTTAAAGGGGGATGACCCCAAGATGGTCGCGTTCCGAAAGGAGTTTCATACCGAGGTCTGCCAGAAGTGTCATGCCGACAAGGAGATGATGGAACGGAACAAGGTCTTTTTGATTGCCACCCAAACCTATTACGGAAGCTACCACGGGAAGGTTGAGAAATTGGGTTATCCGGGCCTCGTGGCAGGTTGTGCGGATTGTCACGGTTTTCACAGTATCCTGCCTCCAGAGAATCCGAAATCTCTCATCTCAAAAGAACGGATGATCGAAACCTGCGGCAAATGCCATCCCGGAGCCAATGCCAACTTTACCCAGTGGGTTGCTCATGCCACCCATGACGATCCAATGAGGGACCCTCTTTTTTATTGGACTTTTCTCATCATGACCGCCCTTCTGGTGTGGGTCTTCGGGGTCTTCTGGTTTCATAGCATCTTGTGGTTCCGGAAGGAGTTCTGGGAGCGGAGAGAGTTGAGGGCAAGGGGGATCTTTTTCCCCCAGCATGTGAATCTTGAAGAGGCAGGCCATATCTACCGCCGATTCCGTCCTTTTGATATCGCCCTTCACTTCACAATGATGGTCACCTTCCTTTGTCTCGTCCTGACGGGCCTGCCCCTGAAATTCTCTCAGGCTCCCTGGGCGAGTGGCCTGATGCACTTCCTTGGAGGAGCGAGGTCGGCGGGTTTGATTCACCGGACCTGCGCGGTCATCACCTTCGGTTATTTTGGAACGACCTTCCTTTATATCATTTACTTTCTCTTCTTTAAGAAGATCCCTGGAAATCCCAACCCCCTCCAGAGGCTCTTTGGTCCGGATTCTCTCTGCCCTCGCTGGAAGGATATTCGAGACATCATTGGAATGATCCAGTGGTTCTTTAACAAAGGGCCCAAACCTCAGTTTGACCGATGGACCTACTGGGAGAAATTCGATTTTCTGGCGGTCTTCTGGGGGATGTTTGCGATCGGGCTTTCAGGACTGATGCTCTGGTTTCCGGAATTCTTCACGATTTTCCTGCCCGGATGGGTCCTCAATATTGCAACGATCATCCATTCCGATGAGGCCCTTTTGGCCTCGGGGTTCATTTTCACGGTCCACTTCTTCAATACCCACTTCCGCCCCTCCAAGTTCCCCATCGATACGGTGATCTTCACCGGAAGGTTTCCCAAGTACGAATTGGTGGAGGAGAGGCCGGAGCAGTACCGGCGGTTGATGGCAGAGAAGAGTCTGGAGACTTACCGGGCCAAGTATCCTGGTGTGCTGACCGACCTCTTCTCCATGGTCATGGGGTGGGCTATGCTGGCGATCGGTCTTCTCTGCGTCTTTTTAATTGCCTGGGAATTCTTAGGATAAAGAGGGGGAGAGGATTCAAGTGGCTTGAACACTTGAATCCTCCCGGACCCTTTTTAATTGATGATTTTGCAGCCGATCTTTTCGATATAGGCAAGGTAATTAAAGGCTGGGCTCTGATCCTTGGTATGGCAGTTCCGGCAGACACCCAGGGTTACTTTCCTTGAAATCCCCTCTTTCCCGGGATGCCCTTTTCCCTCTCCATGACAAGCCTCACACTGGACTCCCCGAAGGTAGAAAGGGATTTCTTCGGTGGTGAGATATTCGCCCATCTTGCCATACCCGGTTGAATGGCAGATCAGACATTCTTCCTGGCTGTATTTGGGTGAAGAGGCAATGGTTTGGGTCGCATTCGCATGCTTCGTCTTTAGCCAATTCTGATAGTTTGACGCATGACATTTTTTGCAGGAGATGGCCCCAACGAAAGGACTCTCTTTCGGAATTCGGGCCATCATCTCCTTTTCCGGTAATCCCTTCTCCGGTAGGGTGGCCAATTTCGGCCTAAATAACTTAGCCGATTCAGCACGGTAATTCTCAAGGCCACGAACGATTTTGGGATCATCTTTTACAGTGATCTGGACAGGAAGGGCTGTATGTTTATAAAAATTCTTGTCTTCTAAGGCAAGAAGAGTCTTCTCTAATTCCTTCTGTTTGGATTCCAAGAATCCCAATTCCTTTGTCTTCATCCCATCCGGTGCCCGTGATTGTGCCATCTCGGATTTGATCTGGATGGATCGGGCGATGAGCCTCTCCAATCTCTTTTCTAACTCATCTCGTTCCTGAGAGACTGAAATACGAATAGGCCTATTCGTATTTGATAAAAAATAGTCGATCCGACCGAGATATCCTCCCCTGGGTTCTAATCGATAAATCGGGACTTCATTCACCCTTAAATCAACGGCTTTACTCGCTTCTCCCCCTCCTCCAAGAATGAGGTCAACCGGAGGGTTATCTTTGGCCAGCCTTTTGTCCTTCATTTCACCCAACTGGGACAGGACGATCGACCAGATCGCAACTCTGGTCAAGGAGTTTGATCAGGGGCCTGGATGTGGCGAAGGGGTCAAGAATTGTTAGGTCCGGTTCCCGTTCCTGAAGAGCGGATTTAAATTCATCACTCATGAGCCCGATGATTCCGATTCTTAAACCAGCAATTTCTTTGATGAGATAAGGCTTAAATATCGATTTCCCCGTCTTTCTCTCTACCAGGTTCGCAGAGATAAGCGAAAATTTTGTCCTCGGTGTCAAGTCCGTGAGAAATTTGAGCCCCTCCATCAGATCCTTTTCTCCCACATTCACTGCATCATACCCCATCTCGTTGTAGGCTTGGATTAGGAGTTCAGCCCGGAGAAACCCATCCTTCTGTTTCGTCTCAGTTTGGGAAGGCTTTCGGAAGAAGAGGTTACCCGTATCAAGGAGAAGAATTTTCTTCCCCTCCCTTTTCATCTCGGAAATCAGGGTCGGCTTTCTTGGCAAGACCGCCAAGAGGGTTTCTGAATCAGCCGCAGGGCTCGACTTCGCCCATCACATCATTCGTGTAGACGATGGAGAATTGAACTTTAGGTGCGCCTTGAGTCGAAGGCGTGGAAAAGAACAGGATCAATCCAGGAATCAAGAGGAAAAGCCCTTTCTTAGAAGTCAACCCAGTCCTCTCCTTTCACTGATGAATCCAAAATAACCGATTTGTATTGCTGTAATCAAGCCACGGGCCCTCATCACTGAAACCGTTTCTCTCCAGCCCGAATCGGGATTTCAAGCCAGTTCTCCTCGGACGCATAGGGACAGGTGTACCTTTCATTAAATTGGCAGAAGGGGTTATAGGCCCGATCAAAATCGATCAACACCCTTCCGTCTGGCATGGGTTCAATGTAGAGATACCGTCCCCTTGAATAGGTCTCCGTACCGGAAGTCTTGTCTCTAAAGGGGAGAAAAAGCTCCCCGCCCCCAAGAGGCCTGTAGATCTGGAGAACATGCTCCCTTCCTTCCCATTTAAATTTAAACCGACCATATTTTACATATCTTTTTCTCGCCTCCCGGGTGGTGGGAAGGGTGATATAGAGAGGCTTTGGTTCCGTAGGATACTTCTCGATCGATCCGAGCATGGCATATTTGAGGTCAACGGGATAATAAGAGAGCCCCTTGAATTTTTTCCGGTCACTCTCTCTTAAGGGGGAGTGAGCGTCCTCTTTGAAAAACCGATCTCTCTCTCTCCGAAAGAGTCTTTATTTTTTCCTCCCTCTGCACCATGGGGTCTTCCATGACCTTTGAGAGAAGAAGATCAGGGTTGGTATTAAGAAGAAAGAGGCCGAATCCTGCCATGATGAAAAGGGTTCTTTTCCGCTTCACCATTTTTCTCTTGATAAATTCTATAAAAACTGTAAAAATTCTGTTTTGAAAGGGATGGGGTGCTGATGGAAACTTTAAAAAATCTCTACAATTTAGTCAAGGCCTTTTGGATCGATTTTTTCAGAGAGGCCAAAAGAGGGACCCAGAAACACAAAAAAGGGATCAAGGTATTACTCATCTTTTGCATCGTTGTTTTTTTCCTTATCTCCGTTGTCCTTCTCAAATTTTCAGAGACCTCCACCTTCTGCGGCGTCTGTCACCAGATGGGCGCCTATATCGAGTCCTGGGAGGCCTCCAGCCACCGTCATGTGGCCTGCACCCAGTGCCATTACGAGCCGGGTTTTCTCAACCATATGAAGGGGAAGTGGGTCGACGGACAGGTTTCTCTCGCCTATTTCATCTCAGGGAAGAAACCCAGCAGGCCCCACGCAGAGATCAGCGATTCGGCCTGCCTCCAGCAGGGATGTCATAAGACCGAAGATCTCAAGGGGAATATGATCTATAAGAATGTGGCCTTCTCCCACGGAACACACCTCGAGGAATTAAGAAGGGGGATGAAGCTCCGTTGCACCTCCTGCCATGCCCAGATCGTTCAGGGAGCCCACCTGACGGTTCATGAAATCAACTGCTTCATCTGTCACTACTATAAGGCCGGCCCAAAGGGAGAAGAGGATTGCGTTTCCTGCGCCATTGGAGGTTGCACCTCCTGCCATATCGCACCCAAGGGCGATATCAATGTCAAAGGTTGGAATTTCAATCACCGAAAGTATATCGAGAGAGGGGTTGCCTGCGAGAAGTGTCATCTCAGCGTCGTTCAAGGGGATGCCCATGTGCCTGAGGGAAAGTGCGTGGAATGTCATAACGAACCTGAAATCATTGTCACGAAATACACTTCTCAATTCATTCACCGGCAACATGTGACGGACCATAAGATCGAATGTTCCTCCTGCCATACCCCGCTCCGCCATGAGATCGGTCAGATTCCGACGATTGCTCATACCCCTTCCAATTGCGATAAATGCCACAGTAAGGATGCCCACATGGGTCCCAAGGAGTTTTATCGCGGGACAGGGGGGATCGGAGTTCCTGATTCGCCCAGCCTCATGTTCATGACGAATGTTGACTGTGTGGCTTGCCATCGGAGGGCCGAAACGAGCCAAGCGGCCCTCCATACCACAAAGTACGAAGAAAAGACCATCGGGGAAGCCTGCGTGGACTGCCACGGGGAAGGATTTGATGAGACGTTGAATCGGTGGAAGGCCTTCCTATCCAACATGGAGAACGAAACCAATCAACGCATCTTCAATGTACAGAAATCACTTTACGACTCGGAAAAACTCCAGGGAGGGTCTCTGCAATTCAAGAAGGCCAAGACCCTTCTCGACGAGGCCCGCTACGATTACAGCCATGTACTTCTCGGCCGGGGGGTCCACAATATTGAGTACGCTATCAAGCTTCTTAACGTGGCCAACAATAAGGCCGAGCAGGCTTTGGCAGCCGTCGATAAAAATTATAAACCCCACGAGATCAAGACGAAAATCACCTGCGCATCCCTCTGCCATGTGGGGATAGAAAAACGGATCGTTCCCTTCAATGATACCAAATTTTCCCATGAAACCCATGCCGCAGGCCTTGGAATGAAGTGCTCCGATTGTCATTCTCCCCGTGAGAATCACGGAAAGACCTATCTCAAGAACTGTGCAGGTTGCCACCACGGAAAGGAGATCAAAAAGGTCGGTTGCGAAGATTGCCACGTGAATGTCAAGAGACTGGTTGAGGGAAAGGGAGGCCTTGGAATCAAAGAAAAACCCAGCATTAAATTGGGGGTGGTCGAATGTATCGACTGCCATAAGGGGGTGGTCTCAAAAAAGAAAGATACTTTCGATACGATTAAGAAACGTTGTATCGAATGCCATGACCAGAGTTACGGGGATATGGCCGTCCGCTGGAAGACGACCAGTGATGAACTGCTGAGAAAAGTGACTCCTAAGCTGGATCGGGTTAAGGAGGAGATTGAAAAGGTTGAGAAAAGGGGAGGCCATACCTTCGTCTTCAGAAAGCTTTATGGAGAGGCGGAGTTTAATTACCAGTTAGCCAAGAAGGGAAACGGCATCCATAATCCTGAATATACCGAAGAACTCATCGAGCTTGCCAATCGCCGCCTGGACGAGGCAAACCAGCAGCTGGCAAAGAGAAAACAAGAAGTAAATCAAGGGAAAATGATCAGTCCAATTTCAAGAAAAAAATGAGATTGCTTTTTTTTGATCCTGCCTCAGGAATATGCTTGACAAAATTGCAGCAGTTTAATAAATTTTTTATAAAGATTTGTGAAAGGAGTCACAACGTTGAAATATTCTAAAGTCCCTGAGGCAACGATTCGAAGACTTTCGCGATATTCAAGATGTCTCGAAGAATTGGATGAAAAGGGTGAAAAGGTCGTATCCTCTGCCCAGCTCGCAAGCAGATGTGCCGTCAACTCTGCACAGGTGAGAAAGGATTTAGCCTATTTTGGAGAGTTTGGAATTCGGGGGGTAGGCTATTATGTGAAGGATCTGCTCAGCGACATCAAACGAATCCTGGGATCGAATAAAGAGTGGCGAATGGCAGTCATTGGCATGGGGAATCTTGGTTCTGCGCTTCTGTCTTATAAGGATTTTCTAAAACAGAACTATAAGATCGTTGCAGCCTTTGATATCGATCCTCCTAAAGTGATCGGAAAGGTCTCAGAAAAGTTGGGAAAGCCCGTAGAGGTTCTTCACATCAACCGGATCAAGGAGGTAACCAAAGATCGAAAGATCGAAATCGCTTTAATTGCTACTCCTCCTTCAGAGGCCCAGGGCGTCGCCCAACTCCTGATGGACGCAGGCATAAGAGGAATTCTCAATTTTACACCCACTCAGATTACGGTTGCTGAGGGATATGTGGTTAAGAATGTCTTCTTCACCACCATCTTGGACAATCTCGCCTACCTTTTATCGAATTGACACCTTTCAGGGGCTCAATCCAATCTCGCCGAAAAGCTGGCAGAGATCGCCCCGGGTCTGAAAGAGAAGAGGGTCTTCTTTGGAAACTCCGGAGCCGAAGCCATTGAAGCCGCCCTCAAACTGGCACGGTATCTCGTAGGGGCATTAAATTCAACGAGTGACCCTCATTCCCCCTTCGGCCTGTGGACCTTGGGATTTTCTCTGCGTCTTGACAAAAAAATAAAAAGGGTAGGCTCGGACTGAATTTTAAAACCTTTCTCACGAATCAGGATCGGAGGAGGTTATGAATCGAACAGGGATCGTTCAAGATGCCATCTATATGGAGCACGTGATGGACCCGGGACATCCGGAAAGACCGGAACGATTAAAAGTCATCTATGAGATGCTTGAAGAGGAAGAGAAGAAGGGTCTCCAACTGATCAAAGTAAAGCCTCGCCCTGCCACCCGAGAAGAATTGGAAACCACCCATTCCTCCTCTTATATTGATCGGGTTGCGTCCACCGCCGGCAAGCCTCACTTCCGACTCGACCCGGATACCTCGACGTCTGCCAAATCGTACGAGGCTGCTCTTCTCGCTTCTGGAGGTTTGTGTGAATTGATCCGGGCAGTCCGGGAGGGACAGGTCCAGAATGGTTTTGCCCTGGTGAGACCCCCCGGGCATCATGCGGAAAGAGATCGGGCCATGGGTTTCTGCCTCTTCAATAACGTGGCGATCGGCGCTCACTACGCCATGAGCCATTTCTCCCTGGAGAGGGTCCTGATCGTGGACTGGGATGTTCATCATGGAAATGGAACCCAGCACGAGTTTTATACTGATCCAAGGGTCCTCTACTTTTCTACCCATCGCTACGGCTTCTTTTATCCGGGTTCGGGCGGGGCAGCCGAAGTGGGCGAAGGCCGCGGGGAGGGATTCACGGTCAATGTGCCTCTCTCCAGTGGGTCCGGCGATTCTGAATATGGAACCGTCTTCGAAAGAGTCCTCAAGCCGATTGCCTTGGAGTATCGACCCCAGATCATCCTCGTCTCTGCCGGATTCGATATTCACTATGATGACCCCTTGGGTGGAATGGAGGTAACGGAAAAAGGATTTGCAGGGCTGACTCAAATCCTGATGGAGATTGCAGCGGCCACAGCCCAAGGAAAACTGGTGTTCACCCTTGAGGGTGGCTATGATATTGAAGGGGAGAAGCGGTCGGTCAATGCCGTTTTGAGAGAACTTTCTCAGGCCTCGCCCCTGGATAAGAAAGATCTGGCGAAAAAAGAAAGGGCAAACGATCAACGAATCGAAAGGCTCATCCTTCCACTCAAGGAGATCCAGAGCCGCTACTGGAAGAGCCTTTAAACCTCTCCTGAATTCACGGGACTCGGGTTCGCAGGGGCCGTGGGACTGCTGGCCATATTGACCATCTCTTTCAGTTCTTTACCCACTTTGAAGAAAGGAAGCTTCTTCGGGGGCACCTCAACGATCTCTCCTGTCTTCGGATTCCGGCCTTTGTAACCCCCATAATTTCTCACCACAAAACTTCCGAACCCCCGGATCTCAATCCGCTCTCCCTTCTCCAGGCTCTCCCTCATTCCGTCGAAGAGGGTGTCGACAATAACCTTTGCCACCTTCTGCGTCACATTCGCCCTTTCAGAAACCTTCGTAATCAGTTCGGCTTTATTCATATATCCCTCCCTTTTCCCTCACCCTGCCTCTCCTCCGAGGCGAGAGGAGCAGTGAGGAGTTAGAGTAAGTGGTTCCGGATATATTGGACCGCATTTCTAAAAAAAGCAACTCCCATCCCTTCCTCATGCAATTCCTCTCGGGTCCAACGAGGATGATTGGTTCGATGATGATAGGCCTCTGGGTGGGGCATCTTTCCAAGGAATCGACCTTTTCTCATATCGAAACTTTTCTGCCCGTGTGGCGTCACACGTAACACTCCAAAGGCCAAAATTCAGATGTCAAATTAAATTTCAAAGCAAAAATTTTATGTTGGCCTTTGACATTCGTCTGATACTTGGCGTTGCTATTTTAGCGATCGGATTCCGTCCACCAATTGCTGAAAGACTTTTTCAAAACCGACCCGGTTCTTACTTGTTGAGCCCGGCGAGAACGATCTCTTTTCCCGGACCTTTGGGAATCCTTACCCAAATTCTTTGATGGGAAAAGAAGAACGAGATAATCAGACCCAGAATGAGCAACGCGCATCCAATCCAGACAACCCAAACGCCAGGATCCTTTGCGACTTGAAGACCCGTATATTCCTGGATGGTGATTCCTTCGAAATTAATGATGAACTCCGCGTCTCGTTGATCGATTTTTGAAGAATCTTTTTGGACCCAGAGGGGCTGGGGAGGTTGGTTGGGTCTCAGCAGGATCATTTGGAGTCCTTCCCCAAGGTTATGAACTTGAGGAAGATATCTCACCATTCGGAGGAAGGCATTGGAGGTGGGAATCGGGAGTGTCTCGCCCTCATGAATCTTTAAAAGCACCTTCTCCTGTCTGCCTCTCCATTGAATTCCGACGGTCGCCTCCTGAATGCTCCCATAACTGGATTGGTAGAATGTGAGCCCCTCATACTGAAGAGGATGATTGACCTGGACCGCCTTCCTCAAGACCTCTTTTCCTTTCTCAATAATCGTGAGGATGCTCGTATATTCTTTTACAAAGCGTTGATTGCTCGGAACATCATAAAATGCAACCTTAAAATCGTCGCAGCGCACAGAAAAAGGAATAGGCTTCTGGACCACTTTATCCTTCACTCTTACGCCGACCTGGTCAATAGTCTCTCCTTCTAAAATGTTGACAAATCCCTTGAATCCATAAAGAGAACCTATCAATCCCCCGATCAGGATGATGATCAGGCTTAAATGAGCGATGTAAACCCCTAATCGGGAGAATCTCCCCTTTTCTGAAAAAAGGGTTATGGCTGATTCTGTCTCGGTCCGTCTTGAATGCTTAAACCCCTTTTTGAGATGGGTCCGGATCGTTTCTTCCAGACCTGTTCCGGCTTTGCCTGGAAGGGAAACCCTCTCCACGTAAGGGAGGATCTTCACCATCGAGTCCTCCAGGGTCAATGGGCCCGTCTTTCTAAAAAACTGGTTCCAGACGCCTGGAAACCTATGAAGAGAGCAGGCAACCAGGTTGGTTACCAGGAGCAGGAGGATCATGCTGAACCACCAAGAGTGATACATATCAAAAAGATTAAAGAAGTCCAACACTTCATAGAGGCGAACACCATATCTCTGAACATAATCCTCACTTGATGCGTTCTGCGTAATCACCGTTCCGATGATCGAGAGAATTGCCAGCAGGATAAGGAGAAAGATCGTAAGCTTAATGGAGCGAAAAAGGTCGAAGAGGATAACATCGTACCCCTTCTCCTTCTCAGTGACTGCCATGTTTACCTCTTTCGTAGAATTTTACACAAAAGGAGCTTTTATCCA
Source organism: uncultured delta proteobacterium (assembly GCA_963806715.1). GTDB lineage: Bacteria > Desulfobacterota > BSN033 > BSN033 > UBA1163 > CAWEAV01. The sequence goes on from CAWEAV010000036.1 coordinate 30,890, forward strand.
CCCTGAAAGGCAGGGAAGTATTTGAAATATTTAACATAACCTTTTATGGCCTGTCAAGCAAAAAGGGGTAGATTCCATACGGGATCTACCCCTTTCCGTCTGCATTTGAAGAAAAATTCAGCCTATTTTGCTTTCACATGGCACTGCGTGCAACCCGTTGGGCCAGCGGGCTTATTCGCTTTCTTTGCCTCGCTATGGCAGCCTTGGCAGTCCTTATGGAATGCCTCCTTTGCTGAAAGAGCCTTTCCTTCTGCCTTGGCTTTGTGACATTCCAAACACAGCTTGCCACTGGTCTCGCCCTGTTTCCAGGTGTGATGGCATTTTGTACATTCGATCTTCAGAGTTTCGGCGTGCTTTTTGTGGGTGAATGTCACCTTACCGAAAGAGGCATTCAAGGTGATCTCATCCTTTGCAGCAAATGCGCCACTCACCAACAGGATGGAGAATACGAAACAAACAAGAATGCCCATACCTAATAACCCTTTTTTCATTACGCTCTCACCTCCTCTCAATAAGTTTGGATAATACCCCAATTGAGTCAACAAATCTCGACAAATCCCCTCTGACTCCCCTTTACTAAAGGGGAGGACTAATTGTTATCCCCCTTTCGTAAAATTGAGGGGGATTTTGATAGAGCGCTCTGCAAGCGCTTTAGGGGAATGGTTTCATCATCAGGAAAATATTTGATTGAAGAACTCATTTTTCGCTCAATTGGGATAATAGATTTTCAAGTTTAACTAAAATTCATAAATTGTCAAGAGAGCAACAGGCTCTTGCCACCCGGCGGCTGGTCGGCTATGCTACATCTGGAGTTAACTGATAGTTCGGTAGCTGCTTCCCGGAGATTGATGGCCAATTCTGAGACCGACATTCCAGATGGGTTTCCCTGGCTGAACGATCTGAATCCGCAGCAGGGT
>CAWEAV010000037.1:0-13612 GCA_963806715.1 uncultured delta proteobacterium
AGTACTAATTCATTATGGAAATGCCACGCATCACCCGACACACCATGGGTTGTGTTCAGTTCTTCAACCCGCCCGGTTCGGGTAGTTTTGACCCCATAATAAATGAAATCTCACCTGCACACCTTTTGATTAAATCCGCGTAGGTTTTGTGATCCTTGGGGTGATACCGAACTTCCGGAATCGTAAGGAGGACGCCTCCCCAAAAGACATTGTGGGCATCATAGATCGGAGCTGCAAATCCGACGATTCCGTCAACTCGTTCACCCACTGTAAACGAATAGCCTGTTGCCCTGGTTGTTTGCACTTTCTGTTTCAACTCATCCAGATTTATCTTATGATCCTTTTCAGATCTTGCAAATATGCGATCCACTTCTTCCGGGGGGAGATTGGCAAGGATTACCTTTCCTGCGGCTCCCTTTTGAACATCGTAAGGGACTCCAATTTCAAGATGATATCGTAGGTTGTGAGAGCACTCAATCACAACATCAAAAGTTAACCGGTCCTTTGAATAGGTGAAGAGGTACATCGTTTCGTTAATTTCGTTTACATATTTTCGCAGGATAGGCTCTGAAATCGTTGTTAAATTGATCTTATTATTTAACACGGTGCTCAAACGCCACAGTTCAGGCCCAATACAATATTTGCCCTCCGTTCTATCTGCGCTTAAAAAATTCTCGTCCAGAAGTGTCTGCAATACGCGTAAGGTGCTACTTTTGCTAATTCCCAGAGATTTTGCAACTTCGCGGGGACCCCAGCTCTCTTTTTCATAAGCAAACTTGCGAAGGATATGAAGCCCTTTTGTCAGACCTTTTAATGACTGGGTTTTCGTTTTTGCTTTCATCGTCTGCTGCCTATGCGATAAACCCATGCACTTTATCCTTCACCTCCGGCGAGAGCATCGCACATTCCTTGCCTTAGAAATTTTTTGGGACACCGTCCCGAATTTTTACATTTATATAAAAAGCGCTGGAACTTGTCAAGAGTTTTTTTTGGAGTTTTTTTAACCCTTGCAACCTTTCAGAAGATGCCAACGAATCCTGAAAGGGCCTGAAGAGGAATGGAACTGTCTTAGGGTGGATTCTCTATTAAATTCCAAGGATTCTTGCAGGATTGTCCGAGACCATCATCCTTAATATCGGACTCCGAAATTCCCAGGTCGAGCATGTCTTTGATGTAAATTCGCATTTTTAGGGCCACTTCCACAGCCTCTGGGTTCAACCCCCCAACCGGAAGGTTTAGGGCAATCCCACCAAAGACCGGGAAACCTGCCTGATCGCTTGCAATCTCAGCGCGGTCTGCTGTGATCACCACATGATTTCTAATGAGGATGGCGAATCAGAAAGAGTCTGGCAACGAAAATCCATGGGTGAGCAAGGTTGCGGAGCCCCGGCGGGTTCTTCTAATCCACAAGAACTCCCTCTTTTAGGATAGCTTTTTCACAAGGCCTTCAAGGTCTCTTTCGGCAATGGGATCTTGGATTCACAAGGAACACCTGTTTGGCAGAGGCCACATCCAAAACCATCAAAACCGAAATGGGATGCCACATAATTTTTGGTATCTGCAAAAAGATAACTTCTGCATTTCACCTTGTTATGACCGTCAAGAGTCAAAGCTCCAACCGGGCAACGCGGGATGCACTCTCCACAGGTTCCTTCTGAAAAGAATAAGCAATAAGCGCGATGATTAGAGTAGGGCCGTTCTGTAACAGGGATTTTCATATTGGCCACAACAGAACCACACCGCATCGCCTTGCCCCTGGATGTGATCAACCCGTCACAAAGACCAAATGTTCCAAGACCAGAGGCATAGGCTGCATGGCGTTCAGACCAAGTGGACGCAATGGTATAGCGTGTGGATGTTATCCACTTAAAAGAAGGAGAAAGGGAAGGCGCGACGGCCTTGAAACCAGCTTCCTGTAAAGTCGAAACCATATACTGAGCAAGCTTAACGTTGACTTCTTCACCGAAAATTCGCGCCCTGGCCCATCTCTCTGAGGGATAGACACTCTCTTTTCGATTATCTAACTTTGTCGCTTCGGTTTGTGGTAAAATCCAGCTGATGACTGTCACGTTTTCCGCTGAAACCTCAAATGAAGGAAAATGATGAACGAAAATCTCTAAGGGAGTTAAATGAAAGGTGCCAACGTATTCCTTATATTCTTGATAGAGAGGATCGCCACCGTTTGAAAATCCAACAAGTGGATCTTCCCAGGCCTTTTCATTTGCTCTATTCTTGAGGGTATTCTCCGGAGAACTATTTATAAAGCCTTTTATCAGGTTTTCAATCCATCCTGCCGGGTTCTTCATCTGTTCATATTCCTTCATCTTCGCTCCCTTTATGGAAATGACAAGTGCATTAACTCCCTAACCAATAAATATATCCTGGACAAGAGAGTCCCTAACGCAGGCCGTCTTCTTTCTTCGCTTCCTCTTTCTTCAGGCCACCGATCCGTGGAAGGGGCCTTCCGGAATCCGTGACAACAAGGGCCACAACAATCTCGTCTGCCCGGGGGGCATCCGGAACCCTTACGGCCATGGCGTCAAAGTGGGTCCGGACAAACGCAGCATCTTTATAGTGGAGAGGAACGTCGATCTCTGTCCCCGGCCCCCCCATTTTTTTTGCCGAAGGAATAATCGCCTTTCCACCTCCCACTGCTTCTCTCATAGGCGTTCCAAGCTTAGGATGTAAGATCGCTGCCGCATGCTCCAGCTCACCATCAACCCCCACAATCGCTGCCTTCCCATAACTCTCCGCCTGTTGAGGGGGTATCTTTAAGGCCTCCACAGCCCTCTTTCCCAAGATCCCCCCTAACTTCTCTCCGGTATCGATGAGTTCATTCAAGTTCTCCACGTACTTCCCGGCAAAAGGATTTTTGATGACGGCAATCGCTGCTGCCTTCCGGGTGGGGGGATTCACATTCTTTCCTCCCTCCATCGCCGTCTCTTCAACAACCGTTATATATTTTCGAATCTCCATCGTCACACCTCCTAATCTCCCTCACCCCATCCCTCTCCACCTCAAGGGAGAGAGGGGAAGGGTGAGGAGAGTTTAAATTCTGGCTAGCAAAGTTTCCACCGACGATGTCCAGACTGTTTTTCTCTGGACCGCGATTAAGGCCCCTTTGATCAACCCCCTCCGGCATATCGAATCAGCCTTTGAAAGGCCCCGGCTCAAGGCCTCTTCGATCTTTTCTTCAGGCAATTCCCCGACCTCTACCGTCACCCATTCCCCGGCGATATCGGTGTCCGGATAGATGCATTCAGCAAGCGATCTCTTGATATGGGAATCCTCGATATTGGTAAAATTGCCGATAACCGTCGCGTTGGCATCGGAGAGGGAGGCATTCTCCGAGAGAACAGTAACGGCAGAAGCGATTCCTTTTGTGAAACTTCTTCCTCCAAGGCCGCTCGTTGCCACCCCACCAATTCCCGCGGCTTCATCAAAAGAAAGGAGATAGGATGGATGCTTCGCATTGATATCCGTCTTGATCCCCACTCTGGCAATTTCTCTTTGCCTCAATCGGATAGCAATGTCTCCGCCATTATCGACGATGATTTTTGTTCCTCCCTTAAGGATCATAAAATCGGCAACCACATCAGAGGCTGCCCCTGCAACAGCGGCCAGAGGTGTTAAATCAGGCTCTTCCATTTTCTGAGTGGCTTCGATCATCCTTCGAATCACATCCGGATATCTCTCTTCAATGGTCTAATCCCTGCGACTTCTTTTTGATGACCGGGAAGAAAACGGGCCAAATCCTCAAGAACCTCCTTGGCTCTATGGGCCCCCTCCTTCGCCACGCCCCCAAGGTTTTCCATGCTCAGATGCTTGGATGAACATCCGCATGGGACCATATTCGACAAGAACCGTGCCATCAGAAAGGACCTCGATCCTCTCTCCCAATTTTATTTCCTCTTGCCTTCGTCCATCATGAAATTCCCAAGTTCCAGCACCAATCCCCTCACCCTACCCCTCTCTCCCGCCAGAGACTGTGTCACAATGGGGCGAATGCTGTGATTGTCATTCTGAATCCCGCCGTGGCGGGATGAAGAATCCAATCATTTCGACTGAATCGATCATAGAGATTCTTCGTCTAACGCCTCAGAATGACATCACGACACAGTCTCGCAGGGGAGAAGGAATAATTTGATGAAAGCGACATGGGAATCCACCCCCTATTTCGGATTTGGAACTTGGAGATTGGAATTTGACTTTATCTCCTTTAATACCTCCTCCAATTTTCGGATCGATTCTTTGTACCCTCCCATCTCCAGGTACTCATCAAGCCGCATCGTATATTCCAGAGGAACAACGGGTGCTGGTGTGGGGACATAGGTAGAAGGCCTTGGCCATCACCTTCTCCACATCGACGAGGAAAGTGATCCCGCCTCCTGGCAGGATGTAGGTTGGCGCGCCACCCACCGTAAGTTTCGCCCGGTTTGAATGGATTGCCTGGTTGAGTTTGACAGGAATCTTGGTCACTCCCGCCCTTGCACTTCCACCTGCTCCTCCAATAAACACGGCGGAAACCCTTGAAGGCTGGCAACTGGAAGCAATCATCTCCACAGCCCTCTTCGCTTGGGCGTCAATCGATGGGAACGAATTCCCCGTTCTCTTCCAATCGAAACAGGGCGGACCTTTCAGCCGTCGTCTCTGTGATCAGGACCGTCATCCCGGGTTTCATCAGGTGAGGATCATAGCCTTCGATAATGCAAGGGGATCTTCAATCGGGGTCCCTCCCCAACCATGACCGTGTTCACCAAAATATCGGCCAGGAGTGGATCGTCTCGCCCTAAGCCGGATGCCACTATATTCGGCACCCAATTCTCTCCCTGCAGCATGCTCTGTGAACTGACCGATCAAGTGGGCGTCAATCACAATCACCTCATCCGCCGCTTCTAAAAAATATCTTCCAAAGAGGCCCATGGAGGCACTCCCACAACCCACCCGCATTCGCTTCCCAACTCCACCATTGACAAAGGGAGCTTTACCCACCTGAAGAATCAGTTTTGCCCCATCCATGACCCGGAGTTTGACTTCCTTCCGATTGGCAATATCAACAATCAGCCTTGCCACGGTGAGTCCATCCTTCCCGGTTAAGAGGTTCGCGCCTCCCAATGAAAGGATCTTAGACCCGTATTCCTCTGTGCAGAGATGACCCACCTTTCTCTTTCCGATGAGGACTGGAGCCCCTTCTTCACCCACATGCTTATCCGTATCGATCTTGACCTTGATCCCACTATAACTAAGGGGGGCCTCTGTTACCACCGTAACAACATCGATTCCATCCAATTTGGACTGAACAATATAAGGGCGCGGGTTTCGTATCGGGGTATGTCGTCCCGGCCCCGATCCCTGTAATCAGCGGTTTCCGGATGACCTGTTCATGATCTTTCCCCACGATCTCTCTTCACATCTTCATAACGCTGAAGAGGAATATTACGAACCAAATTCCCTTCCCGATTGACAAACCGCTGGCAGGCCCCTGTGTTTCCTGCCTTAATATAGCAGGAGATGGGGCACGACAGGCACTGAGTTCTTCCCTCCCTGCACGTTCCGGACTGAATGGCTTCTTTCGGACAGACCTTCGTGCAGGCCCCGCAATCCACACAGAGGTCCGAGATGGAGGCCTTCTTCTCTCCGGGAACCATGGAGACGGCTCCCACAGGACAGGCCTCCTTGCAAAGACCGCATCCTATACAGGTTTCCCAATCAATGATCATCGCAAAAACCCCCTCAGGGTTCAAGGATGCAAGGGTTCGGGGGTTCAAGTGTTAATTTGAGGATATCTTTTTATCATATCGTCGTTGTGCCATAGTGCCTTAAGACTCAACGACTCAAAAGCCCAACGACCTGAAGCCTTGAGTATTTCCCTTTGACCACTTGAACCCTTGGATCCTCTTCATGCTTTACTGCTTACTATCTTTCGATTGGGAGGCGGGGTATTTCGGCTGACCCCGATCTTCATCTGGCCATCGATGATCACCCCTGCAACCCCTGGGATGTCCCCGGCTTCGATGGCTGAGAGGGCATCCTTCCCCACAGACCCCATGGGGGCGTCCATGATCACGAGATCAGCCTCTCTTCCGTGGCGACCATTCCCCGGTTCAGTTTGTAGACTTTCGCCGTGTTGCCAGTAGCCATGGCGATCGCTTCTTCCGCCTTCACGTCGCAAAAAGAAGCCAGGAAATTGATCACCCGGAGGATTCCTAAGGGAATCACCCCTGTCCCGGAGGGGGCATCATTTCCAATGATGATCCGGTGATACGCCTTTATCTCTTTCACCATCTTCATCACTTCATAAATCATCTTCATGTTGCCGCAGTGGACAATCTCCAGGATCAGAGAGGTGGTCCGAACCAATTTCTCTGCCTCGCTAAGGGAAATGGCCGTCGTCCCTCCGTTGATATGGGAAACAACATCCGGATCAATGGCAATCACATCTTCCGCGGGAACCGTTGAACTTCCGGGAATCGAGGTGCCGCCGGTATGCATCATCACGACCATCCCGTATTTCTTCGCCCACTTGACCATGGGAGCGGCATCCTTCGGGCTCTTCACTGCCCCAAGCCCGATCTCTCCCACGACACGGACTCCCTCTTTCGCAAGCTCTTCAAAATCCTTTTCCTGAAGGCCGGGTTCAAGGATCAGGCTTCCACCCAGGACTTTTACCCCTGCCGGTCTTGCGTTGGCAAACGATTTGGCTGCCAGAATCGCCAACGCTTTTGTCCCTGCCACATCTTTGGGCCTACCGGCAAGATGAACTTCTCCTGCTGAGATGAGGGTTGTCACCCCGCCATGAAGGGAAGATTCGATGAAATCAAGCATCTTCTGCCTGGGGGTGAAATCACCAAGGACAGGATGGCAGTGGGAATCGATCAGACCAGGAGTCACCGTCATCCCCTGAACATCGATGACTTGATCCACTCCTTTGGTATCGAGGTCTCTTCTCCTTACCGAGGCTCTGAATCAATCCTCCTTCGATGAGAAGGGTGTCCCATTCAGAATGGGATTGCGAAATATCACCTGAAACTAAAGTCCCGATGTTCTTAATCATCAGCTTTCCCATATGAACCTCCTCGTAAATCAAGTGCATGAGTCGCTGCTTAGTCGGCCAGCTTGTTGACAGCTTCCATGGAACGACAATTCATTAGTTATTTGTCTACTCTGGCTACATGCTCTGCCTACTGACTCATCCTTGCTTTTGTTGACTGCTTCCAGAACCCGTTCCAGATTTGCAGGAAGATCTGATAAACCCGTGCACCGATGGCATCGGCAATGGCATTCAAGATCGCAGGCGCCGTAGGAATGAGGGCTGGTTCTCCTACGCCCTTGGCCCCAAAGGGACCGGTGGGCTCCTCGTCCTCAACCAGAATCGGAATCACCTCCGGAATATCCTTTGACGGTTGGGATGAGATAGTTGACAAAGGAGAACGTCTCTCCTGGGACGAATTCCTCCATCAGCGCAAATCCCAATCCCATCATGACCCCGCCGGTGATCTGCCCTATACATTACTGGGATGGATGGCCTTTCCGACATCATGGCAGGCAACGACCCGGTTGACCTTTACCCTTCCTGTCTCGGTATCGACTTCCACCTCGGCCAGGTGAGTGGCAAAGGCATAGGTCGCATAGGGAATGCCCTGGCCTGTCTTGGGTCGAGTTTGGTCGTCTCCGGATCAAACATACCTTCACCCCTGAGCAATTTCCCACCTCTTCTTCGCCACATCCTGAATCGAAAGGCGATCGAGGGATTCGATTTCGACCGAATGATCCCATCTTCAATGAAAAGCTCTTTTTCGGGAATACCCAGAATCAGGCCTCGCCTCTCTTCAGGGCCTCCTGTTTCAGGTTCTTAATCGCATTGAGGATCGCATTGCCTGAGATGTAGGTCTGACGGCTTGCGGAGGTGGCCCCTGCATCGGTTGTCATGGCCGTATCTGCACGAATCAAACGGATCTCGCTTAGACCAACTCCCAAGGCCTCCGAAGCGATCTGAAGAAGGACAGTATCAGATCCCTGGCCAATGTCCGCTGCTCCCGTCAAAAGCCGGATCTCCCCATCGGGATGGATCTCCACCTGTGCCGTTGAGGGATTGGCAACCCCCGTGTTCCCGATTCCGTACCACATGGAGCCAACACCGACTCCCTTCTTGATATAAGGCCTCTCGGGATCCTCCCTGGAAAAGGCGTGCTGTATCCCTCCACGCCTTCACTCTCCGGAGGGTTTCGCCAATCCCGACACTCGTCGTGAGTGTCTGACCCGTGGCCGTTTCAGCGCCGACATGAAGGCATTCTTCAGCCGGATCTCGATCGGGTCCATCTTCAGAGCCCGGGCAAGGAGATCCATCTGCGATTCATGGGCAAAGGCAATCTGAGGCACACCGAACCCCCGCATCGCCCCACTCCAGGGGTTGTTGGTATAAACCATCCGGCTCCTCACCTTGACATTCGGGAACCTCGTAAGGACCGGTGGCATGGACCGCCGAACGAATACAGACAGCAACCCCGTAGGAAGCATAGGCGCCTGTATCACCAAGGATATCCACTTCCACTGCGGTCAATGCTCCCGTCTTTCTTCGCACCACTCTTATATCGGATCTTCAAGGGATGGCGCTTGGAGGTTCCCTGGAAGACCTCTTCACGAGAGTAAACGAGCCTGACCGGCTTTCGCAGATGATAAACAGCCAGGGCCAGAAACAATGAACCGTAATGTCCAGCCTTCCTCCGAACCCTCCACCGGTGGCGCTCTGGATGATCCGAACCTTCTCCAGAGGCAAACCCAGTGTGGAGGCTACATCCTTTTGATCGTAATGGACGTTTTGGGTCGGGCAGAGGACCGTAATTCTTCCTTCTTCATCCAGGTAAGCGATCCCGGCATCCGGTTCCAAATAGGCATGCTCAATCCATGTCGTGGTGTACGTTTTTTCTACGATGACGTCTGCTTCTTTAAATCCTGCCTGGACATCGCCCTTGACCACATGAAATTCAAGAAGCAGGTTCCCCTTCTCCCTCTCTCATGGATGGATGGGGCATAAGGTTTGAGTGCATCTTCCGGGCTCGGAGATAAAGGGAAGATCTTCATAAATGACCCTTACCCTATCGGCAGCCTCTTCTGCGGCTTCAGGTGACCTCGCAGCAACCAGTGCCACCGGGTCGCCGATATATCTCACCCGGTCCGAAGCTAGGACGGGCTGATCCTTCGTTAATGATTCCGATCAGATTCTTCCCGGGAATGTCTTTTGCGGTGAAAACCCTCTCAACGCCCGGAACCCTGTAGGGCTTCATCGATCTCGAGGCTCACAATCCTGGCATGGGGCTTATTGCTCCGGACCACCTTTAGATGCAGAGGCTGATCCACGGATTGATCGGCCCCGTACCTGGCAGAACCCAAAACCTTTTCCAGGGCATCGACCTTCGGGATGTCAATTCCCACCTGTTTCATATTCAATCTTCCACGGCCTGTTCGACGGCCCTGATGAAGAGTGCCTCTACGACCGGTTTCTTGTAAGAGGTCGAAGGTCTTATCCCGCTTTGGCGGAATCATCGTTTCGGAAATCTGACGGGCTGCCAGCCGGAGCCCTTCTTCATCAGGTGATTTCCCTTTCAGGACGGCCTCGGCTTCTGACATCCTCTGAGGGGTTGGTGTGACGGATCCCGCAGAGATGCGGATATCTTCGATGCGGTCTTTTTCCAATTGGAGAACGACGGCCACACTCATCCTTGCAATGGCCATAGCCTCTCTCCTCGCCAGCCGGACGAAACTGCTCTTCGTTGCAGAAGGAAGCTTCGGAAATTTAACCTGGGCAAGGATCTCATGAGGTTTCAGGTTGGTCTCGTAGGGGCGCTGAAGAGTTGGCCAAACGGGACCTCCTTCTCCCCTTCCTTCGAAACCACCTTCCTACGGCATCCAGATATCATTAGAGGAGGAATCGTATCCGCCGCCGGAGAGGCATTGACGATATTCCCCCCAATGGTTCCGAGATTCCGGATCTGGGGAGAGCCAACCAGGAAGCAGCCTCTGACAGAACTTTTCCGTATCTTCTCACTAATGGCGATGAAGCGAGCTCGGAATGGGTCACTCCGGCTCCAATCAGAATCATTCCATCCTTTTCTTCAATCTTCTGCGGAGTTCCTTCGATTCGTGTAATGTCAATAAGGCACCGGGGTCTCAGATCCCCATTCCGAAGCCGATGACCAGATCCGTTCCTCCTGCAATGATCTTCGCCTTCCCACGGAATTCCCATAGCAGGTCGCAAGCTTCATAAAGGCTCTTTGGAGTTCGATATTCAAAGGAAGGAATCATAAACAATTCTGTTTAAGGCATTAGGGTTAAGGAACTCTTCGTTTGAGGCAAAATCTTTTCACTCCAGATTGTCGAAACCTTTTGATGCTATTCTTTTGCCTTATACCTATCGCCTCTTGCCTATTGCCTCCAACCTATTTTGTTATTGCTTCTATCGCCTCGATGATCTGTTGATACCCGGTACAACGGCAGAGGTGTCCTGAAATTGCCTCCTTTACTTTCTTCTCTTGTGGGATGAGGATCCTTCTCCAGGAGCGCTTTGGAAGACATCAATATACCGGGGGTGCAAAAACCACACTGAACGGCTCCATGATTAATGAAAGATTGCTGCAGAGGGTGAAGGGATTCCCGGCTTCCAAGGCCTTCGATGGTCTGAATCTCTCTCCCTTCAATCTTGGGAGCCAAAAGCAAACAGGAATGGACCGGCATTCCGTCCAGGAGGATCGTACAGGCACCACATTCACCAATTCCGCAGCCTTCCTTGGTCCCCATGAGCCCCAGTTTCTCGCGAAGGAGCCGGAGCAGTGTCCAGTGAACAGGCACCGACACCTCAGGGCTTACTCCATTCAGAATGAATTTGATCGTCTGTTCCATGATCACTCGAAGTTTTGGTTGGCACCCTGTGGTTTGAGGCTTAAGGTTTGAGGAACGTGTTCGCTTAACGTAAAATCTTAATGCCTTTTGCTGCTGCCTTTTGCTGCTGCTATTGCCTCTATCCTCTAACCCTCAACCTATTTCTTATATTTCATCGCGAACCCGTCATCCAGGCTTTTATCGAGTCCTTTGAATGCAGAATGCCATCGACTGATGATCACCTTTTTGTCCGTATAAAAATCGATGGCTTCATTGGCACGGCCGCGGATATCCCCAAACATGGAGATCTTCTTTCCCCCCACAGGGAAATAGGCAATGGGAGCCGGCGTCCCAATATTGATCCCTACCTGGCCAACCTGAACACGACGGGCAAATTCCCGGGCCCATCCACCATTTTCTGTATAGAGATTCGCCGTATGTCCGTAAGGACTCTGATTGATGATCTCAACCCCTTCAGCCAAATCTCTTACCTTCTTGAAACAACGAACCGGGCCAAAGACCTCTTCCTGGAAGAGGTGCATCTCAGGCTCTGCCTCGAAGACCGTGGGCCCGATAAAATAACCCTTCGGGGTACTTTTCCACCTTCGGGTTTCTTCCATCGAGGATCAGTCTGGCCCCGTCTTTGATGCCCCGATCCACTTCACTTAGGATTTCGTTTAAAGAATCTCTTGATACGACTGGACCCAGGGTCACGCCTTTGTCCATCCCATATCCCAGGACGAGTTTTTTGGAGAGTTCGATAAATTTCTCTTTCGCTTTATCATAGATCTTTTCTACCGCCAGAACATTTGAAACCGCAAAACATCGCTCACCCACATGGCCAAAACAGGAATCCACGACGTTCTGCATGACTTCGTCAATCACCGCGTCCTCGGCGATCAGGACGTGGTTCTTGGCTCCGCCCTGGCACTGGGGCCTCTTGCCATGATTGATCGCGGTCTTATAAACATGCTCACCCACCTTGGATGAACCTACAAAGGTGACCCCCACGGTTCCGGGATGGGTGATCAGGGCATCGCCCACACCGCTTCCCGACCTGTAAAAGGTTCACGACTCCTTTGGGGAAACCGCACTCCTCGGCAATCTCAAAAATCCGGGTGATGGTCATGGGGCAGAGACGGTTGCCGATTTGACGATGGCTGTGTTTCCCGCCGCGAGGGCCCAGACATAATAAAGGGCGATCATCGAGGGAAAATTGAAGGGGGAAGAAACACAAAAGGTCCGAGGGGCTCCCGGATATAGACGGTGTCAACGCCCGTTCCGACATCCTCCGCGTGGCTCCCTTTCATCAGCTCCGGCCCTGCACAGGCATGTTCCACATATTCCATGGCCCGGGTCATTTCTCCTTTCCCATCCGCCAGGGTCTTTCCATTTTCATTGACAATGATCTCCGCGATCTCATCGATATGTTTCTCCAGCTTCTCATGAAGATCGAACAGAAGCTTTGCACGTCTTGGAGGGGGGGTCCTTCTCCACGCCCAGAATGCGTCCTGAGCCGCCTTGACGGTCTGGTCGATTTCCTCTTTCGTCGGTCTCCGGACAAAGGGCGATCACCTCATCTGTTGCCGGGTTTCTCACCTCCAACCATTTCGATGTCTTCGATTCCACCCACTTCCATTGATGTAGTTCTTTAATCGCTTTACCTCCATAGTTTATCCTTTCTCGTTAAATTGGATTCATGCCATTCACATTGCCAGATAGGCCTTCTTGACATGCGGGTTGTTCAGGAGTTCCTTTCCACTCCCTTCCAAAACGATTCTCCCGTTCTCTAAAACATAAGCGCGCTTACTGATTTCAAGGGAATAATTGACATTCTGTTCAACCAGAAGCACCGTCACCCCTTTCCGATTAATTTCCCGAATCGTTTCAAAAGTCCGCGTGACCAGCATGGGTTGGAGACCCAGGGAAGGTTCATCCAAGAGAAGAAGATCCGGCTTGGACATGAGCGCCCTTCCCAGAGCCAGCATCTGGCGCTCTCCTCCGCTTAACGTCTTTGCCTTTTGTGACTGCCTCTCTTTCAGTCTGGGGAAAAGGGTATAGACTTCTTCTAAGGTCTTTTCCCGGACCTCCCTCGCCTTCCTGATATAAGAACCCATCTTAAGGTTGTCGAGAACGCTCGTCTCCGGGAAAACCCTGGCCCCCTCCGGAACGATGGCGATTCCCATCTCAACCGATTCCTCTGCGGCGAGGCGGTCAATTCTCGCTTCATTAAAGAAAATACCCCTTCCAGGCTGATCCTCTTTTTTGGGATGAACCAGATTCACAATGGTCATGAGGAGCGTCGATTTTCCGGGCCCCATTGGGTCCAACCACCGTCACGATCTCTTTTTCTCATTCACCTTTAACGAGACATCCCACAGAACCTGAACGTCTCCATGGAATACATTGATTCGATCTATGCGAAGCATATTTTTTCACCCAGGTAGGCCTCGACCACTTTTTCGTTGTTCGCCACCTCGCTGGGAGTTCCTTCTGCAATCTTCTCACCATAATTGAGGACCATGATCCGGTCTCGAAATCCCCATGACAGCCCGCATAATATGCTCAACCACAATGAGGGTCTTACCCTGCATTCGAATCTCTCTCAATAATTTGAGGACTTCTTCAATCTCCGTGGGATTGAGTCCTGCCATATTTTCATCGAGGAGGATCACCTCTGCGCCCGTAGCAAGGGCCATTAGCCAGTTGAAATACGTCTCCGGGATGGAACCGGGAT
>CAWEAV010000038.1:0-30587 GCA_963806715.1 uncultured delta proteobacterium
CTTTGCCGAGCATTTCCGGGTCGATGGCCACTTCTTTTTCCAACGGTTCAGCCTCGTTAACGGTGAAGTTGTAGCGGTCGAAAACATCAAGAACACCCGTGCCCGTGATTCCTTCTTCCACGTAGTCGGAGTTGGTGAAAAGCTTATTCGGGCAGGAGAATGTCGGTCTTCTTCCAGTCATAGTCGCCGAGCGCCTCGAACAAACCACCGTTCAGGAACGGGATGCGGCATTTAAAGCGGCTGCACCACGCCTCATGACCGCGGTCGGTGGCCAGCGTATCGTAAAAGAGCAGTTCGAGAATATCGTTAAGAAGTTGTTGTACTTGCCGTACTCGCCGTTGGCAAAGCCGCCGCAGGAAATCCCGCGGGCCGGTGCCCCAGTCCTGTCCCTTGGCGACGCCGAGCCAGCCTTTCTTCTGGAGGAAGTAGAGGAACACGATCTGGCCCATGAGCTTCTTGGCGAAGTCGACGGTGTTGACGTTCTTAGCCTTGAACTCGTCGCGGATGGTCTTGTCCTTCCGACGAGTTTCTCCAGCGCCTTGATGAATATCCTCGAACAGCTCGGCGTACTTGTTGAAGAATTCTTTGGTGACAGCCTCGACACTGAAGGCTTCCTCGATGTCCAGCGAGTCTGGGATCGGTTTCCGTGTCCTGCAGCAGGCCAAGGAATCGGGTCTGTGCCGTGTGGCAGCTTTCGCCTTCGCCGACAATGTAAGAGAAGCGACGTGCCGGGGTGAGCCGGGTTTCCACGCCGACCTTACCGGATTCCTTCTCGACGGTGGCATACTCCATTTTGACATAGGAGAACCGCCACTGTTTCTCGGTTGGCGAAACAAACGCAACAAGGGCGGCATCCTTTTCGTCGCGCGTCTTGAGGTGGTCGGCCACGAAGTTTCGGATGGCGGTGCGTGCGCGCTCCAGTTTGATTCATTGGTCAGATGGACGATCAGAACGTCCAGCTTCTCATTTTCGGGTGAGGTGTAGGTGCCGAGCCGTTCGTAGCGGTTGACATGGTCCTTGAAGGCATCCTTGACATACTGGCTGTTCCACGGCTGAGGCCTTGGATTCGTCAATGTGGTTCAGCAGGTTGGTAGCGAAGTTGTGGAATCGGGCTTTGTCGAAGGCCTGCATGAATGTCTGACAAATCAGGGTGCGAGCTTGGTCACGGTTCATTTTGCCTCCAACAAATAGGATGAGAGGATCACCTCACGAGGGCTGAAAGCATGCGCTGTCTGTTGTGCGCGGGTGGCTTGGAAGAAAAGCGAGGAAATATCCCGCCGCAGAATCCCCAAGACTTTGAGAGGCTCGATTTCCTTTTTTAGTGCTTCAGCCACTTTTTTCGTCGTGGGCCGAGGGAGTGCGCCGTCGATCAGAAGTTGGATGACCTGTTGAATGTAAAGCTTCGTCATCTTCCGTGAAGCCGTGATACCGGTGAATCTCTTTCGCCTTGAGACGCTTCAGAATATAGGCATCGTTCGCGCCCCCTTTGTGCTTGGGGATGGAGTCGTCCAAATCAGGGCTGGTCGCCGCCTCAAAGGCTGCTTGTTCTTGTCCAATAGAGTGTAGAAGTCGTGCGGAATTGTTTGGCGCTTTTCTGAGGATCGGCCGGTTTAAGAGTTTGGCGGCGGAGAAGAAGTCGAGTTCGAGAGGTTCGGTAGCGCCCGGTTTAGCCAGGAAAAACTTGTCGAGTCTCCCCTGACGGAAATATGTGAGTAGTGACGGGAACTCCTTAGCGACGGCATTATCTCCCGCAGATACAAGCCGGGTGGAGCGGGCCTTCTTGGGCAGCCGCTTGATGCGAGCGAAAGCTCAGGGTGCTTGTCGCGCACTTCACGAATCTCGGTGAGATATTCCAGTTCGCTCTCCTCCTCTTCGTCCTCACCCGTGATTGTTTTCTTGGAGGTCAATTTGGCAAACAGATCATGCGATTTTATCTCTTCACCTTCAGTAGCAGCCGGGCGTCTGCGCCGAGCATTTCGATGAAAGCGTGGATCTTGGCTTCGGCTGCTTCCTTCAGCTTGATCAAGTCGTTGCTCTCTTCAGTCGGGAAAAAATTGTAGGTATGGATGGTGTCGAATGTCGTATCCACGCGGTTGACGCGGCCGACGCGTTGGATCAGACGAGTCGGGTTCCACGGGATATCGTAGTTGATCACGATGTTGGAGCGGTGGAGGTTAACACCTTCAGAAAGCACCTCGGTAGCAACAAGGATACGGTATTGGTCTTTGGGCTGAAAAGCGCGGGCGTCAAAGTTGGCGATAACCTCCTTACGGACTGATTCGTCTGAATTACCGGTGAACAGCAGCACTTTGGGTTCAACTTCATCGGTAATTCGTTCGGCAAGATATTCAGCGGTCTCCTTTGACTCGGTGAAGATAATGAGCTTGCCCTTCTTCAGCATAGGCTGTGCTGCGCAGTTCCTCACGAAAAGCCTCCCATTTCGGGTCGCGCTTGATCGTTGCCATAGTTTTCTATCTCCCGGAGAATCTTTCGATCAGCTTTCAAGTCGCGGATGAAGTCTGCGTTAAAGTCCTTCGCCTCCAATCGCTCTGCCTTATCCTCTTCGAGAAGTCGGTCGATGGCTTCTTGGTCGTCGGTCTCCAATAGCTCGAAGATTTTATTGATGTGCTTCTTACTAATGTAAACGTGGCCCTTCTGGAACTCCTCTATGACGCGGTCGTAGGACCGAATGAAACGCTCAAGGGTCAGGCGGAATGCGTGGAAGCTGCTTTCCAGACGCTTCACCATCAGAATCTTCATGAATTTGCTAGGTTTCGCTGGCTCTGCACCTCCGCTCGCGCTGCTCGCGTTTGCCCTCGTAATACGTCAGCGGCTTATAGCGAGCATATCCAAATGCCTGCGTTATAAGACGAACCGTTTCATTGAAGATCTCGTTTTCGGCCTTGCTAAACTTGTAGAAAAGCGGTTGTGGATCGGCGACATCAGGGAATTTCAACCCTTGGAGTTTTAGGTCTTCGCCATAGTATCTCATGATCTCGTTTCGCGTGCGTCGAATCATCAGGTATTTAAGGATTTGCTCGCGTGTCGCCTTAGCGTTGGCTTGGACAGCTGCGAAGTACTGTTCGCGGTCGGTTTGGCGGTCAAGTCCATTTAGATTTTTCTCAAGACGACAAAGAACGCTTCAAGATTCCGAACGTTCGGGATGGTACTGTTCTTCCCATTCTGAAACAGCTTGACCTGGCTGAGGATGTCCCGGGGGGTGTTGTTCAAAGGAGTTGCCGAGACCAAAATCACTCGCTTGCCCCGGCAGATCTGTGCGAGCATTTCATAGGTTTGGTTGGTCTCGGTGCGAAAGCGATGCGACTCATCTATGAAAACGTTGGCATATTTCGAGACATCGCGTTCAAGGAGATCCTCCAATTTGCCGATGGATTCAAAGTCGGTGTGCGGCACCCGGAAATCCCCGAAGACATTGGGCCATGATCCGCGATTGTTCTTATCCAGCAGATGGGGTGGAGCAATCACCAATCAGCGGCCCTCAAGTTGCTGCGCAAGAAGAGCCGCCATGTAGGTCTTTCCAAGACCAACAACGTCGGACAAAAACAAGCCGCCGTATTCCTGGAGGACTTTGCTGGCGCTCAGTACGGCCTCCTCTTGATATTTCAAGCGCTTGAATCCAGCGGGAACATAAATGTCTTCCAATTCATCAGGCCGATTTACTCATTTCTGAAATACTCGTAAAGGTATTTTAGATAAAGCTCGTAGGGCGTGAAATGAGCGAAAGGTGAGCGGTTAACGACGGTGTCTTCGTAGGGCTTCGAAACGTCCACGGCTACAGCCCAAAGCTCATTAAACTTGGCGATGGCGAAGTCATAATCGGCGCGGTTTTTCAGTTCGACATTGAACTCAAGGTTGTCCTGTAGCCCCGATTGGGTAAGGTTGCTTGAGCCAGTGATCACACGCCCTTGTCCCTGTCTCCTTCAGCGAACGTCATGATATAGACTTTTGCATGGAGGTTTTCGCCGGGATGGCTTTTATTTCCAGCTTACCGGAACGTACCCACTCGATAAACTTGTGGACGCCAGTTTCGATCTCGGCGGTGTCGGCAGCCTGTTCGAGCTCACTAAGCACTTCATTGGCGACCTGATCCTTTGCAGATGCATGTGACTTCAGTGTCAACTCGCCTTGTTCTTTGGCTTTCTGCAGAAGTTCGTAAGCCGTACGGTCTGTTTGCAGGCCAACCAGAATGCGGACCTTCTCAACCGGACTCATGCAGGATACCATTCGGACCGATTTCTTGGTGCTGCCAGCGAGGTTGACCAAAGACGGAAGTCAAAACGTACTGACCTTGCCTCAAGGGTATCACTACCAGACGCAATTCGAAACCGCTCTAAAAAGAATCGACAGACTCAAAATTCCGTTAAATTCATGAATTTGAAAATAGGCGACTCTCAACAATTCAGTGTTTATAAGGCTTTCGGAGTACAAAATACCATTCTCACGCATTATTGAGGTTCATCAATTGTGCACCGCTTGTTCTGCAGCGCTCTTTTGCCAAATAGCGATAAAGCGCCCTATCTCGGGAGACCTCTCGATCGCGGTTATTACTTAAGATGGCTCCTGCCCATAAATCGGTATCCTTTTTTATGTATTCCCTTAGATTAAGTGGTGGCCAAACGCTCTCACCTTTCCGCTAACTTTTCGAAAAACTAAACAATCGCAACAATCCTTTTCCTCACTACATCTATTTCTCGTTGTCACCGAGTTTCTGCGCTCGCTGTAGAAAATCCTTCTTCGCCTTTGGCGGCAATTCCTTGAATTTTTCAAGCAGCCACTCAACACTTAAGGCATCCAACCGCCCTTCGACCTTCCTGGCAATGATTGTCGCACGCTTAAGATGCGATTCTGTGGCAGCAGGAGGGGGCTTGCTTACGCGGCTGTGGAAACGATTCGCTTCGTCTGCCGGCATGGATGGAATACCTTCCGCCTGGCCTTCGATCGAATTGATCCATGCCGCACTGGCTTCCTTGCGACGCTGTGAAATGTCATGGACGAATCCATCTATTGTCTCGTCAGGCGGCCACGGCGGTTTCTCATCTCTGCGCTGGGAATCTGCCTTGATCTGATCTGTCATCTCAATCAAATCGTACACGCTCGCCCCTAGCCCCCAGCAGATTCGTTAGAAGTGTGCGGCATTTCTTAGGACGCACAATTATCATGGAAAGGATGACTAAATTTATCAGAAATACAAAAAGAATTCAAATTATTACCTGATTTTCTTGGATAGAGGGGAAACTCCATGGGATCAACTTCGCGTCCTCGCCTCGAAAACAGGCACCATGTTGCACTACTTTCCCATTCTCACTTGACTGGAATTCGGATCTGTCAGACCATGAAATAAAGGTTTAATTAATTAATTCAATAAGTTATTACATTTTTGAAGGGGTGCGGCTTTGTAATCGGAGGGTACGGGTTAGGTAGGTACACTCAATTCTTTTTTCCCTTTTTCAACAACTTTTCTCTTTAGGTCTTCGGTGTCCATACCCTCAACGACGGACATTATGAATTCCGACGCCTTTCTTAGCTTATTGTATTCCTGTTCCAAACGCTCCACCTTTTCCATAAGGTTCCTATTCTCCTTCTGAAGCCTGGTAGTCTGATCTACGCCTCCTTTCTCGGCGATTTGATCAAAAATTATCCCTTTCCGTTCAATATACCTATCAGGCATGTCGCTGCTGAATGCCCATCCGTATTTTGCACAAAGCTGGTACAGGTTCATCTTTGGAGCCCAGTAGGTCGCCGAGCTGTGCCTCAGCATATGTGGCGTGACTCTTTTTTTTAAAACCTTCTCTGCCAGCTTACATGTGTTACGGCTGAGGCTGCCGTCCGCTAATCCCTTGTCTAACAAAACAATCATTGACATCCTTCAAAAGTAATGCTATTTTATGTTTGTAATGATTATTTTGGAGGTAATGCAATGAACAAGGCGAAAGTTACATTTAAGGGACAGGTTACCATTCCTAAGGAAGTCCGGAATTCCCTGGATATTAAAGAAGGTGACTCTGTTATCTTTGTCATACAGAAAGATCATGCCGTTTTAAAGCCCCTTAAGAAAAAGAGCTTAGAAGACTTTTATGGGATCCTTCCGGCAACACGACCTTATCCTGGCATGGAATCTGTTCGAGAAGAGGTCCATCATAAATTAGCAAAACACCTCCTCGGGAAGGAGAAAGAATGAAGGAAGCCTTTATCGATGCCAATGTCATCCTTCGATACTTAACCAAAGCCCCCCCAGCAATGGCTGAGGCTGCCCTGAACATTTTTAATGAGGCAAGAAACGGCAAGATATCATTATTGATTATTCCCATTACGGTTGCGGAGGCCGTTTGGGTATTGGAATCGTTTTATGGATACTCAAAACAGCAAATAGCGGAGACGATGACCCAGTTCTTGTTGTGTGAAGGCCTCAAAGTGGAAAGTCTGGATCTGTTAATCGGAGCACTGAGCCTTTACCACGAAAAGAACCTGGATTTCGCTGATGCCGTCTTAGCAATAACGGCTTTACGAAAGGGACCGAAGATGGTCTATTCTTTTGATCGTCATTTGAACCGCGTTGATGGCCTTAAGAGGTTAGAACCCGGCCATGCGAATTCGTAAAAACCGGCCATTGAGTCAATGTCAACCTCAAACGCTCCCGAAAAGAAAAGCCCCAACCGAAGTCGAGGCTTCTCGACAATAGACCTGGGGTCCCAAACCGGACGCGCAGTAGGTCGGATGACCCGTATACTGTTAGGATGGTGCCGAAGGGGGGATTTGAACCCCCACGGGGATCACCCACCACCCCCTCAAGATGGCGTGTCTACCAATTCCACCACTTCGGCATCCTTGGTTTCAACTTCTACCAGGTCCTACTTCTTAGGCTCCGGCACAGGAACCTGGGGCCGAACCGGGACCTGCTGGGTCTCCGCTGGAACGGTTTGCGTCGGACTTCCCCTCATCACTGATGAACTCCTCCTGGTTGAGGAGAAGGCCAGAAGAAGGGAAGTAATCATAAAAACGACCGCTGCCATTGTCGTCAATTTGGTGAGAAACCCTACTGCTCCACTGCTTCCGAATATAGTCTGGCTTGCCCCTCCAAAGGCGGCCCCCATTTCTGCCCCTTTTCCTGCCTGAAGCAGAACGATCAAAATGAGGGCAAAACAAACGACAATATGGATAAGAGTGATGATAATCATAGACATTAACCTCTTTGTAAAAAAATTTATATCATATTTCTTTGAATCTGACAATCCTTGAAAAGGTTTCTGATTTCAAGCTTGCCCCCCCCACGAGGGCACCATCGATATCTTTCTGGCCCATGAGTCCTTTCACATTTTCCGGGGTGACACTCCCACCATACTGAATCCGGACTTCTTCGGCAATCTCTCGGGTATAGCGCTCTTCCATCCTCTGACGGATAAATTGATGCACCTCTTCTGCCTGTTCGGGTGTTGCGGTCTTTCCCGTACCGATAGCCCATACCGGTTCGTAGGCAATCACCATCTCTAAAACCTCATTCTCTTTTATCCCTTCCAGACCGCCCTCCAACTGGTTGCCAACGACGGTGAAGGTTCTCCCGTCTTCCCTTTCTTTCAGGGTCTCACCCATACAGAAGATAGGATTCATCCCCTGACCCAAGGCAGCCTTCACTCTCTTGTTAACGGTTTCATCGGTCTCCCCAAAGAGCTGCCTTCTTTCGGAATGGCCGACGATCACATACTGACAGCCCAATTCTTTGAGCATCAAGGTTGATATTTCACCTGTATATGCACCCTTCTCCTCCCAGTGGAGATTTTGAGCCGCAAGCCCGATGGATGAACCCTCGAGTTCTTTATGGACAGCATAGAGCGCTGTAAAAGGAGGGGCAACAATCACTTCCACCCCTTCCGCTCCTGAAAGAGAAACCTTTAATTGCTTGACGAGCTCAACCGCCTCACCAACCGTTTTATTCATTTTCCAGTTTCCCGCAATGATGGGTAATCTGGCCATCAGTCCCTCCTTAAAGCCTCGATCCCTGGTAATTTTCTCCCTTCCAGGAACTCGAGGGCGGCTCCCCCACCAGAAGAGATGTGGCTGATATGGTCCGCTAACCCTGCCTTGTTCACAGCGGCCACTGAATCCCCTCCACCCACGATGCTGAATGCAGAGGAAATGGCGACGGCTTTTGCAATGGCAAAGGTCCCATGGCTGAAAGGTTCCATCTCAAATACCCCCATCGGACCATTCCAGACGATCGTTTTTGCCGAACGAATCTCTTCTGAAAATGACTCTACTGTCTCGGGACCGATATCGAGGCAAACCCAATCGGATGGGATCTCTTCACTCTTCACAACCTTGCTCTTCGCCGAGGTATCCATCCGCTCAGCCGCAAGGTGATCACTGGGAAGGATAAATTTAATCTTCCCTCTTGCCCTTTCCAAGAGCTGAAGAGAGAATGGGATCTGGTCCTCCTCTACCAGGGACTTTCCAACGTTAAACCCCTTCGCTTTCAAAAAGGTATATGCCATTCCACCTCCAACAAGGAGTGTGGTCACCTTGTCCAGAAGGTTTTGGATAACTCCGATCTTATCCGAAACCTTTGCGCCGCCCATAATTGCCACATAGGGTTTCTGAGGATTCACCAAGGCCTTTTGCAGACTCTCGATCTCTTTCATCATCAAGAAACCCGCTCCAACCGTCTTTACAAAATAGGTTATTCCTACTGTGGAGGCATGAGCCCGGTGCGCGGCACCAAAGGCATCGTTGATATAGACGTCACAGAGGGAAGCAAGGGCCCTTGAGAAGGCTTCATCATTCTTCTCTTCCTCGGGGTGGAACCGAAGGTTCTCCAGAAGGAGTACCTCCCCCTCTCTCATTCCATCGATCTGCTTCTGGACCTCTTCGCCAATGCAATCTTTGGCTAAGGTTACTTTTTCCTCTAATAACTGGGACAGCCTTTCAGCAACCGGGGCCAAGCTGTATTTCCTATCCCGCTTTCCTTTGGGTCTCCCAAGATGAGAGGCCAGAAGGACCTTTCCGCCGGCCCGGATTGCAAACCGGATAGTGGGGAGGGAGAGGAGGATTCGCGTCTCATCGCTAATGGCTCCCTTCTCATCCTGTGGAACATTGAAATCGACGCGAATAAATAATCGTTTCCCCTTTAATTCGATCTGATTCACCGTGCGAATGGTCATCACCAACCTTTTAAGTCATGGATAACCACCCATGACCCAGCAGCTTCAGGGTTCTCCCATCCTTCTTCTGAATTGAAAAGAGCGATAAAGTGTAACCTTTTTTTAGCTGCAGCGTCAATATTTTTTCGGATCATGGCCCATTCCGGTTCTTAATAAAGCCTCTCGTTGCTTGGCCGTCACCGGCCAAGGTGAATCTTATAGCCTTATCATTTTTTGACTTCACAAAAACGGCAAGACTTGTTATATTGGGATAAAAAGGAGAGGAGCATGGAGCGGAAAGCCCAGCGTCTGCGGGATCGCAAAATACTGGAAATAATTCGGGGACTCTTCTTGGCCCAGATCGCCTTTCAGGAAATCTTCAACAAATATAGGAAAGGCCAACTTCATTTCACGGATATTGAACAATTGGTGGATGACAGAGGCCAGAGTCTCCTCTATCTCCTCAAAGAGCAATGCCATGCCATTTTCCGGTTTATGGGGACAGGCTCGTTTCACAGGAAAGAATGGCTCCTCGACCTTGCCATCGGGTCCATTTTTCACGAAGCCATGAAATTACGCGAAAATATTTATCAACTCGAAGTCTATCGTCCCCAATACCTCGAGTTTCGATTGAAGGCTGGAAAAACGGCCTACGAGAAAGATTATTTGGAGCAATTCGAAAAGATCATTTCCCGGGCAGAACAGGGGGT
This sequence comes from uncultured delta proteobacterium, assembly GCA_963806715.1. Classification (GTDB taxonomy): domain Bacteria; phylum Desulfobacterota; class BSN033; order BSN033; family UBA1163; genus CAWEAV01. The sequence goes on from CAWEAV010000038.1 coordinate 9,863, forward strand.
ATCCGAAGGCATGGAGGAGACACGATCTCTCTTCCAGGATGCCAAGGCCCAACTCCTCGACTTTTTTAAGGCGAGTTCCGAAAACCCCTATCTTGTCCGATTTCTTCTGGAGCACCAACCTCTCCTGAATAAAATCTATGGTACGAAAGGACCGAGGGAAATATTGCATCTCCTTTTTGAAAGGGGTTTTTTAGACGCCTACCTGGTCGCGGGTCAGAGTTATTTAGAGAGCGAACACTATGATCTTTCGTCCGTCTATTTTTCAAAAGCCCTGAAGCTGAATTCCCGCGAGCCTGAACTGCAGTCCTTTTTAAACCTCAGCCAGGGAATGGGTGCTTATTACAGAAATGATTACTCCACGGCCCTCTCCTATTTTTTGAAGTTGAGTCATCTCCCATCGAATGGAAAACTAAAAAGGGAGTATCTGAGAAAGGCGGAGGAGGCCTGCTATAAGATTGCCACTGAATGGAGGGAGGAGAAGGGTCCCAAGGCAGCAGCGCGAGCCCGGTCCATTGCTGAACAAATAAAGAGAATGTTATAATGCTGCGGAGGTTGCCAAAATGCCTATTTATGAATTTGTATGTAGTCAATGTGACCACGAATTCGAAAAATTGGTTTTTAGCTCCTCTGAGAAGGTCGGCTGTCCCAGGTGCCAAAGCAAGAAGATCAGCCGCAGAATGTCGGCCTTTGCCTTTACGAGCGGTGGAAAGTTTAAGAGTACAGCAAGTTCATCCTGCGGAAGCTGCGCTTCCAGTAGTTGCTCCGGTTGCAGCAAGTAAAGCCCCATAAATTCCAAATCCGAATACCGGGCCAACCATTCCACAGGGATCAATCCCAAACAAATTCAAGCACTAAAGTTCAAATGCTAAAAAGGAGTCCATTATTCGGATGATATACTGTTAAGAAAATCTCCCCTGACCCCTCTTTGCAAAAGAGGGGCATTGTTCCTCCCTTTGGAAAAAGGAGGTGGGAGGTGAGGAGGGATTTTACAAGATTATTTCAGACAGATAAATTGTTACGGATTTTAAATTTGGAATTAAAATGGTTTGTTAGAGATTTGTGAGGCGGCGTCGTGACTCCATCTCTTCCTTCAGTTCCTCATCTTCCCTGATCCCTTTTAATCCGTCCTCAACTCTTTGAATCATCCGCTCCTTTTCTTCAGGGAGCTTTCCGTGGAGAGGAAGAAGATTGGAAACATGATCGCTTAAAAAATGGGAATTGACCTGAAGCTCTTTCAGGAGGAGCCTGGTTTCCCTCAGGATCGTCTCCGGCGAGGTCAATCGGAAACGGCCTTCGACCATGGCATCATACAGGGGTGAGTCGGGTTGCGGAATGAGAGTGCGCACCCGGATAAAATGGGGATCGATCCGGTTTAACACCTCTGCGGAACCTTTGGCATGCTGCTCCCACCTGTCCTCGCTTCCGATACCTAACAGGACATAGAGCGAATATTCAAACCCGGCCTTCTTGGCCTTTATGCCACCTTCGACCATCTCTTCTTGGGTCGCTCCTTTTTCGATGGCTTCTAAAAGCTCCGGATCCCCTGTCTCAAGACCCACATGGAGCCTCGTCAGTCCTGCCTGACGGATCTTCTTGAGATCCTCGATCGGTTTTTTGACCAAGGTCTTTGCCCTCCCATAACTCGTCACCCTTTCGATATAAGGGAAAACGGAATAAAGAGAGTTGAGGACCTCGACGAACATTTCTGTTTTGACAACCAGGCTGTTCGAATCGCCAATAAAAACGGTCCTCACCCGATCGCTATAGAGGTCCTTTGCGAGATCAATGTCAGACCGGATCTCTTCAAGATTCCTGATCTCAAATCGGGTCGACTTATACATGGAACAGAAAGTGCACCGGTTCCAGGGGCATCCTCGCGTCACTCTGAGAAGAAGACTGTTTGCTTCGCTCGGAGGACGAAAAGGTGGAAAGTCGTACTCTTGACGTCTCAGCCCAAATTGTCCAATGGTCATTGAATTCCTCCGAACCTTTAACCACCCCAGGGTATTTCAGAATAAATTTCGGAAAACTTGTCACGGTATTCGTGGAAGAATTTCTCGTGTTTCTTTTCCCACTTGGACAGGAAGGTAAGGGCTTTTTTGGCTTTTCCATTGGTTTGACCGGCCATCTTTTCATAGAATTCGCTGAGGTCCTTTTCAATCAGCCAAGCGGCATTAAAGATCGTCACCTCTGGGACCATCGATCCCTCTATACACTGCTCCAGAAATTCGGATTTCGATCGTTTGTCGAAGTAGTTAGTTGCCGTAATCGCGAGGTCTCTCTCATTGGGCAATTCCATCTTCCCCTTCTTGTGGAGGCCGTTCAGAATCCTTGTGATGAGACGGATATGCTTCTCCTCCTCCCTGATGAGGGACTTGAAGGCTGTGACCGCTGCCCCGATCCCCATCCGCTGGATGGAGCTTTCAAAAAAACTCTTCCCCGTATGCTCCTGATTGAGGGCATACTCGAAAATTTTAATCAAATATTCATTATCAGCCATGATGAAACCTCCTGAAAAATATTAAGATAGGTCAATCAAAGAAGTCAATCCTTTGGCTTTCTCCGGTTTAAGGACCCGAGAATTTCAGGGTTAACCATGAACGGCCTTTAGATGCTTACAAGAGGCTGCCGAAGGCAGCCCTCCCCATTTTTTTCAGGAAAATCTATTTTCTCCGCAAAGTGGGCTCATCAAACTTCTCCTCCGGTCTCAAAACAATTTGACAAGCCACGCGTTTTTGTGTATAAGTTAAGGTAGCCACGAAGGTTAAGCCCATAGAGAACTGGGGAGCCAAGAGTGGCTTTTTTATACGGACCGTTCCATCATGAATAAAATCAAAAGAACGATCGCAGTGATTGATGGCCAGGGGGGTGGAATCGGGAGCGTTATTATCAAGCGTCTCAGAGAAACCTTGGGCGAAGAAGTCGAAGTAATCGGCCTCGGAACGAATGCCATGGCCACCGGAGCCATGCTAAAATCAGGAGCAAACAAAGGGGCCTCGGGGGAGAATGCCATCGTTCAAACGGTGCGGGCTGTGGAGATCATCGTTGGAGCCGTAGGGATCGTTCTGGCGAACTCGATGATGGGGGAACTGACGCCAAGAATGGCAGAGGCCATTGCCTCTTCCTCTGCAACGAAATGTCTTCTGCCGTTAAAAACATCGGATGTCGAGATCATCGGAGCCCCCAAAGAACCCCTGCCCCATCTCGTGGATCAACTCATCAAACGGGTCCAGGAAATCTTGAGTTAGACAGGGAGGAACCATGTGCGAGGCAAATGCATATATCCTGAAAGAAGGTAAGGAGGAATTGGTCCTGGAAGATATTTCGATTCTTCGTCCCGAACCGGATGGGCTCTACCTCCAGAGCATCTTCGGGGAGCAGAAACGAATCAAGGCGCGAATTAAGGAACTGAACCTCGTCGATCACCGGATTATATTGGAAGAACCGTAACGGACTACAAAAGATTCGAAATGTCAAATTTCGAAATTTGGACTTGATTTGACATTTGAGCTTTGAGAATTGAAGCTTAATCGTCATGAGGCCACGAAGGCCTTCCCCTCCACCGAAGTGGAGAAGACTTCTGTGGCCTTTTTATTTACAAGATAGTGGAAAGGGAGGAAGCTGATGCATATCCCGGATGGTTTTTTAAGTCATGGCATTAATGGTGCCACCTTCGCCATTTCGGTAGGAGCCTGCGCCTATGGGGTTAAAAGAGTTAACCAGAAATTCGGAGAAAGGGAAGTTCCTCTCATGGGCGTAACCGCTGCCTTCGTCTTCGCTGCCCAGATGATCAATTTTCCAATTGCTGGGGGAACAAGTGGTCATTTTCTTGGAGCCGTCTTCTCATCCGTGCTCTTGGGCCCCTGGCCAAGGTCTGATCGTCATGACCCTTGTCCTGGTAGTTCAATGCCTCGGATTTGCCGATGGAGGACTGACGGCGCTTGGCTCGAATGTCTTTAATATGGGGGTGATTGGAGCATTAGGCGGATATGGTCTCTTCGCCCTCATTTATCATCTATGCCGGAAGAGCCAGAAAGGGTTTTTTGTTGCTCTGGCCGTCTCCTCATGGTTCTCCATCATGATGGGAGCCACGGCAGCAGCGATTGAACTGGCCATGTCAGGAACCTCGCCTCTCATGATCGTCTTGCCGACCATGGTCGGGGTTGCATGCAGTCATCGGCATCGGTGAAGCAATCATCACCACGACCGCTGTCTCTGTCATCTTGAGAACAAGGCCGGATCTGGTTGGCTGCTATGTCCCATCGCTTTTCTCTCCTGCAAGTAGGGAAGGGCACGGGGAGAAGCCATTAGAGGTCACCCCATGAATAAGCGGTTCAATGGATTGATCTGGATCGGCGTAGGGGTCTCGCTTCTGATGGCCCTCTTTCTCTCACCCTTTGCCTCTTCTTCCCCGGATGGTCTGGAGAAAGTAGCAGAGATGAAAAGATTTGAAGAAAGAGGGGAAGGATGGAAGCTCTGGAAATATGCGCCCCTGCCGGATTATGCCATCCCATGGATCAGGAACGAGAAGGTGTCCAAGGCCATCTCCGGCCTATAGGAACCGTTGCCGTCTTTCTTATTGCTTTTGGATTTGGAAAATGGATGAAACGATCTCCACTGAAAAAGATTACCCCTGCCTCTGACACGAACGAGGTCTGCACCTCCGATCGGGATGACCTTTAAATGAGTCAACCCTTGGGACCGGCATGGGGAGCAAATGATTTTGTATCAGACGGGTCGGTTAAGGTCTGGTCTCCTTAAAACTCTTCTCTCCAGCCCGGATCTCGACGGTCAGAAAATTTTCTTTGGGAGGGATGGCGCAGGTAAATTTATCATTGTAGGCGCAGGAGGGATCGTAGGCCATGTTAAAATCGAAATCCATCCTGTATCCCGGAAGAATTTCGGCATCGATATATCTTCCCCCTTCATAAGTCTCCTTTCCATTGGTCAAGTCCTTAAACGGAATGAAGAGAGTATCGCTTAGAATCGATTTGTAAACCTCAAGTACATAGTCTCTTCCGTCCAGATTGAAATGGAACTTGCCGTAACGAATATATCGCTTATTTGTCCCCTTGTTGGTTAAAAAGGTCGCATAGTACTTCGGGTCGTTGATATGGTGGATCTCCCGTTCAATCTGGCCTGAAAAATAATATTTGGGATCAAAAGGAAAATAGTCCAAACCCTTAAATCTTTTCTTTTGAGCAGCGGTAAGGGGGGAGCGTTGATGGGTCTTGAAAAATTGATCCCGTTCCTGCCGCCACTTCATCACTTTTTCTTTTTCAGCGTTGATCCCTTCCAGAGGTTCATTTTCCCCCAATAAAGGTGTTCCGATGAATAGGAGAAGAAGCCCGATCATAAAAGAGAGGAGGCTTTTCTTTCTCTTGAGTCGCAAGAATAATTTCACTTTTTTCAAACCTTCATTCCTGCCCCACTCCTTCCATGTAAAGCTCGATGGTCGAAGGCGCGTCGCATCCTCTGAGGGAGGTAAGCATCCCTATGATGGTCCGCGTTAAGAAGGCTTTGACAAAAGGATTGAGCGGGATCGTTTTCCCATTGACCTTGAGGACCACCTCTTTTTCCCTTTTTGCAGTGAGAAACTTTTTCTCAATAAAGTCCGCAAGGCCTTTGATGTCGTCGAGAAAGAAGGAGGGGACACCCATCTCGAACGCCTGATCCGAGACGATGGCGATGAGGTGATCCTCTTGGGTGCAGAGGAGTTCCCTGTCATCTCCTCTCCGGAAGACCTCGATCTTCGGTTGGACATCCCTTTTATAGCCTTCCGAAAGGATCAGATCCACATCCTGGATAAATTTTTCACGGATCTCCTCAAGGGTCAGATCCGTCTCCACATCCCGGATGAGGGCCATCTTCTGTGGAGATGAAATCACAACCGTATGGGCGCCCGCCTTTTTATGCCGCCAGCTGTCCTTTCCCTCCTGGTCCACTTCAAATCCATGAACATCATGCTTCACGGTGGCGATGCGATAGCCGCGACGGGTCAACTCGGGCAGTAGTTTTTCAATCAGCGTTGTCTTTCCAATGCCAGATTTGCCAACGACGGAAACAATAGGAATCATCGAAAAAGCTCCTTTAGAAAACGATTTGGAGTTCAAGGATCCGAGAGGGATAGACTTTTAGAAAAAGCGGGGCGTATTTCCCCAAACTTCCAATTCCTCATAATTTTAAGCATGTCCCTTGAATCGTAGAACCCTCGAACCCTTTTATAGAAACCTTGGATCTAACAGTTGAACCTTCACCCTTTCTCCTGCCCTGACAGTTCCTGATCTTCGGAAATGACAATGAGACCGTTGGCTCTTACCATTGAGTTCAGAATATCGGATCCCTGGGCGCCGGTCGTGTTGACAACATATTGGTTATTTCTGGAGGAGACAACACCACGAAGATAGTGGCGCCTTCCGGGTTCTTTACGGATTTCTTCTCGGAGGGTCGCCTCAATGACCGGTCGGAAGAGCTGACGATGGCCCATCATTTTCAGGAGCGAGGTCTCACGAATTGTTCAAAAGAGACCATGGATGAGACTGGATTCCCGGGAAGGCCGAAGACAGGTTTCCCGTGAATCGTACCAAAAGCCATGGGTTTCCCCGGCTTCATGGCAACCCTCCAGAAAACCAACTCCATTCCGAGGTCTTTCAATGCCTCCTTGACAAAATCGTAATCGCCGACCGAAATTCCTGCAGAGGAGATCAGAACATCGGCTCGAAGCCCCTGGCGAAGTTTCTCCACAACCTCCTCTTTCCGGTCCCCGGCAATGCCCAGTTGCACGGGGATGGCCCCACATTCCTTGACCTGGGCTGCCAGCGTGTAGGAATTGCTGGAGACAATTTTGGCGCCTTCTAATGGTTCATCGACATCCACCAACTCCTCTCCTGTGCAGAGGATCGCGACCAGAGGCCTCTGAAAGACCGAAACAGAGGATCGTCCCAAAGCGGCAAGCATCCCGATCTCTGCAGGACGAAGGACATCTCCTTTCGAGATAACACGGCCTCCCCGTCTGACATCCTCCCCGGCCTTGCGTATATGTTCTCCAGAGGGAATAGCCTTGAAGATGAAGACATGGAAACCTTCTTTTTGCGTCTCTTCGACGGGAACGACCGTGTCTGCGCCTTTGGGGATAGGAGCCCCGGTCATGATTCGGATGGCTTGCCCCTGCATTAGCGTCTTTTGAGAAATAAAACCTGCGGGAAGGTCTTCCATCACCTCCAGCCGGGCAGGCAAATCCCTTGAGGCCTTCCCGATATCGATCGCTTTTACTGCATACCCGTCCATTCCGGAGTTATCGAGCGGCGGGATATCCCTCCGGGCATGAACATCCTCGCCTGCCACCCTCCCAAGGGATTCCAGGAGAGAGACTTTCTCAAACCCCAAAGGTTGGATGCGAGATAAAATTTTATTCAGGGCCTCTTCAACTAAGATCATAATTACATTATAATATAAACTCTGGGTCTTTGGGTTGTAAAGGATTCGTTCCTGCATTCCAACATTCCATTGATCCAGTTTCCAAGAGGGCGATAGATGTTGATTCCGAATCATCGGATGTCAGGATACTCAAAATTCTGCTACTGGTTGAATCCAAAGGAATTGGAGAACATAGGTAGCAACCTTAAGCAAGGGGAATTATCCCCGGCTGAAGAAGTCCGTATTCCGTGCCGGGTTCTGAGGACCTCGATGGAAATTGGCCTCGTTCCTCCCCGGCCTGGGAGGGTTTTTGCAAGAGAAGAACCTCCTGGTATTGGACTTCTGAAAAGGCAGGAAAGTTTTTGGTCGTAAGTAACCGGCCCCTCCATATTTCAGGTCTCGAAAAAGGAATCCTAATCACCGAATCGAATTTCAAACCGGATCGCCTCCCAACCTTTGATGAGATCAAAACATTGGCAAAGTCTTCGGTATTTCAAAGAAGTAAGCCCGGGATATGGGACAAGATCGATCCTGTGGAAAAGGACTTTTACCGGAGATGGTTTGAACGATTCGGAGCGGCCGATCCTTTTGATTTTGAAAAAATGTTTATTTTTCACTCGGCCAATCACGCGAATTTTTTGGATGCCAAATTCTTTGTCCCTGTGGAAAATGGGGTGGCACCCTATTCCATCGCGGATAGCCTTCGCACCTGTTCTTCTTGCCTCGAGTTTTTTAATGTTCTGGGGGACCGGTGGCCATTAAAGTACGTGATGCCTTGCCTGGGTGCGGTCCAGTTTGCCCGTCTTCCCCAGGATCAATATCTTAAGGTCGTTTCACTTCATCGGGCCGAAAAAGTCCCCCCAAAGGATTAAATGATGGGCTATCACACCCGATACAAAAACACTAGGTTTTCTAACCAGAAAGTTGAGCTTGACGGAAAATCTTTCATCAACTGCGAATTCGAAACCTGCATGATCGTTCTGGAAACGGGAGAAACTTATTTGTCCGGATGCCGATTTAGCCATTGTCAACTTTTGCTAAAGGGGAATGCCTATACCATCGGAAAGATCATCAGTCTCTTCTCCGGAAAGGGGCCGATGAAGGTCGTCGATTTTCAAGAACCCCTGTATAAGAAAGATCCTTCAGATTCTCGTAAAACAGGAAAAGGAGAGGAAGAATGACGGTGGGGGTAAAGGAGAGTAAAGACATATTCTTTACTCTCCTATCGAAATTGAAGAATTCTCCGAGAGTGATCCGGGAGATCATGTATGGGCTCACGCTCCACGAGATGGATCTGGAGATGAAGAAGGAAAAAGGGCATCTGGATAACCTCTTCATGCTGGTCGTTTTTGGAGATCTGATCGGGCTACCTTTGCTGCCCCCTTATTATTCGATGCGACTTCTGCCCTATATCATGCCGTCGCTTGAAACATGGAAAAGGCGGATGCTAAGGGAAAAGGATCTGACCGATTTTGTGGCCCATGATCTTTAAATGATTTGGCGGACATATTTCATAGTGCACGGTAGATGAAGGTCTCTTTTTTCCTATGCCAGCAGGAACGGACTCGCTGCGGTCTTAAAATCCGACCTGGCCGCTGAAATGAAGACGGCTCTTCAACTTTTACACCCCTATTTAATTGACGTTTGAGAAGTATTGTATAAGAAAAGGTTTTATGTTAGAAAGGAGCATGTTTAATACATTCGTTGTCACCTCACTGTTAATCTTTTGTCTCATTTCTGTCAATGGGTCTTTGGCGTTTGAAGCAAGAGGGCAGGACTGCTCCAAATGCCACAAGCTGAGCAATGATGAAGCCAGGGATCTCCTGAAAGACATTATTCCGAATCTTAAAGTACTCGATGTTAGCTTAAGCCCTGCGAAAGGTTTCTGGGAGGTGTATTTAGAATCGGGGGGTCGAAAGGGGTTGATCTATGTCGATTTTCCGAAGAAGCATTTCATTGCAGGAAATTTAATCTCCATTGCTGGAAAGAAGAATCTCACTCAGGAAAGGCTCACCGAACTGAATAAGGTGGATGTCTCTCAGATTCCGCTGGAGGATGCCCTTGTGATGGGAGATCCGAAAGCGAGGACCCGGATCATTGTTTTTGATGACCCTGACTGACCGTATTGCGCAAAACTTCATCAGGAGATGAAGAAGATCATAGAGGAAAGAAAAGATATTGCCTTTTTTATAAAGTTTTTCCCCCTAAAAAGCCATGCCGGAGCTTATGAAAAGGCAAAGGCTATCCTCTGCGAAAAATCTCTCGATCTTCTTGAGGACGCCCATTCGGGTAAGCCGTTACCTAAACCCAAATGTGAAACAACCGCTGTCGATGAAAGTATAAAGCTTGCCGAAAAATTAGGGCTCTCAAGCGTTCCCGTCTTAATCTTCCCTGACGGCAGGATCATGCCTGGATATAAAGACACAAAAACCCTTCTCGGTCTGATAGGCAGCTGATCCCTGTCTGTGCCGGTCTCATTGGATCCTCTATATGTGACGCCACTTTTTGCAAATTGCTCTGCCTTTGCCTCGACATTGCGTTACCGTTACCGGCCCGGAGTGCGAGAATCACTCGTGAATCATCCATTTCTCGATTTCAGTCTCGGAGGCGGGTGAGACGTTCAATACCCTTTCAGAATCCTCCAAACCCTTTTGACAGATCACCTTCACCTTCTCAACTTCTTTTGCCTTGCTATAACGGGCTGTAATAGCGGCAGCCTTCTCCATCTCTTCCGCCTCGGGCTCTCCTCTGAGAAGGGAAAGAGGGCCCGGATGATGGGCAACCTTGATCAGAAGATCCTCTTCCCGGGAAAAGGTGTGAATCTTCTGATTCTCTTCCTCATTTCTTCCAACGATGAGCTTTGTTTTTGGAGAAAACCGAAAGTGCCTTCCCATCTTCAGGAGATGAATATCATTGAGGGTAAAGTCGGGGGAATGGCGCATCAGATCTTTCATCCTCCCCGCGAATCCGGGATCCGTCAGAAGGCACCCTCCGGCAGGGCAGGGATAATCGTGGATGCCAAAATGGACTGCCAACTGAATCTGCGGTTTTCTTGACCGTCCCTGGATCTTCAGCAGTTTTTCCCGGTCCACCCATCCTTCTTTCTCTGGAATCGAAGGAGGAAGGAGCCCTGCGGAGAGGGGTCTCAGGATGAGACCTTCAAGGCCAGCCTCTTTTTCAATGAGGCGCATCGCATCTCTGCGCTGAGACATGGGTCTTTCTCCTAAGACCTCGCCGGTTACGAGAAAGGAAGCGCCCGTTTCGTTCATGTAATCTTTCGCCTTCTTCAGCATGAAGATCCGGCAATCGATGCAGGGGTTCATGTTCCTTCCGTATCCATGATTGGGATGCTTCACCACATCCAGATATTCTTCTGAAACATTGAATACTCTTAATGGAATACCCAGAGACGCCACCGCCTTCTGTGAAGCCAGGCAGGTTTCTCCCTTGTTTGTGCAGTTGCAAAAGAGCGTCAAGAAGTTAAGGGCCTCCAGTTCGATTCCCTGTTCTAAAACGAGCTTGGCAGCGAGGGTGCTATCGAGTCCCCCGGAGAGAAGTCCAATCGCTTTCATCTCAATACCTCATTCATCGATCCTGATCGAAAACCCTGGAGATCCAGGGTGACGTATTTATATCCAATCTCTCTCAACCGGCTGACCACCTTTTCCCTTATGGAGCTATCCATGAGACGTCCCATCTCCTCCCGATAGACTTCAATTCTGGCTAAGTTCTGATAGTGGCGAACCCGGACCTGTTTGAACCCGAGGCTGAAGAGGTAATCTTCTGCCTCATCGATCATCCGCAACGCCTCTGGTGTGATCTCCTCGCCATAAGGAAAGCGAGAGGCGAGACAGGCAAAGGAGGGCTTATCCCACGTCGGAAGGTTGAAGGCCTTGGACAACTCTCTCACGTCCGATTTTGTGCACAGCGCCTCACGAAGGGGGCTTCGAATCCCAAGCTCCTGGATGGCTCTTCTCCCGGGACGATAATCCTTGTCATCATCCAGGGTCGATCCTTCTATGATCGAAGGGATCTGTTCCTTCCTGGCGATATCCAACAACTTTTCAAAGAGTTCTTTTTTACAGTAATAGCATCGGTCGGGAGGGTTCTTTGAAAATCCCTTAATCTCCATCTCATTCGATTCGATCAGAATGTGTCGCGCACCGATTGTCCTGGCAGACTGCTTTGCCCCTATCAATTCCCGTTCAGGATACAGGGGCGATCGGGCGGTCACCGCAACAACATTATTTTTTCCAAGAGCCTCTTGCGCGACTTTTAGAAGGAACGTGCTATCGACCCCTCCGGAAAAGGCGACGATCACTCTTTCCATCGATTTCAAAAGATTCTTCAAGCGGTCCAGCTTCTCATCGGCCATGGTAAATCAAGTCCTTTCAAAGAAATAATACTGTAATTAAGACCTTGGTTCTCAACAGAAAAATTTCAGACTTAATTGAAGCGAACCTGTTATATGAAGGGGTAAGGATGGGCTGCGTAGTGGAAAAAATAGGCGGCGAAGTTTGAATCAACCCCGCCGATCACAGCCACAACAATCCTATTCTCCTTTTCAAGGCCAGCACTGCCCACTCAAATGTTCTAATTGATCAAAACAGGATTTCCATGGCCTGATAGGGACAGACAGGGATGCAAAGTTCGCAGGCAATGCATTTGTCCCGATGAAAGGAAACATCCATTTTCGACCGGCTCACGTCGAGTGCTTTCGTCGGGCAGACAGAAATGCAGGCAGTGCAATGGGTGCACCGGTCCTCATGCCATTTGACGTCCTGAGCAAGAGGCTGGACCTCAACCCCTATCTCACTGAGATATCTAAACCCTGCCTCGATATTTGCCCTCTTTCCGGTAATCTCTAAAACCAACCTCCCCTCCTCCTTGGGGGTGATTCTCGCCCTCATAATATTGACTTCCAGATCATAAATCTTTATCAACCTCGATATCACCGGCTGGTCGATGAGATGTTGTGGATAAATGAAGACGATCCTTTTTTTCTGCATGGGATACCCCCTTCTAAAATCTCAAGTTACAAATTTAAAATCCCAGATTCCAGGTAAACTCTTCTGGTCGGAAATTGTGAGAACATTGCGATCTGTCTGTAATTTGGTGTTTACTCTTTCTTCTTGATGGGTCGCTCTTTTAAGGGCTTCAAGGCGATCCCCGAATCAACTGAAGGAAGGAGTTCAACCGGCTGGGTCAAAAAGAACTTTCCCGTTTCAATCCATCCTTTTAAGATTTGGGCAATCTCCCTCGCCTTGCGATAACTGGACAGGCCTGAGGTGGGGATCTCCTTTCCCTCGACCGAAATCCTGCCACTCTTGAGTTGCTTATAACTCACTTCTCCCAGACTTCCGGGAATGCATTGGGGGTAGGATTCACTATAGTCTACTACTTGAGCGAAGATCTCTTCATCCCGGATCGTCGCATGCTTCAGGATCTCCTCATCCAAGATGGGGATGGGAACGCCAATGCCCACGGTGAGGGTTACACCATAACCCGTAAAGGAAGTGCCTCTTAGCCAACTTGGACTCATCAGCTTCAAATCGCCGGAGACGGCGAGTGTTCCCGCTGGTGTTTTAGGAACGCCTGTTTCGGTTCGCTTCACTCCAGGGTTGTGCTGTGTCCCATTTCCGACCACATATCCAACACCTCCCCCGAGGAAAATTCGAGTGCCAATTCCAATTGTCTTGTAAAGCGGATCGTTAAGAAGGGGGCTTAATTGACCGGCGCTGCAGTAATTTGCATTGCCTATTTTCGGCTGGAGCACGCCCATGTAGGTGTAAATGACCCGATCGGAACGATTGACAGCCACATTGTAATTCTGATAGGCATTCCTCATATTGAAGAGGACGGCCTCATTCATATCCCTCAGAGAGATGTAAGTCTCCAGATTTTTTTTGGGGTAGCAATCGGTTCCATAGGCCGTTGCCGTAAGTTTCACGTCCTTACCGGCAACCAGCTCCTCAATGACATAAGCTCCCCCATAAGCAAATCTTCCAGGGAAGATCTTATTTCTCGGGTCATCTTCAGTCATGGCTGTCGCCCCCAGGAAGAAATCGACCGCTGCAAAACCCGTATAGACAGGGACGTCATTGAGACAGGTCTTACCTCCTCCCAATTTGATCCTTGGCTTCGTGTGGCCGACATTGAAATAGGCGCCTGAAGAGCACATGGGACCAAAGGTCCCTGTGGTAACCACATCCACCTCCTGGGCTGTTTTCTTAACTCCCTTTTCGGCAGCGTAATCAATGATTTCCTCTGCAGTCAGAACAACGGCCTTTCCCTTTTTGATCTTATCGTTTATCTCCTCAATGGTCTTAGCCATCTTTTCCTCCAATTTTCTTCTATCGGCAATCAGCCATCAAATTTTGAATTTTGAACCTTGAGCCCTTGTCGTCTCCCCTTTTGGGGTGAAACATGATCCATAACATATCACCACCCCCTTACTCCAAACCGGATAACAGTTTCTGGATACTGGATTTAACAGGCATCAATCCTCGCGCATTTCCCCAATATTCGATTCTTAGCATCATTATATTTGGTACGTTGGGTAATCGCCATTCTCTTTTTCCATTCTTCTTCTTACCATCTCATCCAAAGTAATGGACTTAAGAATCCTGTGCAATGCCTCTGAAACCTCGCTCCAAATATCACGGGTCACGCAGGACAAGGACCTCTTACACAATTTTGGGTCTTTAATGCAATCGACCAGGTAGAGAGGGCCTTCCAATGTTTCAACTACATCAAACAGACAGATTTCCGAAGGGGGTTTGGCTAAGGAGTAACCACCCTTGGAGCCACGGGCCGATTTGACCAGGCCGGCCGTCCTTAAGGGGATGATTACCTGTTCAAGGTATTTGATAGAAATGTCCTGACTTTTAGCGATCTCCTTCAATTCAATTGGCCCCTCTCCGTAATGGCAGGCCAATTCCAGCATCGCCCTTGCCCCATATCTAATTTTTGTTGATAATTTCATAGGTTATAAAAACATACTTATTCTATAGGAATAATTCTTAACTGGCCAACCCTTGGCTTGTCAAGGAGGCTGATTTCTATTCATACCGGAAGGCTTCAATCGAGCGAAAGGAAACCCCTCGAAGGGCTTCCACCTCCACCTCACCCAGCAGGTATCTCTTGGCCAGATCCTGGACTTCAATGACCGGTTCCATCGCTCCACTAAGATCGTCATCAAATACTTCATCCTCCGGTCAGCCCTCTCACCGTTCCTTTCTCTTTTTCCTGAAATACAAACGGATGGGAACTCCTTCAAACGAAAAAGCCTCCCTCAGCTGATTGATCAAATACCGTTCGTAAGAAAAATGGATTCCCTCCGGAATATTCGTATAGATCAAAAAAGTGGGGGGAGTGACAGAAACCTGGGTGATATAATTGAGCTTCACCCTCCGATTTTTATAGAGAGGGGGCGCATGTTTCTCCACCCATTGTCCAAAATGTTTATTCAGGGCTGAAGTGGGGATTCTCTTCCGGGCCTCCTCTGCAACATGATCAACAACGTCCAGAACTTTGTCAACCCTTTGACCTGTCAGAGCAGAGATGAAAAGGATGGGAGCATAAGACAGGTGCTTTAAGGCTTCATAGGTTTTCCTCTCAAACTCCTTTAGGGTCTCGGAATCCTTCCGGATGAGATCCCATTTATTGATCAAAAGAATACACCCTTTTCCCTTTTCATGGATGAACCTTCCAACCTGAGCGTCCTGGTCCGCAACGCCCTCGGTCGCATCCAATACCAGCAAGACAACATCGGATTGATCAATGGTCCGAAAAGCTTCGACGATGCTGTACTTCTCCAGCCTCAAACTGATCCGGCTTTTCCTCCGAATACCAGCGGTATCGATTAGAATGTATCGTTTTCCATCCCTTTCGATTGCTGTGTCAATGGCATCCCGTGTCGTACCAGGAACCTCATCCACAAGGACCCTCTTATATCCAAGAAGGCGATTGATCAGGGAGGATTTCCCGACATTAGGTCTCCCGATCACAGACACTTTGGTCGCTTTTTCATCCTTCGGCTCTTCTATTGACTTGGGAAAACCCTTGACGACTTCATCGATCAGGTCGTCCACGCCGTATCGGTGCGCCGCGGAGATGGAGTAGAAGTGTTCTATCCCCAAACCATAAAATTCATAGGCCTTCTCTTCATGCTGCGGTCCATCAATTTTATTCACCACATAGAAAACCGGCTTCTGCTGCCGCCTCAAGAAATCTACAATCTCCCCGTCGGATGGGGTCAACCCCTCTTTCCCATCCATCACAAAGAGGATGACATCTGCTTCGTCCATCGCCAGTTGACACTGCTCCCGCATCTGGACAAAGATCCGATCTTTTGAAACGGGCTCAAACCCACCGGTATCAATCAAGGTGAAATGGACATCCTCCCATTCGACATCGGCATAATTCCGGTCCCGCGTCACTCCGGGTTCACCGAAAACGATCGCCTTCTTTCCTCCGGCGATTCGATTAAATAAAGCCGATTTACCTACGTTTGGTCTTCCTACAATCGCAACGATAGGCTTCATCATGGCACTGGTTCAACCCCAAATAGCGATAGATTGTGGAGGGTACCTCCCGGTTTTTTAGCTGCCTCAATCAATTCCAATGAGGAAGGTTGTTCAAACAAATAGATGTAAATCCAGTTTCCTCTCCCAAAGGAGAAACTGTGGTCGATCTCCTTTGAGGCCCAGATCAAACCTTTGAGGGCAAAGAGAGGACGGCCATGTTCAATTTTTAATCGATGAACGCAATGGCCTCTATCTCGATGTCAACATTTCTGGGAAGCTTGGCGACTTCGACGGTTGATCGGGCGGGGGGTTCTGCCTGGAAATAAGAGGCATACACTTCATTGACCTGGCTGAAATTCCCCATGTCCTTCAAAAAGAGGGTTGTTTTCACCACTTGTTCCATAGCCAACCCCCGGGATCCCAGGATGTTTTTGATGTTCTCCAGAACTTGCCGGGTCTGCTGACGGATATCTCCTGCCATCAGTTCTCCTGTAGATGGATCAATCGGGACCTGGCCGGAAACAAAGAGAAACGGTCCGGCCTGGATGGCCTGGGAATAAGGACCAATGGCCTTGGGTGCTTTTTCCGTGTAAACAACTTTTTTTTTCATGTCTTATCCTCCAATAATTGACGGATTTCTGAGACATCCCTCAGGATATAATCTGCCCCTGCTCTCTCGAATTCCTCCCTCTTGATATACCCGGTCAATACCCCGACCGTCTTCATCCCAACCCCTTTCCCTGCCTGAATATCGAGGATATGATCTCCAATCATCATCGCTTCCCCGTCTGAAACATGAAGGGCTTTCATGACGGAGGTCAGATGATCGGGATGGGGCTTTACCCGTTTGACCGAGTTCCTCGAAACGAAGGCATCACAATAAGCATCGATGTCAGGGAAGACCCTCCGGACAGCCTCCTCGCAATTTCGTGTGACAATCCCGACCTTCATTCTTTTCTTCCTGAGAAAGGAGAGGGTCTCTTTAGACCCCGGGATCAATCTCCCTCCTGCCGCTGCCTCGAATTCTACCTCCCTCAAGATCTGGTGGGCTCCCTGATAAAATCGCTCTGCCTTGGAGGTGCCAATCTCTTCTTTGAGTAACCGATCAACCTCATCGATGATTTCCAAAAGATATCTCTCTTTGATCCGATCCTCGCCAATACCGAAGGATTTCATCCATTGAAGGATCCGCTCTCTCATGAGGCCGAAATTGATGTTCAGTACCGCCAGGGTACCATCAAAATCAAAGACCATCGCCTTAATCAGGTGATTTTGCGAGAAGGGCATGAATCGTACGCTCCGATTAATCTCTTTCCTCTATTTATACTCATTTGATTATAAATACCCTATAAAAAGAATTCCTGTCAACGATCCTCCAGACCATTTTCCCTTGCACCTCCCCATGAAAAGTAATAACATGGATTTGGTGTGGGTGCGGGAAGGAGAAAAAACGAGATGGCATCTTTAAGAGAATATATTCGAGTGGCCTCCGGCAAGGAAAAAGTCGATCTCTTGATCAAGAATGGAAGAGTGGTCAATGTCTTTTCAGGCCAGATCGAGAGGACAGATGTGGCGATCTGGAAGGGCCTCATTGTCGGTTTCGGAGATTATCGAGGCAAAGGAGGCCATCGACGTGGAAGGCGATTTTCTCTGCCCCGGGCTGATCGATGGTCATGTCCACATTGAATCAAGCATGGTGACGGTTCCGGAATTTGCCCGGGCCGTCCTTCCCCATGGAACGACTACAGTTGTGGCCGATCCCCACGAGATCGCCAATGTCCTTGGCTCCAAAGGGGTCCGTTTCATGGCTGAATCAGCCGGGGGCATTCCGCTCAATGTCTTCTTCATGATCCCCTCCTGTGTGCCGGCAACCCATCTTGAAACCTCGGGGGCGGTTCTCAGGGCGGAGGATATAAAGACCCTTCTCAAGGAGCCCTGGGCCCTCGGACTGGCAGAGATGATGAATTTCCCGGGAGTGATCTCGGGAGACCCGGAAGTCCTCAAAAAGATCGACGCGGCAGAAGGAAAAAGGATCGATGGCCATGCTCCCTTCCTCTCCGGGAAAGGATTTAAACGCTTATCTGGTTGCCGGAATTCGTTCGGACCATGAGACCACAAATCAAAAGGAAGCAAAGGAAAAATTGAAGAGCGGGATGTGGATCATGGTGAGAGAAGGAACAACGGCAAGAAACCTGAAAGACCTCCTCCCCCTCGTCACCCCTGAAAACTCAAGACGTTTTCTCTTCGTCACAGACGACCGCCATCCAAAGGAACTGCTCGAAGAAGGACACATCGATTCCATGGTTCGAAAAGCGATTCAGTGGGGAACCGATCCCGTCCTGGCGATTCAGATGGCAACCCTCAATGCCGCAGAATATTTCCGGCTGGAGGGTCTCGGGGCCATTGCCCCGGGTTACCGGGCGGATATCGTCGTCTTTGACCACTCTGCCCGGTTTCAGATCAAGAAGGTCTTTAAAGATGGGCTATTGGTGGCAGAGAATGGGAAGATGGTCCGACTCTCGGTTCTCAGGAGTCTCATTATCCTAAGAAGCCTCCAGGAGATCCCGGGGATCGGAACGCTGCGAATCAAGCCCCTCTCCCTGGAGGCGCTTGTCCTTAGAGGCGACAACCCTATGGCCAAGGTCATTCAGCTCATTCCAGACCAGATCATCACAAAAAAAGTGGTCAGGAAAATCCTCTTAAAGAGATGGAATTGCTCATCCGGATGTGAGAGAGGATATCCTCAAAATGGTCGTGATCGAGCGGCATCAGGCACAGGAAATATCGGAATCGGGTTTGTTCAGGGGTTCGGGTTAAAAAATGGAGCGATCGGTTCAACCGTGGCCCACGACTCCCATAACCTTGTCATCGTGGGAACGAATGATCAGGACATCTTAAAGACTATGCGGAGATTAAATCGATGGGAGGAGGAATGGCCGTCGTTTCGGGAGGGAAGGTCTTGGCCTCCCTTTCCCTTCCCATTGCCGGCCTGATGTCCAGACGCTTCAGTCCAGGAGGTCAACCATCAGTTGGAAAAACTCAATGCCGCTGCTAAGAGAACTCGGCTGCACAAGTCCCGGATCCCTTTATGATGCTCTCTTTCCTTCCTTGCCTGTCATCCCGGAATTGAAGCTGACGGATAAAGGGCTGGTGGATGTCAACCAATTCAAGATCGTGCCATTGTTTGGAGAAGAATGAAAGAGACAATGGTCAATGATCAATGCTCATTGTTCAATATCAAGTGGAAAAGACCTCTATTTTAAATCAAGCCCTTTCTGGCTTTGATCAGGTGAAAGACCAGTTCATCATGTCACGATTTGCATTGAAATTGAACATTGACATTGACATTGGTCATTGTACACGTTTCACCTTGATTGAAAGGGGTCAATATGGATTGGGATCAACTCTTAAAGGAAGCCATCCAACATCTTCAGGACTATCTCCGAATTGAAACGGTCAACCCTCCTGGAAATGAGATAGAGGGGGCAACCTTTTTCAAAAATATTTTTGACAAAGAATCCATCCCTTCCCAGGTCTTCGAGCCCTCTCCCGGAAGGGGAAACATCCTTGCCACTCTGAAAGGGGATGGGAGCAAGAGACCTATTCTTCTCCTCAGCCACATGGATGTGGTCCCTGTTGAAAAGGAACGATGGGAAGTGGACCCCTTTTCAGGGATCATCAAAGATGGTTACCTCTATGGCCGGGGCGCCCTCGACAACAAATCGATGGGGATTGTTGAGATGATGGTCCTCCTGATTTTGAAACGGGAAAAGGATCCCCTTAAAAAGGGATATCCTCTTCTTTGCGACAGCGGATGAAGAAACCGGAGGAAAATGGGGAGTCGAGTGGGCCATGGAAAATGTCCCTGTCCCTGAAGGAATCGGAATATGCCCTCAATGAAGGAGGTTACATCATTCTCAATGAGGCGGCCGGCCTGAGCGCTATGAAGTTTCAAGCGGGCAGAAGGTTCTTTACCAGCTCAGGTTGAAGGTGAAAGGCACATCCGGTCATGGCTCGATGCCCCACTGCCGACAATCCCAATGTAAAGCTCGTCCAGGCATTGGACCGGGTAACACGATGGGACATCCCTTACAGCGTCCTCCCGATGGTAAAGGAATTTTTTCTGAAGATGGCTCCCAAACAGCCACCGGAAGACCGAAGATTCTTCGAGGATATCGAGAGAGGGCTGAGCGACCCCTCCTTTGCAAAACGGTTGACCTCCAACCCGATCTATAATGCGATGGTGAGGGATACCGTCTCCCTGACCGTCCTCCAGGGAGGGAGCAAAGTCAACGTCATCCCATCCGAATCAACCGCCACGCTCGATTGCCGTCTTATCCCCGGCTCATCAAAAGAGAAATTTTTGGGAGGAACTCAGGAAAAGACTGGGAGATGAAATCGAGATCGAGTTAATTTCTGAAAGCCTGTCCCTTCCCCCTTCTCCATTCGATACAGACCTTTTTCGAGCCATTGAGCAATATGCCGGTCAGAACGATCCTGGTTGCCCGGTCGTTCCATCCTCCTTCCCGGAGCCACGGACAGCCGTTTCTTGAGGGAAAAGGGAATCATCTCTTATGATTTCTGCCCCTTTCGGCTAACGGAAAAGGAGATCATGCGGGTCCATGGGAATAATGAACGGATCGCCGTTGAAAATCTGAGATTTGGAATGAAGATGATGGTGGACATCATTAAGGAGGTTGCCACCTGAAGGACGGAATCAGGAATTAAGGAATTAGGGAAAAGAAGAAATAAGGGAAAAGGATTGCAGGATTAAAGAGTTG
>CAWEAV010000039.1:0-51215 GCA_963806715.1 uncultured delta proteobacterium
GACTAGGAAGGCTATGTGAGAGACTATCTGGCGACAGCTTTCTGATGAGGAGGTGGTTATGGGTTATGATACAATCATTATTGAACAAGAGGGATCCATAGGTATTCTTAAGTTAAATCGTCCGCAGGCTTTAAATGCTCTCAATAGCAAGGTGATTTCAGAGTTGATCTTGGCACTCGATGCGATAGAGAAGGAGGTGATGCCGAAAGTCCTGATCATTACGGGATCAGGCGAAAAAGCCTTTGTGGCAGGTACAGATATCATTGAGATGGAGAAGCTCTCGAGCTTTCGAGGCCGGGAATTCGCCCGGTTTGCCCGCAAAGCGATCGACAAGGTTGCGGACCTGGATAGACCTGTCATCGCGAGCGATCAACGGGTTTGCCTTGGGAGGGGGTTGCGAGCTTGCCATGGCATGTGATATCCGGATTGCCTCTGAAAAGGCAAAATTGGGGCAGCCGGAAACAGGTCTCGGGATCATCCCGGGTTCAGGGGGAACACAAAGACTCCCACGGCTGGTTGGGACCTTCAAAAGCAAAACAGTTGATCTTCACGGGTGAAATCATCGATGCAAAGACCGCCCTTGAGATAGGATTGGTGGATAAAGTAGTGCCTCATGATTCCTTGATGGAAGAGGCAAAAAAGATGGCCAATATGATTGCCGGCAAGCCCAGGGTGGCCCTGGCGCTGGCAAAGTACGCGATTAATCGAGGACTGGATGTGGATTTTCAGACAGCCTTGAGCTATGAGATCGAGTGCTTTGCCCAGTGTTTCGCCACGCAAGATCAGAAGGAAGGAATGCGAGCCTTTTTAGAAAAAAGAAAGCCCAATTATATTGACAAATGAATGTGTTATGGGAGAAGGAGGAGGATTGCTATGGAGATCAAACGCGTATTTATTCAAGGGGCTGGAACCATGGGGAATGGGATCGCGCAGGTATCTGCCCAGGCGGGTTATGATGTAGTCATGATGGATCTTTCAGCGGAATTCGTCCAGAAAGGAATGGATACGATTGGGAAAAGTCTGCAGCGAATGGTGGATAAGGGGAAGATGAAAGTCGAGGATAAATCTGCCATCTTCTCCAGGATTAAACCCGTCACAGATATCAAAGAGGCGAAGGGAGCAGACCTTGTGATTGAGGCCGTTTTTGAAGATCTGGAGGTGAAGAAACAGGTCTTTAAGACACTAGACGAAGTCTGTCCTTCCCATACGATTTTGGCATCAAATACATCCGCCCTTCCCATAGCCGCAATGGCCGCAGTGACCAAAAGGCCGGAGAAGGTTCTGGGACTTCACTTCATGAATCCTGTACCAGTGATGCAGGGCGTTGAAATCATTCGAGCCATCACGACCTCGGATGAAACCATGGCAATCGGAAGGCAATTTCTGTTGAAATTGGGCAAAGAAGTATGCGAGGCGGTAGATTATGCAGGTTTCATCGTGAGCCGGGTCCTGGATGCCATGCTCAATGAGGCAGTAAGGTGTGTCATGGACGGGAATAAGCCCGAAGAGATCGACAAGGCGATGAAGATCTGCTGTAACTTTCCCCATGGGTCCTTTGGAATTGATCGATCTCGCCGGGGTCGATATTGTCCTTCACGGTCTTGAGACAATGGAAAAGGATTTCGGGGATCGATACCATCCCAGCTCCCTTCCTTCGCCAATTGGTAGGGCGGGCACATGTAGGAAGGAAAGACGAAGAAGGAGGTTTTAATTATAAATTATTAGAACCTCCTTTACTTAAGTGAAGTATAAAAAGGAATGATGATGAAGACCATGGAGCTTTTTAACCTGAAAGGAAAGACGGCCATTGTGACCGGTGGAGCCACAGGGCTGGCCAGGCAGATGGCTTTTGGATTGGCAGAGGCAGGGGCGAACATGGTCGTCTGCTCCAGGAAGCTGGAGAGATGTCAGGAAGCAGCCCAGAAGATCGAGAGCGTGGGAGTGAAGGCCCTGGCTCTTCGGTGTGATCTCAACCGTGAGGATGAGATCGATCACGTGGTCAAGGAAACGATCAAGGAATTTGGAAAGATCGATATTTTGGTGAACAACTCCGGAAGAACCTGGGGGGCTTCGGTCGAGGAACTTGAATTAGAGAATTGGAAGAAGGTCATCGAGTGTCAATGTGACGGGGACCTTTCTATTCAGTCAGAAGGTCGGGAGAGAGATGATCAAGCAGAAGAGTGGAAAGATTATCAATATCGTCTCTTATGCTGGTTTGATAGGAACTGATCCCGATTATTTGAATGCCATCCCGTATAGCACCAGCAAAGGGGCTGTCGTTGCTTTTACCAAAGATCTTGCGGTGAAATGGGCAAAGTATGGAATTCAGGTCAATGCCATTGCCCCCGGGTGGTTTGCCACGGAAATGACGAAATGGAGCATGGATCATCAGGGGAAGAAGATGCTGGACCGGATTCTCCTCAAGAGGTTCGGGGGAGAAGACGATCTCAAGGGTGCGGTTGTTTTCTCGCATCCAAAGCCTCGGATTACGTCACTGGCCAGATTCTATGTGTGGACGGAGGCTTGACGGCTTGGTAGTGTTATTGGGTATTTCTGTCAGTCTACGGACAAATTCAGATAAGGGAGAATGAGAAATGGACAAGAACGATATTGTGATGGTGAGTGCAGCGCGAACCCCGTTCGGTCGATATGGTGGTTCTTTGAAGGATTTTGACTATTTTGATCTTGGTGCGATTCCCATGAGAGAGGTTTTAAGAGAGTCAATCTTGACCCGAAGGTCGTCCAAGAAGTTTTCTGGGGGGTGGGAGACACCTCTCCGTGTAAAGATGTTTATACCCCTGTGGCGGCAAGACAAACTCTGCTGAAGGCTGGCCTGCCTGCGGAAACGCCTTCCATCAGTCTCGACAAGGCTTGCGTTTCGGCAATGTCAGCTGTGAAACTGGCGACCATGAGCATCCGGTTAGGGGAGATTGAAGTGGGCCTAGCAGGAGGAGCGACCTCCTTCAGCCAGGAGCCGCTGATTGTCCGAAACCTCCGATTCGGCGGGTTTCGCATTGGGGATGTCAAGATGGAGGATCCCCTTTTTGCACTGGGGTACAAGGACTACAACCCTGTTTCAGTGGATACGGATAATGTGGCTGCTGAGTACGGCATTCCAAGGTTAGAGCAAGATGAGTGGGCCGTAAGGAGCCACATGAATTACGGGAAGGCATGGAAAGAAGAGAAATTCAAGGATGAGATGATTCCCTTGGAGATTCCACAAAAGGGGAAAGAGCCATTAATTCTTAATATCGATGAGCAGTACCGATCTGATACGAGTCTTGAGAAGCTCTCCAAACTAAAGCCGATTTATGGATGCAAAGCGGTGACCGCTGGCAATGCCCCAGGACTCAATGATGGCGCAACAGCCATCATCGTCATGACTAGGAAAAAAGCGAATGATCTCGGTCTCAAATCGATCGGAACCATTCTGGCGATGACCTCGATTGCCATTCATCCGAATCGGATGCCGGAAGGTCCTGGCTTTGCCATCAAAAAGGTTCTGAATATGGCCAACCTGAAGTTGGATCAGATCGACGTGATCGAGATCAATGAGGCCTTTGCTGCTGTTCCTCTTGTAAGCATCGAAGTCCTGTGTGATCGCGACAAGGCCAAGGCGAAAGAGATTCAGAAAAAGACGAACGTCAACGGAAGCGCCATTGCTATCGGTCATCCCAACACATCCTCAGGTGCCAGAATCATGATGACGCTGGCCTACGAATTGAGGAGACGAGGTGGAGGGTACGCGATTGGTGCCATTTGTGGCGGTCTGGCCCAGGCAGATGCCTGCGTCATTAAATTTGAGGGGTAAACCATGTCAATTCAGCTATCCGAGAAGCATAAGAGTCTAATTCAGAAAATAGGGGACATGAAGGAAAAGATCGTGTCCAGGAACCGAACGATGGACGAGACCCAGGAGTTTCCTTGGGATATCTGCAAGATGTTTGCCGAAAAACACATTCTGGATCTTCCCATCCCTGAGAAGTACGGCGGTGGCGGCAGTGACTCGTTCACCTGTTGCCTCGTCATAGAGGAGATTGCCCGTTTTTCGCCCAGTGCAGCCCATTTGCTGGCCGGGCACTGGTTAGGTTTCACTCCTCTTGAATTATACTGTACCTCCGTTCAGAAGGATGAATATTTCCCCCGTCTCAGATCGGAAATAGCGGCGTTTGCCCTGACGGAGCCTGCTGCAGGCTCAGATGCGGGGGGAGTCATCACAAAGGCTGAACGGAACGGAAACAATTTTATTCTCAATGGGACGAAGATCTATTGCACCCAGGGAAACGAAGCGAAGGTGATCACCATTTTTTCAACCCTTACAGGGACGAAGGGATTGACCGCATTTATTGTTGAAAAATCGTTTTCTGGCTTCTCTGTTGGAACAATTGAAGACCAGATGGGGATGAGAGGAACGCCAGCAGCTGAACTTGTGCTTCAAGATTGTCTTGTGCCAGGCGGGAACCTGTTAGGGGAGGAGGGGCAGGGATTTAATATCGCCATGGCAACGTTAGATCGGACGCGACCGAAAGATGCCGCGTTGTCTGTTGGGATTGCTCAGGGAGCTCTGGAATATGTTTTGGATTATAGCAAGAAAGGATTTCCTTCTAAGGTGCCTCCCTTGAAGTCGCAGGGGGTTCAATTCATCCTGGCCGATATGGCGATTGCTGTGCAAGCAGCCAGGCTGATGGTCTATGAGGCTGCTGCTCTAATCGATGAGGGAAAAGTGAGTACCCAACAATCGTCCATGGCCAAGTGTTTTGCGACGGATACGGCAGTGAAAGTTTCGGATGTAGCGATTGAAATTCTCGGTGCCGAAGGGATAACGGCGGACCATCCCGTCGAGATGTTCTTACGGGATGCCAAACTGTTGCAGATTGTCGAAGGGACCAATCAGATACAACGATTGATCATTTCCAGAATTCTATTAAGCTGATCCATAAAGATTTTGTTGAGGAGTATGAAAATGGAATTTGGACTGACTGATACACAAAGAGATATTCAAAAGGGAGCAAGAAAATTTGCCGAGAAGGAATTCGATTCGAAAATAGGTCGGGACCTTGATAAAGACGGGAAATTTCCGAAATCTATATTTGAAAAGGCCTGTCGACTCGGATGGGTTGGGATTGATTACCCAGAGGAGTATGGTGGTCAATCCTTTGGCTTGTTTGAGAAAGTCCTGGTGATTGAGGAATTTTGTAGAAGGGATTCAGGAATCGGCATCTCGATCAGCCTTGCCGATATGGCCTCGGGAATTATTCTTCGCCACGGTAATGAACAACAAAAAAAGCGATTCCTTATGCCCTTGTTGGAGGAAAAGGGGATCAACACCGTGGCTGACAACGGATTCAATCAATGCCATGACGAGAGCGGAAGAAGATCCATCTGGGTACGTTGTCAGTGGGAAGAAGTCCTTTGTCGTAAATGGTTCAATAGCCACCACGATAGTCCTCTTTTGTGAAATTCATTCCTCTTCTGATTCCAAGGACACTCAAACCTATTACGCTCATCGTGGAAGGAGATCGGGAAGGGGTGAAGATCGAAGGTAGAAAGACAACGATGGGAATGCGGATGGTGTCCGTTAACGAGATCGCTTTTGACCAAGTCAAAATTCCAAGAGATCACCGCATCGGAGGTGAAGAGTAACTCTTTAGCGGCCTTTCTGACCGAGCAGAGGATAAAGACGGCGACTCAAGCTCTCGGGATCGCTCAGGGAGCGTTCGAGCGAGCGATCGAACATGCCAAAATGAGGGAACAGTTTGGCAGAAAAATTCAGAAAAATCATTCAATTTCAGGGACTTCAGTTCATGCTGGCAGAACTATACACTCAGGTCGAAGCGGCCAGAAGTCTTGTTTACCGGGCTGCTTGCAGTTATGACGTGAAATCTTCAGACCTGGAGACAATAGCTTCCATGGCCAAACTGTTCGCTACGGATGTGGCTGTCAGGGCAACGATAGATTCCATACAGATTCATGGAGGCATAGGGCTAATGAAGGAATACCCAATCGAGCGCATGCTTCGAGATGCCAAAACAATCCAGAATCTTGAGGAGACAAATTTGCTCCAGAGGGCACTGATTGGGAAGAAAATAGTCTCGCAGTAATCGAAGTAGGCGGTCTATGAAATGGGTGGGGTCTTGCAGTGGCTCACTCAATCCTGATCATCTGCTATCATATTCTCAAAGATAAAAGTTCGCTGCCACGAACTCGGGAAGGAATTATTCTGACCGTCAATATAGCTTGTATCACGCACATCGGCCACCGTGCCTTACATGATGACGCAAAGTAGGGCAGATACCCATCTTGATCCAGAAGCAGGTGCAGCTTAATTGCTCCTTTGGTTCGGCGAAACATCCCAGTCAAACAGGGGTGACGGAGAGATGAATAATCATAGAATTGTCATCTCAAGTGAAATTCGTTAACGCGACGGACGGGGCATTGAAGATGGGTGCACCGATTTACACAAATATAATACTACTCGGCGCGTTTGTGGGAGCAGAAGTTTTGCCAATTAGTAGTGATATCATGGTGCCGATTCTTAAGGGGCGTTTTCCAGGCAAATTATTCGACAATAATATCAAAGCCTTCTATAGAGGTTTAGAAATTATTGATAACGTTGGCGTATGTTTTGACAAGACCTAAGAAGCTGCTTTTACTTTGGGGGCCTTGATCAATGAATGGGGTATTTTTCATGAAAGGAGTGATGATATGAAATCTATGGGTATTTTGAATTATATGCGGAAATACGGGCATGAAAACGTTTTTCTATGTCAGGATGATAAGGCGGGGCTAATGGCAGTTATTGCTATTCATAGTACCATCCTGGGCCCTGCAATGGGAGGTACCCGTGTGTGGAATTACGAATCAGAGCTGGATGCTATCGAGGATGCACTCCGTCTTTCGCGGGGGATGACCTATAAGTATGCGGCAGCTGGGATGAATTTTGGGGGAGCAAAGGCTGTCGTTATGGCCGATCCTAAATGGAAAGACCGGGAGATTCTTTTTCGAGCACTCGGGAAATTCATAAACCGCTTGGGTGGTAAGTTTCGTACTGGAGAAGATGTGGGGACTACGCTTGAAGACATGGAATACCTTTACATGGAGACGCCATATGTGAATACGCTCCCTGTATATTTGGGGGGCGTTGGTCCAATCTCGCCACTTACAGCATTTGGAGTGATACAGGGTATGAAAGCATGTGCCAAGCAGATCTTTGGTTCAGATGACTTGAAGGGCAAAACAATTGCTTTGCAGGGGGTTGGATCTGTCGGTTCCTCTGTGGTTGAGCAGTTATGCGATATGGGAGCTAATTTGATAATTACCGATATCAACAAATCCGCTGTCGATAACCTCGCCAAGAAATTCGGACTGAAAACTGTTGCTCCTCAAGAAATATACGGAATTGAATGCGATATTTTTTCTCCCTGTGCTCTTGGGGCTATATTGAATGATGAAACAATTCCTCAATTAAAGTGCAAAATCGTTTGTGGAGCAGCGAATAATCAACTCGCAGATGAACGACATGGGGATCTTCTGGGTGAAAAGGGGATACTTTACGGTCCAGACTATGTTGTTAATGCTGGCGGTGCGATTTATGACGCAGACCGCTTAATTGGTGAATTTAAGGCAGAACGAGGCAGAGCCAAGGTGGCTAAGATCTACCAAACCACTGAGAAAGTTATTGAGATAGCAAAAAGAAGAGGGATCCCAACATATAAGGCAGCGGATATTCTCGCAGAGGAGCGCATTGAGGCTATTAGCGGGGTTAAGCGTTATTGGGAGCATATGGAGATTCGTTAAATAAACATTTGCAATTCGAAACTGAAAAAAGCTTTTTCCCAAGAACAAAAAATGACGTTCTTTGCATTATCGTGTAGGCCTTTCTTCGGAGTATGAGTTGTAAGTTTATAGGAAGCCGGTTTCTCAGTGTTCCTCCTCAGGTCAAATACCTGGCAGCACTCTTTTCGGCTGGTACGGGAGCTGAGACGAGCGTCGATATGCTCTTTAGGTTCGCAAAGAGGATACGGAAATTGGAGCATGTATATGATGTTAGAAGGGGCATGACAAGAGACAGAGACTCACTGCCTATCGGGTTGATGGATCACCCTTCAGAGAAGGGCGTTTGCAAAGATTCAGTGCTGAAATACGGCGACCTTGAAAAGATGAAGACCCAGTATTACTCTCTAAGTGGTTGGGATACTGCTATCGGCATTCCGACTCGAGAGGCTTTAGTGCATTAGTGCAAACCGATCTTGAAGACGTTGCCCATGATCTTGAAAACAGAACTAAATCGCCTGGAAGTCGCCAAATAAGGAGGTAGGTGTAATAACAGGATCGGAAATGGGTTCGCCATAGAGGCTAGTAGATCGATTCCGAATTAACATATCAATTAATAGAGTCCACATGGCCAATAGTAATTTGATCCATTTTGTATTTCCATTTGAAGATAACTGGCATTTGGTTGACCTCGTCAATGTATTGGAGGATCCGTTGTTTGAGCTCAGATTTTGATTTGACGCGGAGGGCTCTCAAAAAAGACCGCGTGGCCTTACTGAAAAACGTTTCAATGATATTGAGCCAAGACCCATGGGTTGGGGTAAAGATGAACTCGAAGCGGTTCGGAACGGTCGCGAGGTATCGTTTCGTTTCTTTGGAAATGTGGGAGGAATGATTATCGAGGATCATTCGAATTCTGATATCTGGGGCATAGAAGTGATCAAGTTTCTTAAGAAAACCTGTGAACTCTGCACTTCGATGCCGGTCTTGAACATCTCCATGGACGTGGCCAGAAACAAGATCAATGGCGGCCAAAAGGGAAACGACGCCGTGTCTTTTATATTCATAGTCCCTTCCGATGGAAGGATGCTTTCCAGGAACGGGCGGAAGGTCAGGGGCCACATTTTGGATCGCTTGAATCCCGGGTCTTTCATCATAAGAAAGCACGGCAACATAAGGTGCTTCCTTGGCTTTAGGATCGGAGGTTCGAATCAGCTCCACCTCCTTATAGGTCAGGAGGACTTGGGCCATTTTTAGATCGAACTCGAGATCTCGACGTTCCAAATAGTACTGAATCTTGTGTGGCTTCACTTCGCTGTGCGTAAGGATCTTTGATACGGTCCCTCGAGATAAATGGCATAAAGATGGATAACGACTCTCCAGACAATGTTTGCGGACATGTCGAGCAAGCTCTCGAGTCGTCCAGGTCTCGGCCGCGTAGCCCAGATCTTTGGGCTTCGTACAAGCCACTGAGACAAGCCATGCTTTGGCCTCGGCAGAGATCCGTGGTGAGCGACCACGACGAGGAAGATCCCGCAATGCCGATCGAACCCCGTATTCCAGAGCTTTCTGAACGGTCCGTTCTACCCTGGGACGATTCGTTCTCATCTCCCTGGCGATCTTCGAAATCGACTCCCCTTGCTGGTAAGCTAACAGGATCTTGGCTCGATGGATCTTGGCTGCGCCCTCTGTCCGGGAACGACTGCATTGGATCAAATAATCCATCTCCTCTGCCGGTACCTCCAACTTCGCTCGCTTACTTACGAATGGCATCGTGGTATCCTCCTTTCCCAAGGGATACACAACGATACCATAAAATAAACCATATTGCAATATGAATTTGGAATCATACTACTAGTTTGTATCGGTAGTGACTCTGCCATGTAACGACACAACCTGATTATGCAGTGACTGCGCAGGGTATTAATGAAGACTTTATAAAGGAGCTGCAAAATGAAGACAAAAGTCTCGATCGTTAAAGGACCAAGGAATCCGCAAGAGGCGGAAATAAAGGAGATGGTTCAAAAGGCAATCGATCTCATAGGAGGAATAGATGACGTTATTTCCAAAGGGGATCGTGTTCTTATTAAGCCAAATATAGCTTACACAATTAAGCCTGGTGAAAGCGAGCTGACTGATCCAAGGGTATCAAAAGCAATATACGACATATTTTTCGAAAGGGGCGTAAGTCCCGTCATAGCGGAATCTTCTGCCTCAGGCGTGGACGGGGAGGCTGCCTTCCAGGCCTCTGGTTATTATGACCTCCGTGATCAAGGTTACGAAGTCATTAATCTGAAAAAGAAGGGGGTTTCAAAAGTCATAACCATCGATAACCCTAAAGCAAAAGTCTTAAAGAAGGTAAGAATTTTTAAAATGGCGAAAGAAGTTGATGCTATAATAAATGTGCCTGTTATTAAAACCCACGACCAATTACCTGCGACATTGTCTCTGAAAAACATTAAGGGCCTTATGCCAGACTCAGAAAAAAAGATGTTCCATAGCAAATACGGACTTTCCCAGGCTATTGCAGACTTGAACGTGGTGGTAAAATCTCAACTTGTAATAGTTGACGGTATACTGTGCCGTCAAGGTCTAGGTTATCCATGGTCTGAGGAAATTGAAATGGACCTAATCGTTGCAGGCAAGGACCCAGTTGCTGTCGATACAGTCTTATTGCAAATCATGGGTATTAATCCTGAAGAACAGAAGCACGCGGTATTAGCAGAAGCGCTTGGAATTGGAACAATGGATATGAGCAGAATTGAAGTCGTCGGAGAGAAAATAGATAAGGTCAGAACTTTTTTCAAAAGACCTGCAGAAGCTCTTCAATCCATGTTAAACCTTAATGATTTTAAGTTAATTTCAGATGAGAAAACTTGCACAGGGTGTCGGGGCGCGATGTATTATTTCTTGAAGTCAACGGATGATCAAGGAAAGATAGACCATCTTAAGGAATTAACATTTGTTCTGGGCAAACATGAGACAGCGCCAAGAGAATTTAGCGGATTGAATAAAGAGAAAACCATCCTTGTTGGCGTTTGTACCGAACAATATAAGGGTCTCGGGCGTCATGTTCCTGGATGTCCGCCGTTGGGATCGGATATTGCGGGAGTGGCATTGCAAGGTAAAGCTAAGCAGCCATATGATGACTAACCGTAAGGTTTTGTTTTAACTACACTTGAAATGTTTTGTCAGGTATTATTCTACTTGCCTAAGCCCTTAGATTCCCACAATTGAATATGGTAAGATGATTGGGTAATATGCATCCATGTTCTTATCCAAAACAGGTCTTTAAAGAAACAGTCTGTCATCCCGGACCTGATATGGGATCTCACCCAATTAGACCAAAAGGTGAGATATTTCGCCGTCGACGAGATTTATGTTCTTGGTAATAAATGTGAGGAGATATTCATATTGATGGCAAAGCGTATGAAAAAACCATTTCACTGGCAAGGGAGGGTTTTTGATTTCAAGGTGGAGGAAACGACGCTGCCGAATGGCAAGCATACAACGATCGAGGTGATTCATCATCCTGGATCTGCGGCGATCGTCCCTGTTCAGGGCGACCGTTCTGTAGTCCTGCTCCGGCAGTACCGGCCTGCGATTCGAACCTTTATCTGGGAGGTTCCGGCAGGGACGATGCATCGAGGGGAAGACTCTCTGGATTGCGCAAAAAGGGAACTCCGGGAAGAGTGCGGTTTGATCGGACACCGGTTTGAAAAGATAGGAGAGATCCTGACCGCCCCCGGATACAGCGATGAGAGAATTCACCTGTTTCTCGCTACTGAACTTAGCTCCTGTGAACAGAAGCTTGATGAAGATGAATACCTTGAAATCCATTCCCTCCCTTTCGAAGAAGTCATGGAAATGATCCGGAGGGGTGAAATCCAGGACGCCATGTCGATTGTCGGTCTAAATATGGCCTGTTCAAAACTGAGGGAAAATCTCAAGCACCAAATTCCAATTTCCAATTAAGCCTCAATGACCCAATACCCAGCTGGAGTGAGGAAAAGCAATCAACCCAAGGCTTCATCACAGACTTTCATGCACAAGCTGCAGGCCATCCCCATCTGTTCTATTTGAAGAAAAGGGTGATTGGAGGAGGGATTATGAAGATTCATGAGTACCAGGCGAAGGAGATCCTGAAGGGGTATGGGATTCCCATTCCGAAGGGTGGTGTGGCTGAAACTCCTGAGGAGGCCCGGAGGATTGCCGAAGGGATCGGGGGAAGGCTATCGTTGTCAAAGCCCAGATTCATGCCGGGGGGAGAGGTAAGGCCGGAGGCGTGAAACGGGTCAGTACTGCCCAGGAGGCTGAGAAGGTTGCGAAGGAGATTCTGGGGATGACCCTGATCACTCACCAGACAGGACCTTCTGGCCGCATCGTGCGGAAAGTCCTGATTGAAGAAGCGATGGAGATCAGGGAAGAGCTCTACCTCGGGGTGGTCATTGACCGATCGAAGGCCTGTCCTGTCATCATGGCCAGCCGTGAGGGAGGTGTGGAGATCGAGAAGGTTGCTGCCGAGACGCCGGAGAAGATCGTCAAGGAATGGATTGATCCCTTTACGGGTTTAGGCCTTTCCATGCCAATAAGATCGGGTACGGCCTTGGGCTCGAACCCGGCCAGGTCGGAAAACTGAGGAGCGTCCTGTCTGGACTTTGC
Organism: uncultured delta proteobacterium; assembly: GCA_963806715.1. GTDB lineage: Bacteria > Desulfobacterota > BSN033 > BSN033 > UBA1163 > CAWEAV01. The sequence continues at coordinate 12,436 of CAWEAV010000039.1, forward strand.
AAGGCCTTTTGGGAGAAGGATTGTCTCCTGGCGGAGATTAACCCTCTGGTTCTCACCCAGGGAGGAGACTTTATCGCCCTCGATGCCAAAATGAACTTTGATGACAATGGGCTCTTCCGTCACAAGGAGATCGCGGCCCTCAGGGATCTAAATGAAGAGGCTCCCTTAGAAATTGAGGCCTCCAAGTATAATTTGAATTACATCAAACTCGATGGAAATGTGGGATGTATGGTGAATGGGGCCGGCCTTGCCATGGCGACGATGGACATCATCAAGTTGGTGGGGGCCGAGCCTGCGAACTTTCTGGATGTGGGCGGTGGTGCAACGACGGAAATGGTAAAGAACGGGTTTAGGATCCTGATGTCAGATCCAGGAGTGAAGGTCGTCTTTATTAACATCTTTGGAGGGATCCTTCGGTGTGATACCCTGGCCAAGGGAGTGACAGAAGCTGTGCGGGAGGTAAAGGTCAAGATACCTGTGGTGGTCCGGCTGGAGGGGACCAATGTGGAGGAGGGGCGGAGAATTCTCAATGAGTCAGGTCTCAATTTCACAGTAGGCTGGGAATGAAGAATGCAGCGGAGAAAGTGGCGGAAGCATTGAAGATAGCTCGGAGTAATTAGTTCGGAGTTCGGATCAAAAAGATTAAATCTCCGGACTCTAAAGTCCTGCCTGCGTGAAGCCGCTCGGGAAGGCAGGCTCTAACTCATTACTTTTATGGGGGGATTATGAGCATTCTTGTTGATGAGAATACCAGAGTGGTGGTTCAGGGAATCACAGGGAATGAAGGGATGTTTCATACACGGCAGATGGTGGACTATGGGACCAAGGTCGTGGCAGGAGTGACACCGGGCAAGGGCGGGAGAAGATGGATGACATTCCTGTCTTCAATACCGTCGCCCAGGCTTTAAGAGAGACGGGTGCCAATGCTTCAGCGATCTTCGTTCCTCCGGCCTTTGCAGCGGACGCCATCCTGGAGGCTGCGGATGCTGAGATACCAACGATCGTCTGCCTTACCGAGGGAATTCCAACGATGGAAATGGTCACCGTCAAAAAGGTTCTCAAAGAGAAGGGTTAAAGCTGGTCGGACCCAATACCCCAGGAGTGATCTCACCGGGAAGTGCAAGATCGGAGTGATGGCAGGATACATCCATAAGCCTGGGACGATCGGGATCATGTCCCGGAGTGGGACACTGACCTATGAGGTGGTGGATCAATTAACGAAAGAAGGGGTAGGGCAATCGACCTGCGTTGGAATTGGAGGGGACCAGATCATTGGCCTTAACTTCGTCGACCTCTTGGGGATGTTTGAGAAAGACCCCGGCACCGAGGCTGTCATCATGATTGGAGAGATCGGAGGAACGGCAGAGGAGGAGGCAGCCCAGTATATTGAGAAGCAGGTGAGGAAGCCCGTGGTGGCTTTTATCGCCGGACTCACTGCGCCGCCTGGCAGGAGGATGGGCCATGCGGGCGCAATTATCTCCGGCGGAAAAGGGACAGCCAAGGAGAAGATGGATGCTCTCGAAAAGGCGGGGGTCCGGGTGGCCCAAAACCCCGCTCTCGTGGGTGAAGAGCTGATCGCCTGCCTTAAAGCGAAAGCAACAAGAGCTTAATCTGCCCTTGGCCATTTCATTCAATGCTTCTCTTTACGAATAGGGTTGCTCGAAGAGCGAGAACCCTGAATCAACCCGATAAAGGCATTCGAGTGCGATCTCTCTTCTCTTTTTGTGCCTTCCATTTTGTTGATGATAGTTTTACCGATTTCATCTATCTTTTCCTTCCTTTTATTGCTGCCGAGTTCAACCTTTCTTTCAGCCAGGTAGGGCTCCTCAGAGGGGTCTTTTCAGGGGCAATGAGTCTCCTCCAGGTTCCCCTGAGTCTCATGGGGGAGAGAATCGGGGAGCTGATGGTGGTTGGTATTGGGACTTTTGGCCTGGCGGGCGGGTTCTTGCTCCTGAGCAGGGCCTATACCTTCCCGGTCATTTTCTTATCTCTCATTGTTGCAAAGGGAACGGCAGCAGGTCAGCACGGGTTGTCCTCTTCCGTCCTCTCCAGGGTATTTGAGGTTTCCGGGCGCCGAACAGCGATGGGAACTTACAATTTCTCCGGCGATATGGGGAAGGTATGCCTTCCATTTCTCTTGACTTTGATGATCAATCTTTGGGGCTGGAGGCAGGCGATTACAACTCTTTCCATTGGCGGATTTGCAGCGGGTGCCATCCTCTGGAGTCTCGCTGGAGAGAAGAGGAACTCTCCTCGATTACCAGAACCCGAAGTGAGACTTTCACCGGAGAAAAGGGGCTGGATCCGGGACCGGAAGAGCTTTTCAGCCCTATTAACCATCGGGGTCATCGATATTTCAGTCCGCACTGCTTTGCTTACCTTCCTTCCGTTTCTCCTTTTGCGGAAAGGGATCCCGATAACCGAAGTCGGGTTCAGTCTCACCCTCCTTTTTGCGGGCGGGGCATTGGGGAAGTTTGCCTGCGGAGTTCTTGCCGAGCGGCTTGGGGTTATCCCGATGGTGATAGGGACAGAAATCTTGACGGCTGCAGGGATACTATCCTTGACATGGTCTCCGTCTCCATGGATCTGGTTCCTCCTACCAATGGTAGGCATTGTGCTCAATGGTACTTCCTCCGTGCTTTACGCGACGGTTGCAGAGATCATTCCTCCTGCCTCGCGCTCACGAGGATACGGGCTCTACTATGCCGTCACATTGGGTTCGGGCGCGGTATCCCCAATGGTCTTCGGTTTGATTACCGACTCCCTGGGACTTTCCGTGACCATCATGGGTACGGCCCTGATGATTTTATTGACCCTACCCCTGAGCCGGTATCTATCGAAACCCGATAAGGCATGATCTCTGGACGATCCAAGGAGGTTTTTCAGGGCCATGGCGGAGACCTCCTTCGTCCCTCCTCCAAGCAGGAATAAATATGGAGTTTTCCGCCACTCTTTTTTTTGCGTCCTCGAAGATGTTTTGAGGATGAAAATCCTCTATTATGAATTCTCTTTATCAAAAACATAAAAATTATTATTTTGACTCATATTAGACAAAGTTTTATAAATGGCAAGGATCGTCTTTATCTAAAATTGAGAAAGGAGAAAGAAGAGATGTCAGATCAATGGGGAGATCAATACGATCAGACAGGAAGGGAACCTTTTCATTGGCAGACCGGGATTGGTTACAAGACCGCAGACAAGATCGTTTTGAAAGGATACGACACGACAGAGCTTGCAGAGGCAGGCTGGAGCTTTCCAGCCGTTGTCTTTCTCCTGTTCCAGGGCCGGTTACCCAAGAAGAATGAAGAGAAGATGCTCAACTTCTTCATGGTGGAGTTCATGGAACATGCCATGTCTCCCTCAACCCTGACCGCGCGGTGTTGCGCCTCAGGCAGGCCGGCCCTCAACGCAGCCATTGCCGCTGGAATCATGACTTTTGGCGAAGCCCATGGTCCCGGACACCTCCATGGAATCTTGGTTCACAAATACATAGACATGGGTGAAAAGAATGGTTGGACCCTCCAGCAGACTGCCGAGCAACTGGTTAAAGATCATAAGGGAAAAATTATTATGGGCCTGGGACAGCCCCAGCATATCCATGGTGATCCCAGGGCCATACGGATCATGAAGATGGCGAGAGAATTGGGGGTGGCCGGGAAGTTCCATGATTTGCAGATCGAGATTGAAAAGGCCTTTGAAAGGATTAATGGAAAGAAGGTCTGGACGAACGTCATCGGTGGAGCCAACTCTGTTTTCATGGATCTCGGATTCACTCCCCTTGCTGCGTGGGGGATTGGGGTTCTCTGCCGGGGATTTAGCTGTGCAGCCCATGCGATGGAGGAAATGACACGGGAAAAAGCCTGGAGAGCCTCTCGTTCAACCAAGATGATCAACCTTCTCGACCTCTCCATTCAGGGCCCCAAATATTATGATGGTCCTCCAGACAGACCGGTTCCAAAACCGGAGGATCGAAAAGAATAGGCGCTGCAGGCGTGAAACGGATGAGGTGCTTTTATCACATGGGATTTCTTTTAAGAAAAGGAGGTTATCGGGATGCCGCAAGATCATAATGACAATATTCAGGAAATGTATCGCAGGGCAAGGAAGGCCTTTGAGATCGTCGAGTACTGGCCCCAGGAGAAGGTCGATGAGATGTGCGCTGCTGTTTCCTGGGAATGGCAGAAAGACGAAAACGTCAAGGCCGTGGCAAAGCTTGCTGTGGACGAAGGCAAGATCGGTGTTTATGAGGACAAGATTAACAAGATCAGAAGCAAAGTGCGGGGCTCCATGTGGGATTTCCGCGGAGTGAAGACCTGCGGGTTGGTGAGGGAGGACAAGAAGAAAGGACTGAAGATATATGCCAAACCTATTGGAGTGGTCGCCAACGTCGTCCCCATGACAAACCCTGAGGGAACGGTCTGTACCATCGGCCTCAGCCTTCTGAAGACCCGAAACGCAATGATCTGTTCTCCCCATCCGAGGACAAGGCAATGCTCCTACCTTACGGTTGAGGTCGGGAGGAAGGCACTCAAGAGGATTGGTGCGCCTGAGGACCTGTTTCAATGCATTGCAAACCCTACGAACGAGACCACATCCGAACTGATGGCTAATTGCGATTTCGCCATGGCAACAGGCGGCGCAGCACTGATCAAGGTGGTTTACAAGGCTGGAAAACCCTGCCACACCGTCGGAGCCGGCAATGTCGTATCGATTGTGGATGAAACAGCCGATCTCCCTGCGGCCGCCAACAAGATTATGCGCTCCAAGACCGCCAACAATTCCACCTCCTGTTCTTCAGAAAATGCTGTGGCGATTTACGAACCCATTTATGACAAGTTTATGGCGTTCCTGCAGAAGGAGGGAGGGTACCTGTGCAATACGGAAGAGAGAGAAAAAATAAGAAAGACGCTGTGGCCCGACGGGAAGACGATTAATCGAGATGTCTTCGGAAGAGCGGCAGCCTTTATTGCCGATGCAGCCGGGATCAAGATTCCCGCAGGAACGAAGTTTTTGATGGTCATGGGAGAAAAGATCGGTCCTGAAGACAGATTCTCTGGAGAGAAGTTGAGCCTGGTCCTAACCGTGTGGAAGTGGAACGATTTTGGTGAGATCCTTAACCGCCTCGAAAAAATCCTTGAGTTCTCGGGGATAGGTCATTCGGTCTCCCTCCACAGTAATCGGGTGGACCGAATGGAGGAGCTTGCCATCAGGGCTAAAGTTGGAAGAGTGGAGTGCAACATGCCCCACTGCCTGGTCAACACAGGAAGCTGGTACAATGGTCAGATCTGGACGGAAAGCCTTGGCTGCGGAACCTGGGCTGGTAACATGACCAGCGAGAATATCAACTACAGGAATTTCCTTAACTATACCTGGCTCTCAGTTCCCGTCGAAGAGCACATTCCCTCCGATGAGGAGCTCTTCGGGGACTATTTTAAAAAGTGGGGAAAAGATTGATTCCTGGAGGATCATTCACCGGGTGCTGATGGGAAGGTCCTCCATCGTCCTATTTGAACGTTCAAATCAAGAACTTTCAGAATGGGCCTTGGTGTACTCTGATCCCCATTGATTCACCATTTGAAGAAAGATCTGAAAGGGCTGAGAAAGATATTTGTCCTTGTGGTAAATCAGATAAAATTTTCGTTTCAGGGTAGGGTCAGGGAGAGGGATTGCCCTCAGCTTTTTTCTCTCCACTTCCTCCTTCACGACATTCTCCGAGATCAGAGAGAGGCCAAGGCCCTGCTCCACGGCCCTTTTGATGGCCTCGTTATTGGAGAGTTCGAGGCTGACAGAAACAGTGAGGTTATTCTTTCGGATGAATTCATCGACGATGTTTCGGGAAGCCGATCCTTTTTCATGCATGACGATCGATTGCCCCTCCAGTTTCCATGGGTCTAATACCTTTTTCCGGGAAAAGGGATGGGAGGGCGGAACGATCAGCATCAGCCTGTCTTCTAAGACCTCTTGGCTGACCAATTTAGGATGGTCTGTGGGATAGGAGATAAACCCGAGGTCATTTTCGAGTCGGAGGGTGTTTTCGATCACGAGCTCGCTTGGAAAGATGGTGACCGAGATATGGATCTTTGGATATTTCTCCTTGAAAAGATGGATGATGAAATGGAGATAATAGGCTCCGAAGGTCTCACTGGCATGAATCCGGAGGCGGCCGCTTTTCCGCTGTTGAAAATCGCGAAGGTTCTCCTCAGCCTGGGTTTCAATCTGAAAGATCTTCTCGGCAAAACCGTAGAGAGCTTCCCCAGCATCGGTAAGAACCATCTTTTTACCAAAACGGTTTAGAAGTTTAGCCTCGTAAGCGGCCTGGAGCTGCTGGACCTGTTTAGTCACTGCCGGTTGGGTGATATAAAGGGCTTCTGCCGCTGCGCTGAAGCTTCCAAGTTTAACGGCAAAATAGAAAGTTCTTAATTGATTAAGATTCATTCTTAATTTCAAATAATTGATAACATAAAGATTTATTACATTGACTCATGTAAGATAAAGTCTTATAAAATTCAACATTCATTGCCACCCGACCAGAACCGCTTGGCAAGGGAGTGATCCGCCGGTAGGCTAATGAATTCATTCTTTTGAGGAGGTTTATCATGGAGAAGATCAGTATGGTGATGTTTGACCTTTCAGGGACAACCGTCTATGATGACACCGGGGTAAGGGATTGTCTCTACCAGGCGGCGGAGGAGTACAAACTCAAGACAACCCCCGAAGAGATCCTCTACCACATGGGAACCAATAAAATCCATCTTTACCAGTTTCTGATTGCAAGGCAGATGGGAAAGAAGATCGAGATCGAAAATTTCGAAAAGATCAAGGACCCTGAGACTTACGATCAGGCGAAGAAGGTCTTTGACCGGTACCAGGAGATTATGCTCCATTATTACCGGAAGCAGTGCAAGGCAATCCCCGGAGCTACGGATACGTTTCGCTGGTGCCATAAACATGGGATTAAGGTAGCAACGGATACAGGCTTTCATCGGGTCATCACCGATGCCATAATGGATGGCTTAGGCTGGGTCAGGGAGGGCCTGGTTGATATGGCCGTGGATGTCGAGCATATTCCGGGTGAAATCGGACGCCCTGCTCCCTTCATGATCTTTTATGCCATGACCCAGCTCAATATCCAGAACGTCCATGAGGTGATCAAGATCGGAGATACGCCAGCAGACATGTTGGAAGGCCGCAATGCGGGATGCCGGGGCGTTGTGGGTGTGCTCAGCGGTCCCCGACCGGTGACCGACTGGGGAGGTACTGGCATACCCATGTGATTCCCAGTGTAGCCGATCTTCCAGAACTGATCGAAAAGGAATTCGTATAAGAGAAAGGAGAATTGAAGATGGACGCCTCGAAAATCGCAGAAAATGAGAGGAAGTACGTCATCCATAGCTGGATGGCCCAGAAGGATTTCAAACCCTTCATTATTACGGGCGGAAAGGGGGCGGTCATCTGGGATGACACCGGAAAGAAGTATCTTGACTTCTCTTCCCAGCTCTTCAACGTGAACCTTGGACACCAGCACCCGAAGATCATTGCCGCCATCAAGGAGCAATTGGACAAGCTTTCCTACATCGGTCCTGGACCGGCCAACGAGACCCGCGCTGAGCTCTGCCGCATCCTGGCAGAGATCACCCCGGGTGATTTGGTGAAAACCTTCCTCTCCACCGGAGGCGGAACGGCCAATGAAAATGCGATCAAGATCGCAAAGGCTTACACCGGAAGGCCAAAAATCATCTCCCGGTGGCGTTCTTATCATGGAGCGACTTATGGCGCCATGTCCATTACCGGAGACCCACGGAGACTTCCCAACGAGCCGGGTATTCCAGGAATGGTTCGCGTCTGGGATCCTTTTTGTTATCGATGTTTCTTCGATAAGACCTATCCCCAGTGCAATCTCTTCTGTGCCGACCAGATCCGAGAGGTGATCGAAGTGGAAGGGCCGAAGACGATCGCGGGGATCATCGTGGAGCCCATCACAGGAAGCAACTGCCGGATCATTCCACCGGATGGTTATATGCAGCGACTCCGTCAGATCTGTGATGAGTACCGGATCCTCCTGATTACAGACGAGGTGATGACCGGGTTTGGTAGGACCGGGAAGATGTTTGCCTGTGAACACTGGAATGTGGTGCCGGACATCATGACTTTGGCCAAGGGGATCAACAATGCAGTCCTTCCCCTTGGGGCCACCGTGGTCCGAAAGCCGATCGCGGACTTTATGGATGAGCACATGTTCTGGGGCGGATTGACACAGTTTGGAAATCCCACATCCTGTGCGGCAGCCATTGCAGCCATTCAGGTCTACAAAGAGGAGGGAATCGTCGAGAACTCCAAGGCCCTTGGGCTCAAGCTGCTTGCAGAGCTCGAAAAGATGAAGCAGAAACATCCGAGCATAGGAGATGTGCGCGGGCTGGGTCTTTTTGCTGCCATTGAGTTCGTCAAAGATCGAAAGACCCGCGAGCCAGTCGTTCCTTGGACCGTCGAGAATTACGAGAAGAAGAATCCCACGATGAGCGCCATCTTGAATCAGATGAAAGCCGATGGTGTCACCGGCTATAACCGCTGGAATATTCTCTTCATCGCGCCACCCCTCTGTATCACAGAGGAACAGTTGATGCAGGGCTTGGCCGTCATGGACAAGGCCATTCATATCATGGATGATTTTGTTTCGAAGAAGTAGGAACAGCAAACCCTTCACTGAGACGCCCAGAAGGGCGTCTCAGTGGGATGTCTTCGGAAAAATTCTTTCCTCCGACGGATAGAGAGAAAACGTAAGGTCATCGCTTGTGAAGAATTCTATCTTTCCCAATCCACGTCAAGACGGCATCCTTCAGAGGTTGACATGAACCCCGTTGACCGATCTTTTCAGCTCTTCCCTGGCGGCTCCTTTGGAGAATTCAACCTGCCGAGAGAACTCTCGACGGTTTTATCCTACGGGAAGGGTTCAAAATTGTATGACGTCTTTGGAAGGGAATTTATCGATTATTCCATCTCCTGGGGTTCGGCCATCCTCGGTCATGCCCATCCGGCCATCACAGAGGCCGTGAGAAGACAGATTGAAAGGGGATCCAGTTTTTCCTATGTGAACGACCGTGCTCTGGAATTAGCCGAAGAGCTGAACCGAGCCATTCTGTGCGCTGAGAAGATCCGGTATGCAGCCTCAGGGACAGAGGCAACCTTCTATGCCCTCCGATTTGCAAAGGCCTATACCGGAAAACCGAAGGTCTTGAGGTTTGAAGGGGCCTATCACGGCTCCCATGATGTAGGGGTCATGAGCCTCTTTCCTCAAAAACTTCTTCCCTTTCCAACCCCGGAGCCGACTTCAGCAGGGACCTCTAAAAGGCTTCAGGAGGAGGTTCTCGTCGCTCCCTATAACGATCTGGAAACAACACAAGCGATTGTAGACCAATACGGAGAGGATATCGCCTGTGTCATCATGGAGCCTTTACAGAGATGCACGCCCCCTGAAAAGGGTTTCTTAGATGGGATCCGGAGGATGACAAAGGAGAAAGGGATTCTCCTCATCTTTGATGAGGTGGTCACTGGATTTCGTCTTGCCTACGGAGGGGCGCAGGAGTATTATGGAGTCACCCCGGACCTTGCAGCCTTCGGCAAGGCCATGGGGGGAGGGTACCCGGTTGCTGCCATCTGCGGGAGGGCAGACATTCTCGATCTCTGCACCGAGTCATTGATGGGAAAAGATCGGTATATCTGGTTTGCCTCCACCCTGGCCGGGAATCCTGTTTCAGCCTCTGCCAGTCTTGCAGTCCTGGGAGAACTTCGAAAACCAGGAACTTACGGTAAGCTTCATGGGCTTGGGAGACAGTTGAGAGAAGGGTTTAAAGACCTTCTCAGAGAGCAAAACATTTCAGGCCAAGTATTGGGCGAGGGTCCCCTCTGTCAGGTTTTGTTTTGTGAGGAGCCGGTCAAGAATTACCGGACCGCCTTCAAGGCCGATCGTGAAAAGGGAAGACAGTTTGTACTGGAACTCTTCAAGAATGGAATCTTTCTCAATCCCATGGGAACAAAACTCTATATTTCTCTCGCCCATACTGAAAGGGATATTCAAAGGATGCTGGAGATCAGTCAGGAGGTTCTCAAAAGACTATTTTGAAGATTCTTATCTTGATGGTCGCGTAAAAAGTCCCAAATCCGTCACTCCGGCAAAGGCCGGAGTCCAGACGTCTTCTTAGCAGGGAACCATCTTAAAGACTGGATTCCTGCTTCCGCAGGAATGACAAATTGGAGAAACACCAACTTTTTACGGCTTCATCTATCTCGAAATTTTATTTGGTTTTTCATTTAAAGAGGAGGCAGTATGTTTGGTTTTAGAAAGAAGAAACCTTTTCCCAACGGTGAAACCCGATTCTTCGAGCTTCTCTTCCGGCAGTCCTCAAAGACCGTAGAAGGTCTGGAGGCCCTTTTCGCGTTTGCAGAGGATGGAACAAGGGAGAAAGCGAATTTCGTTCGGAATCTCGAGCGCGAGGCGGACGAATTGAGAAGGATTCTGATTGAAGAACTGGATAAGACGTTTGTCACTCCCATTGATCGAGAGGACATCTTTGCCCTTTCCCGGGCCATCGATGATATCATCGACTACGCGAATACCACGGTCGATGAGATGGAGATCTATGGCGTCAAGGGGGATGAGCACATCAAAGAGATGATCAATATCCTCCGGAAGGCGGCGAGGGAGCTGGATGAGGCCGTTAAGATCCTGAAGAGTTATCCCAAAATTGCCTCCGAGCATGCGGTGAAGGCAAAGGCCTATGAGAACACAATGGAAAAAGCCTATCATATGGCATTGGCCGACCTCTTTAAGGGATCCGATACCGTTTATATGCTTAAGATGCGGGAGATCTACCGCCACCTCAGCAATGCTGCGGACCGGGGCGATGAAGCTGCCAACATCATCTCAAGCATTGTGATGAAGCATAGTTAATTGAAGTTTTCATCCCGCGATTTATCCTCCAATCATTTTGAAGCCTAGGAGGCTGCTGAAAAACGCCCATCTGCTGCGTTTCCCTCATCCTTCGTCGTTGCGGCGTACGTCCAAGTACGCCTCACTCCTCAGGATTTCGGGAGCCTTACATCTGGGCATTTTTGAGCAGCCTGAAAAAAATCAATTTTTCAGCAACCTGCTAGCGATCACCCATTTCTCAGGGTTGTCTCACTCGTTGCTCATCTGGGCCTCCATTCTATCCTTTGGGCGTTGATGTGATGAAGCGTCCCCAAAGATATTTTATAATCGGTAACAACTTACTATCCTTCAAAGAAAGGAAGAAAAGATATGCTCATCATAGGCGAGTCGATTAATGGAACCATTCCAAAGGTAGGTCAGGCGATCCAGGAAAAGAATGAGGCGTTTCTCAAGGAATTCGCAAAGACCCAGTATGAATGTGGCGCCCAGATGCTGGATGTCAATGCTGGAGTGGCCGGAGGGAATGAGATTGAGGACCTTCCCTGGTTAATCAAACTCGTTCAGCAGGAAGTTCCCATTCCCCTGATGATTGACAGCGCCAGTCCCGACGCTCTCAAGACAGCCCTTGCCGTTTACAAGCATTCCGAACTTCCCATTCTCAATTCCGTCTCAGGGGAAGAGGAGAAATGGAAGAAGCTTTTCCCCGTCGTCTCGGAAAAGAAAGGCAAAATCGTCGTTCTCTGTATGGATGATCAGGGGATTCCCAAAACGATTGAAGGACGGGGCGCCATTGCTTCCAAACTTTTCGACCGCCTCATGAAAGCGGGGATCCCGGAAGATTATGTCTATTTTGATCCCCTGGTCCTGGCGGTCTCGGTTGAATCCGATGCCGCCCTTGTGACTCTGGAGACGATCCAGGTTTTACGGATCCGGTTTCCAAAGTCCCATGTTATCTGCGGGGCGAGCAATGTGAGCATGGGACTTCCGGGAAGAAAACTGATCAACCGGACCTTCCTTGCCATGGCGATCTTCGCCGGCCTCGACACGTTGTTTATCGATGTCCGGGATCAGGCGCTTCTTTCGACTCTCTATGCCAGCAGGCCCCTGGTCAACCAGGATTCCTACTGCATGCAATACCTGAAAGCCTTTCGGGCAAAGAAGGTTGTGTTATAACGGTTCGTTTCCTATACATATTGCCTACAAGACTCATCATGGTTATCTGATTGAAGAGAGCGGAGAAGCTTATGTCGTGCGGGGAATGTTTTATCCAGATCTGGATTTGGAATAACGTTTGGAGAAAGGAGTAGAAATGCTCAACTTTTTAGATGTTTATGAGCGAGCCATCAAAGGTCCGGTCATGAATGAGAAGGACTTTGACATGAAGGTGTTTATCCCCACGATCAGCAAGGTGGTGAAGGCCTACGGGATAAAATATGACAAAGAAAACCCTGTTCCCTCGGACGACAAGGCTGCAGACAATCTTTACCAAGCAGCCTTAAATTTTTTGAGCCCAGGTGGGTGTATACTGCCAGGATACCAACCGGGTGATGCAGTTTAGCCGGCAGGAGATTCTCGAAGCAGTGAAGGAGGCTCCCGGAAAATGCTATGCTGGCGAAGGCAAGGATGCCGGGGTCTTCGGGATGAGAAAGCCGGACGATCCTAATCTCCCCTGGTTCCATGTCGGATCAGGAATTGTGACAACAACCGAGGAGATGGACACCCACAAGATCGAGGCCTATGCAACCATTGCCGAGGTAAATTCGATCAGTGTGGCAGCCCTTGATCGTATTCGGGGCCTCCCGGTTATGGCGGGTTCTCCGGCAGAACTCTATGCTGCCATTCGGAGCATCAAGATTGCCAGGGATGCCCTCCGGCAGGCAGGCCGGCCAGGACTGCCCATCATGAACCTTGTTTCAACGGCCGCGGCTGCCGTGACGACGATTGCTGCCAGCGCCCCCCAATTTGGTCTCCGCCCCACGGATGGATGGCTCTGTGGAACGATTGCGGAGATGAAGATTGATTTCGGAACCATGAACAAGATTGCCTATCTCCTCAACTGGGGAGCCAACGTGGGTGCCGAAACAGCTCCCATCCTTGGAGGTTACTGCGGAGGGCCTGCAGGGACAGCCGTGGTCAGTACCGCTTATATGTTGATGGGACTCCTTGTTCATAAGGGAAGCTATCAACTCCATTTCCCCGTCCATTTCAAGTACGGTTGCTCCACAACGAGGGATGTCCTCTGGGTCGTTTCCGTGAGTTGCCAGGCGACCAGCCGTAACATTCCCATGCCTGTGTTCTGGCTGGGATACATGGCAGGGGGTCCCAATACCAAGATGTATTTTTATGAGTCTGCCGCCTGGTTGCTCTGTGCTACCCCTCGGGCGCCCCATCGGTTCAAACACCCCATCCGGCCAAGGCGGTATTGATTGACGGGTTCACTCCCATGGAGTGCAAATTTGGTGTGGAGATGGGCAAAGGCAGCAACACGGTTTAACCGGCAGAAGGCCAATGGACTGGTGATCCGACTTCTTGAAAAATATGAATCCCAGATCGAGAAGGCTCCTTTAGGAAGCCGCTATCAGGATTGCTATGATGTTGTCACGGGAAAACCGGGTGAAGCCTATGTCCGGCTTTACGATGAGGTAAAAGAAGAACTGACCCAGATGGGAATTTCATTCGAATGACAGGTTATGGAATCGTTACTTTAAAGGAGGAAAAATCAATGGACCCAAAAGAGATTCTTGCAAATTTAGCTTCAGCCATCATTGAGGGCGATAACGACAAAGCCCAAAAAAATGCCAGAGAAGCTCTCAAGAGTAAAATCGATCCTTTGAAGGCAGTGGAGGAAGGGCTCTCCAAAGGGATGGCCATTGTTGGGGAGAGATTTGAGAAGGGAGAGGCTTTTCTGCCAGAACTCCTGATGGCTGCAGATACGTTCAGCGCCGCCATGGAGATCCTGAAACCTGAAATCGAGGCCCAGAAAAAACAGATGGCCAAGATAGGGAAGATTCTCATTGGGACCGTCAAGAGTGATGTCCATAATATCGGCAAGAATATCGTGGCCACGGTTTTTGAGACCCAGGGATTTGATGTGGTCGATATCGGAATCGATAATCCCATCGTTAAAGTTTATTGAAGAAGCTGAAAAAGTGAAGGCCGATGTGATTGCTCTTTCTTCCTTGATGACCACGACCATGCCAGGCCAGAAAGAGGTGATCGACACCTTAAAGGAGATGAAGCTCCGGGACAAGTACTTCGTGATCGTTGGAGGAGGGCCTGTCACTCAGGAGTGGGCCGACAAAATCGGGGCCGACGGCTACGGGAAAAGCTGCTGTCCAGGCAGCGGAAATCGTCAAAAAATTAATGAACAAGAAACGGTAATCCATTTCAGCCCATTCTTTTAAAGGGCAAGAAGTTGATACCGGGTCCTTTCCGAAAGACCGTATTGACTTTTTGAGGCAGGATTGTTAGGAAATAGAATCAAGAGGAGGATGTTTTTGAGATTCCAATCTTGTAGATTTGATCTTTTTCTCTTTCAGAAGGGATAAGAATTCTCTTTAGTACCATAACCAATTTTTCATTGGGTGACGGTGGCTCTCAAACAATCTACCTACCTCTCTTATCATCCATCCCTCCAAATGCGTCGAAGCATTAGGATTTGATCTTTTTTTCATCCAATCTTCACCCGGTCGTAACAATCCTTTTTTATATTGTAGTCCGGCGGGTTCCCAATGATTTCATCGGAGGGGATACTTCAAAAGAAGAAAGGAGGTGAAAGAGAGAGACAAGCTATTCTAACCAACCATTTGAAAGGAGGCCATCATGAAAGGGAAACTGATTTTTATGGCAGCAACTATTATTTTCTCTGTTTTATTTTTGCTAAGCGGCATTTCACAGGCGCAGACGGTCAAAGCCTATATGGGTTTGTCACCGGAAAACAATGTCAAAGTCGTGAACTTTGTCAAGGAAAAAACGGGTATTCAGATCCTCCAAACCTTCCAGTCTTTTGGAGAGATCGAGGCCAAGGTCAAGTCTGAGGCCCCAAATTTTAACGCCGATATGATTACTGGCTGTGGTTCTCCATTGGCGTTTATGGCTAAGAAGAACGGATGGTCCATTCCGTACGATTCTCCGGCATGGAAAGGGGTCGGCTCGGTGTTTATCGACCCGGAGGGAAACTGGTATAACGTCTCCAATTTTTCATTTGTTCTGGTGGGGAACAGAGACAAGTTGAAAGAAAAGGGCTATGCCATGCCCAAGAGCTGGAAGGAACTTCTCGATCCAAAATGGAAGGGCCAGATCGTCATGCCTTCACCCCTAAGTTCAGGGACGGCAAATATGATCCGGTTTTCCTTTCTTGCCCTCTACGGGGAGGAACAGGGATGGAAATTTCTTGAAGCCTTGGACAAAAACATCAGCTTTTATACGAGAAGTGGAAATGCCCCGACCGATCTGGTGGGAAGAGGCGAATTCTTGTTAGGCATTACCTCGGATGAAAATGTCAAAGCCAGGATCGATCAGGGTTATCCTCTGATTTGGGCGGTTCCTGAAGAGGGAATCGGATACGACGGGACCTTTGCCATGATTTTCAAGGGGACCCCCAATATGGAGGCTTGCAAGAAGGTCATCGATGTTATGGGGACGCCAGAATTTAGCAACACGATGGCTGGAATTGGTTATGTGACGCCACGACCGGCCCCCAATGCTCTTTTTGGTGAAAAGACCCCCAAGTACATCAAATTAGACCTTGGATATGCGGCAGAGATGCGGCCAAAATGGAACGACATCTGGAAGGAGAAATTTAGAACAGAGGTCAAAATAAGCGGAAGTCATTGGGAGAGGGGAAAGATGGCAAGGGCAGAAACCCTTTACGGTCCGCAGTCGAGTCTCCGGGAGCGAACGAAGACTTTTGTCAATGCAGAATTGATTAATATCTTTGCGGGAACGTTGTTTCTTCTTCTTGTCATCTTTCTCCTCTATCCGATCGTTGCGGTCCTGATCAAGAGCGTCAAGGGGTCAGCAGGGTTTTACCATATCCTATTACATTAAATTTTTTGCAAAGGGTTATTACTTCCGGTCTCTCACCAATACCCTATTTCTCGGGTTTATCAACACCATCGTCTGCCTGGTCGTTGGCTTTTGCCTTGCCTACCTGACCACCCGTGGTCCCTTGGCACTCCGTAAACCCCTAAAGATCGTTTCCATGATGCCCTTGATCGCTCCACCTTACCTCTTTGCCATTTCGCTCATCATTCTTTTCGGGCACAATGGAATATTGACCAAGGTCTTAGGTATTAAATGGAGTCTTTACGGGTTCTGGGGAGTCGTGGTCGCCCAAACCCTTGCCTTTATCCCTTTAGCTTACTTAATGATCGAAAATACGCTCATGTCTCTCAATCCCAATTTAGAAGAGAGCGCCTATGACATGGGGGCTTCGGAGGTCAGAATTATTCGTACCATTACGATCCCTCTTCTCGCCCCGGGTATTCTAAAGGCGGGCCTCCTGGTCTTTGTGATGACCATTGCCGAATTCGGAAATGCGGCGATCTTAGGTGGCCGAACGCCATTTTTGGCTCCGGATACCTACCAGATGATCATCGGCGAGGCCGACTTTGAAATGGGAAGCGTCCTCTCGGTCATCTTAATTGTTCCCTGTATTATCGTCTTTTTCTTGCATAATTATTTGCTGACAGGCAAGAAGTTTACGACGATTGGAGGCAAGCCGGTCTGCCTCGGAGCCAAGAAAGATGACGCCCCTCGTCAAAGTCCCCTTTGTCATCATTAGTGGCATAGCCGCTCTGGCCATCGTTATCTCTTTTGGAGTGGTCCTGGTGGCCTCCTTTACCAAGATTCTCGGGGTCAATAACGAAATTGTTTTCAGTCATATCATGAATTTCGATTCGAACCTGGCCATTTATAACAGCATCAAAGTCTCCCTGATCGCGGCCTTCATCGGCGCCATCATCGGCACACTGCTGGCCTATGTGATTGTCCGGGGCAAGTTCTTTGGACGAACCTTTATCGAGATGGTTTCCCTTCCGGATTTGCGCTGCCCGGGACCGTCATCGGAATAGGGTATCTCTTGGCTTTTAATACCCCTCCTTTCAAGCTGACAGGGGGAATCATGATCCTCGCCCTCAACTGCGTGTTCCGCTTCATTGCGGTTGGAGTTGAGGCGGGGATCAGTAAACTTCACCAGATCAATATCGAGATTGAAGAGGCGTCTTCAGACTTGGGGGCCAACTTTATCCAGACCTTCTACAAAATCGTGTTACCGATCATGTTCCCGGCTTTTATCGCTGGATTTATTTACACCTTTATGACCTCCATCGTATCTTTGAGCGCGGTGGTTTTCCTTGTGAGCCCGGGCTTCGATCTGGCTGCGGTAAAGATTTTTGATGCAGCGGTCTATGGAGAGATAGGGATCGCATCAGCGACCACGATGAAATTGGTTGCGATCGTGATTGTCTGCATGATGATCCTCAACTTCTTCACCAAAAGAACAAGATTGGAGGCAACTCAGAAAGTGGTGGTGAAGTAGGTTATGAGCACTGGTCGTCCCATGTTGATTCTCCAGGATATTCATAAATTTTATGATCGTCTTGAAGTGTTGAAAGGCATTTCTTTGGATGTCAACAAGGGCGAATTGGTGACGTTTGTCGGCCCCAGTGGATGTGGGAAAACGACACTGCTCCGCATCATTGGTGGATTTACCAATCTCGATTCCGGACAGGTGATTCTGGATGGGCAGAAGATTGACCATCTGCCTCCGAATCTGAGAGATACCCGGATCTGTTTTCAGAACTATGCGTTATTTCCTCACATGACCGTGGCCGAAAACATCAGCTATGGACTGAAGATCAAGAAGTGGAAGAAAGGGAAGATTCAGGACAGGGTGGAGGAATTGCTCAGGTTGGTCAAGCTGGAAGGCCTTGGGGGGAGGATGATCGACAAGTTCAGCGGCGGTCAGCAGCAGCGGGTGGCCGTGGCTCGGGCCTTAAGCCTTGAACCGAAGGTGCTGCTACTCGATGAGCCGCTTTCGAACCTCGACGCAAATCTAAGGCTCACGATGCGCGGTGAAATCCGGAAATTGCAGGAACGATTGAAGGTTACGACCATTTTTGTCACCCATGACCAGTTTGAAGCCATGAGCATCTCGGACCGGATTGTGGTCATGAAGGAGGGAGTCATCCAGCAGATCGGCTCTCCAATCGAAATCTACGAGCGGCCTGACAATGAATTCATCGCGGGTTTTGTCGGGTTTGTCAATTTCCTAGAGGGAAAGATCGAGAAAGTCGATATTAGGGCTTGAGAAGGCAGTTGCCTCGACCCCCATTGGGAACATTCAATTTGTCCCCCAGAGAACAATCAACACGGGGGATCAGGTCAAGCTGGTCATCCGACCTGAAACTATTAATATCACCGGGACGGAGCCGAAGGGGAGTCAATAACACCTTCCTTGGAGAGGTGGAGATCGGCATGTATGTGGGTTCTTTGGCCAAGTATACGGTGCAGGTGCAGGGGGAGAAGATAATCATCGACCAATCCAATCCCCGGGAAACCATTTTTCAGACCCGAAAGAAAAGGTCTACCTCTCCATCCCGGAAAGTATCCATCTGTTAATGAAAAATTGAACTCCACCGGACCTTCCCATGTTTTGCCTTTTATTCCTTGATTTTCAGACTCTTTTTCTGTCCGGCTATCCGTCTGTTCAACCCTCATGTTTAAAATTGAGCAAAGCCCTTGACGGTCTTGTCCGTGCAGCCCTCGAAGGCCTTGGGAAATGACGTTGGTTAAGGAACAAGGTCAATTCCGCTTTTTCATTTTGCGAGGCCGATCAATAATAGACCCAGCGTAAGGATGGAGGCACCGATGATTCTCGTCTCCCAGTGACTTTCTTTCAAGAGAAGAACACCCATGAGGGTTCCAAAGAGGACACTGACTTGACGGAAGGCCACCACATAACTCACCTTGCTCATCCCAAGGGCCATGAGAAAACAACCGTAACCGATATTTTGCAGAAAGACGATGATGAAGATTTCCTTCTTCGAATCACGCCAGACCCTCGTGAAAGATTCCTTCCTGTTGTGGAAGAGATAGAAACTGACCCAAAGGCACATCCAGAGGTTGATCAGCCAGGTGTAATAGATGGGGTGGAGAATTTGAACGACGACTTTATCAACCACAGAATAGATTGAACCAGACAGGGCTGCAATGAGGGCCAGGAGATAGGGTCGGAATAGGAAATGCTTGGATGGAAGGAGAAAACGTTTTGCGGGAAAATCCCTCACGGAGGTGAGAAAAATCCCGAACGTTACTAAGCCGATCCCCAGAATTCCCTTTAAGGAGAGCATTTCTCCGATAAAGAGGGTCGCCCAAAGGAGAGTGAAAAGGGGAGCCGATCGGGAGATGGGATAGACGAATGAGAGATCTCCCACCCGGTAGGCCTCGATGAGACAGATGAAGTAGATGGTTTGAATCAAGCCAGAAAGGAAACTGAGATACCAGAGCTTGAGAGGAGCATCGAAGAGGAATGCGGGGAAGGGGGAAAGGGTAATAAAAAAGGGAAGGTAGAGAAGGGTTCCCCATAGAAAAACCCACCAGTAAAATTCTAAAGGCCAGTTTCCTCTTTTTGAAAAGAAATTCCATGAAGAGTGAAGGATGGCTGAAATGAGGATCAGGAAAATGCTAAAGGGGGTCAAGGGTTTGTCAATCCTTCATGAGCATGGAGAAAATATAAGGAGAAGGCCGAGATCACGATCGCATGGTCAATGATCCCTTTTCGGATGAGTTCGGGAATATCGGAAAGAGGAATGAGGACCACTTCGATATCCTCGGTCTGATCGAGAGAGGGGTTCGTTGCTTTTTTCACATTCAGAGCCAGATAGGTATAACAACGGTTATTAAAGAGGGCAGGGTTTGGGTTGACTTCTCCGATCTTTACCCACTCCTCGGACAGATACCCTGTTTCTTCCATTAATTCCCGGGATACGGCTTTCTCCGGGGTATCTCCACCCTCCGTCAATCCACCCGGAATCTCAAGGGTCACCTCTCTTGAGCCATGCCGGTATTGTCTTATCATGACGACCTGTTGATCTGGAGTGATGGGAATAACGTTAACCCAATCCCTCGATTCGATGATGTAAAAGTCATGTTCGATCCCGGTTCGGGGGGAGACAGCCGTATCGGTCCGTACAGAAAAGACACGGAAGGATTGAGAGATATTCGATCGAACACGTTGCCAGGGCTTGATCATCTTTGTTCCTCTTTTGAAAAAACTCTTTCTCCTTGATAAGATGCTAAAAAACTCATTTTATTTTGATTCATTCCCATTTGTCAATCAACCCAATTGATTTTTTATTTCGTCCTAAAGTATAAATGAATGAGACGGAGGAGCTATGCTTTCTCAGAGAAGCCATCGGATATTCATCTATCATCGTAATTCTCAGATCTATGAGGAGACCCTCAAAAGAAGAATCCCACACCTCGAAATTCATTCCGCTGAAAAACCTGAGGATGCATTTCCTCACATTGAAGATGCGGATATCATCCTCTCCGGGAGGATTCCAGATGAACTCCTGAAAAGGACGAAACGTCTCGTCTGGTTCGCCTCCACATTCGCCGGGAATGATCATCTTATCAAGGGCGCTTGTCTTCCTGAGACCGTCGTCCTCACCAAAATGACCGTTTATGGCGAAATGATGGCCGAATATGTCTTTGCCTACCTCCTCTATTGTATTCGGAACGGGTCGAAACACCAGGAGGATCAAAGGAAGAAAAATCTGGGACCCGGTCCGGCCGGAACGCCTCCGGGGAAAAGTCCTTGGTATTTTGGGACTCGGTTCGGTTGGAAAAGAGATCGGGAAGCGGGGAAAACAGTTCGGGATGAAGGTGATCGGGGTCAAGCGGACGCCTGGACCTATCGAGAATGTGGACCAAACCTTTGGACATCGGGACCTTAAAAAAGTGATACCCATGGCCGATTACCTTGTGGCTGTCATTCCCTTCACACCGGAGACCTATCATTTTCTTGGAGAAAAAGAGCTTGTCTTGTTGAAAGAGGGGGCCATCCTCTTCAGTATCGGGAGGGGAAAGACGATCGACGAAGAGGCATTGATTCAAGTCCTCAAGACGAAAAAGATCACGGCAGTCCTCGATGTCTTTGAGAAAGAACCCCTCCCTGCCGAGAGCGAACTCTGGAACATGGAGAACGTCATTATTACCCCCCACGTTTCAGGAATCACTATTCCCGAAGAGATCTGTGAGGCCTTTGCCCTGAACTATGAAAGATGGGTAAGGGGAGAACCCCTCGTAGGCCTTGTGGATCGAGAGAAGGGATACTGATTCCAATCTCAAATCAAATCCCAAATTCCAAACGAGCGCCAATAACCAAGCTTCAAACAACCGAAAGAAAACATCTGTAGCGTCGGCATTTATTGCCGACAGTTTCAGTCCGTCCCAATGACTAATACTAATTTGACGTCAAACATAGAGTATCAATCCAGTCGAAGCAGGTCATTGAGCGAACCATTTCTGGCTGATGGAACAGGGTGTTGATGGTCGCACAAAGAAGATCGACAACCTCGGGGAGGGAGTCAAAAGTTTTGTTACCGAAGGCGTCTCTTAAATAGTCCCAAATATGTTCCACAGGGTTAAGTTCTGGGCTGTAAGGCAGTAAGGGCAGAAGGACCATGTTTTTGGGGACTCGTAAAGCATGGGCGCGATGCCATCCAGCGCCGTCAAAGAGCATCACACATAAATCGTCCGGGAACTCTTGGGCGGTATGGGATAGGAAAATAGACATGACCTCTGCGTCAACCCACGGCATGACTAAGGAGGTGAGTCGGCCGTCTTGAGGGCTTACTGCTGTCATGACGTACACATATTCACGCACCACTTGATGGCCTACCACCGGGCGGCTGGGTAGCGGTGCCCAACAACGTCTTCGATCACTAATGCGACCGAATCGGCCCTCGTCTTGAAACAGCAGCCTCACTGGCATGCCAGCTACCCCGGAGGCTACGACTTCTTTGATGAGGATCGGGAGTTTTTTTTAAACTCCTCTTGGGTCTGGGGATCGGCCTTAACGTGTCGCGGCCGGGGACCAAGCTTACGCCATTGGTGTCGCTGCAAAAGACGGTAGACATAAGCCAGGGAAACTTCTTCCCCTGTCGCTTGGCATATCTTGGGTAGCATCTGCTTGACGGTAATCAACTCGCCCCCTAATGCCCTCTTTTCAAATGATTTGAGCACTGCCTCTTCCTGCGGCCACGATAGCAATGCCCAGCGCCGTCCACCCCGCCCCTGGCGCACAAGCCCTTCTGGACCATCTTTGTTGTATTGGCTCACCCACAGCCAAACAGCCTGCTTCGATACCCCAAGCATCCTCGCAACTTCGTCAGCATGAAATGGCCCGATCTGAGTCAGCCAGATGGCCAAGCGCTTCTGGTATGCTTCGCGACTTGCCACTTCTCGAATCCATACCAAGAACTCTTCCTCTGATAACCATGGCTTAATCTGGGCAGGTCTCCGCATCTCTTTCCCTCCTGCCCAAATATATCATTACTCTATGTTTGATGTCAAATTAGTATAAGAGGTGTGTGGATGCGTGTTTTGTTGATGTGTTTCGGTGGGAGGAGATAGAAAAAAGGCCAATCGCTGCCTATCCAGAAGATTGTGTCTGGTGTTTTGCATGTGAAATCGCCTGTCCAGAGCAGTGCATTGAGGTGGTCCCTGAAATGCCGGGGCGCTTATGTGAGCCTTATTGATTGGGACCACCCGCGAATCATCATAAAGAAGGGGGTTGAAAATGGCTAAGATAGAGGATTTGGAAGATGGTTCTTTCCACTGAGCCCGTACCCATAGATAGATATAAAGTCAAGCCGTAAAATACACCGCATACATTTGTACTGGATAGCTTTGTCACTCTATTAGGGCCGTCGCAGAGACAGAAGGAGGGAAAAAATCGTGGAACGGTTGAAGAACAAAGTTGTTCTGATCACAGGTGGGAGTTCTGGAATTGGCAGGGCCTCCGCACTGGCATGTGCCGCAGAGGGGGCGAAGGTGATCGTGACTTACGACGTCAATGAAGCCGGTGCCAGAGAGACGGTGGAGAGGATTGCGAGGGCTGGTGGTGAGGCTGTGTCAGTAAGGGCAGACGTATCGAAGGCCGTTGAGGTGGAAGGACTGATAAAGGGGATCGTCGAGACTTATGGACGCCTTGATTGCGCATTTAACAATGCAGGAATCGAGGGTCAAAACGCTTTAACAGGTGAATACCCGGAGGAGGAGTGGGACCGTGTCTTCAACGTTAATGCAAAGGGGATTTTTTTATGTATGAGATACGAGATCCCCCAGATGCTGCTCCAGAAACGTGGGGTCATCGTCAATAACTCTTCAGGACTCGCTTTTAAGAATGTTCCGTACCTTTCTGCTTATACCGCAACCAAGCATGCCGTCATCGGGCTTACCAAGACGGCCGCCTTGGAGTATGGGAAAGAGGGGATCCGAATCAATGCGGTCTGTCCCGGGATCATCCGTGCGGGTCTGGGAGAGAAAATGATCGCCCGCGGCCCTGTGGTGGAGGAGCAGCTTAGGTCTATTATTCCGATGGGGAGGTTTGGCGAAGCAGAGGAAGTGGCGGAGGGTGTTGTGTGGCTCCTG
This sequence comes from uncultured delta proteobacterium, assembly GCA_963806715.1. Lineage (GTDB taxonomy): Bacteria > Desulfobacterota > BSN033 > BSN033 > UBA1163 > CAWEAV01. The sequence continues at coordinate 36,023 of CAWEAV010000039.1, forward strand.
TCGGATGGGGCCTCCTATGTGACCGGCCATGCATTGCTCATCGACGGAGCTGTTACAATCACCTAATTGAACTTACGTCTCCTCAGGCTACGTACGACCTGAAGAAGGGTATCTCGGCATTCTTTGAACGGGGAGTCCTCATTTCGGTATGAGTCACTCACGGGTATTTGCTGCATGGGGTCATGCTGGAAGTACCATCGCTTTTCTGAATATCGGCAAGGATCAAAAAAAGCTTGACAAAATTCTAAGTCGATGTATGATATGTTTCCAGTTAGGAAACAATTGGAAATTGAACGACATAGCTGACTGAACATGGTTGAAGAGACAGAACTGGGGAAAAGGATTCAGCAGTATCGCATAGGCAAGGGACTCACTCTGCAGGAATTGGCTGAGAAGACGGGATTTACGAAGGGCTACCTGTCGAAGATCGAGAAAGCCAAGAAGGGTCCTCCTGTTTCGACTCTGATCAATCTTGCAAAGGCGCTCGATATCAGCATGTCCGAGATTTTCGGAGAAGGAGAAGAGGTCAGTACGGTCTGCCTGATTAAGAAAGGGGAGAGACTTTTTATCGCTCGAGACGGGACCGTGTTTGGTTATGCTTATCAGACGTTGGCCCACAAGTTTCACCATAAACATATGGAGCCCTATGTTTTGACACTTCCTCTCAAGCCCAGGGAGAACGCTCTTTTTCAGCATAAAGGGGAGGAGATCCTGTTCGTCCTTGAGGGAACGATGAAATTCTTTCACGGAGAAAAGGAGTTTATCGTGGAAGAAGGAGATTGTATCTACTTCGATGGGAGCATTCCCCATTACGGCATTTGCCAGGGAAATCGAGAAGTGAAATGTTTAATGGTTATCTACGTGCCGGAGTAAATCAAGAGTGAACATTTCATTGATAGTTTTCCACCGGGAAACTTTAAAGCAGAGATTTAAAAAGAAAGGAGATCTTAAAATATGGGAAAAGTAAAACTCTTTGATCTGAGTCATCCCTTTGGTGACAAGGTTCCCCTATGGCCGTATTTTGCAGATGTCAAGATTGAGCGGATGCATTACCATGCCAAGTCCGGGGTGCTCTCACAGACGATCACTACGACCATGCACTGTACGACCCATGCGGATTCACCGGCCCACGTCTTTGAAGGTGGCATGTTTACTGACGAGATCCCCCTGGATAAGTACTACGGCACCGGAGTGGTCGTGGATATCCCGAAGAAGAAGTGGGAAAAAATTATGCCGGAAGACTTGGAGAAAGCCAAGCCCCGAATAGAAAAGGACGATATTGTGATCATCCATACGGGCTGGCATCATAAATACTCAGACAGTGTCGAGTATTTTTGCTATTCTCCCGGGCTTTACAGAGAAGCAGGCGAGTGGTTCGTTGAAAAGGGAGTGAAGTGTGTCGGCGTTGACCAGCAGGCCCTCGACCACCCATTGGCCACGGCCATCGGGCCCCATGGCACAGGCCCAATAAGACCGGATATATGCAGGGAGTATAAGGAAGCGACAGGTCGCGACGTGATCGAAGACTTCCCTGAGTGGGAGCCCTGTCATAACCTTCTGCTGCGCAACGGTATCATGGGGTATGAGAATGTAGGTGGTGATATCGATAAAGTCCTGGGTAAGAGAGTGACTTTTGCCGGTTTCCCAATTCGGTGGACGAAAGGTGACGGGTCTATCATAAGGTTGGTAGCCATCGTAAATGAGTGAGCCTAACCGTACCAGAAAATAATCGGTCAAGAAGAGGTTCCAATCTTCCTTGCCCCTCTGAGGAGCGAGAATAGCCGGGGATACTTTGTCCTGGATGAGGGGCATTCATAAAAGGGTGCGACCTTATCCGGTCGGACTTTATGAAGCTATAAAGAACGAACAGCTACCTGTGATACAAGCATAGAGAGGAGGTGGAGAAGAGATGAAAAAGGTCGAGTTGAAGGATGTGAGACCATACCAGGCCCCAAAGCATTTCAATATGACCGCTCTGAGACTCCATGGAAAAGAAGAGACGGGAGCGAAGAAGTTCTGGATGGGACTCTCCCATTTTCTTCCGGGAGGAGGGGCCGAGTATGATGCATCGCCGACAGAGAAGGTCTACTTTGTCCTGGAGGGGGAAATTACCGTCAAGACCCCCAAGGAGGAGATTACGCTTCGACCGTGGGATTCAATTTATATTGGTGGGGGGGAAGGACGGGAGATCATTAACAAGACCAACAAGCCCGCCAGCATGTTGGTGGTGGTCAATTACCCTGACTAAAGAGGAAACTTCATGAATAAAAAAGAGATTCAGGATCTTTTTGAGGTGAGTGGAAAGGTGGCCCTGATCACCGGGGCCACCGGTGGTTTTGGCAGGGCTGCCGCCAAGGGACTGGCTGCGGCCGGAGCAAAAGTCATGGCAACAGGCCGCAGTTTGGCGACACTTGAAGGGGTCGTCCAGGAGATCCGTAAGGAGGGCGGCCAGGCTGCGTCCTCCCCAGGAAATCCGGTCGACCCTGAAGACGTGCAACGGGTGGTCAAGAATACGGTTGAGACCTTCGGCGGCGTGGACATCCTGGTGACTGCGGCAGGGATCAACAAGGTGAAGCCAATCGTTGAACAGTCTGTCGAGGACTGGCAAGAAATCATGGACGTTAATGTGAAGGGCACCTACCTTTTCTGCAAAGAGGTGGGCAAGGTGATGATTAAACAAGGGCGGGGCGGCAAGGTGATCCTTGTCGGATCCGCCCGTGGACACCTGGGCTTGGCGAACTATACGGCCTATTCTCCTTCGAAGGGTGCGGTGCATCTGCTGGCCAAGACCCTGGGTTGCGAATGGGGACCTCACAAAATCAACGTAAATGCAATTGCACCGACCGTATTCAGGACGGCTCTGACCCAATGGATGTTTGATGACAATGCATTTTACATGAACTTCCTCAAGCGCATCCCCATAGGCAGGTTAGGGGAGCCAGAGGACTTCATTGGAACGGTCATCTTTCTTTCATCCAAGGCGTCCGACTTCATGACCGGTGCGATTGTGGATGTGGACGGGGGCTATACAGCAGGGTAGGGGGACGGATGCCAAATTCAGAAGCTATTGCCGTCATCGGTGCCGGAATGATGGGGCACGGAATCGCCCAGATCTTTGCGAGTCAGGGCCATCGGGTCGCTCTGCTCGATGTGAGCGATGAAATTCTGGCGAAAGCCATTGAGAATATCCGGTCCAACTTGACTCTGATGGCTCAGAGAGGAATCGGCAGCGCAGGGGATATTGAGCCCGCCATAAGACGGATCGATGTGACCCAGAATCTGGAAGAGGCTGCCTCAGGGGCTCAATTGGTCATTGAGGCGGTTTCTGAGAAGCTGGACCTGAAGCGGAGACTCTTTCAAAAGCTGGATGATCTATGCGCATCAGATACCCTTTTGGCCACGAACACATCGGTCATCAGCATCACAGAAATTGCCAAAGGAGCTCGAAACAGGGGCAGGATTCTTGGGACCCATTTCTGGAATCCGCCCTATCTTATCCCCCTGGTAGAAGTGGTCAAGGGGAAGGACACTTCACCCGGGACAGTGGATAGGATGTTTGAATTGTTGAAGCGCCTGGGGAAGCATCCGGTTCGGGTCAAGAAGGATGTGCCTGGTTTTGTCGGCAACAGGCTGCAACATGCACTCTGGCGCGAAGCGATCTCGATCGTCGAACAGGGGATTGCGGACCCCGCAACCGTAGATCAGGTGGTCAAGAATAGTTTTGGTATCCGGCTGCCCGTGCTCGGCCCTCTGGAAAATGCGGATATGGTGGGCTTGGACCTGACGCTGCAGATTCATGACTATATCCTTAAGCATATTGAAAGGTCTCCTGAACCCTCACCCCTTCTGAAGAAAAAAGTAGAGGTCGGGGAGCTTGGCTTTAAGACGGGTCGGGGATTCCAAGAATGGACTTACGAGACCATGACACGATGCAGAAGGGAGCTTATGGAACACCTGATTCTCTGGAATCGAGGGCATGGAGAAGACGAGTGCTCTTAAAGCATTCGTGGTCTGAAAAGGCATGGGTAAGAAAATGGTGAGGGAGTCTTCAAAATGAGCCTTGTTGAATATAGTAAGAAGGGCCATCTGGTAACCATCACGATGAACAGGCCTGATAAGTTGAATGCCCTGAATGCTGAGATGCTCACAGAACTGAGAAAATCCTGGATACGGTATCGTGATGATGAGGACGCGTGGCTTGCCATCTTTACAGGCACAGGAAGGGCTTTTTCGGCAGGTGCCGACAAGAGTTGGTCCGTCAAGGGGTTGCAGGGTGAAGATTTTCTGGGTCCCTTCGTGAATGAAATCTCTAAAGACCCTTACTGGAGCGGAGAACTGGACAAGCCTACAATTGTCGCGGTCAATGGATATGCGTTAGGGGGTGGATTCGATCTGGTCCTCAAGGCCGACCTCAGGGTGGCTGCTAAGAGTGCTGAATTTCAGATTGTGGAGGTCGCCTTAGGGGGAATCCTGGTCTTGTGGGATAACCTCCCTTATGCGATCGCTGCCGAGATGATGAGCGGTTGCAAGTTGACAGCGCAGCGGGCCTATGAGGTAGGGATGGTCAATCGGGTGGTGCCTGATGACCAACTGATGGATGCCGCCATAGAGATGGCGGAGGAATTGCTTTCCCGGGCGCCCCTGGCACTCTATCATTCACTTAGAATTCTGCGGGAGATGAAAAAGGCAGCGATTCCTGTTCCGCGTAACCTGATCAATGGCAGCTTGATCAGTGACTACACCTTGCGCCTGGGGAGAGAGCTGATCAAGACGGAGGACTGGAAGGAAGCCAATTCGGCCCTTTTGGAAAAAAGAAAACCAGTCTTTAAAAAGCGATAGAAATTGAATTGGCTCCAAGGGGAATAGGGTGGCGGTTACTGACTTCTTGGAACGAGGGGCATTGATCAATCCCGAGGGCCCTTGCGTCATCATGGGGGAGAGGCGGTACACCTATCGGCAGATGCTGAAGCTTATGAATCGCATTGCCAATGGTCTTATTGAAGCCGGGTACGGAGTTGAAAGGAATGCCGGGGTGCTCAGCGACAACGATCCCGTTGCGTACGGCTGTACGATGGGAATCATGCGATCCGGCATGGCCTATATGCCGATGGACTTTCGAAACTCCGAAGAGGACAATTACCGGATTCTGGATTTTGGGGACTGTGAAGTCCTGTTCTATCAGAGCCGCTTCCATGACCAGGTGCAAGAGCTTCATCCCAGGCTACCGAAGCTGAAGCTTCTCGTGTGTATCGATAGGCAGATGGGCAACATCCAGGGCCTCATGGACTGGATAGTTCGATTTCCCGATACATCGCCGAAAAGGGAAGTGCCGATGGAATCAACCTCGTGGCTTCAGACCGGTTCAGGAACCTCCGGGGACTTCAAAATGGCGATGATCACCCATCGTGTTTACCACGCCTTCGTTGCCTACCAGCTGATTTTGCTTCCGGATCCAAAACCGGTGATGCTGGTGGCCGCGCCGATCACACATGCCGGTGGAGGGTTTAGCTATCACGTATTGGCCTGTGGTGGCCCCCTCATACTCATGGAGAAGCCTGACCCGCAACTTCTGCCGTCAACGATACAGAAGTACGGGATTACGAAGCTATTCCTGCCCCCAACGGCGATCTACCGCCTTCTGGACCAGCCCGACGTTCGGAAGTTCGACTACAGCAGTCTCAAATACTTGATTCATACGGCAGCGCCGATTTTTGTCGAAAAGCTTCGCCTGGCCCTTGAGGTTTTCGGTCCCGTTATGGCGCAATGTTACGGTCAGACGGAGGCCCTGGGGATTACGAGCATGACTCCTGAAGAATATTTCGTGGACGGTAAGGTGGCCCCGGAATCCCGTTTGTCGGCTGCGGGCCGCCCGGCCATGCCCTTTAGCAGGGTTGCGATTATGAATGAGGACAATGATCCTTTACTCCTTGGCGAGGTTGGAGAGATCTGTGCACGGGGTGATCAGGTGATGAAGGGATATTACAAAAATCCCTATGCGACGAGAAATACGATCGTCGAAGGTTGGTGCCATACGGGTGATATGGGTTTCCAGGATGAAGACGGTTACATCCACATCGTTGACCGTAAGAAGGATATGATTATCAGCGGGGGTTTCAATATCTATCCGAGTGAAATCGAGCAGGTGATTTCCTCTTTCGAGGCTGTCCAAGACTGCGCCGTGATTGGCGTGCCGGATGAGAACTGGGGTGAGGCAGTCAAGGCAGTCGTGGAACTGTCGCCGGGGAAAAGCGTTACGGAAGGAGAGATCATGAGTCTGTGCAAGGAGCGGTTGGGGAGCGTCAAAGCCCCAAAGACAGTCGATTTTATGGATGCTCTGCCACGAAGCCCTCGGGGCAAAGTGTTGAAGCGGGAATTGCGCGATCGATATTGGAAGGGCCAGAAACGAAAGATATGAGCCTTTAACTTCGGAAACGCGAAAGAATGTTCTAAGCAATCTAATTGGAGGTAGACCCTATGTCTTTCAGAGTTGCAATTGATGCTGGTGGAACCTTTACGGATGGGGTTTTGATGGACGAGAAGGGCGAGGCGATCACGGCCAAGGCTCATACGACTCCTCAGGATCCCACGATAGGAACGATGAATTGTATTAGGAAACTTGCGTCCCAGTCCGGGAGGGCGGTCAAGGAAATTCTGGGTCAGACCAGCACGATCGTGCACGGCACCACCCTGGCGACCAATGTGGTGGCGACGCGGACGGGTGCAAAGATGGGGATGATCTCCACGAAGGGATACAGACTTCGTATGACCTTTCCCCAGGTTGCGAAAGCCGACTGGGTGGAACAGAAAAGGGATATGTATGATTTCAGGTACGACGCGCCCAAGCCTCTGACCCGCAATTATCTGATGACCGAAGTAGAAGAGAGGGTCAATGGTCGGGGTGAAGTGTTGATTCCCCTCAATGAGGACGATGTCCGTAAGGCAGTAAGGTATCTCAAGAAACACAGCGGTCGAGTCCATTGCGGTTATGCTTCTTTTTTCTCCGATCTATCCGAAACATGAGCAGAGAATTGCTGAGATCATACAGGAAGAGTACCCCGGGGTATACGTTGCGTTATCTTCGGTCGTCTTGCCGGTTACGGGTGAGGTGGAGCGCTGGAGTACCACCATGTTCAGCGCCTATGTTGCTCCCGCAGTAGCGGGTTATGTCTCTAAGATCAAGGGAATCCTTAAAAAGGAAGGATTTAATGGCGAACTGCTATTTATACAGAGCAACGGTGGCACGGCCACGACGGATATCGTCATTGAGAACCCTGCCGTGATCCTGCTTTCAGGTCCTGCTGCCGGTCCTTCCCTGGGTCTGGCGTTAGGATTGACCCACGACGTCAAAAACGTATTGTCCGTTGATATGGGAGGAACAAGTTTCGATGTGGGGGTGGTCCATGACGGCATCGTTGACATCGTGCAGCAGCAGATCATCGATGCAAAGAAATATGCCTTGCCTTCCGTTGACGTTTCGGCAGCGGGAGCCGGCGGGGGAAGTATCGCCTATATTGATCCGAGCGGCAGACTTCAGGTGGGTCCGAAGAGCGCCGGTGCATCTCCCGGGCCGGCCTGCTATGGGCAAGGAGGTGAAAACCCGACGGTTACAGATGCCAACGTGATACTGGGATATCTCGACCCGACTATTTCCTGGCCGGTGAGAGCAAGCTGCGAAAAGATCTGGCGGAGAAGGCCATTAAGGAAAAGATCGCAGATCCTCTTGGCATCAGCGTGCCTGAAGCGGCTGCAGCCATTTACAACATTATCAATGCACGGATGGCAAGCGCGACGGATGTCACTTTCGCGAAGCGCGGGTATGATCCGAGGGACTTCACCCTCTGTGCCGCCGGAGGAGCCGCCCCGGTTCACGCTGTTCGGATCATGGAGGAACTTGGGCATCAAGCGACTTATTATTCCAAAGGTGGCCCCCATCTATTGCGCCTTTGGGATGTTGTTCTGCGATCTGAAACACGATTATCAGAGGGCTTACCTGAGTGAGACCGCTAAGGCGGATCTAAGGAGAATCAATGAACTGTGCGGGGAAATGGAGAAGGAGGCCGTTGATACGCTGCGAAGAGAAGGAATCGCCGAAAAAGACGTGATCATCGAAAAGTCGATGGAGGTACGTTACTATGGCCAGTTCCGCCAGAGAATTGCGAAGGTACCGGCAGGACCTTTGACAAAAGAGTCGCTTGCCGCCACCATAAATAATTTTCACGAGGTCCATAAGAATACGGTCGGATATGCCGACCCGAACTACCCCACGGAGATCGTGCGACTTCATCTGTCAGGCATTGCCAAGGTTTCAAAACCACAGCTTAAAAGATCCCGCAGGGAAGAGGCGATACCTCGAAGGCCTTGAAAGGGAAACGGGAGGCCTATTTTACCGGGCAAGGGTTTATTACGGCCCAAGGTGTATGATGGCGACAAATTGTCGGCCGGTGACATGCTGGAAGGCCCCTGTATTATTGAAGAGAGGTTTACCACCTTCGTTGTACCGCCAAAAGTGACCACAAAAGTCGATAGCGGCGGGAATTATATAACAGTTCTTTAGGAGGTTGATATGGCTGTGGGTAAGAGCAAAAATAATCCGTGATATCGATCCTACAACCTTTTCGGTTGTATGGAACAAGTTTGATTACATTGTCGAACAAATCGGTCAGAAGATACTCTATTCGACCCAATCGTTTGTCACCGCCCTGGTGCGCGATCTTGGTCAGACGCTTCTGGATGCAAAGGGGAGGATCGTATCGGCTGCAACCTTTTTGCCCGTTCATACCATGGTTGCCGAAGAGGCGATCAAGGGATTGGAGTCGTATTTTCACGGCGAGTACGAGCCCGGAGACTTTATCGTCGCCAATGATCCCTATATCGTAAAGGGCGGGCACCTGCCCGACTGGAACTTTGTAAGACCCGTTTTTTACAAGGGTGAACATGATCGGTTTCTTACAGGCCAAGACACACGTGTCTGATACAGGCGGGTTTTTGCCCGGTGGTTATGGTCCCGGGGCCTACGATATTATTGCAGAAGGGTTGAATATACCGCCTCTGAAAGTGATCAAGGGAGGGGTTCTGCAGAAGGAGATCTGGGGCTTCCTTCTCAGGAATGTGAGAAATCCCAACCAGGTGGATATGGACACCATGCTGATCAATGGCTGCCTGGCCCAGGGGGAGCAGCAGATTTTGGCCCTTTGCGATAAGTATGGAGTGGAGACGGTAAAGGCCTGCATGGAGGAGATCATCGATTCCGGTGAAAGGGCAATGCGTGCTGAAATTGAAAAGATTCCGGACGGAACCTATTACGGAGAGTCGGCAACCGACTGGGATGGCCAGACCGACAAGAGGGTCTGGGTCCGGGCCAAAGTGACGATTAAGGGGGATGAGGCGACCGTTGACCTTACAGAGAGTGACGATCAAGTGACCTTTGTCAATTGTCCCATGGGGCAGACGCGATGCCATGTCATGGGTGCATTCTATTATCAAATCGACCCGGGTGTCCCTAAAACGAGCGGGAGCATGAGGCCGGTTCATATCGTCCTTCGACCGGGGAGCGTGGTCGACCCTGTCTATCCTGCCACCGTGGGAGCTTCCCAGATCTCTGTTGCGACCCAGGTCCTGGAGGCAGTGATGTTTGCGGTTGGCAAGGCGCTGCCTGAGAGAGCCATGGCAGGTTGGACCAGGCATATGTGCCCGATCAATATCGGTATGGACCCGACGGGTGATCGATCCCAGGACCGGCCACATCAAGCAGTACTTCGCCGAAACCTTTGCCAGCGATGCAGGCAGTGGGGCTGTGAAAGGATATGACGGCTGGCAGGGAATTGCCATGCAGGTCACTGCAGGTAACTTCATGAGGCCCAATATAGAGAATTTTGAATTAAGCGTGCCCTATGTCTGTTACCCATTACGAGATTTTGAAGGACTGGGAGGGAGCGGGAGAGTTCAGGGGTTCTCCCGGGACATATACTGAACTCCAGGCGAATACCGCCGAGGGTGCACCGGCATTTTTAATGACAGGGAATAGCGACGGGATGTTCTTTCCCCTCCCGGGGTGCAGGGCGGCGGGTCGGGGCCCGGCGCCCAGATGTGGATTGTAGGCAAAGACGGTAAAAGACGAGTCCTTCGCACCATGGCCAATGATCCGATTTTTCCGGGTGAAACGTATTACACCATGTGTCCGGGTGGCGGCGGTTATGGAAATCCTCTCAGCCGCGAGGTGCAGAAAGTCGCAGGATGATGTGATGGACGGGCTCATTTCAATCGAAAGGGCCAGAGAGGTCTACGGCGTGATCGTAAAACCGGACACGTTCGAAGTCGATCTCGAAGGGACGAAGAAATTAAGGGCTGAGAAGAAGGCGAATAAAAAATAGGCGGTGGAATTCAGCGGACCAATAGAAGCCTCGGATTGAATTGAAATCCTCGCTGGAACGGCCAAAAGTTGACCTTTCGAAAAGGTGACTCTTGAAGGAGGTTTCAAATGAAGGATAACGGAAAGAAGAAGGTAATTGTCCTGACCTGTGGACGGCCCATGGGAAATTGTGAGATCCTTAGCCGCGAGGCCTGCATGGGCGCCGAGGAAGTAGGGGCAAGCACTGAAATCCTACGACTCCAAGATTTTAGAATTAAGCCTTGCACCGGTTGCGAGGGCTGCACGATGAGCATGTCAAAGGGCGGGAAGGCCCGTTGTGTGATCAGGGATGATGATACAGATTTTCTTTTAGAGAAAATATTGTATGAGGACGCCGCGTTGATTATCAGTGCCCCGGTATACTTTTTGATTGCACCAGGATATTTGACGATGCTCCTGCACAGATTCCTGCCTTATGTTTTGAACAGACCCGATCTGTTTTTCAGTAACAGCCGGAGGGTTGGAGCCAGCATATCCGTCGGCGGGGGAGAGCCGGCCTGGACGCCTCTGGGGCTCTCCATGACCAATATGTTTCTCCTCTATACCCGGACGATTGTGGATCAACAACTTGTCAATTATTCCAGTCTGCCAGGGCTCGTAACCTTAAAGGAAAAGGCGCTCAAGAGGGCAAGACAGTTGGGCCGAAATGTCGCCACTGCGGCAAATACGCCTATTGATCAGGTCAGGTTTATGGGAGAGGAGATAGAGAACAGTTGCCCGGTCTGTCACGTTAACATCCTACAGATTGGCAATAATTTACCGGGAGGAATGCCGGTGGGAACGGACTTCTTTGCCCCCGAACTGATTGAGGGAGTGATGAGGAAATCACCCCCCGATGCGTCATACGTCGTATGTCCCACCTGTGACGTGTGGGGAAAAATGGAAATGAAGAACGGGAAAATGAAAGTTGTATGGGATGCTGAGAGCGTGAAGAATCCCCGATACTATGCTGAGTTTGGTAAACATTTCGAACTGATTAAGAGAATTCACATGGAAGCTTATAAACAAGAGGATAAAATCAAGGAGCATAAGGCAAAATATCGCTCATCCGGTACGCCACTCATTAAACCCCCCAGGGAGAAGGCGTCAACATAGTGTGCGGCGGTTGTCTTTACCCGTGCCGGCATCGTTTCGATTCGGCACCCGAGAAGGATCATGCCTCTCCGAGGCAAGAAGGTTCTTATGACTGTTGGGGTAAGAGCAAAGATGATTCACGATATTGATCCTACGACTTTTTCGGTAGTATGGAATAAATTTGATTATATTGTCGAACAAATAGGTCAAAAGGTCCTCTATTCCACCCAATCTTTTGTAACCTCCTTGGTTCGCGATCTTGGCCAGACGCTTCTCGATGCCAGGGGGAGAATTGTATCGGCTGCAACCTTTCTGCCGGTCCATACCATGGTTGCCGAAGAAGCGATCAAGGGACTGGAATCGTATTTTCATGGCGACTATGAGCCAGGGGACTTTATCGTAGCCAACGATCCGTATATCGTAAAGGGGGGTCATCTGCCCGACTGGAACTTTGTAAGGCCCGTATTCTATAAGGAAGATTTTGTCGGTTTTTTGCAGGCCAAGACCCATGTGTCCGATACAGGCGGATTTTTGCCCGGCGGTTACGGTCCCGGGGCCTACGATATTATCGCAGAGGGATTGAACATCCCACCCCTGAAGATCATAAAGAAAGGTGTTTTGCAGAAGGAACTCTGGGGGTTTCTTCTGAGAAACGTGAGAAATCCCACCCAGGTGGATATGGATACCATGCTGATCAATGGCTGTCTTGCCCAGGGGGAACAGCAGATTTTGGCCCTTTGCGATAAGTATGGAGTGGAGACGGTAAAAGCCTGCATGGATGAGATCATCGATGCGGGTGAAAGGGCCATGCGTGCTGAAATTGAGAAGATCCCTGACGGCATTTATTACGGCGAATCGGCAACAGACTGGGATGGCCGGACTGACAAGCCCATCTGGGTTCGGGCCAGAGTAACGGTGAAAAGAGATGAGATCACTTTTGATCTTTCGGAGAGTGACCCTCAGGCGACGTTCGTCAACTGTCCCATGGGGCAGACCCGATGCGGGGTTATGATTTCACTCTATTTCCTGATCGATGCCAGTGTTCCTAAAACGGGTGGGACCATGGTGCCGGTTCATATTGTCCTCCGCCCGGGAAGCGTAGTAGACCCCATCTATCCGGCCACATGCGGCGCTTCCCAGATCTCTGTCGTCACCCAGATCGTGGATGCCTGCATGCTTGCCCTTGACGAGGCGATGCCTGAGAGGGCCATGGGAGGCTGGACGAGGCACGTATGTCCGATCCATATCGGCATGGACCCACGGGTGATCGATCCCAGGACCGGTCACATCAGACAGTACTTTGCTGAAACGTTTGCCAGCGATGCAGGGAGCGGGGCAGTGAAAGGATATGACGGCTGGCAGGGGATTGCTCATCAGGTCACTGCCGGCAACTTTATGAGGCCCGATATCGAGCATTTTGAGTTAAGCGTGCCTTATGTTGTTACCCATTATGAGGTGATGAAGGACTGGGAAGGAGCGGGGGAATTTAGAGGGTCCCCGGGGTCGCATCTTGAGTTCTATGCGGATACTCCGGAGGGGGCACCGGCGTTTTTAATGACAGGGAATAGCGACGGGATGTTCTTTCCTCCTCCCGGCGTGGAAGGCGGGGAATCAGGGCCCCCCGTCGAAATGTATCTTGTGAACCGGGACGGGAAAAGACGCGTCCTTCGCACCATGTCCAACGAACCGATTTATCCGGGTGAAAGGTGCATCGTTACATGTTCGGGGGGCGGTGGCTATGGGAACCCTCTCAACCGTGAGGGGCAGAGAGTGCGGGATGATGTGATGGATGGGCTTGTCTCCATCGAAAGGGCCAGAGAGGTCTATGGGGTGGTGCTGGATTCCCACACGTTCGAGGTACAGCGGGAAGCGACTGAAAAATTGAGAAGCGAGTTGAAAGCAAAAAAAGGTAGGTGAATCCATGCAAAAGGGTCAGAAGGGGTTGATTTTAGTTGGTCTGTTCTGTCTGTTCTTTTTGAATACGGGGTGCGAAAAATCTGGCAAGGTTGTAGCTCCTTCCTCGGCTTTGCCCAAAGGGGCCATTCCGGCGATCACCTTTGGAGACAAGTTCTACGACGTCTCCGTGGGAGACAAAGGGAACGTGTGGATTGTCGGCTATTACGGTGCGATCCTTTACTCTAACGATGGAGGGAAGCACTGGTCCCGGCAGGAATCCGGAACGACGAGTTCCCTTTACGGGGTCAGCTTTGTGAATGACCGTGAGGGATGGGTGGTCGGTGAGTCGGGGACGATCCTCCATACGAAGGACGGGGGAGCGAAGTGGGAAAAGCAACAGAGCCCGGTCCCCAAAGAAATACTCTTGAAGGTGCAATTCATCAACGGGCGGGAAGGCTGGGCTGTGGGGACGTTTGGCGTTATCCTGCGGACGGCAGATGGGGGAGCGAATTGGGAGAGGCTCCCCTACAAGGAAGATGTGACACTCAATGACCTTCTTTTCCTCAATGCTTTGGACGGCTGGGTTGCAGGCGAATTTGAGACGATTCTTCATACGACCGATGGGGGCAGGAGCTGGAGGAAGCAGTGGGGGGATAAAGACGGGAAACTTTTCGGGATAGGCTTCAGGGATGCGTTGCAAGGGTTGGCGGTTGGGACTTCAGGGAAGATTCTCCTGACTGAGGATGGAGGGAAGAATTGGAAGGAGATCAAGGGTCCACAGAGGATACGCTTTTAAAAGTCCATTTTCACGACCCATCAGAGGCCATTGCCATCGGGTTAAGAGGCGCGGTGATTCAGACAGAGGACAATGGAAAGAATTGGCGAATGGTCTCCCTGCCTCAGCATTATTCGTGGCTTTCAGGGGCAAGCTTTACGAAGGAGGGCGCTGGGTATCTCGTCGGCGATGGGGGAAGGATTTTTGTAACCAATGACACGGGAAAGAGCTGGATTCCTCTTGGCTCGTATGGTGGATAAGATCTGTTTTTAAGAAGCAGTCACAGGTAAAAATGCAGGAGGTGTAAGGGGATGACAAGTATCGTCCGGTTTCTCATCAGGTTCAGAATAGCCGTGTTGGTCATCATGGCAGTCATTACTCTGTTTTTTTTGACCCAGATTGCGCGTATGGAGATGTTTACTCAGTTCCTGGACCTTTTTCCATCCAACCATCCCTATGTGCAGGTTCATAAGCAATACGCCAAATACTTTGGAGGCGCTTATCTCGCCACACTGGTCCTTGAAGTCAAAGAAGGGGGGAAATATAAAGACGTCTTTAATTCAGACACGCTGAATAAAATACAACGGATCCAGGATGCTGTAGACCTTATCCCGGGGTTGACCATTTCTCCATCTCTTCACTTGCCAGTCCAAAGACCACGTATGTGAAAGAGACACCGGACGGGATATCGGCAAAGCCCATTATGAAAGAGGTGCCAAAAAACGAGCAGGGGATTGGGGAATTCAAGAAAAAAGTTTTTACAAGCCCGACGATCAATGGAGTCCTGGTTTCAAGGGACCAGAAGGCCCTTCGCCTGAACGCAAACTTCATTGAGGGAAGGATTGATTTCACCAAACTCTTCGATGAATTCATGAAGATCAAGAAGAAAGAGGAAGACGCGAATCACAAGATCTATCTGACCGGCACGCCCCTCGTCTACGGATGGATCTATCACTATCTCCCCAATATGGCGATGATTTTGGGGATTACCTCCATTATCATTCTGGGCATGCTTTATATGTATATGAACCAGGGTTTGG
>CAWEAV010000040.1:0-29570 GCA_963806715.1 uncultured delta proteobacterium
TGCATCGCTGGTGCCTTTGTCGCCATTGGTGCACACCGCATAAATTACCTCCTTCCCCTGATTGACCCAGCGAACCACGGTTCCGGCAACTCCATATTCTGCATCATCTGGATGAGGCGTGACTACCATCACTTGAGCTAACTTTGTTTTCATGACAGAACTCCTCCGTGTGAAATTTTAAAAATTGTATAATATCAAACCGATTGTTACAATTATCTAAGGTATTTCAGCTAAAAATGAGCAATCCTTCTTACATCATCCGAAATTATCATTCTGAGGATTTCGACAAATTAGTCCAGCTGGGGACCGAGGTCCAGGAGCAAGGGCAAACCGGGTGTCTGATCTCACCGTTAGACCTAATCGAGAGCCTGGGTCAACCGAATCATTCCTTTGGGAGTAACCTGTTTATAGCGGAGAGGGCAGGAGAAATTGTTGGCTATGCAGACGTGGGGCCAGAGTTAAACATCGGGCGGGCTGTTCTCAGATGGTTAGTGCATCCTAAAGATCATAGAAGAAGGGTCGCCACAAAGCTTGTCGATCGGGCCATCTCTCGTACTAGAGAGTTGGGTATACTGACCATCCATGTAAATATCTGGCAAAATAGCCTGATGGCTGAGCGGCTTCTCACTCGGATGGGTTTTACGTTTATCCGCCGATTTCTTGAACTCAGGTTGGATCTTTCCAAGACGCCTTTGCCAGATATCGGACAGGTTTCCCCTCGATGCCGCTCCTTGCAAACCGGCGAGGAAGAAAGACTGACTCAACTTCAAAACCGTTCCTTCAGCGGCGCTTGGGGATACAATGCTAACACGGTCGAAGAGATAATTTACCGCATCGGTCTTCCCAACTGCTCCCCGGAGGATATCATTATGGCCTTCGATTCGGATAAACCCATTGGCTATTGTTGGACGAGGATAAACTTTCAGAAAAACAAAGCTCCGAGCGAAGGTACAGGTCGCATCTACATGCTGGGCGTGGATCCAGACTACCGAGGGAGAGGGTTAGGCAGGCAACTTCTGCTCGCTGGACTCTCCTATTTGAAGAGCAAAGGTCTTCGAGTTGTTGAGTTGACGGTGGATCGTGAGAATAAAGTAGCCTGTGCTCTTTACAAGTCGGTGGGATTTAAGCTCTGGACAAGCAGTCTGTGGTATGAAAAGAAGCTGGACTAAGCCTGCTATGGCTTATCTGTCGATGAATTCTGCTAAACCTGAAACTCCTGTATTCCTTTGCATGCCTTAGCAGAAAAATCCCTTAGGACGCTTCGGTATTCTGCAATTATTGCTTCGGTGATGTTTGACCAGCTATACTTGGTTACGGATGCCCGGACCGAGCCAACAAACTCTATGTTCCAATTTGACGTTGAAAGAAGCCGTGCTATCTTATCCGCAAGATTACAGGGATCGTTATCTGCCACGACATATCCTGTCTCACCATGCCGAATAACACTTTCTGCACTCCCAACCTTTGTGGCTACGATCGGTGTTCCACAGGCAAGGGATTCCAAAACCACTAGCCCAAAGCTTTCATAATAAGACGGAACAACACATAAATCAGCAGCACTGTAGAAAAAAGGTAGCATTTCCTGTTTAACCAGACCGAGAAAAGTAACTGACTCGTCGATCTTTAAGCTCCGTGACAGGTTCTTCAACCTTTGGATTTCTGCCTGGCTATGTTCGTCGCCACCGATCACAACAAGCTTGATTCTTTGTTTCCTTTCCAGATATGTCATGGCCTTTAATAAGTTATCTATGCCCTTTAGTGGAACAATCCTTCCCACAAATAAAATGATGCTCTCGCCATCTAACCCCGTATAATCTCGTGCAATTTCTCTCTTGATGGGTCGAAACAGATCCAAATTCACGCCACAGGGAATAATGCTAATCGTCTCAGGGAAGGCATCGTAATAGGAGATGAGATCCTCTTTTCCCTTCTCGGTGGAAGCAATAATACGGTGGCAATCCTTGACCAGTTCCTTTTCGGCGTTGATACGAAGCTCAGGTTCATCCTCACCGATGCCGATTGCGTTCTTAACCGCCCCCAGGGTGTGGAACCCCATAATATGGGGAATATCCCACCACTGCTGCAACCGTTTTCCAGCCAAACCCGAAAGCCAGTAATGGCTATGTATCAGATCATATCGAAGCCCGTTCTGCTTCCTGAAATTTTCCAAGTCGTGCGCGAAATCACCAAGATGATAATAGACTGCCAATTTCTGTATCTCTTCTCCTCCTGCCTTGAGATGGATAAGTCGCACATTTTGCCCTATTCCTATAACCTGATCGTGAATCGGTTCATGAATGCGTGTATAAACATCGACTGAATGACCTCGCCTCCCGAGCTCACGAGCAACCTCTCGGATGTAGACGCTCATACCCCCTGTATTGTCTCCACCCACCTTACCCAGGGGACAGCTGTGAATGCTGAGCATGGCTATTTTCAACTTGCTATTTCCTTCCGAATCCCACTTTTACCCGTTCGAACCGTAGTCCAACAGTCTTAGTTCTGCTTATTCAAACGATATCTGACAACTGTATAGATTAACTTCTTTGCCTCCCAAACGATATTTGTATTCCTCCGCTCCCTTTAGGAAGTCGAATTTACCTCTGCCTCTTTCGATGCTGGCTTTGATACACAAGGCTTTGGAGATTAACCCCACGCTTAAGAAGCTGTATTGCGGATCATAACCATTATTATAGAGAAACACCGTGTTATTGTAGTCAAAACACATCACTGCGGCAACAGGTAATGCATTGAGTTCCAGGATGCCAAGCCTCAGGAGCCCTGCTCGAGCCCATAGCTTTTACTAGCGACCTGAAGAAGGATTGCATCCGCGCAGTCAAGAATATCGCCTTATCCTGCCTGCTTTCCCGGAAAAGCCTCAAAAAAGATGGCAATGGACTGTGAGGAAGACTCACTAGTCTTCAATAATGCGGTAGTTTACGTCACCCGTTTCCCACAATCTTCTCAATTTGCGTCTCACTTCATGCCGCTGCTTCTGCGTCAATGTTCTTAAATATCCCTCCCAGGTAGGAGGTAAATCCAGCTCCAGAGAAATGTCCTCCCCTTTACAAGAGACTTCATATTTAAGTCTCGACTATTCTTAAGATGAGTGAGTACAGTCGAATTGGGCCTCAGGGGCCTCAGATCCAGCCGGCTAATGCCCCTTCCCCTCAAGTCATTAAGCACGATACTGAAAAAATCAAGTTCCCTCCCCGGAACAATAACAAAGTCCAAATAATCACAAACATCGGCACTACCAATGAAAAAGGCCTCTGCTCCCATTAATAGAAGTGGAGCAATGCCGATGATGGTCCCCCCTTGTCTGACAGCGCCCAAATATAGCTCGGCTCCGGATCCGAATTCGTGCCACCAGACTTCTAGCCAAGGAGGCAAAACGAAGATACAGTCCCACATCGATGTGTTCCGGGATTCAAGCCAATAAGCAGTGAGGCTGTCAAAACTCTCCGAGGTAACAATTTCACCTGATTTCCGCATGGGTTATATCCAACCAGGATGAAGAGTGTGAACCAAGTGCCGCCAAGAAGCCAATGAAAATTTTACCCTTATTCCGGGTGAGCGTCTTCTCCTGTCGTATAGATTGACATGAATCACTGGAGTTTATAACTGTCATTCCCTCGGTATAGGATTCTAACTGGGTATCTCCATCGTGTTCAAAATACAGCCTCCGTTAGTAAGAACAAAAAATAGAGAATATTACTCCAGCCTTCTAAATTTGTTAAGGAATGATGTTGCACCCTTCTTCTTTCTTTTAAAGACCGTCATCGATAATGAATTTTATCTGTTCATAGGTTTCCAAAGCGTGAGGGATATATTTTCTCGTCCAAAGGATCGCTCCCTCACTCGATAAACCGAGAACATGTTTGGCAAGGTAAGCCACAAATATCCCTGTCCTCCCTAAGCCAGCATGGCAGTGAATGACAACATTCTGCCTGGCCTGTGTGTGCTCGACTGTCTTCTTGATGGCCTCGTCTATATCTTCTCTCGAAGGCACACTGAAATCAGGGATGGGGAGATGAATCACCTGAAATCCTTCCTTCAGATAGAGAGATTTCAAATTTTGTCCCGCCCTTTCGATGCACTCTGCTTCTTCAGCGAGAAGAACAATAACCGAACCCTTTTCTCGCTTGAATTCGAGAAGAGAATCCCCTTGAGGGTCATAAACCGAAAACGGCATCGGACTCCGAAAGATACAACCGGGCAAATAAAATGGTAATTTTGTTAAAGACATCGCCTCAGCCCGCTGAATTCCCCACTCGAATTGATTTCTTGTTTTCTGGTCCTTTAGTATCAATCGCTATTAATATAACATTATAAAAGAATCTTAACATTTTTGGGAACGATTTCTTTACTGAGAAGAGAGTGGAGATTCTCAAAATGAGCTGTTGGACTTTAAGGTCTTATCGATTGCCAGTCGAAATGTTGTATAGAGGGAAGAGATCCAAAATTCAGGACTTCGAACAAATAACCAAGGTTGCGATGAATAATTCTAAACTCTAATCCGTGGATAGCTTGCCAGAACCCACTCCCGCCCACGAAGAGGGGGGGTGAAGATTTGCCCTCTTCAGACCATAACTTTTGGGGCTTTGGAAAACATCACATCGATAGTGTGCCACAAGGCATAGGCAATACAGGAGATGAGGGTAGGCCCCTCGGAGCCAGATCGGGAAGGCATGCATAATGTCTGAACAGCGTCACGCACGAAGCCAGGTTGGTCTGACCTATTAGAGTTTTCCTGACTGCACCAGTATGTCATCTAACAAATGATTTATACCAAATCAGATTCCCCTAAAGGGCGACCCTCCAGAATACGTGCAGGGCCAAAATTGCTCAAGTCCAGACTTGGGTTTCTCTCAAGGATTAAAGAACAACCTACATAAACCCATGAAACTCCCTTCTTACAAGAGCCGTGTGGACGTAGTGGATCATCGTGAAGAAGTCAAAAACAGGTAACGATGTCTCGCTTTGTATTGCCTGCCCATAGGGGGGAAGATCGCTGCATTCCAGCAGAAGAGCTCCGATCTCCGGATGCTCACTTACCATCTTCTTCGTTACACCTACGACTTCCTGCTCTATTCGATGGGAATCCAGAGTCCCTTTTTCTTCGAGAATCGCCCCTCTGAATTCCTTCTGATTTTCCATCCCGTAGACCACCAGAGGAGTCTTCGGGTTGACGCCCGCTGCGGCGAAATGGTCGGGGGTCAGGGATTTCGAATCTGCGGTAATAATCCCGATCTTTTGATTACGATGCAATGTTCGGTGGATAAAGGGTATTTGAAGCGGACTCGAGAGGAACACGGGAACATCAACGGCTTCTGAAACTTCCTTTTGGAAAAGTGCCATGAAGCCACACGCTCCTGTAATCCCTTTAACGCCCTCTTCCTGGAGCTCAATGGCGGAATCGATAAAAGGTTTCAGAAGCGTTTTGTCCCTGTGCTTGAGCAATCGCTCAATGGATGCTTCCTTAACTACTTTGTACCTGACCGGGAAAGGGAAGGACGAGGCATTCCCGACATTTCCTGGCACGCAGGGGTAATTGGCATTAAGAATCAGAATCCCTATCGATTCACCGTACCAGCATTGTTTTTTGTTCTTGACCCGGAACAAATTCATTTCTCATCCCTCCGATTACGTCTCTTTACCAAAAAAGTTTCAAATGACTCACCTCCTCAGCCTCATTCGAGATAATTTTGACAACTCCATTCTCGGTTCTATTAGATATTTTATCTTCTTTCAATCTTCTTTGTCACTTCTGCTGATTTCCTTCCGATCAAATTTTATGACAGCCATTTAATAGTATGGTCTTCATATAGCAATCTTTTGAATCCGAAAGCTCCTTATCAATAGCAGACTGTGAAACATCTGCGATATCGTAATTCACAGTCAAAAAAACGGACCACCCGGAGACAAAAAAAGATGTTGCCCAACTAAAATCGCTGGTCTGTTCCTTAAAGGAGCACTAAGAATGAAGTTACCTCTCTCAAAAAAAGGCCTTCCGGAAGGGAAAGGCCAAGAAAGTGAAAGGAGTCATTTATCCATTTTCCAAAATCTCACCCTCCGGAAAGGATGGGCATAAACACCACGGAATCCTTATCCATAATGTCGCCGTCGAGGTTGCCCACTTTCTGGTTGATGAGAATAATGATATTCGATTCAGGGAAATCCGGAGGAACCAGTTCCCTCAAACGCATAGGATGGTCTAAACTCAGATCTTTTATCCGTGTTCCAACAAGATCGGATAGGTAGCCGAAAAACCTAAGTTGAGCCAAGTTCTTTTGCCACCTCTTTTAACCCAAACTTCTCAAGGGTCTCTTTGCGGGGAATTCCGTTCTGATCCCATCCCCGAATTTCGTAATACCACGAGAGCATCTGTTCATATTTCTCTCTGTCGATTTTTATTCCCTTCACCTTTCCCTGAGATTGAGGTTCTTCAAACCAGCGGTCAGGCGGATAGTCCCACTTTCGGCCAAATTGCGGGACTTCGCGTATCCAGAAGGCCCGGATCAGATTATAGATGCGATCCCCCATTTGATGGAGATCCTCCCAGCTCCTGCGCTCTCCCGTAATCGCCTCCAGATATTCGGGGTACCAATGGATTCCGAAACTGACCTCCACCCAGGGAAACCGGCATACGGTTGCAGACTCAAAGAATCCTCCCCGGATCCTTTGGAACTCAATGAGCTTCTCAACCTTTTCTTTGCCATACGAAAACCGATCGTTCGCAATCTCCCAGGAAATGATCCAGGCATCTTTATGATGGGCGCCAATTGAGCAAGTTCCAAAAGCGAGGGCCATCCCGGGGCAGGCATGGCAGTTGTAAGCCAAGATCTCCAATCCCTTCACATGCATGGCCCACTTTTGAGAGCCATTTCCGATAGCTTCGGAAGCGGCCTTAACGCCGTGAGACACGATCTTTCCGAGTCCCTCTCCCTTTCCAATCTCCACGATCAGCTTCTGGGCCGCTTCAAAATCCCCCCATTTCACTTTTTCCGGTATCAATCCCTTCTCCGATGCCTCCATGAGAAAGCCAATACAACTCCCAAGGGAAATGGTATCCAAACCCCACTCATCAGCTATTCGATTTAACTGGCCCGCCTGGGGCAAGCTTCGGATACCGATATTGGGCCCGAGCATCCCGATATTTTCATAATCCAGTTCTGCCTGCTGGTCGCTCGAATCCTTGATGATGTGACCGCACTGCATGTTGCACATGGGACAGCCCTTACGACCTGCATGGAGTTTTTCGAGCGCATAGCCATCCATCTCTTTCGAATATTCAAAAACCCCTTCCCTGTAATTGTAGGTGGGAAGGCACCCATTCTCATTTGCCCATTCAAAGGCCTGCATCGTTCCCTGCTTCATCCAGAATTCGTAACTCTCTTTTCCCTTGATCTCTTCGTATCCCTTCTTACCGAGCTCTTTCAGTTTAGCCTCGTCAAAGTTAGAAATCATTCTTGGTCCCTTTGATCACCAGGGCCTTTAGATTCTTTGACCCCATGACCGCGCCCATACCGGGCCGTCCGCCTGCCCTGCCCTTTTGGGACATGACGGTCGCGAACCGGATCATATTCTCGCCCGCAGGGCCGATGAGAAGGATCCCACAATTCTTCCCGTGTTTTTTCTCCAGAAGGTCCTCAACCAGAAACGTGTCTTTGCCCCACAGGTCAGAGGCCTCTTCAATCCTGACATTCTCATCCTCGATCAGAAGGTAACAGGGCTTCTCCGATTTTCCTTCAATCACGACCCCATCATAACCTGCCTTCTTTAGATGGACTGAGGCCATGGTTCCGATATTTCCATCCCCATACCCACCTGTCAGAGGGCTCTTTGAGGCAATCACCATCTTCCCCGCGCTGGGGAGCATTTGCCCACTCAAGGGACCGGTCATAAAGAGGAGTTTGTTTTTCTCGGAAAGGGGATCCACTTTCCTGACTTCATCCCAGAGGAGTTTGGCTGCGAATCCCCGGCCCCCCAAAAAGTCTCTTTTCATCGCATCGGAGATCCCTTCCTTTGAGATTCTTCCGCTCGAAAGATCGATTCTTAGTAACTTGTCACCGTATCCGTTCATCGTCTTCCCTCCTGTGTCTCTTAAGTTTTCATCATCAACCCAGCCGACCACCGTTCATGGCCAATTTTTTATTATAGCACCTTTTTGAAAAATATCAGAAAAATTTTTTGAAAAAGGGCAGTCTGACCGGATTATTATGGATTAAGAAGTCACTAATGACTGGTCCAGTAGATCCCAGAGGCTTCGCACATCCATAAATTTATCGATTTGATTTATCAATCTTCCTGAAGCTCGAAGAAGGGTCGATTCGCAGGTCGGGCACACCGTAATAATCATTTCTGTCCCTGTTCTTGCGGCATCGAGAACCCGATTTTTGGCAATTTCGATGGAGAGCCTGTCATCCACTGCCCTCAAGCCTCCACCTCCTCCACAACAAGTCGAGAAGTATCGATGATGTTCCATTTCAACCACCTCAATCCCTAACTGTCGAAGGATTTCTCTGGGCTCCTCAAAGATACCCAACATCCTGCCCAGATGACAGGGGTCATGATAGGTGGCCCGTAGATTTAATGGTTTTAATCTCTGTGCAAGATCGGGCTCTTTTAGTCTTTGATGAACCGCAACAACAGCATGTTGCACTGACACTCCATATTTCTCCTTCAAGGTGATTGTGCAGGTGGGGCAGAGGGTTAAAGTTGGTTTCTTTCCTTGCCCTTTTAAATTTTCTTTGCAATGCCTCCTGGCTTTCTCGAATTCTTGGGAAAAGCCAGTCGCTTCAATCACGTATCCGCAGCAATTTTCTTCACCCACCCTTGGCTGAATATCAAGGCGGTCCAATACGGAGAAGATCATAGATAATTCCCTTGGTCTAGACCTGTATAGGCACCCGACATAAACAGGAACTTCCCCATCGCGTGGGATCAGAGTCTGGGCATCGAATAGCCGACCCTCCTTGACGATCTTGGCAGTATTTTCAACATGGGTCTTCGTCACAAAGCCTTCTTCCACCATGGCCTGGCGCATGGTTGTAATGATATCCATGTTTTTCAATGCGCAGCGGGCTTGGCAGTATCCGCAGAGCAGGCATCGCTCTAGCATGTCTGCCATCTCTTTGGAGGGTTGCAAAAGCCCTTCGATGAGACCCCGTGCAACCAGCATCTTTCCCCTGCAACTAAAGGTCTCATAGCGATTCACTCTGTAAACGGGACACTCCTCCCGGCAGAAGCCACACCGTGTCCGGTTACAGGTATAGATATCATCCTTGTAGACGGATAGATTCTCTGCCATTTTCATCGTCATTTCCCTTAATCCAGCGTGATTCGAATTTTTTCCCCGGATTCATGATGTTTTTCGGATCGAAAATCTCCTTGATTCGACGCATATAATCAAGAGAGACCCCGTGCTCAAGCTGGTTGAATCCTCCCAGACGATCACCATCTCCGATATAGGTGCTCATCGTCCCTTCCAACGCGACCGCCATTTTACTCATGTCTTTCACATACTGGTAAAATTTGTTAACAGATTCCGCATTCGTGTCGTCCACAAACACCGCAAAACTAATGGAGGCTGTTACTCTTATTGGGTGATTCATTATAAACCGTCATTCCGAGGATCTCCTGATCCCATTTCTTCGCAATCTCGATATAATGACGGTAACCCTCATCGAGTCGGCCAATGGGTAAACCAAGATCTGCTGACCCGAACTTTTTCTGGCGCTGACTGTCAGGCCACTTCTGTTTGAAGGGGATGAATTCAAGGCGGTGTTTTGAATCCCACCAGCCTTCCACCAATTCCTTTTCCTCAATCGGCTGAGAGGGGTATCCTTTTGCAATAATTTGCGTGGCCATGGCCACGGTGAAATCAACGATTTCCTTGTCCCCAGCAAAGGAGAGAAATAAGATGACCTCTGCCCACTCCGGCACGTTGGGTTCCCTCCCGAATTTCTCTCTGTAAGTATGGGTATAAAAATGAAGACGATGGCGACAATTGATGTGGGCGGATTCCACCGTGATACCGGATGCAAGAACTCTCTCCAATCCCTTGGCAGCCTCATTCAATGATCTGAAGAAATATCCCCTGATCTGGCGTGACTGCGGTAGGGGAAGGACACGAAGGGTCGCCTCGGTCACGACACCCAACGTCCCTTCAGAGCCTACCAGGAGATCTAATAACTTGTATCCAGTGGATGAGAAGGAAACTTTCCTCTGCCCGACACGGACCGCCTCAGCCCTTCCCGTGACAATGACGGCATTGGTCAGATAGTCCTTGATTTTCCCATAACGAACGCCAAAGGTGGAGTCGCTATCACATCCAATACTGGCCCCGATGGTACAGCTTCTCTTGGATTCAGGCTGATGGGGAAACCAAAGCCCTTTTTTGGATAAATTCTCATTCAGTTCCCAGATCGTCATTCCAGTTTGAACAGTGGCAGTCATATTTTCTTCGTCAATCTCCATCACCTGATTCATTCCCTTTGTTTCGACCATGATGCCGCCTTGCCATCCCACCGTACCCCCTCCCATCCCTGTCCCTCCACCAAAAGGGACAATCGGGATTTCGTATTGATAGGCAATTTGAGCGATCCGGACCATCTCTTCCGTCGTCTTGGGAATGACAACAATGTCAGGAAAGTCCGCTGCACGGTCTTGACGCGGGCTCCAGTCGCGGCTGTAGGCCATGCGATGCATCGGAGTCTGGGTGACGCGGTGTTTCAAGAATTTCTCCAGGTCTCGATAGGCCATTTCCATTCGATTTTGTCCGGTGTTCGTTTTCATAGAGGATTCCCTTGATTCGGTAAGACCCAGCGATTCATCAGTCACGTTCCAATCCAAATCGACCCTTTTGAACCGATTCAGAAGCCCCGCCATCTTTGATGATTTGTTGATGACGAACGTTTCTCTCTTCCATGATTCGGTTGAATCGTTTAACATGATCTTGCACAAGTCTCTGTGCCCTCTCGGGATCTCTTTGACCAACTGCCTCTGCAATTTTGCATAAATCTTGATAGTTTTTTTCCATGAGTCCCCGTTCTTTCGATAAAAAACGATCAAAATATCGGTAGATGTTTTCGTAAACCGTGCTTAGAACCGATTCAAAGATCCTGTTTCCTGCCATCCGGGCCAGATAGAGATGAAACCGATTGTCTTCGATGATGACTTCCTTCCAATGAAATTCCTCCGCCTCAAGACATTTCTTAATCGATTCAAGAATGGCATTCAATTGCTGTCGATCCTGCCCTTTCGCCATTTTTGCTGCTTTCGCGGCAATCAATCCCTCCACTTCTTCTCTGAACTCTGCCAATTCCCTCAAACTGATCTTTTGATGCCGGAGCAAGAGATCGAGGCTTTCGCTCATCAGCTTGGTGCCGACTGGGCACACAATCGCCCCCCCCTGCACTCCTGTCTTAATATGGATTAAACCTTTTTGTTCGAGAGTTCGGAATGCCTCTCTTAAGGTTCCCCGGCTCACCTTGAACATTTCCCTAAGTTGTCTCTCACTTGGGAGTTTATCTCCCACCTTGAGTTCCCCCTGGAGAACCAACTCCTGGATCTGGGAAACGACATCCTCGAACGCTCGGTTTTGTTTGACGTATTTAAACATGGCACCGAACAACTTGTTTAATGCTTATACCATAATACCAAAACAAGAGACTTTGTCAAGCAAAAAAACAGGTTCGTATTGAATGCCTCTGTTACGGTCGGAGATCCTATTCTCAGGATCGGAGTGGTCTCGCCGGAGAAAACTTGAAGCGCCATCTTTGAGTGATGAACAGAAGGGTGGACACCCTTTTTAATATTTTCGGGTTCATCCTCAACTTCACCAAAGGGGAAGTCCAGGAAGTATGGAATCACATCAGTCAATTAACCTGTCAAAGGTTTCCGCTTTAATGGTTTTCAGCCCACCTGTCCGCTTCTCCACGGGAAGGTTTTTGCAACATCAGGGAATGCTCATTGGGGGTATGGGCTCAATCCCTTTTCGAGGGCAACCGGTTGATGCTCCGTACCTCCATGGCTCTTTCTTTTGGCACAGCGATGGTGATGACGACGGTATGATCAAAGCCCTTGGGTCTCTGGACCCGCAAGACTTCGGCATCGCACACCGCTTCTCCAGCCCGGTTGACACCCTTTACGGTATCTCCCTTTTGGGGTAGCGGAAAGAATTCATAAGGGAAGGACACCGTGGCCTTTTCTTCTGAATAGGTCATATCAACCCTGAAAATGGCCTGACCAGGGCATAAAGGGACACAACGCCCGCATCCATCGCACCGATCGGCCAAGAAGACAGGAAGGTTCGTAATCGGATCCCCTACAAGGATAGCCCCGTTCGGGCAAGCCGGTTCGCATGGGTTACAGGGGATATCCTGAAGGCATTCGATCACTACGATGGGGCCTTTCGCTAAGGCTTCCTGACCCGGGTAACCTGGTGATGCCTCCAACTCTTCTTTCGAGGGGACGCCTGTCGCTCTCAATCCTTTCTTATTCTGCATCAATTTCATATTTGAATTCTCGCTTTGATGATCTGATTTTTGGCCCATGCCCGGCCTTCACCGAAAGATCCAACCCTCAGCATGGCCAGCCGTTCCCTCACTTCGGCCTTCCTTTTTTCTCCCTCTTCAGGAGACAAATACCCAAGTGCTGCGGCAGCAGCCAACCCGGCCAAACGGCCTTCTTCCATCGCTGTGGACGCCTCTTCAATTCCAGTGAGGTCCCCTGCAACGTAAATCGTCGGAATCGTACTCTGCATGTTTTCATCATGGAGAGGAACCCAGCCTCCCATCTGAGGGATGTGAATAAACTGACATCCTGCCATCCAGGCAAGCTCAGCCAGGGGGGAGAGCCCAACGGCTAAACAGACCGTATCGACCTCCAGCATCTGTTCCGTTCCAGCGATCGAACGCCATGCTTCATCGACCTCGGCGATGATGGCCCGCTCCACCTCCTTCTCTCCTTCTACCCTCAAAATGGTATGACCTGTCAATACGGGGACTCCTGCCCGTCGAACCTTGGAGGCATGAACGCCATACCCGCTAATATAAGGAAGACCTTCAAGGACAGCCACCACCTCTGCACCCGCCTGAAGAAGTTGGTAAGAAACAATTAGCCCTACATTCCCAGCACCCACCATCAATATCCTTGACCCGGGAAGGGTACGATGGATATTGATGAGTGTCTGGGCTGCCCCCGCACCCATCACCCCTGGCAGCGTCCATCCCGGGAAGGCAAGGGGATTCTCACTGGCGCCCGTGGCTAAGAGGATCACTTTTGCATCCAAATCTTCCGTATGATCCCCACATATCAGCCCTAGACAATGATCAGAGAAGAGACCGTAAACTGTGGTATTAAGACATATCTCAACCCCAACATCCCGGGCTTCCCTCAAAAGCTCCTGCCCAATTTGTATCCCCCGTGTTCCTGCACAATGAGCCTCAGACCCAAAGAACTTGTGAATCTGCTTAAAAAGTTGCCCCCCCGGCCGTTCATTCTCGTCAACCAAGGTCACGAGGGCCCCGGCCTTTGCAGCCTCAATGGCCGCTGCCATGCCAGCCGCTCCTGCTCCCACCACTGCGATCTCCGTTGTTCTCATGCCCCGTCTCCCTGGGTCTGCTGATCTTTCCATTGGCCTTGACCTATCTGGGTTTCTACGATCATGCCATCCCGAACCGGAGTGATGCAGGTCCGGACATTGGGGTGTCCGTCAACGGTCATCATACAATCGGTACAGCGGCCCAAGGCGCAAAATATCCCTCTTGGCTCATGGTGCTTGCTCGTGTAACGCAGGACCCTACGACCTGCAGCCATGAGGGCCGTAGCAACCGGTTCCCCCTCGAAGGCCTCGATCGGCTCGCCATCCAGGTAGAGGGTAACCCTTTCTCCCCATTCAGGTTGATCGAGAATCGGATGGTCTTTAATACGCTTCATTCTTTTCTCTCCTTTGGATCATCATCTCTCAACCGATTCGAGAGAACACCCAACGATACCGGGCGTACCGGGGGGCGGTAGGTTGAAGGGAGCAACTTAGAGGGATTTTTTTTCGTTTCACGAGAAAGGATGCCTGCGACCAGGTGCCGGCATGTCTTCCCTTGACACAATCCCATCCCCGCCCGGGTAAACCGTTTGATTTCATTTAGTGTTGTCAGGCCTGATTGGATGGCTGCCCTAATTTCGGCCTGAGTAACTTCTTCACAGCGACAGATGATCAAATGATCTTCTTTTATCATAAAGCCCGTTCCTTACTGTCTAACGTATCAAAACTCTGCGAATGCTCAAAACCCTATATCAGGTTCTTAGATAAGGCTCCATCCTCCTAAAGGCTTCCTGGATCTTTGAGAGGTCTTCTACGATGGCAATCCTCACATAACCCTCCCCATTGTCCCCATAACCAATCCCTGGAAAAGTGATTACCCCTGTCTCCAAAATAAGCTTTTTGACAAAACTCAAAGAATTCCTCTCCTTTGGAATAGGAAACCAGATATAGTAGGACCCTCTCGGAGGTTTTACGTCAATTCCAAATCTTTTCAGTTCTCCGATCACAAAATCCCTTCTTTTTGCCAATGCCCGGTTGTTCCCACCCAGCTCAGCGGGGGGTCGTTTGAGGGCTTCGATCCCTGCAATTTCAATTGCAGGAAAATGACCGGACGCCGAAACCCTTTTCACCTCCAGCAGCGCCTCTATGATCTTCCGATTTCCAAGGGCAAATCCGACTCTCCATCCGGTCATGCAAAACGTCTTTGACAGGGTATGAAATTCAACTCCCACTTCCTTCGCCCCATCGGTTTCTAAAAGGCTTGGAGCTTGGTAACCATCAAAGGTTACTTCGCTGTACGCCGCATCATGGGCAATGATGATTCGATACTTCTCTGCGAATCGAACCGCCCTATTAAAAAAATCCTTATCCACGGTTGCTGCCGTTGGGTTATTCGGGTAATTTAAATAGATGATCTTTGCCTCCCTGGCAATCGACTCGGGAATCTCATCGAAATCAGGCTCGTAATTGTTTGCCGGCCTCAGTGGAAAGGTCTCCAGCCGGGCATTGGCAAAAGAAGCGGCATACCGGTAGGTCGGGTATCCGGGATCAGGAATGAGAACAAGGTCTCCCGGATTGATGAAGGCAAGAGGTAAGAAGGCAATCCCCTCTTTCGAACCCACAAAGGTGACGATTTCGCTGCCGGAATCCAGGTTCACACCGAATCGTTTTTGATACCATTGTCCAATGGCTTTCCGAAAGGGGAGGTACCCCCCGACAATGCCATAATGATGAGTCGCCGGGTCTTCACAGGCCTCTTGCAAGGCCTTAATAACATAGTCCGGCGTAGCGAACTTCGGGTCTCCGGTGCTGAGATCAATGATCTCCCGCCCGTTCTGGATTGCTTCATCTGTAGTCGCTTCAATGGTCGGATAGAGATAGAAGGGAAGGCCCTTCAAGCGGTCAGCAAAATCATGCATTCTCATGGTAAGCACCTTTCGTCGATCACAAATTTTCAAATCCAGCAATTCACCTCACTCGATGACAAGCCACCCAGTGACGTTCCTCCATCTTCTCCAATGTGACAGGAGAATCTTCACATTCCCGCTTTGCCAGGAGGCAGGACTTGAAATAACGGCAACCCAAGGGGGGATTGATAAGGCTCACCTCCTGAACCTTCAGTTCCCCGCAACCGATACTCTTTCGATGCTCTGGGTTTAAAGTGGGTATAGCCTCCAGCAATGCCTTCGTGTAGGGATGGACCGGGTTCCGAAAAAGCTCGCGACTGTCCGCAATCTCCATGAGGTGGCCGTGATACATGACCGCAATGGTATCGCTCACATGTTTTGCCATTCTCAGATCGTGGGCGATAAACATCATGGTCAAGCCCATCTTTTTCTGCAGGTCACCGAAGAGATTGATAATCTGGGCTTTGATGGATAAATCAAGTTTCGAGACCGGCTCATCCGCGATCAAAAACCTGGGATCGGCTGCCAGGGCCCGTGCAATAACGACTCTCTGGCGCTGTCCGCCGCTGAGCTCATGGGGATACATCAGCCTTGTTGATGCATGCAACCCCGTCAACTCCAACAATCCGATGATCTTCTCCTCGACCTCTTTCTTGCTCTTTCTGTATTGCCTCTGGAGGGGAACTTCGATGGCATGTTTCACCGTCTTTCTGGGGTTAAGGGAGGAGAACGGGTCTTGAAAGACCATCTGTATCTTCTTCCTCACCTCTTTCTCATGCTCTTTGATCTCCCCCTCGAGAACGTTCTTTCCGTCCAGGAGAATCTTTCCAGAAGTCGGTTTGACCATTAACGTAAGGGTTCGTCCCAGAGTGGTCTTCCCGCTCCCGCTTTCACCCACTAATCCGAAGGTTTCTCCCCTCTTGATGGAAAAGGAGATCCCGTCCACGGCACGAATATACTCCCTTTCCCGCTGAAAAAGATTCCTTAGGAGGTGTTGATGGACAGGGAAATAGACTCTTAGGTTCTCGATTTCGATGATATTTAGGTTGTTGTTCTTCATGGGTATAAATGACATGAGACAAAATGATGTTCGCTTATTTCCACCATATCGGGAGAGATATGACGACAGAGATCATGGCTGCGATCGCACCGGGGATGGAACCGGCATCCCTTCGGGAGATCCAACAGACTGGGAAGTTCTCCTTTGATTTGATAGAGGCCTTCCCTCTCTTCTTCCAGTTTTGGACTTGAATTAAGCAAACCAACCGTATAGGGATGCAGCGGATGATTTAGAGACATCCAAAATGCCTCCCTTCTCCAAGATCTTCCCTGCATAGAGGACGATCACCCGATCGCAGGTTTCCGCAATCACCCCGATATCGTGGGTGATAAATAGAATGGCAGATCCTACGGTATCCCGGAGCCTAAGGAACAAATGAAGAATCTGGGCTTCCACGATGACGTCTAAGTTTGTCGTCGGCTCGTCGGCAATGATCAAATCCGGCGAACAGCCCAGAGCCATGGCGATGAGGATCCGCTGGAGCATTCCTCCGCTCAGGCTATGGGGATAGAGATTCGTCACCTTCTCGGGAGAGAGGATCCCTACATCCGCAAGAAGCTGTTGCGTCCTCTCCTTCAGCGAAAGAGGATTCCCTTCCCCTTTCGAATCGGTTTTCTGATTCTTCGATTTCATTTCGAGGATATGGTAAATCTGCCAGCCTACGGTTTTTGTTGGATTCAGACTCGTTGCTGGATCCTGAAAAACATAAGCGATCTCCCTTCCCCGAATCTCCCGCATCTCCTTCTCGCTGAGTTTGATGAGAGAGCGCCCTTTGAATATGATGTCGCCTTCCGCGATCTTGCCAGGGTTTGGGATCAAGTTTAGGATAGAGAGGCCCGAAACAGTCTTACCTGAACCTGATTCACCAATGAGCCCAAGAACTTCTCCAGGGAAAATATCAAAATCGATTCCGTCGACGGCGACCAATTCCCCTTCTCTTG
Organism: uncultured delta proteobacterium; assembly: GCA_963806715.1. GTDB lineage: Bacteria > Desulfobacterota > BSN033 > BSN033 > UBA1163 > CAWEAV01. The sequence continues at coordinate 17,458 of CAWEAV010000040.1, forward strand.
TTTCAAAAACCGTCTTGAGCTTTTTTACTTCGAGGAGAGGTTCTTTCATCAACTGACCTCTTACCTTCTAATTTCTCTCGCCAGCTTGGGATCCAAATAGTCCCTAAACCCGTCTCCCAAGAGATTAAACCCCATAAGCATCACAGAAATCATGGCGCCCGTCATCCCGACGATCCATGGGCCCATTCTCAAATACTCTTTTCCATCGGCGAGGATGATACCCAGGGATGGCGTGGGAGGCTGAACCCCCAGTCCCAAGAAGCTGAGCCCTGCCTCCAGAACAACGGCGAAGGCAATTCCAATGGTGGCTTGAACAATGATGGGGCTGATCCCATTGGGCAATATCTCAACGAACATGATCTTGAAATGGCTCATCCCCAAGGTGATGTTGGCTTCCACAAACTGCTCCGCTTTAATCAACTGGGTCATCCCACGCATGAGCCGGGCAAAGATGGGAAGGTAGACGAGGGTAATCGCAACCATCACATTGGTGATTCCAAAGCCAAGGATCACCATCAAGAAAAGAGCCAGAACATAACTCGGAAAGGCGAAGAAGAAATCGCAGATCCTCATCAGCAGATCATCCACCATTCCTCCATAATAACCGCTGATCATTCCAATGATCACTCCCAATAGGGCCGCCAGAAAAATTCCAGCAAAACTGATAAAGAGGGAGATCCGTGTTCCGTAAACGATCCTTGTAAAAACATCCCGTCCCATCGAATCGGTGCCAAAAAGGTGGGCCTGAGAGGGTGGGCGAAGGGCCTCTGAAATATTCATTTTCGTTGGAGAGTAGCCATAGAGGAACGAGCCGAAGACGATCATGAGGAAGACGATGATCACAATGATAAATCCAACGAACGCGGATTTGCTCTGATAAATCTGTTCCCACAGCAACCGGATCGGACTGGGTCGACCCATCCCTTGAGGATTCTTGGAGGCCATGCCTCTTCCCTTTAAAATTTGACCCTTCGGTCAATAAAAACATAAGACAAATCAACGATCAGATTGACGCTCAAAATGATAAAAAGAAAGACGATCACGATCCCCTGGACAAGAAAGACATCTCTGCCAAAAGCAGCGTCCGCCAGAAGAGAACCGATTCCGGGCAAGGAGAAGACCTTCTCAATCACGACGACACCTCCCAGGAGATACCGTATCTGGAGTCCAACCACCGTCACAATGGGAATGAGGCTGTTTCGCCAAATATAGTTAAAAAAAATGTCTTTGGGGGGCAGTCCATAGGATTTTGCAACGAGGACATACTCCTTGCTCATCGTGTCGAGCAGGCTCGCCCTTACCATTCTGGCAAGAATCGCCGCCATAGGTGCGGCAATCGCAATACTGGGTAAGAGGATGCTCCGAAAAGAACCCCAGGGGTTTACAAGAAATCGTACGTATCCCATGCTTGGAAACCAATTCAACTTGATCGAGAAGAAGATGACCAGCATGAATCCGAGCCAGAAGTCTGGCATTGAGATTCCTGCAATAGCCGTAGTGGTAACAACATAGTCCTCCACATGTCTGCGGCGGAATGCAGAGATGGTCCCTGCCGGTATGGCAATGAGCATAGCGATAACCATACTCGCAACGCCAAGAAGGGCGGTAACAGGCAAGCGTTCTTTGATCAGGGTTAAAACTGGAAACCCTTGGGCTAAGGTTAAAGAAGTACCCAAGTCTCCCTGGAGGAAACCTTTAAACCATCGCCAGTATTGAAGATGAACGGGCTGATCAAGCCCCAGCTTGGTTGTCCAGAATTTTACTGACTCTTGAGTAGCGGAATCCCCGAGCATGATCCGGACAGGATCAGCCCCCGCATAATGAAGGACTAGGTGGATCACCAATGTGATGGCGATCACCGTTGGGATAAAAAGGAGAAGTCTCTTGACCAGATAGGAGTAAAATTCTTTCATGATTCTTCGAATCGGGACGAAAGAGAAAACCGCTCGATCCCCGTCCGTTGGGAAAAAACTGAAGCGATCAGGACTTTGCCAACCAGACCCGATCAAACTGCTGCCCAAAGGCACTGAAAGGGATCTGAATAAAGTCCATCACATAATCCTTCATCGCGTTGTGGACCAGATTGGTAAAGCAAAAGGCATAGGGTGCCTCCTCTCCAATAATCTCCTCGGCTTGATGATAATATTTGACCCTTTGGTTTCTATTGAATGTGGTCCTGGCTTTTTCCAATAAGTCATCTACCTTGGGGTTATGATATTTCACATAGTTTTTCGATCCCTTCGAATGGAAGTTCTCATAGGCATATTCGTCGGGTTCAACGAGCCCCAGCCAACCCCAAACCCCGGACTGAAAATTTCCCTCTTGGTAGCGCGTCGCGATCGCCCCTGCCTCAATGACTTCAACTTTGACGGGGATGTCCAGGACTTCCCCGGCTTGGGCAGCCACGATTTCAGCGAACCGTTTCCACCAACCTGTTCCAAAGGTCAGGACTGAAACATGAAGGTCTGCTTTCTTATATTTCGAATTCTTCAATAACTCTTTTGCCTTTTCCGGATTGAAGGTCTGGGTCTTTAATTGGGGATGGTAAGCCCATTTGATGGCAGGAGGAATGATCCCCTGGACATCAACCCCTTCTCCATAAATGACGGCATCGATCAATTGCTTTCTGTCGAAGGAATAGGAGAAAGCCTGGCGAACAAAGAGATCGTCAAAAGGTTTAGCCTGACAGTTCAATTGGACAAATCGGGTATTTAGCCCGGGTTGCTTCATGACCTTTATCCCCTTCGTCTTCTCAAGGGATTTGACATCGGAAAAAAGGACGGTGCTGATCAGGTCCACATCACCACTCAGGATGGCATTGGTTGCCGTCAACTCTTCCCCAATGAGGTACTCGGTTACCTTCTCCAGATAAGGTAATCCCTTCATAAAATATTGGTTATGTCTGGCGAATTCAATCTTTTCGCCCGGCTTCCAGTCAACCATCTTAAAAGGCCCTGTGCCGACCGGTTTTTTGCCAAAATCGGCCCCTAAGCGCTCTACCGCCTTCCGGGAAACGATCTGAGTGCCGGTCCTGGCATTGCACAAATAGGCCATGAGGGGAGCAAAAGGCCCTTTCGTCGTAATTTCCACGGTATACTTATCTGTGGCTTTGATCGTATCCACCTCGCTCAGTTTACTTCGATTAGGCGAACCGGTATTCGCATCCCTTACCCTGTCAAGTGAGAAAACGACGTCCTCGGCTGTACAGTCTCCGCCATCATGGAATTTTATACCGGGGTAAAGCTTGAACCGGTACGTGGTCTCATTGGGCGTCGTCCAGGATTGAGCTAAATCAGGAACGATATTCATGTTGGCATCGAAGCGGACCAGACTATTGAACATGGTCCAGATGATCTGTGATTCGCCGATGAGGCTGACCAGAGCGGGGTCCAGTGTACGATGGACTGTAAACCCTACGGTGGCTGGTTTGAAATGACCTCCAACTTTTGGAGTCGCAGCAAATAGATTTGCATTCCGGAAAGAGGCCGGAAGTTCCTATGGCACCTACTGTCATTCCTGTATACTTGAGAAATTCCCTGCGGTTCATTCGATTCTTTTCTCCTCCGTTATGTCCTCTGTCCTTCATCTTCATCTGATCCTCCTTATCCGATCTCGGTCTCGACTTCAGATGGTCCGAGAGTTTAGTCCATCTCAATCGAAATATTCTGGAAAATCTTTACGACAGACCACCTCGTACATCAGATTGGTTAAGGTCACAAAATCGAAGACTGGTAACCGGGTCGCCCTTTGAATCGCCGGCGCGAAAGGCGGAAGGGTACTGCACTCGAGGACCATGGCCCCAATCGACTCCCTCTTCACCATGCTTAGAGCAACCTCGACCGCTTCCGATTCCATCTTTTTGATATCCATCTCCGGCTTGTCCTCAAAAAATACTCCCCAGAACTCCGGGGCTTTCTCCATTCCTGAGATCGAAACCTTGATCGAATCATCAATGCCCATGGGCCTCAAATTCTTCTCCGTCAGATTTCTCGAATCGGCTGTCATGATCCCGACCTTTTGATCCTTCTTCAGCATCCTCGCCGCCATGGGGACCTGCAGCAGGCTGGAGCAGAACACCGGGATATGGACCGCATCGGCAACCTCCCGCTGGAACATCCCGAGAAAACCGCAGCTCGTCGTAATACCCTTGACTCCTTCCTTCTCAAGTTCCTTAGCCCCATCGATAAACGGTTTCACCAGTGAAAGATCTGGTTCAAGAATAATGTTACTCACATTCGATCCCTTGATCACCTTGTGAACAACCGGGAATGGGAAGGTGGAAAGGTTCCCGATGGAACCGGGAATTCGCGGAAAAGAGGTCTCCAGAATGAGGACCCCAATGGTCTGCCCGTAAACATTGTACCCAGCTCTTGCATGCTTTCTATCCATCTCTCCTCTCCTTTACTTTGCCAACCAAACGCGGTCAAACTGGGAACCGAAAGCGCTAAAAGGGACCTGCACAAAATCCATGACGTGATCTTTCATCCCGTTATGAAGAAAATTGCTGAAACAGAAGACCGAAGGCGCTTCCTCTCCGATCACTTCCTCCGCCTGATTATAATATTTGGCTCTCACCGCCCTGTCCATGGTTGTCCTGGCTTTTTCTAATAAATCATCCACCTTGGGATTACTATATTTCGTATAGTTTTTTGACCCTTTCGAGTGGAAGTTTTCATAGGCATATTCATCCGGTTCAACGAGCCCCAACCAGCCCCACACGCTGCAGGTGAAATCCCCTTTCTGGTTGCGGGTGTTCACGGTGCCTGCCTCTAATGATTCAACTTTGATTTGAATGCCTAAGACCTCTGAAGTCTGGGCCGCAACGATTTCGGCCCATCGCTTCCACCATCCAGTGCCCCAGGCCAGGATCGTGAAATTGAGATCGGCCTTCTGATATCTTGACTTTTTCAATAACTCCCGTGCCTTTTCCGGATCGAAGGTTTGAGTTTTCAAATTAGGATGGTAAGCCCATTTGATCGCTGGGGGAATCACCCCTTGGATCTCGACCCCTTCACCATAGAGCACGGCGCTGATCAATTGTTTTCGATCGAAGGAGTGGGCAAAAGCCTGCCGGACATAAACATCATCGAAAGGCTTCGTCTGACAATTCAAGATGAAGAATCTCACATTTAGCCCTGGTTCCTTCAAAACCTTCACTCCCTTTGTCCCCTCCAATGTTTTGACATCCGAAAAAAGGACCGTGCTGACGAGATCGACATCACCACTCAGGATGGCATTTGTTGCCGAGGACTCTTCCGCAATGAGGTACTCCGTCACCTTATCGAGGTAAGGCAACCCTTTCATGAAGTATTGATCATGCTTCACAAAATCAATTTTTTCACCCGGTTTCCAGTCGACCATTTTGAACGGGCCCGTCCCAACGGGTTTCTTGCCATAATCGGCCCCATACTTTTCGACGGCCTTTTTCGACACAATCTGACTGCCGGTTCTGGCATTGCACAGATACGAGAGCAGGGGTGCGAAAGGCCTTTTGGTCTTGACCTCGATGGTAAGTTTGTCCATCGCTTTGATCTGCTCAATTTCATTATACTTATCACGATTCGGTGAACCGGTAGCCGGGTTTCTAACCCTTTCGAGGGAATAGACCACGTCTTCCGCCGTACAGTCTTCCCCATCATGGAATTTAATCCCGGAAAATAATTTAAACCGGTAAATTAAATCATTGGGCATGGTCCAGGATTGGGCCAGATCCGGGACAATGTTCATGTTTCCGTCAAAACGAACCAGACTGTTGAACATGGTCGCCTCGATTTGTTGTTCAGCCAGCCAGGCACATAAAGCGGGGTCAAGAGATCGAATCAGCGTATAACCGACTACCGCCGGCTTGAAATGACCCCCCATTCTTGGCGGGGCTGCAAAGAGATTGGCCTGAGGAATGAGACTGGAAGCTCCCATGGCTCCCATCGTCATTCCTGTATACTTCAGAAACTCCCTGCGATTCAGACCCCCCACCCCCCCCTTCTTTTTCTTCTCCATTCTCCCACCCTCCTTTCTTGGATTTAAGAGATCGTTATTTTTCAATCTCTATCTTTTCCTCGATCCTAATCCCCCGCTGCATAAGGCCTTTCGTAAAAGCATCGTAAGGAATGTCTGCCACAGGAGAGAGAATCCCCCTCTTTTTAATTTCCCCTCTGCCTATCATCTGGGCAACGATGCAGGCAGGGTAGCCCACGCCTAAGCTCATGGCGAGCAATCCGGTCTTTAGATCCCTTTCAATCAAGAGATCACAGGTGATCTTTTTCTTTTTCCCGTTCTTAACCCCGATAAAAATATTCCGCATCACGGCCAGGTCCTTTTCATTCGCATTGTATTGGAGTTGAGGCTCCATCAATTTCACCATCCATTGATGGGGAGTAATCTCACACGGCAAGCCGGACAAAGGCTCATCGTTTAAAAAATTGAGCTTCACAAGAGGCCGCCAGAAGGCGCACCACCCCGGCCACCGGAGACTATACCGCCCGGTTTCCCTCAATGTTTTCGTCACCCCGAGCAGGTCCGTGAAAAAAACGGCATTTCCGTTAGGGAAGGCCTCAAGCCTGCCAAGTCCTGGAAAGTCGATTTCGTGGATCATCTCGTTGTCGTGTTGAAGGGAGGGAGGAATCGTCACTTTCTTGCCCTCCTTGATGAAAACAGCCTCCCGCTTCTGGGATTTCAAAACAGCATCCCAATTCCAGCTGATCTTGTAATTCAGTGGATTATTGCAGGCTACCTTCTCTGGGAACCCTCCGCAATAAGAATTCAAAACGTGGAGCTCATCAAATTCTTTGACTCCGTGGCCGTAAATTACGAGATCGATCCCGGGATCAAGGCCGCATTCCGGCATCATCGAAATCCCCTTTCGGACTGCCGCATCGTGTAGATGGCGAACTCCATAGGCGTACATTGTACTGACGAGGTGAACACCGGCCTCGATGGCCGCCTCAAAGACGTTTTGCATGAACCGGGGTGGAAGGACCTCGATGGCCACATCCACTCCCTGCTTCATCAAAGAGACCAATGCTTCTTTTTCCGAAGCGTCCACCTTCACCATTTTGATTTTTCTCATATCCAAGAAATCTCTGAAAGACCCAAGATTTTCAGGGGAATAGTCCGCGCAAGTGACTTCCTTGACCTGATCGTTCTTTGATAAATCATAGAGGATGGCCTTCCCCTGGATCCCACAACCCAACACAAGTATTTTCATTCTTCCTTCCCTCCTAAAGATTCTGGTATTGCGCTATTTCCTGTTCGTCCCCTGAAAGGATTGTCGCTGGGGCTTCTTTCCCTTTGGCGGATGCCGATCTGCTTGCTTGTTGACCTACACTTTTTCGAACCGGCAAAGGCGATAATCATCAATGGGGAGTTTTGATTTGCCCTTTGTAATCAGATCTGCTGTGATCCGTCCAACAACAGGATTTAACATCACCGCTGCATGAAGAACAGCATGAAAGAATCCTTTAACCTTTTCTGATTCGCCCAATACCGGATAGCCGTCCAAAGGAATGTGCCGAACTCCGGCAAAGGCCCGAATGATCTGAACATCCTTTAATTTCGGGATGAGATGAGTGGCCTTCGTTGCCACCGTGTTTATCCCGTCACGGGTATTGTTTGTCTCATAAAACGAGAGATCTTCCCTTGTGCCCCCGAGAAAGAGGTTCCCGCTTGGTTTCTGAACGATCTCTGTGGACACAGGGACGGGCAATTCCCCTTGGGTCAGTTTCAGTTTGCCTATGTGGTGAACCTGCATCGCGATCAGGGGAGGCATCGATTCCGTAACTAAAACTTGCCCCTTTTGCATCTTGAGAGGTAATTCAAGTCCGACCATTTTTGCAATGGCGCCGCTCCCAGACCCGGAGGCATTCACCACACAATTCGTAACGACTTTGCCCTTATCGGTAAAGACCCCTTTGACCTGGCCATTCTGCAAGTCGAATCCCTGAACTCTTGTGTGAGTATAGATTTTAGCCCCGTTTTCGCTTGCCTTTCGGATCGAATAATAGATCAATTGAAACGGATTGATCTCCCCCTCATAGGGACAGAAGGTGGAACCGAGGATATTGGGATTCAACCGGGGTTCCCTTTTCAGGGTCTCTTCTTTATTGAGCAGATAGAGTTCCAGCCCATTTCTTTCAAAAAGGCGGACTAATTCCCTTCTTTGCTCAAGTTCTTCCTCTGTCTCGATCGCGACGATACTCCCAGTAATCCTGTACTCGAAATCGTTTCCAATCTCCTTGGTTAACCCTTTGTAGAGTTCAAAGGTTTCCTTGAGATACTCAAGAAATAAGGAGGGCATGCCCGTATCATATTTAAACCACTGGAATCCCAGAAGGCCAAAGGTCGATCCCGAAGCTCCGGAGGCCAGAGGACCTTTTTCGATCAAAACAACCTTCGCCTTCTCTTTTGATAAATTATAAGTGATGTTGGCCCCTACCAACCCCCCCCCAATGACACACGTATCCACCTCATCAAGAATTCTCACGTTACCCTCTGAAGATCTTCTGACGGTGCGACTTCAATCAATTGGGATATGCTAAAATACGAAACTGAGAAATTCAATACCTCTTTTATCTTGAGGTGATGGGGACAATAACTTTCTATACCTTGAATAAGGTAATACAGTGATTGCATGGGCATCTGCCCTCTCCAAAAATTGAAAAAAGATCTTCCTCCTGGGAACGTATGGTTGAATGAAAAACAGTGGAGGGACCTTCACTGCCTAATGGGACAAAATCTTGCTCAGGAAAAGCTTGCATCGTTCACTTTTGGGATGGGTGAAGAATTCGTCGGGTGGGGCAACTTCAAGGATACTTCCTTCGTCCATAAAGACCACCCGCTTGGCCACTTCCCTGGCAAACCCCATCTCATGGGTGACTACAACCATGGTCATCCCTTCTTTCGCCAATCTCACCATGACTTCAAGCACCTCATTGATCATTTCCGGATCAAGGGCCGATGTCGGTTCATCAAAGAGCATAATCTTAGGCCGCATGCATAACCCTCGGGCAATGGCTACCCGCTGCTGCTGCCCTCCTGAAAGCTGGGCCGGATAGGAATCGGCCCTGTCTCCCAGCCCCACTCTTACCAGGATCTCCCCCCCCAGCCTTTCAGCCTCCTCCCTTTTCTGCTTTCTCACTTTAATCGGAGCAATGGTAATGTTTTCGAGAGCCGTCATATGAGGATAGAGGTTAAACTGTTGAAAGACAAATCCTATTTCAGCCCGCAGTTGAGTCATGTTCGTCTTCTTATCATGGACTTTCATGTTATCGACGATGATCTCACCCTTCTGGATCTCTTCCAAACGATTGATGCATCGGAGCAGGGTGCTTTTTCCTGAACCGCTTGGACCGCAGACCACGACCACCTCTCCAAGCTCAACTCTCAGATTGATGTCTCTTAAAACGTGAAGGCTTCCAAACCATTTGTTCACATTCGAGAAGCTAATCATAATCTCAGTTCTTTCTTCTTAACCGCAACTTTGGTTAGACCTTCGTGACCGCAATGGTCATGCTTTTCTCGAGCTTGTTTGATAGGAGAATCAGCGGATAACAGATCACAAAATATAAAATTCCGACCAGACCGAATATCATTAACCCTTCAGGAATTCGCTGTACGGTCAGCCACCCGGCCCGGGTGACATCGATGAGGCCAATGGCCGAAACCACAGAGGAGTCCTTAATCAGGAGTACATATTGCCCCACCAGAGGAGGCAAAATGGTGGGCATGGCCTGGGGGAGGATAATATGCCGTAGCTGCTGGTAAGGGGAAAGGCCTGAAGCCGTTGCTGCCTCTCGCTGGCCCCACGCAACAGCCAGGATGCCACCGGCCACAATCTCACAGATAAAACAGGCGGCCAGGTTACTGAGAGCGATCACCGATGCAGCGAAGGCCTCCAGGTGAATCCCTGCTTCGGGAAGGATGAAAAAGACAATAAATATCTGAACCAGGAAAGGCGTGCCTCGGATGAGATCCACCCATGCCCCAATCACTCGCCGCAGCCATCTGCCACGGCTGCGAAGGATTCCCAAAAAGAAGCCGATCAGGGTTCCGGCAATAAGGCTCAGACCCGAAACGGCTACGGTCATCCAGAGCCCTTTCAGGAAAAACGGCAGGGCCTCAATCAGTTGGGTGAAATAAAAACTCCACATCTTTCCCTACTCAGTTCCTTTTAGCCCACGTTCTCAATGGGCCTCCCGAAAGATCAGTCGCTTCTGCCACCAGCCCGAGAGATTCTTGAGAATATAATAGATAAGCAGATAAAAGACCGCTGTCGTCAGGAATCCCTCGGCAGGCATGAATCGTTCGGAAGTCAACACCTGACCCGCACGGGTCAGTTCCATGATCGAAATGAGTGAAAGGAGGGAAGAATCCTTGACCAGCACGATGGCCTGTCCCAGGATGGGCGGGATCGTCACACCAAGGGCCTGTGGAAAAACGATGTATCGCATGCGCTGAAAGTAGTTCATCCCCGAGGCCACGCTTGCTTCAATCTGACCGTGCGGGATCGATTGGACACCGGCTCGCATGATCTCGGCCATGTAAGCCCCACTGTTCAAGGTCAAAGCGACGACCCCCGTCACTTCTTCTGAGACCTGAAGGCCCAGGGAGGGCATACCAAAATAGAAGAAGTAAATCTGGGCCAGAAGTGGCGTTGAACGAATGCTTTCGATATAGGCACCGGTAGACCGGGAAATCAAGTGCGATTGGCTGAGACGCATGACGCAGGCCACGATTCCAACAAGCAGCGCTCCAACCAGCGACACTCCCGACAGCCAGAACGTGGCCACAAAACATTTCAAATAAATGGGCATGTATTCAAGAATAATCCGGAAATTGAAGGTTTCAAGCATGATGTTTTCCTGCCCGAAAGGTTGCCTTTGGCTCGTTGCAGATCAGGTGTGAGCCGGTCAAAAACCGACCCACACCTGAAAGATGAAACCTGAGGTAAGCATGGAGTTGGTTAGTGATCTTTCGACCAATCCTGAGAATTGACCCAGTAGTTCAGGTTCTGATCCAATCGGCCATCTAACTGAATGGTGAGAAAGAAAAGATTGATCCATTGCAGGAAGTCCGGGGAGTCATACCGCATTGCAAAGGCGAGGGGTTCCTTGGACAACTCCCCTGGAAGGATCCGGACCGTGTTCGGTGGGAAGCTGGTGACTTGTCCCTTGACAGCAGACGCATCGTTGACGCCGATGTCAGCATGACCTTTTAATACAGCGTCAATTAAGAGAGGACCACCGCCCTTATAGGACTTCAGATTGGCCTTAGGAAAGGCCTTTTTGGCATCCGTCTCTCCAGTAGCCCCGAGTAATACGGCGATGTTTATCCCCTCTTTTTTGCAGTCTTCGATGGTCTTATACGGGCTGTTTGCTTTGGTAAAGACGACGCTGCCAGTGTACATAAAAGGATTAGCAAAAGCAACCTTCAGCGCCCGTTTCAGGGTGGGAGTCATGTCTCCCGCGAGCATGTCGGCTTTCTTGGAGAGAAGGGCCGGAATCAGGCCATCCCAGTCATAATTGAGAAAAGTGACTTTCACCCCCATCTCCTGGGCCATCAGCTTGCAGAGCTCCACCGAGCTGCCGGTTCTTTCACCCTTTTTATCGACAAAGCTGAAGGGGGGGCCTTGAGTCTGACAAGCCACCCGTAGCTCTCCTCTTTGGACGATTTCGTCCAGAGTCCCTGCGTATCCTGTCAACACCATGCCGATCGCCAGAAGGACCGCCATCAAAAATTGAAAACGCTTTAGTACCTTCATCATCGTCTCCTCCTTTCTTGTTCCATTTTGTGCAACGGGCTGGCTGGATCCCCAAAGCCTTGCGCTTCCAGGATCAAACCACTCAAACAGAGAATTCAGAATCACCTCCTCTCTCAAAGGAAGGAATGCGGGCATCCGTTAATCGCTCTAAAGAAGCGAATACGAGTTCATGCTATCCAAACATATTTGAAATTTTCAGTTAGAAATAATTTCGATCTTAGTATATCAATCCAGAACATTTGTCAAGGAGAAAATATTATTTCAACGCCTCTCCCCTTTCCTCATGGTCGAGCCCAATCGAGAGAATCAACTGTTCAGTGATTGGTCAAGTTATTTTTCATCATCTCCCCTAAGGCCT
>CAWEAV010000041.1:0-29272 GCA_963806715.1 uncultured delta proteobacterium
TTGTGGTCTTTATTGCGGAGTCTGTGCCATTTATATCGCACACCGTGATAATAATCACAAATTCAAGGAGCGGTTAGTGAATCTTTACAAGGGAGAAGTTCCCGGCAAAGGTATTCTTCCTAATTGTGAAAACCTTTCGATAGAAGATATTAAATGCCGTGGCTGCTTATCTGATGAACAGTTTATGCATTGCCGACAGTGTGAGATCAGGGCCTGCACAAGAAGGAAAGGTTACACCGGATGTCATCAATGTGATGAATTTCCTTGTCAGTATATTGAAGATTTTCCCATGACTGTTGGCAAAAAGGTTATTTTACGTGCTATTCCGTATTGGCGAGAGGTGGGTACTGAAAAATGGATTCAAGATGAAGAAGCCCGCTATATTTGTCCTGAATGCGGCAATAAAGTTTTCCGGGGCGTTGTAAAATGTAATCAGTGTAAAGTGAATTTGGATCTGGACTAGTTTTTTATTGGCAAGATAAAAGCTATTTCATCTATAGCCGCATAACATCCGCATGAAGGCAGACGGTAAAAGCTGGCGCTTTTCCCACTGCTTATGCGGGTCGTTAAACTTGATTTCAATCGTAAATCTTCAGATCAATCGTAGAGAGCGTATCCTAATTCTTTGTAGGTGCTATACGTAACATATCCTACTTTCTCTTGTGATATTAGTTAGTTATGCACTGTTTTGCATTATCACTTTTCCTTGCATCCCTGTCAAGATAATTCGTTACTCCTTTAGCGAGCAATTCTTAAGTCATAGTGATCACCTTCCCCTCTCTGACCTTGCCAAGCAGGAAGCGCACACCCTGGTTGTCAGTAGGATTGAGCCAGAGCATACGCGTAAAGACCTCCTCTGCCTCTTTAAGCCGGCCAAGACGCCCCAGACAGAGGCCGTAGCCATGCATACATCGAAGGAATGGTCGGTTGTTTATGTGTCCCCAGGGCAGCACGCCGTTGAAGCTCTCGCTAAGGGAGAGATCCCCGATCCGAACCCCGACCTCATAGTGACGGATGGCCTTCTCGGGAGAGTGATCGAAGACGAAGTTACCCAGGTGAGTGTGGGCATCCAGACACCGCAGATCCGCAGCAAGGAGGATCATGAGCATGCGGTGTGCCCCCGGGGAGTCACCAGCCTCCTTCAGTTCAACGGCCTCGATGATGGGGTCTGTATCGGGGTCGTCAGGATCCTTGCCGGGAAGCACCTGTTCCATCTCATACTCGGGTCTCTGTCCCCGGCTCATGATAGGCCTCGCCCACTCCTCTATCGGTTCATTAGGCTCTCCCCAATAGTGATCCTTCGGATTCCACATTCCCCTTTCTTCAAGCTTAAGGGGTGTAAGGCCCAGGACGGCTATGTCCAGACGCCAAGCCTTGATCTCACCGGAGAGGTAGGGATGCCCCCCGTAACGCCACTGCTTCCGCGGCGCTACAGTGATGATCTCGCCCGGTGCCACGTCCCAAAGCCCCGCTGGTCGGATGGTGATGACACGATCCTTTCCCGGAATGCGGCAAGAGACGGCGTTTCCTTTCACCGCAGCGGCAATAAGTTCGATGTCCTGAGTCATATCGATATCATCCTCTGTTGCCTTTTGTGGCCGTCTGCGCGTTAGGAACGATGAACCCTGAGGATAGGGCTCAATGCCGAGCCACTTGCGATAAGCAGCCAGGTATCGGGCTGCAGGAGAGCCTTCCGGGAAGATAAGATCGCACGCGGCGATCCCTTGCTCCACGCCCTCTTCCCGCCGGCACCTGGCTGTCAATCCTCGTCGCTCATTACCGTCATAATCAATCGTCAGTACTGTAACCGGTTCTCCGACCACAAAAGCCTCTGCGGGCAGAACAACATTGTCTTCAAAGGCCTGCCGGAACGCCCAGAGTTGTTCATCATCGCCGTATGCATCGGTAATGATTCCATCGATCAATCCCTCCAGTTCTGGAGAATCTTTAGCCCTTCCACGTCTTGTGGTCATCCACGCCCCCTTCCTCTATTTTACCGAACGGTCTGAACATGTTTGCCCTTGTCCGGCCATGCGGGCTTTGTTCTCATGAGAACCTCCTCCATCTCTCTGCTCTCCCCTTCGTCCCCATCCCATTGTCGTGCCTGCGTCCTTTGCAAGACCACCTCCATGGCCTTGTAGTAGTCTCGTTGGACCTTGAGGTTCGCTACCCGGCAGTACCGCTGGGTGGTGGTAATCTGGCCATGCCCCAGGAGATCCTGGATGGTAGCAAGATCCGCATCGGCATTGAGAAGCTGCGTGGCCATGGTGTGGCGAAGCCGATGACACGAGACGTTGAGCCCGCTCTTTCGCGCATAGGATTCGATCCTCTTCTGGATCCCTCGGACCGATAGCGGTTTCCCCCTCATCGGTCCTTTCTGCACCAGGAACAATCCTTTCGCCTTGGATGATCGTTTCGCAAGGTACGCCAAAAGAGCGGATCGGGCATCTTCACTTACGTAGACGACCCTGTCCTTAGCACCCTTTCCATTGGAGACAAAAATCTGTCTCCTCCCATACTCTACCGCATCCACGGTCAGGTCAGCAACCTCCTGGACCCGAAGGCCGCAGCGGAGCATCAACATGAACATGGCCCTGTCTCTTAGATCCGTGATGACGGCGAGGAGTCTCCTGACCTGGTCGTCCTGCAGGTGCCGGGGCAGGGGCTTTGGCAAACGGAGCGAGATCCGGGTGACGGGATTGATCATCTTTCTTGCTTCCTCATTGATGAGATAGTCGAAGAAGAGACGGATCGTTTGCAGGTGGCACGTGATCGTCTTCGGCGTTCGTCTCTTCTGGAGGAGATGATCCACGTAGAGTCCGATCTCCTTGCGGGTTACCTCAGAAAGGGGGATCGTGAGCCATCTCATGAAGTGATTGATGATGTTCATGTAGTTCTTCACCGTATGGACCGAGTAGTTTTTTCTCTTCAAAGCTCTCCGGTACCGGACTAGCTCAGTAGTCTCCATCAATCCCTCCTTTTTCGATAATGGCCATGGCCCGAAAGTACTCCTCCTCACGGGTTCTGTCCGTGAGCCGGGCGTAGCGGCGGGTCACCTCGATATCCTGATGACCGAGGAGCTGCTGGAGACATTCCAGACGCATCCCCGCGTTGAGAAGCTCAGAGGCGAACGTGTGGCGAAGACAATGCACCGTGTAGCCCTTCTGATCGAGCCCTGCCTTCTTGAGGTATTTCACGAAAAGGCCCCTGCCGGTACTGTAACAGAGGTGCCCATTGCCCTGGCCGTAAAAGACGAACTCCTTGTTCTTATCCCTTCGCCTAAGCCAGAGTTTTAAGGCGAAAAGGGCATCATCACTCAGATAGACCACTCTCCCCATGCTGTTCTTTTCTCCCTCGTAGAGATGAACCTTTCTGTCTCCGATATCCAGATCGTTCAACGTTAGTCCCAAGGCCTCGCCAATCCGTATGCCCGTCCGTAAGAGCAAAAGCATCAGGGCTCGGTCCCGGGTGTCCTCAATCACGGAGAGAAGCTTTCTCACATCGGCAGGGTTCATGGCCCGAGGGAGGGTGTCAGGCAGCTTCAGCTTGATGCCCCGTTTAAGAAGGGACCCGAGGATGACATCCTGCTCCATCAGAAAATGCAGAAATGCGATAATGCAGGCCAGCCTCGTCCGCACTGTGGAGATATGCATGCCCCGGTCCTGCTCGTGCTCGATGAAGGCCTCAAGGTCAGCCCGCTCAATCTCCCCAATCTCTCTCTTGCCCGACACTCCATAAAAGCCGAGGAAGAGCATGACTGACGTAAAGGAACTGGCGAGGGTCTTGGGTTTGTGGTTCAGGCGCCACTTGTGGCGCATGTAGCACTCGAAGTGCTCCTTGGCGGGAAGCTCCATGTTAGAGAGCCTCTTGAGGATACGATCAATCGGGGTTTGTTCAGGATCCTGTTCACGCAGGACTTCACATTCACTCTTGATTGACTCATTACTGATCGGCTGTAACATGGTCATTTCTCCTCCTTTTCTTTTTTCAAGAAAAAGCAGGATAGATAATGACCCTTAGCTGTTGTAACGGTCAATCCATTTTGTTACGTATAGGTAGGTGTACACCTCAAAACAGGCTTGGCTGCCTTTCTGCTTACCTTCTGTTTCTTCCTAAATTAACGATTAGCCTATGATTCCTTAATCAGCTCTTCGAAAAGGCGAGGCTTCACGTGGAAGCTGGGGGTTATGCCTCAAGGCCACGGCCATTTGAAACCATCCTGATTTCTATGCTCCTGGAACAGGAGAAAGCCCTGGTTGAGTTGAGATCGAGAATAAAGACGTATGAGGAAAATGAGGAAGGGGGGAATATTGAGTCCGTTTGAGGCAAGGGAGGGCAAAAAATGCGAGGGTTGACACCCCAAAAAGCCTTGAATTTCAACATATGATCTTGCGGTTTGGGTGTAAAAAGCATAGAAATATCACCCAAATTTAGATCCTGGGGAATGATTCGCCTCTTTACCAAATGCCTCCTTTTTTAAGCGATGCTTTCTGGGAAAAATATGCTGCTCTGCTTTTGACGAAATGGGCATGGAAAATTGTGAACACCATGAAAGGAGGGTAAAGAATAATAACGGTTTTGAGTAAGTAGATGAAAACCTGCATGGCTGGAAAATCTGCAATGAGGCTAAGTATCCCGTAGAATCCAAAGAGAATGGGCATAAGCGTTCCTACATATTTCCCGATCATCCTCATTTCTTGCTTCTTCCGGTTGACATACCTTATTCCTACATCGTCGAGGGTCCAGAGGACAGATAAGAGAATGGAAATCATTACCGTGATTCCACTGATGACCAACATTCGCCCAAGCTGAAATTGGCTTTGGTGGGACAAGAGGAAAGGCTTTGTCGCCACGCCTGTAATGATCTGAAGAGCTCCGAGTAATTTTGTTTCAAAAAGCAGTCCGATGCCAATTCCCTGAAACGGCCGAAAGATCCAGTGTTTCATAGGATGGATGCCCAGTTCCCGCATCGGTTCTGTCTGAAGAAGACTCGTTCTTATTTTGTTGATGACGAAACTATAAATCGGTGATAGTGCATAAAGCGGGAGGCAAAGAAGCAAGGTGAACCGGAAAAATCGGAAAAATACCCTATAGATAACCTCCCAGCCCTTTATTGAACTTAAATTGTTGAAAAAACCCGAGAACAAAATAGTGAAGAACAAAACGACCAAAGCCGGGGATATTTCTTTTGACAGGTGACCGACAGTTCTTTTGGTGATTAGAATCATGCACTACCAAAAATCAACGGACGGGTTTGGGGAACCATTTCATCGACTGCCAAAAACATGAAGCTCCTTGAACTTCTACGTCAAACAGCATGGCGTATCTCTTTTATCTTCTTCTTAAAATGAGGAGGCGTGACATCTTCCTCTCCCGTTTTCTTTTTCAATGCTCTATGTATTTTTCTTTCCTTCTTTATTGTCAAAGTTCCACAATCAGGGCACCTATTCACCAACTTGCATTCATCCCCCGGTGCATAGCAGTCTTCAACTTTATCCCAGGTTGATAAGCATTCGAAGCTGCTTAATACCTGCGTAAGCATTTTCCTGCATTTCGGACAGTAACAGTACGCCTTTGCCATCCGCACCACCTTCAATTAATTACTACAGCGGGCTCACTTGTGGTGTACCAGTTTCCCAATGTAAATTTAGTAATTGATCTCACTTTATGCAACCATTAAAAAAGTACTCGAAAAACGTGTTGATAGTCTGGTTGACGGTATCATTAGGGGTCTCTAACTTAAAACGTATTGAAACTATTCAATAATATTTGTTGAGACGACGGGGAGATAGGTACCGGCCATTAACCAGAGTGCAGAGCTAAGAAAGACCGGACTTGATTCTTTGCCATTTTTGGGAAAGAATCGATATGCGGTCACATCAAACTGCCTTCGGCTACAAGGAGAATTCGCTGCCATGAAAGGCTGTAAAAGACAGAACCGGATCTGTAGAAAGCTGCCATTGCTTGTGCTGATTTTTCTCCTCCTATTTTCGCAGGCAGGATGGGCCCAGTCGATTGGAATCGATGAAGTCATTCAGCATCTGCGAGAAATCCGGGAGAAGACGAGGGATTTCTCCGGGGATCTTCTTCAGGAAAAGAGAATTGCATTGTTGAAACAGAAAGTAGTTTCCCGGGGGACCATCCGTTATAAATACCCTGACAAGGTCTCCATTGAGTTCATCCAGCCCGAGCCAACCCGGATCGTCTTTGATGGGAAGACCCTTCTGATCTATCTCAGCGAAGAGAGAGTTGCGGAGCGCTACCACGTCCAATCCAATCCAACCGTGGAGAAGTACCTTCTTTTTTCTGCCGATCCTTTTCAAGAAGAGCTGGCAACGTGGAAGATCGTGGAGGACCGGGAATCCTTGCTGGCAATAGAAATTTTACCGAAAGAGATGGATTTCCCGTTTACAAAAACGAAGTTCTGGATCTCAAAAAAAGATTGGATTGTAACCGCAATGGAATTCTTCGAGAGGAATGGAGATACCACGCTGCTTCACTATTCGAACATCAAGACGAACAAGGGCCTCACCGATTCAGAGTTTGAGGTTCAGCTTCCAAAAGATGTGAAAGTCACAGACATCCAATAAAAAAGCTGTTGAGAAAAAGAAAGAGAGGATCAAAGACCTTAATAAAAATCCTATCAGAATGGGTCAGCTTGAAAAAGAAGCATAGAGATTATTTTGGGTTGCATTTGGAGATTTAAATCCATATATTTAGACGGATGAACAAACGATAGAGGAGGGTAACGATGACACTGAGCGAGTACTTCGAAAAGAAAAAGGGGAGAGGGGTGATCGCAACATCAGACTCGGCAGGGAAAGTAGGTGTTGCTGTATATTCGAGACCCCATTTCATCAATGAAAAGACCGCGGCCTTCATCATGGCCGATCGCTTGATGCATAAGAACCTGGAATCCAATCCAAATGCATCCTATCTTTTCATGGAGTCCGGCGATAAGTACGTCGGGAAACGGCTCTATCTTACAAAGATTAGGGAAGAACAGAATAGCGAATTAATCGATAAGATTCGCCGAAAAGATGTTTGTCCTGTTGACGAAGGGTACAAGAGAGGACTGAGATACCTTGTCTATTTTAAGGTGAACAAGGTATTGCCCTTGATCGGGGCCAAGTAATAACCCTCGTTGCATGAACGTTACAGGTTACCATTCGCAGGTGGGATTACCTTTAAAGCTTTGTCAAGCGGGCCCCGATGGATCTGCAAGGGTAACCAACGACGTGATCTTCTGGTGATGTTTGGCAGGACACGGAAATGCGGCAAAGTTACTCTGAGATGGGTTCTTATAGCACCGCTGTCCAATCCTTGAGCCCTGTTTTTTCAACGGTTGGGGGAAGAAAAAGGTTGGAAAGAAAGGGAGGGGGCAATGAGGGTTCTGATCACCGGCGGGACGGGTTTTGTCGGGACCCAGCTTGCGTCCCGTTTAGTCGAGGATGGAAATGAAGTGACCATCCTGACCCGGTCTCTCAAAGGGCCCGGACAGGCCCCCAAAGGGATTTCTTATCTGCAAGGTGATCCAACCCGGAAAGGCCTCTGGCAGGAAGCAATTCAAAATCACGAGGCTGTTATCAACCTTGCCGGGGCCTCCATTTTTAGCAAATGGACAGAAGAACACAAGAGATTGATCCGGGAGAGCCGGGTGAGTACCACCCGGAATCTTGTCGAAGGCATGAGACTTTTTCCTGACAAGAAGTTCACTTTCCGATACCCTGAAATCGAAAAAGCCCTTCAAAGCATTGTGGCTTAATAAACCTATGCTCCCCCCTCATTTAGACATGATTCCTTAATTGGAGTTCTATGGGATGAGGGTTGAGGTACGCTTGCCCTTTGAGATAGGGCTGGTCGTATTTGCGCACGTAATGGTTGATCAGTGTCACGGGAACAACCAGCGGAATATAGCCCTGTCCGTAATGATCGATGACCTCCAAGAGTTCCTTTTTTTCGTCAGAAGAAAGTCGCACCTTGAAATAACCCATCATGTGCAAAAGGACATTCGAATTTTTCTTCGGAGTGGTTTTCAGAAGAAGAGCTTCCATAAGAAGCGCTTGATATTTCTGCTGGAGTTCTTTCAACGAAAACTCTTTGGCTTTGGCAACTAATTGTCCCATACTCTGGTAATGTACCGGGCTATGGGAGAGGATCAGTAACTTATGCATGGTATGAAACTCAACGATACTGCCCCGGCCCCCCTTTTGAGCCAGGGTCTCTCGCCACCTTTTCAAGGTGAAAATCCGCTCGATAAAATTTTCTCGCAGCTTCGGGTCGTTGAGGCGTCCTTCGTCTTCCACGGGAAGAAGCGGAAAATGTTCCATAAAGATCCTGGCAAACATTCCCACTCCTTTTTTAACCGGAATCCCCTTCTCATGATAAACCTTCACATGTTCCATTCCGCTGCTCGGAGAGTTGCTCTTAAAAATAAAGCCGCGGAGATTTTCCTTCTCAAGTTCAACGACACGTTTCCGGGCCCACTGAATCATGCGGTCCGTCATGTCTTGTCGGGTCCGGGAAGTGACGAGGCGGGGAGCCTCCGGGTTCCCTTCGAGGTGCATCGACTCTCTGGGAACGGGAAGACCGCATTCCACCTCCGGGCAAACAGGGACATACTCCACATATTGTCCCAGGGTCCCGGTCAGAAACCGGTCCAGTTTGTGCCCACCATCATAGCGGACAGGCTCACCCGATAGGCATGTGCTAATACCTAATCTTACCTTTTCCACCTTAACCCTCCTTATCACCTCGCTTCTTTAGCGATGGACGATGCGCCATGCGCCATGCGCCGCGCTTTGCCGTTCATTGACCACCGGGTATCCATTGTTCACCGCTTTTAAGATCGAAATGTTTTAATTTCAATTGACCGGATGAAATTTCAATGAACCCCATCGTCGTGGGCAGTCCCATCCTGGATGGCCCTGCCGAACCGGGGTTAAAAACGCATATCGTTCCATCCATCCCGAGAAAGGGAATGTGGGAGTGTCCAAAGACTACGATCTGAGCCGGGTTTTGGTGAAGAAGGGTTAAGGCTTCCCTGTTGAGTTTAAGCCGTGATACAGCTATATGTAAGAGCAGCAGAGCGAACTGAACGGATGCCCCAACCTTGATATGAAGAGTGATAGAGTCCGGCCACATCGGACCGGTGGGGTTAACATTTCCCCGAACAAAAACTGTCTGGGCAATCTTCTCCAGTTCCTTAATAACGTCAAAATCACCCACATCACCAGCATGGAGAATAAGCGGGGGATGATGACCCTCAAGAATAGGGAACAGACGAGGATGGGGTTTCCCGTGGGTATCAGAAATCACTGCAAGGGTAAAGTTCTCGTCATCAGGCAGATCAATTGTTCTGGTCTCGTGTCTATGGGTCATAGAAAAAATCTGCACCCAACAGTGCGAGGGAAAATCTAATGATCCTTTGGAGACGCCCCTTGTTTTTCTAAGAACCAATCAATCAGTTTCCTCGCGATACTGATTTTTCCGGGAAGTGGCGGCAGGCTATCCACCGTAAACCAGCCGGCATCCTCGATCTCTTCGCCATCAATGGCAATCTCGCCACCGGCATAAGTGGCTGTGAAGCCGATCATAAGCGAATGAGGAAACGGCCAGGGCTGGCTGCCAAAGTACCGAATGTCTTTAATGGAGATACCAACCTCTTCTCTGACCTCCCGTACGACCGTTTCTTCGAGCGATTCCCCGGGTTCGACAAAACCGGCCAGCACACTATACATGCCGGAAGCAAAGCGGCGTGACCGGGCCAAGAGCAGTTTGTCCCCTCTTTCGACAAGAACAATAATGGCAGGGGCCAGTCGTGGAAAATGGAGAAGACCACACTGGGGGCATTTCTTGGCCCGTTCGGTCTGCTGTGGCTCCATCCGGACCCCACATCGACCACAGAACTGGTGGGTTCTGTCCCAATCGACAATTTGGATGGCCCTCGCCGCCACCCAGAACAGGTCTTTGTCCAACCGGCCATAGACTTGACGTAACCCTTCAAAGACCATTCCTTCAGGTGGGGTGACATCCCCGGACAATTCCACTGCATAACAGTGGCGATCCCCGAGAAGACCAAGATAATGTTGGCTCAATATCGGCAAATCAAGTTCAGAAAAATCTGTAAGATACGGAACGCTGACAGAAGAGGATTCTTCCGAGACAAGAAGCCTGTCACCCTGAAACGGAAACCACCACGCGGGACCTTTTCGTTCTGATGGCTGCACAATACCTGATATAAAACTATCGTTCTGGCTCATATTTCAGTTGAGTTTGCATCCCAGTCAATTATTTTCAGTATGGAACCTTGCGCTTTTTCAACTTTCAAATATCCCCTGGTCAATTGGGCCCCTCCCCTCCAACGGAGATGCCGTCGTCCACGCTGGACTTCGACATCGAACGAGGGTTGCGGAGGATAGAAAAAGGCATATTCCCAAAATGAATTGTAAAACGCTAACGCCTTTTCAGCTACCTATTTCATCTCCATTTGATTCTATAGTGTTGAGCATAGGGCTTGCTGTCAACTGAACAATATTGATGAAAATGGTATTTCCCCCATAGAAGCCTTCTTGCATTCGTAACTATATTCGGTTAAATGTCGTCGGATGGATCTGTCAAATAGGTGAAAAAAGAAAACCTTTTAACCCTGATAACCGATTGTTGAGAGGAGGACAAAAATGGAACAGTGGCAGACGTGGTTTCATGAAAAACAGGTGGAGAGGACCATCAAGGCATTGAAGAAAAATAATTTTGAAGCCCTCTTTGCGCCCAACTCAAAGACAGCCTTCGAAGAGGTGATGAAGCGGATACCCGACGGAACAACTGTTGGTATTGGAGGCTCTGTAACCCTGGCCCAGATTGGACTATTAGAGGTCCTCGAAAAGCGAAGGATCCATCTCCTCTGGCCCATGCGGCAGGGCAAGACCCCTGAGGAGGTCCATGGTTTGATCCAGAAATCTTTTTCGGCCGATATTTTTCTGACCGGAACAAACGCGGTCACGGAAGATGGAAAATTGTTCAATGTGGATGCCACAGGCAATCGCGTCGGAGCCATGTTTATCGGCCCCAAAAAGGTGATCGTTGTCACAGGAGTCAATAAGATTGTTCCTAATCTTGAAGAGGCTGAAAAGAGAGTCAAGTATTGGGTCGCACCACAAAATGCAAGGAGGTTGGGCCGCAAGACTCCCTGCGTTGAGACAGGGGTTTGCGGCGACTGCTCCTCTCCGGATAGGATCTGCAATATTTATGTCACGCTGGGTAAGAAACCGAGCCGCACCGATGTAACAGTAATCCTCGTAGGTGAAAATTTAGGAATATAATTTGTCACCACGGAGCCGCAGAGGACACAGAGAAAACAAATTTTTGATTTGTTCCAGGCGTTTCCTGAAACAAATCAAAAGCCTTCTGCCTCTTCGAGGCGCAAACTTCTAACTTAACCCAGATATTGCTTAAATTTTTACTATACGGACGTGGGCAAGCCGTTCGGAAAGGCTTCAGGGCGAACCTTTCGTGAAAGGAATACTTACGTCCCAGACCCCTGCCGGAGTTCACATTGAGTGGAGTCCTCCCCTTCCCTTAAAATGTCAAATCGACCGCCGTCTGAAGCCTTGAAGAGCGGTTTGCCCATGGCCGTTTCTGCACCTGGCGGGTTAATAAAGCACCTCGCCCCTTTGGGGCTGAGGCTTTTTATCCAATTCCTCACTTCGCAGGAATTGGATAAAAAATTCCTCTCCTTAATTGTAATTCTCTGTGTCTCAGTGGTGAAATGATTTTTTTGCAGTTTTATTTAAAACAATGCGGGCATCCACAGCAAAAGCACCCTCTTCCAGAACCATTACCGGATTGATATCGACGCCTTCGATTTCAGGAAAGTCGATCATGAGTTGGGAAAGCCTGAGAAGGTTTTCGATCAAAGCCTCTATGTCCAGATGCTTTTTCCCTCGTGCCCCCTTGAGAATGGCTGAAGCCTTCAGCTCTGAAACCATCTCTTCTGCCTCGAATCGATTGATTGGAGCTACCCGGAGGGAACTCTCTTTAAGAATCTCCACATAGATTCCTCCAAGCCCAAAGACTAAAACAGGACCGAACGAAGGGTCTCGCTTGGCTCCCAATATGACTTCCATCCCACCCGAAACCATCTTCTGGATGAGGACACCTGAAAATTTCTTTCCCGCTAACTTTTTAATCTTCTCAAAAGCTTTCTCTGCACCGGGAAGATCGTGAATATTGAGAAGGACCCCACCCTTGTCTGATTTATGAGAGATTTCTGGAGAAATGACCTTGAGGGCGAGGGGACTCTCCATTTTTCCCACCGTCTTTCTCAACGCTTCTCTCTCAAGGACAACCTGATACTCAGCGACTGGAATCCCATAGGCCTTGAGGATTTCAAAGGCTTCCTGAAGCAGAGGATCCCTCTTCTCTCCGTTTGCCTTTTTCAAGAGATGTCGAACCTGGCTTTGGCTGACCTGATAGGAAGCAGGCTTTTCCCTTGGAATATTTTTTCTCAAGTAATGATCTCTCGAGATCGCCAGGGCATGGAGCGCATCGAAAGGTTCTGCAAAAATGGGATAATCGATGGTCCTTGTCACAAAGGCCAACTCTTCCTCATCCGTGATGTAGCAGAGCGTAATCGGCTTTTGATATTGGGAGGAGAGATTTTTTACGGTCTGGATCAGTCTTCGGGAGGGTTCCTTTTCCTTGCCGACGGCCCCATGCTGGAAGAGGATGCCGTTCACTGCTTCGATTTGAAGGACCTCCTCCAGGATCTTGACATAAAGGTCGAAATCGAAGAGGTCTCCGAGGTCCAAGGGGTTCGTCGGTCGAATCACTTTCGCCCTAAAGTAGCTATGGATACGCTTCTGGAAACCTTGAGTGAATGGATGAAGTCGAAATCCATGCATCGCTGCGGAATCTGCAGCGATAATGGCAAGGCCTCCGGATCGGCTGATAATGACGAGAGCATCCCCTTTCATGGCCGGAAGAGAAAAGGCCTTCACTGCGTTGACAAAAGATCGAAAATCTTTCGTCCTGACGATATTGGCTTGTTTCGATGCCATCTCCACAATTTGATCATCATTGGCAAGGGCAGCCGTATGGAGTCTTGCAATCTGTCTCGAACCCTCTCCAATATTAGCCTTGTGAAAGATGATGGGCTTGGAGGTGGTTTGGGCAGTCTCCATCAACGCTCTTCCTTTTTCAATACCCTCCAAATAAAGCCCAATGATTTCGGTCTTCGGATCCTTCACGAGATATCTGAGATAGTCGATCTCATCAAGATCGAGTTTATTCCCCATACTCACAATTTTAGAAATACCCACATAGGCCCGAGAGAGAAGATTGAAGTAGGTTAAGGAGGCGCCACCACTCTGGGCAAGGATCGAGACTCTCCCCTGACGTACGGGGCTTCTCTTCATCCCGACAAAGGGAACGACGAACCCATTCTCCACATTGACAATTCCGATCCCATTGGGCCCTACAATCCGCATCCCCCATTTCTGGGCAATCCTGAGGACCTCTTTCCCCAATCGAGCCCCTTCTTCGGAATACTCGCCGAAACCTCCGGTCTCGAGAATCGCCCATCGAATCTTCTTCTTACCGCAGGCTTCCAACAGTCCTGGCACAGTGGGTGCCGGGGTGAGGATGACAGCCACATCGATCCCATCCCCGAGATCATTGAGGGAAGTGTAGATCTTCCTTCCAAAGAGAGTCCCCCCTTTTATTCCCACCAGCAGGATCTCTCCGGTAAATTGAAACTCAAGAAGGTTCTCGACAATCGTTCTGGCCAGATTGTCGGGACTTTCAGAAACACCAATGACAACGACCGATTTAGGATAGAAGAGCTGATCCAATTTGAGTTTCCTCCTCCGGACGATCATACCCCGGAGTCCGGGGGTTTTCAATAGAAAAGCGGCATCTGATTGATATTGAAAGGGAGGATGTTAACCTACCAGAAAACCGGTGGAGGCTTGAACTTTAGATAAAAAGATTTTGGGGAGGCAGTGCGTGACGGCGAGGAAGACTGATAGAAGATCCTGTCAGCTGCCGCTGTCTGGTTTAGCAGCTCCCCAAAGGGCGGACAGCTCTCACGAAGGCTCTGGTGCCCTCCCTTGCAGAGTATACCCTCGAGACCTCTTTCCCTTGAGAGGGGCGATAGTTGAATGGGAGCAAGGCCGTGGGGTCGGATGACCAATAGAGATCGAAATGGGCGTGGGCATCGCGGGAATGTCTACTCATCATCAATTCGATGACCACTGCGGTCTCTCGTTCCTCAGGGTTGGGCAGACGCCAGTCGGCATAGCCACCCAGTCGTAGAGTCTTGCAGTATTCCTGCGCCCCCTTGAAAGTGACCTCCTTTCCATTATCGCCCTTCTGCCACATGATTTTCCGCCTTGTGTCCGTAACCGTACCGTCTCCGTTATCCACAAATCTTTCCTCTGCGGCTATAACGAACGACTTGTGATGAGGTGGGAGGTAGACTCGAATCTCCTTCTGTTCCGCTGACTCAGCCACATGTGGCTGGCTGAGAAGCGGCAGGACGGAAGCTATGAACATGAGCGAGAATTGCAACCCATTTCGCATCTCGGTATCCCCCTTTCTTATCTAAGCCTTGCGAGATTCCCGTGAGCCACCGGGGAGAAGTTTTGCGATAACCCAGGCTGCCCCGTAGAGCGCGCCGAGGAGGACGACATCCGTCGGGCCGACGGGCAAATCGCATTGATATGCGGTCCAGAAACCGAGGAACGCGACCGTGCCACCGACCAGTGAGGCCAGTGCCGTGAACTGGCGCATATTGCGCGCGAACAAGTGCGCCGTCAGCGCGGGGATCAGCAAAAATCCGAATGCGATCAGCGGACCGACACTGAGTACTGCCATCGAGACGGTCAGGCCGATCAGCAAATAGAGCAGCATATCCCAGAAAACTACATTTTTGCGAAGTGTAATTGCCATCTCCCGGTCGAACGAGACCAGGAGCAACTCCTTGTGAAACAGTCCCAACACTGCAAGGACCAACGTAAGCGTTGCTGCCGTCAACGCAAGATCGAAATTGGAGATGGTGATGACCTCTCCTTTCAGCATATCGAGCCAGCCGATCTCGCCGTATGGGTTTCTTGCCAGCAACAAAATGCCCAATGCGGCGGCCACGACGTACGCGGTGCCGAGGCGACCTTCGGGGTGGCCGCGGCCGCGTCGTTCCAGAACCGCCAGCACCAGGATCGCGGTCAGCGAGAATGTGATCGAGCCGATAAAGGCGAGCGCGTGGCCGCTGTGTGATCCGTGATCCGTCAGATTGAATCCGAACCACAGCGGAAGCGAGAGCGCGATAGCGACGCCTGTCGAGGAAATCTGGGGTAGTGCCACGCCCATGAACACCAGCCGGCGCATCACGAGAAAAACTCCGACGAGCGGGCAAGCGAAGCCGACGAGTACGCTGGTATAAACCGAGTTACGCAGCAGGAAATCGGGCGAGAGAATCTGACGCAACGCTTCCATGTTAGCCAACCCCTATTTCAAAAATCTCCGCCATCCGCTCCGGCGTGAGCAGTTCGTCCGTGGCGCCGTGGAGCACCTTGCCCTCGTGAAGCCAGATGACCTGCTGGGCGTGCTCGCGCACCAACGCAAAGTCGTGCGTGACGAGCAGAACCGTGATCTCCCTTTCCTTGATGATCTGTGAAATAAAATCCAGTACCGCATGGGTCGCTTTGGGATCGACGCCCGCGGTCGGTTCGTCGAGCACAAGGGCCTCAGGGCGCGTCGTCAGGGCGCGGGCGATAAGCACGCGTTGCTTCTGCCCTCCAGAGAGTTCAGTAAACCGTTTGTGGGCAAACTCCTCAGCACCCGCCGCGCGCAGGCATTCACGCGTCAAGGCACGTTCGATGGACGGAACAAAACGCCCTGGGCGGACGCGTCCATACGTGCCCATCAGAGCAACCTCGAACCCCGTCAGCAGATAAATCGGATCGAACTGGATGGACTGTGGGACGTAACCGAACACGAGCGGTGCTCCTGCCGGTGTGGCGGTGTCGATGCGGCCTGCAATTGGCGGAAGCAGTCCAAGGAGCGTCTTGAGCAGAGTCGATTTACCCGAACCGTTCGCACCCAGAATAGCGGTACAGCTGGCGCGGGCAATCGAGAGCGAAATTCCGGAGAGCACAGGCTGGCTGTCGTAGCCGATACTCAGGTTATCCAGGGTGATAATTGCTTTATTCATAGGTCTGTTCTGCTGGGGTCCGCCCGGAAAACGCACGGGTGGGCCAATCTCCCTTTGTTTATTTCCTGCCTTGTACTGCAGTGACCATTGTGTGAACGATGTAATCCATCATTTTAAGATACGTTTCCGTACGCGGCACGCCGCCTGGCATGATGGGTAGCGTTACCATCGTTGCTCCGGTCTGTTCGGCGATGCGTTTCGGCACCTTTTCGGGAAACTGCGGCTCCCGCACGACGATAGGAACATGTTCGGCCTTCATCCCAGCGATCAATTGTTCAATGTGACGCGGGGTCGGATCAATGCCCGGCTTCAGTTCAATCGTGCCGAAGTAGTCCATGCCAAAGCGTGCCGCGAAGTATGGCCAATGCTCGTGGTAGGATACGAACTTCACGCCCTTGAGCGGTTTGGCTTCCTTCTCCCACTCGGCAATCTTGGCGTCGAGCTGGGCGAGATAAGCATCCCGGTTGCGAGTGAATTCCGCCTGATACTGCGGGGCGAACGCCACGAGCGCGTTGTAGATATTGTCGATAACGGTCTTCGCCAACACTGGATCGAGCATGTAGTGCGGGTTGCCGTAGGGATGAACATCGCCCGCGGAGTGGTCGGTTGACTTGGGAACGTCGCGCGGGATGATGCCCGCCGAGCAGTCCACATAGCCGGGCTTGCCACTTTGGATGCGCGGATTCTTGCTCGCCTCCAGCAATGCGGGCAGAAAGGCGTGTTCGCAATCGAACCCCACCAGGATCAACAGGTCTGCCCGGTTCATCATCGGCACGAAGCTCGGTTTCATCGGTACCCCGTGCGTGTCTTCGACGCCCGTGGCCAGGCTGTGAACCTCGGCCAGATCGCCGCCGACGGCGCGAGCAAAGTCCGCCAGGTCTGTCAGCGTCGTGACGATACGGATTTTGGCTGCGTGAGCGGGCATCGCCCCCGCACACAACACCCCGACGAGCGGGATGATCGATAACAAACAGAACAGTTTCAATTTCATATTTGATTCCTCCTCTGGAGAGTTAGCGTTCCTGCCACCCGTGCGAGTGTGACCCGATGATCCACGACCACTGGAGATAGATGGCATCATCGTCGCGCAGGCCGGAAGCGGATTGTTAGTGGTGTGAGTGTATTGAAGGCGCAGCTGATTCCAATGGCTTAATGCCCACGTGATGTACGGAGAGTACGCGAAGGTTTGGGCATCCTTGTTCTGGGCGCTCTCCAGCCAGTCAAACAGGAACCCTGCTGCCCACTGCCGATGGAACTTGTATGCGAGATACGAATACAGGCCAAAGGAACCAACGCTCCGGTCGAATGCGGCGCTGGCCGGTTGCCCGTGAGGATTGACGAGATAGCGGTTGTCGCTATAGAGCAGTTCCGTGCCCCAGGTGAGGCCCCGGAACTGATTGTTACGCAGCGGCTGCCAGCGCAGCACCAGGTCTCCTCCCACCAGGAGGCGCCTCCGTTCGGTAAGAGATGCTGCCGTCGGGTTGAACAAGCGGATCACCACGGCCTTGCGTCTTCGGATGTCCAGAGGCCTGAAACGCCGGTTTCGAGTGAGACATCAGGTGTCAGGTCGAAATACGTGGATGCGCGGCCCCAAAAGTTCAACTCCCTGAAGTGACGGAAGTCGCCGACATTGTTTGGCGTATCGCCGAACTGATCCCCTACGCCCGCTGTCAGGCTCACATAATGCGGGATCGGCAGCAGGAAGTTGATCTGTACCCCGTCTGTCTTCGATTCACCACCGATGTATTGATCAAGTGCCAGCGGACGATTTACGAAGGGCAGTTCATGATCGTGGATATACGACAACCTGCCGAACTCGCCGAAGAACCGTCCGGCCTTAAGGGTCAGGTTCCACGGGAGCGAGGTCGTCTGGATCGCCGCCTCTTCCACCGTCGCGGTGGCTTCGCCGGTAACCGGGTCTGCTGAGGCGTTGATCACCGCATAACCTCTCGCAAAGGGATCGACCGATGCAGCCACGTTCAGCTCCACCGAACGCTGGAAAATGTCGTACCCGCCGGGCCGGTCGCTGCCCGTCTCCTTCTTTCCCTGGCTGCGATAGGAGAGGACCGTCTCACCCACGAGCCCGATGGCGGGATTAAAGACGCTCAGAATGTTCTTCTTCTGCGCCTCCACTACCTCGTTCACCTTCTCGTCCAGTTCCTTCACCTGCTGCTGGATCTGCTGGGCTGTCACCGCCTGACCCGGCACAGCAGAGGGAGCCTCCTTGGGTTGGGCCACTTCCTTTTGTTCTGGAGGCTTAACCTGTTTCATTTCGGCCTTCAAATCTTCGATCAGTTTTTGTTGCGCCTTGATGGTCTCCTCCTGTTTTTTAAGTGCGTCTTCCAATATTTTGATTCGCTCCTCCACGGTCTGGGCAAACCCACTCGAATAAAAGACAAAGAACATCATGATGGAAATAAGAATCGTCTGTCGAGTAGACATCTTTTATAACCTCCTTTGGGTTACTTAACGTCCCTCACAGAACCGTGCGTGGAGATTTCCCCCACACGGCTCTTCAGTAATACTTCCTCAATACGATGATAGAGTATACGTCAGGTGATATATCTTCGGCGCAGGCAAAGGATTGTATTTCTTAAACTTGCAGTATTGGGCATAGGTGAAACTCTTCTTCTGGCTCCGTCTGTTGATCCACTTGTATGCAAGCTTTGAAGTCTCATGAGCAAACTCCCTTAATGCCTGCATGTTTCCGCTTATCCCATAATAACGGTAGTGCCCAATCAGTTTTAACCTGAAGACCTTCCACCATTCCGCTAACGTCACTTGGTTTCGTACCCTCTTTAACCACTGATTCACAGATTTCATCTTTTGCCTGAATCTCTTACTACTGATCTTCCGCCCTAACTTGAACTTTCCTCTCCTGGTCTTATCGCAGTAATGGGTAAATCCAAGAAAATCAAAAGTCGCCACTTTCCCTCCTTCTCGCTGTGCCTTCTCCCACTCCTTACGCCCAAACCCGATGACCCTCGATTTGCCCTCGGCGATCTTTAACCCAAACTTATCCAGCCGTTGCTTCAACTTCTCCTCGAAGACTCTTGCTTCACTGCCACTTTGAAAGCAAACAATGAAATCATCTCCATATCGGATCAGCTGTCCATACCCTTTGAACTGCTTCTTAACGGCCTTCTCAAACCACAAATCTAAAATGTAATGGAGATAGATATTTGCCAGTATCGGGCTGATGATACCCCCCTGGGGAGTCCCTTTGTCAACCTCTACATACTTGCCCTCTTCCATTACTCCAGCCTTTAAGAACCTCCCTATCAGCCGTAGTAAGCTTGTGTCTTTGATCCTCTCCCTCAAACATCTCATTAGCCATCCGTGGTCTATGGTATCAAAGAATGTCTCAATATCCATATCCACCACATAATTGATGGGCTTAGTCATAATTGTTTTGTCCAACACATCCAAGGCATCGTGACAACTCCGGTTAGGTCCAAATCCATAAGATACACCCATGAAATCAACTTCAAAGATCGCCTCAAGAATCTTCTTGATCCCCATCTGTACAATCTTGTCTTCTACCGCCGGTATCCCTAAACCCCGCTTACCCCCGTCAGGCTTGGGAATGTAGACCCGCCTCACGGGCTGGGGCCGATACCGCTTCGCCTTCATTCTCCCTACTAAATCCTTGAGGTTTTCCTCTAAGCTGACCTCATACCCCTGAACCGTTACCCCATCAATCCCTGAAGCCTTGTCCCTTTTCAGCTCCCGGAAACATTCCTTGAGAAAATCCTCCGACAGCAAATGCGCTAATGAGGTAAATTCACACTTCGGATCTTCTCTGGCTCGTAGAGTTAGGGACTCAAGTTCCGTTGTCACCTGTCCTCCAGTTCTGTGTGCCCAGCAGATGTCTCCCTTGTATCCCCTCGCATTACTGCTACCCCCTTCTCTCCATCCGCTTTCGCGGACTTCCTCGATACTATGAAGTAGTCCGACGGCCAATGTATAATGTCTTGCCGATCCTTACCGTCTATAGGCTTGTCACAGCATTCTCTTAGGGAATACATCGGCCCTCCCGAGTTCATATGAGTTCCCTTTGATATCTCACCATCCTCTCAGACCCCGTCGGGTTCTTACCCCCTCGCCTCTTGCGGTTGTAAGAATGCTGCCTGCTCCTCAATGAACAGTATCGGCCTCCGACACGTTGGAGATTTCGGGGCTCAATCAGTTCGCTTTCGCTATGGTTCGATATCTCCCGCTTCCCGCACCATCCAGCCGGCTAAGCTTCGTACTTGCTTAACAGGCTAAATGTGGGATTAAGTGTTGGGCTGGTGGCTAACCTTTACCCAAATAGGACTTGCACCTACAAGAACTCATACGCTTTGCTCGGCACACTCATCCTGTTCCTCCATGCATTTCAATAAATACGGCTTCAATTTCAGATAGTTTTATACCCTTGTCATATATCCCTCAACAAGACAAAAAGACGAAGGATGACATCACAGAGGTCCCGTACACATTGAAAAATTAAATTCTGGTCTTGTTCTTTATGCAGGAGGGGCTCGATTTGAGTAGGGGTGGTAACATCGGTCTAAGAAGCAGACCGTGTTTTCTATGGAGATGAACAAAACATTTGAAGGTAGCAATGAGATTTGAGGGCTATCCTGGGGGGTCAAAAGGGAATGGTGCGAGACATAACAACACACAGGGCAGTCATCATGAGTGGCTCCATCCTCATGATGATGGAATGCAAGTCCCAGGATAGAAATAGAAAAGCCAATAACCAGGAGATAGGCAAGTTTTCTGTTCATCAGTCCATGGAAATCAAAACTGTTTTGTTCTCTGCTGTCCAGCCGCAATCTTCGCGCTTGAATTTTAATACCGTTTCCTTAGTAGGCGAGGGATTAAATTCCCTTCTTCTGAATCTCGGCTAAGCCTTCATCGATGGTGAAGACGGCGCCACATTTTGGACATTTAACCTTTGTATCCCTCGACACCCCGGCACATCCAAAGGAGAAAACCGCCAAAAGCGCCAATGCCAAGAAAATGCTGATTAACTTCCTCATGATCGCTCACCTCCTTTCGTCATCGAATATGACGGTTCCTTTTCCATCCCCAGGCAAATTGGAAGGAAATGGAAAACTCTACTTAATCCTAAAATATCAGATTAATTCAGTCAATGAAATCTCCTCAGCAAGGAAGCCCAGTTGGACATGGGGTTCCAGAGTCTAAAATCAATTGCCTTGGAGTCCCGTTTGCGTGGCTTTGAGAATGCAATTCTTAATTACAATTTTTCGGGTGCACAAAGGTTTTTTTTGTTTGCTGCCGCTCGGCCACAATTTTTGCAAATGAATTTTGGGTTCCGCACAATTTTCTTGACATCCTCCAGGTTTGTTCCTATGTTTTTCAAAAGACACAGATGCTCCTCATGCGCTGGATGAGGCATTTTGATTTCGGCCATATTTACTTCCTCCTTTCACTTATTATTTATGGTTAACAAATACACAGACGAGCAAAAAAAGTAAATACGGTGAATCCTGTATTTTATTAGAAAGAATACCGTATTTATTAGGTAGGGTTCAAAATTTCATATCAGCGTATCAGATCTTTCCGGAGAGGGGTTTCGCATATCCTGTTAATTCGGCATATCCCATTCCTTTGATTGGATCATTCCCGAATTTTCCTTCCACCTTCACACTCCCCTCCCAGTAGGTTACTCGTGTTGATTGCTTTGTGATCAGTTCCTGATCCTTAACCGTCGGTGTAAGGCTGAGTTCGATCTTGTGGCTGGGAACTTTTATCTTCCACCCGGAAGGGTAAGTGGCCCCGTTCTTAGAGCTCTTCCATCGATTGAGAACTTCGATCTGGAATTCTTTCAAGGGAAGGTGCTGGTAGGTTCCGTCCGGCAAAACGATCGTTCCGCTCGAACAGAAATCCGCCCTCCCATCTTTATGCCGGATCTGGTAAAACATCAACTCCAGTCGATTATCAAGCTGGACACTGAACCAATCCCAGCCTGCCTGGTATTCCCGGAGCTGGCTTGACCCAAATTCGTGGTCCATCCAGCTGATTCCATGAACCGGAATCTCTTTATGCTTCAGGGAGATTTTTCCCTCTGTCTTCAGGCGGGTTATGGAATAGTAATGGGTGGCGAATCCCTCTCCCTCTGCCTTTTGGCTGATGCCGTTTTGGCCATGGATGACCGGATTTTTTTCGGGCGTCAGGGTAAACTCGATCCCGAAATCCTTATCTCCTGCTTTAAGAAAGTGATCTCTCAGCCCAAGGCCCCTTCCTTCGACCAGCCAGTCCTCGATCCAGATGCGAAAGGTCTTTTCACTCGCAGCATAGGGAGTGGCTCCTGCCTCTCCAAGGCTTCCCCGATGGATCTTTTCTTGGTAGTCGAACTTCTTTTTCGATTCGTCTGTGATGGCAAGATGTGCAAAATAGAGGTTATGAACCGACCATTTCGACTTCTGTTCTTTTGTTTCCCTTGTTAAACCGGTCCTGAAAAAGGTGAGTTGAAAGCCAAAGGATCTCTTATCCTGGTCCCGGGATTGGAGATGGCCGGAATAGTACCACCATTCGGTTTTAAACTCCGGATGGGAAAAATGGTCCTGAGGAAAAGAGAAGGTCCATCCAGGCAGGGCCCGCTTGAAGTCTTGGCAAAAGAGTGGAGGTTTGAAAGTAAATGAAATAAGTAAATTCGCCAGGATGACGAACAAGAAACATTTTATCCTGGATCTGAGATGAATCATAGATTGTTTGGATCCTTGAATTTCCAGTCTCTTGTAGATGTCTTCGCTCATAATGATCTCAGGCATGGAACACAGCACCTACCGTAAGACTTCAAGAAACTTTTATTGTGATTTATAACTCATAATTGATCATTGTTCATTGGCAATTGTCTCTTATTCCATCCTCAAGGTTTCGACGGCATTCATCTTGGCTGTTCTCCCGAGGAATCAAGCCTGCACCAATGGACGTTATCATCACCAATAAACCCGACTCGATGAGACTTCGAGGCGGAATGGAGGACTGAATCGTCCAGCCAAAGGATTGCTTATTGATGACATAGATGAGAAGGATCGAGAGGAGAAAACCGCAGAGAAGGCCAAGGACATAGCTGAAAAAACCAATAACCCCTGCTTCAACAAGAACCATCTTTTCCACCTGGTTGCGGAAGGCTCCGATGGCCCTGAAGATCCCGATATCTCTCTGCCTTTCGATTACCAGGGCGTTCAGGGAATTGATGATCCCGAGGAAGGCCACAAGGATGGCGATGAATTCAAGTGAATAGGTGATGGCAAAGGTCTGGTCGGAGACCCTGAGGACTTCGTTCCGTAATTCGCGATGCGAGACGACGAAGAGCTGGTAAGGTTTTGAATACCGCTCTCGAATCATCTCTTTAAAGGCCTCGATGGAAACACCTTCTTCAAATAGATCCCGACGCTGTGAATCGTCTCGTCATTCCAGAGGGACTGAAAGACTTTCTTCTCGATCAGGATCATCCCCCAATCGTTTGAATAATCGTAGAAGACACCGAGATGAGAAAGGTCCGTTCTCCTTGGGGTGTGTCCAGTTTGATCTGCTCCCCGGCCTCCACCTGGTGCCGTAATGAAAAACTCTCTGTGACAAGGACGGATTGGCCAGAGGCAAAATGGCTGAGAATCTTGCGGGGGTATTCTCGGGTAAAGCGGATCACCTTTTGATTGAGGAAAATATCCCCGTCCACGGAAGCAATCTGCGCAGGCTGTCCTTGATATTCCACGTCCAGTACCTTGAAGGGATCCAAGGCTTTTACTCCAGGAAGAGAGGGTAATTCTCTTGAGACTTCCACGGGAACCAAGGCGGAGTAACCTGTAGCGAATGGAGCCCGGGAAGATGAAAACATCACCGTTGATGCTTTGCTCCACCCAGAGATCAACAGTCTTTCTGAAGCTGAGGATCATAATAGAGATGCTGATGAACATGGAGAGGGCTGTCATCAGGGCTGCGATAGTGATCACCGTCCTGACCATCGAGTCTTGGATATAGCGGCTTGCCAATTTTCCCTCGACACCGAAAAAGAAATGAAGAAAGGGAGAGAGAAGACGGTTGAGGAGAGAGGTGATCAAAGGAACCAGAAAGGAGACGCCGATAACGATGAGAAGAGCGGCGAGAAAACCAAAGAGAGGCTGATGGGCAATGGGTTTCTGGAGAGCAGAAAGAAGGGCAACAAGAAGAAGACCAAGGCCAATGCAGCTAAAACGCTTTATCCGGACCTTCACTTTCGACTCCAGGGTCCCCATTGCAAGGGCTTCCCGTGGCGCAATCCTCGATGCCTCCCTTCCAGGGCCAAGAGAGGCAAAAACCGAGACAATGACTGCCAATCCAAACCCCTTGATCAGCACGAGGGGCGGGATTGAGAGGGTCTCCGCCTTCACCAGAATGTAGAGGGCTGTGATCGTCCGAGAAACAAAATAGAGCATGACCTTTGCCAGGGCAATCCCTGTCCCTATTCCGAGGAGTCCTCCCAGGGCTCCGATGATCCCGGCTTCACCGATGAACAGGATGAGGATCTGGGTTCGCGTCACCCCAATGCTTCGAAGAATTCCGATCTC
Source organism: uncultured delta proteobacterium (assembly GCA_963806715.1). Classification (GTDB taxonomy): domain Bacteria; phylum Desulfobacterota; class BSN033; order BSN033; family UBA1163; genus CAWEAV01. The sequence goes on from CAWEAV010000041.1 coordinate 24,772, forward strand.
TCTTCGCCTCTGGATCACTGAGGTGGAAATGGCATTGTAGATCAGGAACATCCCAACAATTAAGGAGATAAGGCTGAGAGCGGTTAGGTTGAGGTGGAAGGCAGAAACCATCTTCTCGATCTGTCCGCTCCGTGTCTCTGTCCTCCGAATCTCTGTTCCCTGAGGAATCACCTTTCTTATCTCTTTTTCCAGGGTCGCCAACGGGATCGATGGTACCACAATAAGGTCGATCCGATCAATGAGACCCACCTTCTCCAGGGCCTCTTGGGCAGCAGCAATATCATAGGCCAAAGTTACCCTCCAGAGATTTTGCCGGACCTCCACCTTCAAGAGGCGGGTGAGGGTGAGGGTCACTCTTTAGAACCGAAGATCAGAGGCAGAGGATCCCCCTTCTTCAGCCGATGACGATTGGCCAATTTTTCGGTGATGGCGATGGCGTGGGGATCATTTAGAAATTGAAAGTCTTCTTCTTGGGATTCATCAAATTGATAGTCCCTGAACGGTTGATCGCTGAAGACATCAATGCCAAGAAGGTAGAGGGGCTCACTGTTGAAATCATCGATCTCGCGATATCCTGGATCACTGGGGTAGCCGCTTTAATCCCCGGCACCTTCTTGATCTTCAGATAGGTCTCCTCGGGAAAGCCTCTTCCAGAAGAGGTGACCTGGAGATTGGCCTTACCCGTGACATGATCCACCGTGGAATTGAAGGATTCAATAGCCGTATGAATTGCGACCTGGAGGCTAACAAAGACAGCCACTCCGAGAACAATCCCGATCACCGTAAGGGCTGTCCTCAATTTATTGAGGTGAAGATGTCTGAGGGTAATGTGTTTGATGAGATGATAGAAGACCACAGTTATTTAAATCCAAAGGGTTGGAATCAATCCGGGTATCTAAAATGTCAAATGCCAAAGGTCGAATGTCAAATGAAACCCAAAATTCAGATATGAGATGCTCCCGCTACTGAATTCTTCCACGTTAAAAAAGCTGAAAAATGTTATGCTTCTGAAGACAATCCTTTGACATTTGCCTGCCTGCCGGAGGCAGGGATTTTGAGTTTTGGATTTAAAAGACTTTGTCTGGGATTGGAAGGGACCTTTCATCCTGCATTCTCAGGATGCGATCGGCGATGGCCGCCCCTTCCTGACTGTGGGTCACAAGGAGGATGGTTTTGCCCTGTTCCTCCCTGAGGCGTCTCAGAATTTCCAGGACCTGACTTCCCGTAGAGGAATCGAGATTCCCTGTTGGCTCATCGGCGAAAATGATTTCAGGATCATTGATCAGAGCCCGGCAGATGGCCACCCGCTGCATCTCGCCTCCTGAAAGCTCATGGGGTCTATGCTTCCTCCGATCAAAAAGACCCATTTCCCGCAGCAGTTGATCCACATTAGTCTCGATGGTATTTGAACCTTCTTTCAAATGGTAGGGAAGGCTGACGTTCTCCTGAATGGTCAGGATCGGAAGAAGATTGAAAAACTGGAAGATGATACCAATTTTATCCCGCCGGAAAAGGGTGAGCCGCCGATCGTCCATCCGTGTGATGTCCTCACCCTTGACGATGACTTGGCCTCGATCCGGGGAATCAAGACCTCCGATGATATTGATCAGGGTCGATTTTCCACAACCGCTCTTACCCGTAATGGCCGAAACTCTCCCTTGGTAACGTTCAGGTCGATCTGATCGAGAGCCAATACGGGGATATCTCCCTGATAGTAAGTTTTAGTGACGTTTTTGAGCGCAATGAAAGAATTTGACATCAATTGGTTTAATTCAAACGCAGTAAAGATTGTCGGTGCGTTCCCCAAACGCACTGATCGAAGGCGTGATGGGGATCACGCCCTACAAAATCACAGGGAAATGCTGCTGTGTTAATATTACTTGAAGAAAAGATGGATTGTCAACGGATAAGAAAGATTTGCTGTCATCTCTTTTACAATTTCCTCTGGTAAATGATCTCTATTCATCTCAGATATTTCGAAAATCTTAACATCCTTTCTCTGCTTCACCTCTTCAATCAATCCTGTTCCTTTCAGGGCGATGGTAGCAATCACCCACTCCTCCGAATTGAGAGCCTCTTTGGGATCTTCTTAAATCGATCGGAAAGACATTCCATCTTTCCAATTTCATCCAGAATGATCAACCGGTTTGAAGAATCCATAAAAGGAATCGAATCGAGAAAACGCTCAAACCCTCGAATATCCACCCTGTTACTTCCCCACCCTATAAGGACTCTTTATTTCCACATGGAGAGAGGAGACTCCTATTTCCATCGAGGCTGATTAGCTCAAACCCCAATCGTTGACCGCCTCTTCTTATTTCGGCAGTGTAAAACCCAACCGGTTGGAATCGTTTTAACTCCTCAGAAACCTTCTTAATCAGGGTCGTCTTCCCCACTCCCGGAAGGCCTGTGATCAGAGAGTTCTTGCTGTGGGCAACCATACTCTGTCTCCTCAACAGGTTCTTTCCTAAAGTCTACCACAGGCGATAAGTTTTGGGAAAGACCCTTGAATGATGCTAAAATGGAGTTGACGGTATGATCCATTTGAATTTATAATGAATTAAAAACTCTGGGGGTTTTTCTATGTGGGAATATACGGATAAAGTTAAAGATCACTTTCTGAACCCGAGAAATGTTGGGGAGATGAAACGCCGGATGGCAGTCGGGGAAGTTGGCTCCCTGGCCTGCGGTGATGCCTTGAAGCTCTATCTGAAACTGGATGAAAAAAAACGCATCGAAGATGCCAAATTCAAGACTTTCGGCTGCGCCAGCGCCATTGCATCATCTTCCGCGCTGACGGAAATGATCAAGGGGATGACACTGGATCAGGCACTGAAAGTAACCAACCAGGATATTGCGAATTTCTGGGGGGCTTCCCGAAGAAAAGATGCACTGCTCCGTCATGGGGAAGGAAGCCCTTGAAGCCGCCATTGCCAATTATCGGGGTCGGTACGATGGAAGGGGCCGAAATCGTTTGTAAATGTCTTGGAGTGACGGATCGGGAGATATAAAGGCCATCCGGGAGAACGATCTCTAGACCGTTGAACAGGTCACCTATTACACTAAGGCCGGCGGCGGATGCGGTCATATGCCATCTGAAGATTGAGGCCTTCATCGAGAGGGTGAAAAAAGAGATGCAGAACGAGAAACTCCCGCCAAGCCTGAAAAGCCGAAACTCACCAATACTCAGAAGATCCGCTTGATTGAAGAAATCCCTGGAACGAGAGATCATCCCGGCCTTGAAGCGCTGATGGCGGCGATATCGATATGATCGACATTGATCGGGAACCGGGTCTATGTCGCGCTCCGAGGCGAGTGTTCCTCCTCTCCCAGCTCGGAAATCACCTTGAAGGAGTATGTCGAGTCGACATTCAGGGAACTCGTCAGCGACGAGATTGCGGTTGAGGAGGCAGTCCGTGAGAACCGTTTACCTGGACAATAATGCCACGACCCGAGTGGCCCATGAAGTCTTAGAGGCGATGATTCCTTATTTTTCGGAATAATATGGGAATCCATCCAGTATGCACTCTTCGGCGGACAGGTGGCCATAAACGTGAACGAGGCGAGGGATCAGGCGGCGGCCCTCCTGGGCGCCAACCCTGAGGAAATCGTCTTCACCAGTTGCGGTACGGAAAGTGACAACGCCGCGATTTGGAACGCTCGATTCCAATCCGGAAAAAAGGCAGATCGTCACCAGCCGGGTGGAACACCCCGCTATGGGGCACGCTCGACTTATTTAATCACAAAAGGGCCATAACGTAACGGAACTGCCTGTGGATAGAGAGGGGAGACTGGATCTGGACGAATTGAAAGAATCGATGACCGACCATACCGCGATAGTCTCGACATGTACGGAAACAATGAAACGGGCGTCATCTTTCCGGTTGAAAAAATTGGGGAAGAATCGCAAAGGAAAAGGGCATCTCTTTCCACACCAACGCAGTTCAAACAATCGGAAAAATCCCGATCAACCTAAAAAAATCGACGATCGACATGCTCTCCCTTTCCGGCCATAAACTCCACGCCCCCAAGGGGGTTGGGGTTCTCTATATCCGAAAGGGCACGAAAGTTTCGCCTTTCCTAATCGGTGGACATCAGGAAAAGGGCGAAGAGGAGGCACGGAAAACACGCCGGACATCATTGGCCTTGGAAAGGCCTGTGAATTGGCTCCAAAGGAATATGGAAGACGAAAATACCAGGGTCAAGGCCTCAGGGATAATCTTGAGAAGGAGATTGTTGACAGAGATTTCGAACACTGTGGTCAACGGCGATATCATAAATCGTCTTCCCAATACCGACAGTGTCAGTTTTGAATACGTCGAAGGCGAATCAATTCTCTTACTCCTGTCGGACCTCGGCATTTGCGCTTCCTCAGGGATCTGCCTGTACTTCGGGCTCGCTAGAACCTTCCCATGTGCTCCGCGCCATGGGAGTGCCTTTTACGGCCGCACATGGGTTCATCCGTTTCAGCCTTTCGATTTTCAATACGGAAGAGGAGATG